>NZ_JBFABG010000002.1:0-745149 GCF_040640215.1 Actinosynnema sp. NPDC023587 | reverse complement strand
CCACCCGCTACGACAAACTCGCCGTCCGCTACCAGGCCACCATCGACATCGCCGCCATCAACATCTGGCTACGCCACATATGAAACACGCGCTAGCGCGACGAACCCGGCCGGCGCACCGACGAAGCCGCCCCCGACCGGAATCCGGTCGGGGGCGGCGGTCGTCCGGGGATCAGGCTTCCAAGTCGTCGCCGTAGCCGGGCATCCGGCCGGTGACGACGTAGACGGTCCGCTTGGCCACCGACACCGCGTGGTCGGCGAAGCGCTCGTAGAAGCGGCCCAGCAGCGTGGTGTCCACAGCGGAGGGCACGCCGTGCGGCCACTCCTTGTCCATGATCACCGTGAACAGGTGCCGGTGCAGGTCGTCCATCGCGTCGTCCGCGTCCTCCAGCGAACGCGCGCGCTCCACGTCCTGCGTGCGGATGATGTCGGTCGCCTCCCGCGCGAGCTCGACCGCGATGCGGCCCATCTCGGCGAAGTACGGCTCGACGGTGTCCGACAGCACGTGGTTGGGGTGCCTGCGGCGCGCGGCCTTGGCCACGTGCAGCGCCAGGTCGCCCATGCGCTCGACGCTCTCCGCGGCGTGGATCACCGCGAGCACGATGCGCAGGTCGGTCGCGACCGGTGCCTGGAGTGCGAGCAGTGCGTACGCCTGCTCTTCGATGCTGGCGCGGACGTCGTCGATCTTGACGTCGTCGCCGATCACCTGCTCGGCCAGGCCGAGGTCTGCCTGGAGCAGCGCGGACGTCGCGCGCTCCATGGCGTCACCGGCCATGCCGCACATGTCGGCGAGCCGGTCGGCGAGTTGTCCGAGCTGGTCGTGGTAGGCCTCACGCATGCCAGCCAGCGTACGTGCAGGTCGTCGCCTTGGCGACATACCCCGGTTAACCGAGCGTGAACCCGAAACGTCCAGATGGTCGTGCTACGGCGCGCACGGGTCCTTGCCCGCGTTCACCACGTCCAGGTCGGGCGGCGGGGTGGTCTTGCCGGGCTCGGCAGAGCCGTTCACCTGCGGCGCGACGATCTTCTCGTCCCACCCGGGACCGATGACGAGCGTCACCGCGCCGCCCTGGGACTCGTCGACCTCCAGCGTGGCACCGGGAATCGACGCCGCGAGCGTGAAAGCCGTGTCCTCGCCACCCGTGCCGTACTTGATGACGGTCTGCGTCGCGGGCTCGCCGTTGCCGCTGTTGACCACCTCGTAACCCAGTTCCGCCAACGAGTTCTTGGTCCGGGACGCCGCGCGGGGGTTGGCCTCGTCGCCGTTGAACACCTGGACCTTGAGGCCCTTGGGGTCGATCACCTTGCCCTGCCTGGGACCGGCGGCCTTCGCGGTGGTGGGCTGACCCTGGTCGACGGGATTGGCCGGCGGTGCCTCGTCCGGGAGCGGGGTGCCGTCGATGACCGCCTGGAACAACGCCTTCGTGGCGTTCATGTCCAGCATCTCCACGTTGTCGTCGACCGACGGCGAGGGGCCGTCGTCGGTGTAGTGCGGCACCGTGACGAAGGTGACCCGGCCGGCTTCGATGCCCTGCAACGACTGCGCGAGGGTCAGCATGTCCTTCACGCCGATGTTCTGGCCCACGGTGGACGCCGCGAACGCGTTCAGGAAGCCGTTGAGCTTGCCCGGGTTCAGCAGCATCTCGGTGGACAACGCCGTGCGCAGCAACGAGGACAGGAACTTCTGCTGCCGGGTGATCCGGTCGTAGTCGCCGAACTCCTCGTTCTTGACCTTCCGGGCCCGCACGTAGTCGAGCGCCTTCTGGCCGTCGATCTCGTACTGGCCGGGCTTGTCGAAGATCATGCCCAGCTCGCCGTCGTCCATCACCTTCGGCACGCAGACCTTGATCTTGCCGACCGAGTCCACCATCCCCTTGAACCCGTTGAAGTCCACGGAGATGAAGTGGTTGATGGTCAGCCCGGTCATCTCGGTCATCAAGTTGGACACGCACCGAGGCCCGCCGTCCGCGTAGGCCTGGTTGGCCTTCGCGCCCTGCTGCACGGGCAGGGTCTTGCCGGTGTACTCGGCGGTCTGCGGGTTCCACTCCTCGCACTCGGGCCGGGTGATCTCCAGGTCGCGCGGCACGGACACCACGACGACCCGCTTCCGGTCGGCCGGGATGTGGGCCAGCATCAGGACGTCGGAGCGCGCGCCCGGCTCGGCGTCGGAGTCGCCGACCCCGTCCTCGGCCTTCGCGCCGGCCCGGCTGTCCGACCCGACGATGAGGAAGTTCTCGTCCCCCAACTGCTTCTCGGCCTCGTGCACCGCGGCGGAGTTGGTGTTGAGGGCGTCGATCTCGGTGATCTTGCTGTCCACGTAGAGCATCGCGCCCCAGCCCAGGCCCGTCGCGACGAACACCAGCACGGCGGCGGTCAGCGACAGCACCTTGACGACGCGGACGATCTTGCTGTGCTGCGCGGTGCGGACCGGCCGGCGCGGGGCGTCGGGGTCGTCGTCACCCTCCACCGAGGACGTGTAGACGGTCGCTTCCTCGTCGTGCTCGACCTTCCACGGCATGAGCTTCTGCCGGCGCTCCTTGCGCTGGCGCTCGTGCTCGGCGAGCTCGTCGTGCACCGCGGAGAAGCGGGCGAGCGTGTGGTCGACCTCGCGACGTTTCTTGACGTCGTCGCTGATGGCCTCCATCTCGGTGGTGAGACTGGCCGGGTCGATCTGGTCGCGGCGCTCGGGGCCGGCGGGGACCGCCAACCGCCCGGAGACGTCCCCACCACCGGGCGCGCCGTCGGGCGCACCCTCGGCGAGCCGTCGCGGTCCGCTGCCGTCAGGTCCGCCTTCGGCGAGCCGACGGGGTCCGCTGCCGTCAGGTCCGCCTTCGGCGAGTCGACGAGGGCCGGTGCCCTCCGGTGCCCCTTCGGCCAGGCGACGGGGCCCGCCGTCCGGACCACCCTCGGCGGGGCGGCCCTCGGCGGGGCGGCGCGGCGCGTTGGGGCCGCCTTCAGGAGCGAGCCGGCGCGGACCGGGGCCGTCCGGAGGCCCGTCGACGGGACGCCGTGGTGCACCGGGTCCGCCGTCGGCCAGTCGTCGAGGTCCGGAGCCGTCCGGTCCGCCCTCGGGCCGTCGAGGCGCGTGGGGCGCACCCTCGGCGAGCCGTCGCGGCCCGCCGTCAGGTCCACCGTCCGCAGGCCGCCGCTGAGCAGGCCCACCTTCGGCCAGCCGGCGAGGTCCACTTCCGTCCGGTCCGCCTTCGGCCAGGCGGCGGGGCCCACTTCCGTCCGGTCCACCCTCAGCAAGCCGGCGGGGCCCACTTCCGTCAGGTCCACCTTCGACAAGCCTGCGGGGCCCGCTGCCGTCCGGCCCACCCTCGGCAAGCCGGCGAGGGCCGGTGCCACCGTCGGCGGGGCGACGACCGCCCTCGGGTCCGGCGACCCGTCGCGGTCCGCTGCCGTCCGGTCCACCGGCCGGCCGTGCGTCCGGAGCCGGCCCAGCGGGTGCAAGACCGCCTGGTCCAGGGCCACCAGGCCCCGGACCGTGGGACCCGGGACCGTTGGGTGCGGGAGGGCCGGTGATCGGCGGGTTCGGCAGGGGCCGGCGACCGGTGGCCTCCGGTCGGCGCGGCTCGTCGGCCGGGTACCGGCGGCCGGGGACTCCGTCAGGGCGAGGCCGTCGACCAGTGGCCTCCGGCCGGGCACCATCTCCCGGCCCCGGGCCCGGCCTGCGAGCGTCGTGCGGTCCGGGCCCGCCGCGCCGGGCACCGTCCTCAGGGGACGGTGCGGCACGGCGACCGGTGTTCTCGGGTGACGGCGCAAACCCGTCCGGCTGCCCGCGCCGCCCACTGTCCTCACGCGCCGGAGCACGCGGAACGTCGTCGGCAGCCGGCGCGAGACGCTCGGGCCTGGCCCGTCGCCCGGTGTCCTCGGGAGCGGGCCTGGCCCGTCGTCCGGTGTCTTCAGGCGTGGGCGCGGCTCGCCGTCCGGTGTCCTCAGGCGACACTGCGGGACGCGCACGCCGCCCGGTGTCCTCAGGTGCCGGCCGGGCGCGCCGACCGGTGTCCTCGGGCGTTGGTCGGGCTCGCCGTCCGGAGTCCTCGGCCGGCGGCGGGGCCACCGGTGGCACGGCCGGGGGCGGCGCGGTCGGCCGCGCGCGGCGGCCGGTGCCCTCGGGTGCGGATCTCGCGCGGCGGCCGGTGTCCTCCGGGGACGCCTGGCGCGCGCGGCGACCCGCTCCTCGCGGAGCCTCGTTCGACGGTGAGAAGTAGTCCGGGGTGTGGCGGCCGTCCTCGGGGGACGGTCCACGGGTGTCCTCGGGCTCCGGGGCGGCCCGGCGGCCGGTCGGCGGCGGGTCCGACGGCTCGGGTTCGTGGTCCTCCGGCGGCACGGGGCGCGGGATGTTCGTGCGGCTGTGCTGCTCCAGCAACTCGGAAACGCTCAGACCGCCGCCGCCCTCCAGCGACCGTCGCCTGCGCCCGGTCGGCTGGTCGTCCTGCGGAGGCTCGTCACCTCGGGGTCCGGGGCCGCCACGGCGGGGCTCGTCGGGCACCCGGTCTCCCTTCAACCTCGGTCAGTAGCGGGTCGTCATCACGAGTTGACGACATCAAGGACACATTGGTTGCACCAACGGCGTGTCACTTGCCTTGGCGATAGTACGGATGACAGCCAGTCCTGACGAACACTCCTGGTGATACAGGGGTGCTACATACTCGATAGTGCGCAGCGCGCTACCCCCGAACGGGCGAGCAACCGTTACACCTTAGTAACCGGCAACCCGCGGTTCGGCGATTCCACGTCGTCCGGCGGCAGCGCCCGCGAGACGCACCCGACCGCTCTCCCGATAGGCAACGGCATTCCGTCCTGACTGCTTGGCGGTGTAGAGCAGGCTGTCCGCCCGGAGCAGTTGCTGTTCGGGTGCGACCGGAGGACGCGTCGGCGAGTCCCCCGCCGGAGGCTCGTAAGCCAACCCGATGCTGACGGTCACCCGCAAACCGGGGGCCAGGGAAGCCCAGGCGTGACGCTCGACACGCAATCGGGCCGACTCGGCGATCTCCACGCCCGCCCCGGCGTCCACACCGGGCAGCACCAACACGAACTCCTCGCCGCCGTAGCGGGCGCAGAACGCGCCCTCGGGCAGTTCTTCCTGCAACAACTCGACCACGCGTTGCAACACCCGATCACCCAGGAGATGCCCGAACGTGTCATTGACCTGCTTGAACCAGTCCAGGTCGATCAGCGCGATGGCCAGGCTCCAGGGGGTCGTGCCGTGCTCGGTCACCATGCCGAGCAGGCGTTGGTCCAGGTACCGGCGGTTGTAGCTGTCGGTCAGGCTGTCCCGGAGGCTCTGCTCGCGGGCCTCCGCGTGCTCGCGGCGCAGCCGGTCGACCTCCCGGCGGAGCTGCTCGGGCACCTGCGGCTGTTCGTCCTGGTCGGCGTAGACCAGGTCGAACGCCGACCGCAGGTGCTGGTACGCCTGCCGCCACTGGCCGCGAGAGGCGAGCAGCGCGGCGATCGACTCGTGCAGTTGCACCAGACCGGTGCCCTCCGACGCGGGTCGGGGCCGTTCAGGGCCCCCGCTGCCGTCGAAGTCGGCGACCTCCGGTCGCAGTGCGGTCATCGCGCTCACCTCCCTCCTTGCCCAAGGTGTCGTCTTGTAAGAGGCGGCGCTTGAGCCGGCAGGACACGTCAAAGGAGGATTTCCCTCGTCTGGTTGACCGTGCACTGCTCCGAACTGGTGACGTTCGGTGATCAACAAGCCGGAGCGTGCTCCACGCGGTGCCCTCAGCGGGCGGTTCGCGCACCCGTCAGTTCGCACAAGGCGCGAAGCCGTAGGTCTTCCCGTTGAGGAGGATGAGGTGCTGCGAGCCGATCTGGCTGCCGATCTCGACGCCGTCCCGCACGACGGTCAGCGTCACCGCGACGACCACCACCACGCCGCGCGGGTGCTCGTCGTCGCCGGGCGGCGTCCAGTCCGGGTCCAGCCGCAGCGTCGACATGGTCGGCTGCACCCGGATCGTGCCGTCGGGCAGCTTGCAGTCGTCGTCGCGGAAGTCCGGGTGCTGGGTGTCGGCGAGCAGTTCGCGCTGCTGCGCGATCCCCTGCGCGCCCGCCTCGTTGAGCGCGGTGAAGTAGCTGGTCACGAGGGTGCGCTCGACGTCGGTGATCTGGAGCGCCTTGGCCGTGCCGGTCACCGCGGACCCGCACCCGGCCAGCGCGAGGACGCACAGCACCGCCGTCACGACACGCGTCACCGGCTCAGCCGCCCGAGTGCATGTCTTCGGCGGACGGCGTCATCGCGTCCTCGGGGTCGTCCAGCCAGCCCTCGGGCAGCACGACCTTCGCGGGCGACCCCTGCCGGCCGCGCGGCCCCTCGGCGTCCTGCGGGAACTCCGCGTCGGGGTCGAGCCCGCCGAGCAGGTCGTCCAGCTCGGTGAGCGTCGACACCATGGCGAGGGCGCGCCGCAGCTCCGCGCCGACCGGGAACCCCTTCAGGTACCAGGCCATGTGCTTGCGCAGGTCCCGCAGCCCCTTTTCCTCGCCGACGTGCGCCGCGAGCAGCCGCCCGTGCCGCCCGAGGATGTCCGCGACCTTGCCCAGCGACGGTCCGGCCGGGACCGGCTCGCCCCGGAACGCGGCCTGGAGCTCGCCGAACAGCCACGGCCGGCCCAGGCACCCGCGCCCGACGACCACGCCGTCGCACCCGGTCCGGGCGACCATGTCGAGCGCGTCGCGGGCGCTGAAGATGTCACCGTTGCCGAGCACCGGGACGGTCGCCACGGCTTCCTTGAGCCGCGCGATCGCGGTCCAGTCGGCCTGGCCCGAGTACCGCTGGGCGGCCGTGCGGGCGTGCAGCGCGACGGCCCGCGCCCCCTCGTCCTCGGCGATCCGCCCGGCGTCCAGGTAGGTGAGGTTGCCGTCGTCGATCCCGGTCCGGAACTTCACCGTCACCGGCACCCCGGCGGGCTCGGCGGCGCGCACGGCGGCCCGCACGATCTGCCGGAACAACTGCCTCTTGTACGGCAGCGCCGCCCCGCCACCCTTGCGGGTGACCTTGGGGACGGGGCAGCCGAAGTTCATGTCGATGTGGTCGGCGCGGTCCTCGCCGACGATCAGCTTCGTCGCCTCGCTCATCGAGGTGGGGTCGACGCCGTAGAGCTGGAGCGAGCGCGGGTGCTCGTGCTCGCCGAACGTGATCATCTCCATGGTCTTGGAATCGCGTTCGACGATCGCGCGCGCGGTGATCATCTCGCACACGTAGAGCGACGTCGGGCTGCCGAACTCACGGCACAACTGCCGGAACGCCACGTTCGTGATGCCCGCCATGGGCGCGAGCACGACGGCGGGATCGACCGCGTAGGGGCCGATCTTCAACGTGGGGGCAGCCGAAGGCACGTCCACCAGCGTAGCCCGCCCGAGTCGCCCGTTACCCGATCGAGCCGTAGCCACCTCCGGGCCGTCGCCCCCCGTACCCAGGCACATCGGGCCCGGTGTGGTCGTGCACACGGTGGCGTCGCGGGGCGGCATCACGGGGCTGCGTCATAGGACGGACAGCCCTCAACCGGGTCAGCGCTGGGCGTCCGGGTGGTCGACCGGTCGGACGCGGGCAGCCCCTGAACGAGCTATCGCCTTCGAGCTCCATGTGGTGCCAGGATGGACCGGTCCGAGGTCGTCTGCTCCTGACTCGGTGGCCGATCCCGGAGATCGGCTGGCCGTGGAGGCGCAGGCGTTCTTTCTTCCACAGGGTGGAGGAGGACGTGCCGGGCCGAGTGCCGGGCGTGTCCCTCTTCGCTTTCGAAGGAGAGCGCTCCATGCACACGTCTGTCCACTTACTCCTCAGCGCACCCGCCTCGATCGCGACGGCGGCCGTCGTCCTGCGGTACGGGCCTGCTGCGGTGGTGTTCCTGGTCGCCGGGATCGCGGCCGTGCTGGTACCCGGCCCACGGGGGGATCGCGCCCTGACCGTCCTGCGGTTGTTGTGCGCGACGGCCACGCGCCGTGCTCGCACGGAGAACACCCGCTGACCTCGCACCCGTCCTAGGCGATCACCGGTGGCAACCGGTCGGTCGGTGCCCGGAGGAACGCTGACAGCGAGCCACCAGCGCCGACCGACCGGACACCACCGCCGACGTGGCCGCTCTAAGACTTGGGCTCCGACCCGCCCGGCACGGCACCCTCCATGCTGCCCAAGCTCCCGGATGACGGTCTCGTCGATCACGCACGTGGGCGTCCCGAAGGTGGCGGTGATCCACGCAAACCGCCGATCCGACACACCGGTCCCAACCGAGACGCAACCCGAACCGCCGTCGACGGTGCCGATCCCGTCAACATCATGCAGCCAGAACACCGCAGCTCAGTCCACCCGCGTCCACCTCCGGGTACCCGACATCCGGCGTGCCGTCGCCCCTGACCCCGCTGTGGCGCGCACCACGTAGGTCACCACCGTCGAACCATCCGCCCGTCTTCCACTAACCTGGGCAGCGGGCCGCTAGCTCAACTGGCAGAGCAGCGGACTTTTAATCCGCGGGTTCAGGGTTCGAGCCCCTGGCGGCCCACCAAAGCCCCAGGTCAACAGCCTGGGGCTTTCGCGTCCCAAGATCACTTCCCCGGTTTATCCCCGTTTTTCGCGGCGTCTCCGCTGATCACGGTGTCCAGCGCGTCCGCACCAGCGCGGCCAGGCGAGCGCCGCCCCATGTAGACGTCCTGCGTCATCGACGGCCGGGAGTGGCCGAGGATGTCCGCGATCTGGCGGGCGGTCAGGCCCGCCTGGTCGAGCAGCGTGGCGACCGTGCGCCGGAAGGTCCGGAACGTCACCCACTCGTAGCCCGCGCGCTTCAGGAACGGCTTCCACGCACGGTTGCGGACGGCCGTCCATCAACCTGCCGTCATGTGTCATGTACTCCGTGGCCGTCACGCCGAGGTCCCACTCCGGGTGGCGCCACGAGAATGCCTCGAAGTCGATCAACGTCGGTGCGGAGCCCGTGAACATGAGGTTCTGCACGGGGGCGTCACCGTGCACGGGACCGACCGGCAGCTCATAGTCCAAGCCGCTGATCTCCGAGCCGAGCCGATCGCAGAGTTCCAGCAGGAAGTCCTTGTCGCCGGCGTCGATCGGGGCCGACTCGATGCGCGGCTCGACCCGTGCCAGCAGCTCCTGTTGCGGAAGCTCGAACGACCCAGGCCGGGGGAGTGCGTGCAGCCGCCGCAGCAGCGTCCCCAACGTCCCCACGTCCTCCGGCTGGCCGTTCCTGCCGTCGATGAACGCCCAGAACGTCATCGGGTAGCCGCCGTCAACCAGGAGCGGTTGTGAAACGTCGATCGTGTGAGCGCTTGGGAAGTCGTTGCGGCCCAACCACTTCGCGACGTTCACTTCCTTGACCGCGTCATCCCAATGCGTGTCGTTCCGCGCGATTCGGACGACCGTCCCGGTGCCGTTCAGACGGAAGATGGCGTTCTCGCCCAAGCGGAGGAGCTGGGGGTCGGCAACCTCCAAGTTCGCCGCCGCGCAGGCACGAACCAGCGCGTCACGTGCCTCCTGCTCATCGAACCCTGCCGCCAAGGCCCCGGACGGACCTCTCGTCTTGGTCGTCGTTCTCGATCATTTACGCACGAAGGCTCACCTGTTGAGTCCAGGTTCGCCGTGGAAGGCCCGGACAGCCACACGACACGGGCGCTCACGCTCTCGTCATCGAAGTAGCGCAAGACGTCCTCGGGGCTGGTGGTCTGCACGCGGAAGGTCCCGTCGCGGGAGATGGCCTCCGTGTACCCGTCGAAGGCCATGCCATAGGCGGCGACGTGCGCATCATGGCGTTCGCCGTACTCCAGGCCGACCGCGAACAGGCGCGGCGCGTCGTCCTCCGCGAGGCCCCGGAGGAAGGCCGCGAACCCCTGTTCGTCCCACAACGGGCTCGTGGTGTGGCTACTCATGCTCCGGCCTTCTCCAGGTTGTTCAAGAGTTCGGCGAACTCACGTGCCACGAGCAACTTGCCCTCGGTCTCCCAGGGCGAAACCAGCCAGGTCGCGGTGGTCTCTCCGGCGGCGGTCGGGGGGAGTGGGACCAACGAGCCGTCACTGAATCGGCGGATCTCGTCCTGGCCGAAACCGGCCGGGAACGGTGGCCGGACGACGAACAGCGCAATGGGCATTCCTGGCATGACCAATACGGGCGTCGGTCTGGTGGTGAACCACCGATGGGCCATGATCTGCTCTGTCCAGTCGGCGCTCACGGAGACGACGCCGAATGCCGGCCCAGTCACGCCAAGGATCGCGGGACTGAAGTTCCCTCCGGCGTTCCACCACTCATGAACCAGGGTCACGTCAGTGGTCGCTTCCTCCCGTGGCCGCAATGGCACATCGTCCACCGGTTCGCCGCTCACCGGGTGGACAAACGCACCGTCATGCCATACGGCAGATGGCAGCACAGGCCATCCGAGTTTGGCATAGCTGATAGCAGCCTGTGCGACTGTAGGCAGGGTGTCATCCGTAAGCGTGTTGTCTGTCATTTCCTTACCTCGCTTCAGAACTCTGGGATCTCTGGTTTCGGGGTACGCGGCTGCACCATCGAGAACTCGACGGGAAACTCCAGTCCGGCCGCCTTGCGCAGCAACGCGGTGCCCAGCTCGACCAGTTCGTTCCCGAGTTGGGTCTCCACATCGAGCAGGCCAGCCGTGTAGCTGGTTGTGGCCAGGGGGTTAGCCTCATCGAGACGTCGGACGACATAGCGGCCCAGCCGATGGTTGACGCTCGTCAGCCAAGCGTTGAACAGCAACTCATCCCTGGTCATCGAGTTCGCTCCGCCTTCTGGTTCGGTACGACCATGAAAAGGTCCTCGAACCGCAGTGGGTCCAGCGCGACCAGCGCACCACCGATGAACGCAGGTCCGGGCTGAAGTTCGGAGTCGATGACACGACTCAGCGTCGACCGGTTGATGCCCATCTTCTTGGCCAGCGCGTAGTCCGAGTTCAGGCCGGCCAGCCGGGCGGACCGGATCAGCTTGGCCACATCGAGCCTTACGGTGAACGACATGTCTTGGCCGTCCTGCTACTTCGTGCGCCCGTACAGCATGAACAGGACTCGCCCCAGCCCCGCCAAGGCAAGCACACACGCGACCAGTCCCCACTGGTCGAACCACCACGGATCAGATGTCATGTTCGTTCACATCCTCGCCTTGCGGACGACGAGCGGCTAAAATTCCTCATTCCGCGCCACTCAATCCGGCTCGATAGCACGTGAAAAGGGCAGATATGTCGCAATAACTACGCACTTTTGTCGCCAAGCTATGCTTGACCTGTGGGAACGTGATCCACAGCACACCGCAAGCCGGGCCAGGAGGTCACCCGATGGCAGTACGGCGTACTGGACTGGCCAAGGTCCGGAAAGCGGCTGGCTACACCCAAGAGTCGTTCGCCGAAGCTGCCCACGTGGATCGGGCGACGATCGCGCGATGGGAAGCCGGTGAGCGCTCGCCGCGACCCTATAAGCGGCCGATGCTGGCCAGGCTGCTCAAGATCGACATGGCCAAGCTGGACGAACTGCTGACCGTCGCGGACGTCGAACCAGCGCCCTCACCAACGAAGACGAGCGGCGTGCTGTTGCCGGTTGTCGTAGGCGGCCAGCGTGTGGTCATCCCGCTAGCCGCCAAGACAGTGGCGAACAGCGAACTCGGCACACTCCTCGACGGCCAACGCCCCGAGGACGACGACCCGATCACTCAGACGGGCTCCCTGTCAGAGGTCGTGAGCACCGTGAACCGCCGGTCTCTTCTCGCTCGTGGGATTGCGATCGCCGCGTTGCCCAACCTTGGTCTGGACGAGCTGCAACGGGTAGCGAGCGCGATGGAAGACCCACGCCGGTACTTGGACGGGCCGGTGATCGACTACTTCCGTCGCCAACTGGTCCTGTGCAAGACCGATGACGGAAGCTTGGGACCGGCCGCAGTGCTGCCCGTGGTGCTGGGCATCCTCGGGGCGATCGAGACTCACGCCCGCGAGGTCACGCCAGACGTGCGCCGGTCGCTACTTCTGGTCGGCGCAGACGCCGCCGAGTTCGCTGGCTGGCTGTACCGCGACTCGCACGACGCCGCGACTGCGGGCTTCTGGCACGACCGGGCGATTGAGTGGGCGCAGGAAGCCGGTGACATGCCGATGCAGGGTTATGTGCTGCTGAAGAAGTCCCAGATGGCTTACGAGGAGCGCGACGGGCTACGCGTCCTCACGTTGGCACAAGCTGCCCAGTACGGTCCGTGGCAGCTACCGCCGAAGGTGCGCGCCGAGGTGACGCAGCAGGAGGCGCGCGGCCTGGCGATGCTTGGCGAGCCGTTCAGCGCGGTGCAACAGAAGCTAGATGACGCGCGCCGCCTGGCGGACGTGGCCGACACTGGTGACGAGCGACATGCCCACCTTGGGATGTACTACAACGAGGGCGCGCACATGCTCCGGGTAGCAAGTTGCTATGTCGAAGCAGGCAAGCCCGCTCAGGCCGCTGCCCTGTTTGCGGATGTCTTGGACACCCAGGCCCTGTCACGGCGCGACGAAGGCTATTTCCGCGCGCGACGTGCAAGCGCTCTGGCACTCAGCGGCGAACCGGACGACGCCGCTCAGGAAGGTCTGACGGCCATGAGGTTGGTCGCCGAGCTGGGTTCCATTCGCACCAAGCGCGAACTCGCCCGAGTCCTCGAAACCCTGACCCCGTGGGCGAACCGGTCAGGCCCGCGGGCTCTGCGTGAAGCCGTGAGGTCCTGACCAAGCACTCATGGAGTTTCGGTGAACCACTCTGCCACGGTTCGGATCACGAAGGCTTGCCACTCCTGGGTCTGCGGGTCGCGGTACTCGGGATCTTCGTGGACCGCGAAGCCGTGTTGCGCGCCCTTGATCTCGACAAGCCGATGCTCAGCCCGGAACTCACGTACAGCGGCCCGTGACGCCTCGACCGGGACGAACGTGTCCTTGGTGCCGTGCACGATGAGCGTGGGTGCCGTGATCTCGCCCAGCACCACGTTGGGTCGGATCCAGAAGACCTCGTTCAGGAACGCCCGGCTGTGCTGCACGGTGGGCGAGTGGTCGATGAAGCCGCAGTCCGCAAGCTCTTGGGCCTTGGTGGCGTCGAGGAAGTCTCCCGCCCAGTACGGCTTCTGGTCGATGTAGCGGTCTTTGTAGTTGAGCTGCGGGTTCAGCAGAACCAGCCGTGTCAACCCTTCCGGCCGCTTCGCCGCGTAGTAGGCAGCCAGACCGCCACCGAAGCTAGTGCCAAGCAGGTTCACCACCTGCGCACCGGAGACTTCTCGGAGGTGGTCCCGCGCCACACGAATGTCGTTCAAGTGGGCTGCCAGCGAGGACTCCTCAGGCCGTCCATCGCTCTCACCATGCCCACGAAGGTCGTAGCGCAACGTCGCCACGCCAGCCTCAGCGAGCCCTCCAGCCATCCGGCCGAAGAAGCCACCTTCTTCCCGAGTCACACCGCCACCGTGGACCAGGACCACGGCTTGCTCTACCGGTGCGGGTGGGGCGGTCACTGTCCCGCGAAGGTTCAGGCCGTCCATGGTTCGGATGACGGTCTCGGTGTTCAGGTCAGGCATAGCGCTCCTCGTCGGCTAGAGGTGGCCACCCCATGCTTCCAGGCTCGTCAGCCGCACCGCACGAACACAGGCTTCAGTCCCGGCCCGCAGCTCTCCCCACCTGGGCCCACAGGGTTGGCCTGCATACATCCGCCGATCACAGGCGCTGTGTTCAGAGTTTCTTTTCTTGGTCAAGGCGGCCTCCTGCGGGGGCCGCTGGCCGTTCGTGTCTGCTCAGGCTGTTGCGGGCAGGCTCCGGCGATGTCCTCGGTCGCGCCAACGTGGGCCTGGCGGCCCACGGGCGCGACACGCGAGGCACCGGAGCCTCCCCACAACAGCCAGAGGCCACAGCCAGCAGCCCCCGCAGAATCCGCGTGGACGGATTCGTTGATCCTGCCGCAGCATGGCTTTCGGATTCCAGGCTTGGAACGAGCGCCAAGTAGTCGGTTTGGCGGGGCTGGTCTTGGCGCTCGGCTGCCGCACCTATGGACAGCTCGACGCCTTGGCGGCATCGACCAGCCCACAGGCTTGCCGGCGGATAGGTCGGCGCTGGTAGGCGTACTAACCATCCAGAAGTACGATTGTGGCCCGCGCACATGAGGAGCGCTTACGGGCGACACAGTGGCTCTAGCTAGATAAGCGAATCTAGAACCTGGTTTAGCCTCTTTGCTTCATCGCGGGCTTCCAGATAGTCGGCATACTGCTTCTGAGCGTTTGTGATCATCTCGTCATAGTAGACAATTCGGCCGTTGCATGTCCTTAGTTGCTGGTCAATGTACTGCTGCTCGGCCAGCATTCCACGTTCCTTTGCTGTCGGCTTTTGCCCAAGTACGAAGACGACTTCAATCTCTGCGTTCGGCTGCCCTTGCTGCTCTAGCAGGTCGCGTAGTGTCACCGCGTACTTCGCCCCCTGCTTGGCAAGCTCGTCGATGTCAGTCTTGCGAGCGTACCGTTTCAGCTCAACTATAAGATGTTGTCCGCTGATCGTTGCGTAACGAATATCGATGCGACCGGTCCGTTCCTTGCCCTCGTCGTCAAGTGAGAACAAGCCGGGTGCGATTCGGCGGAGGTCTTCTTCCATCGTTTCACTTTGGGAGGCCCGCTCCCAGGAGGCGTCGAGTAGCCAAAGATGACTGTAAAGATGCTGCTGAAGTACCTTTTCTTTCTCGTCCGCATGCGATATCTCACGGAAGCTGGATATGGCTTCTAGTCGCGATCGCAAAATGTCCATATACAAGGCAGACTCGTAGGAGTCCTGCTCGGCTAGCACAGGCAACAGATCTACGGCCTTCATCGTGCTCAGATGTTGCAAATCTTCAATAGTTTGACGAAGGCCCACCCGCTCAAATGCCAAAATTCCTGACCGGAAAAGCGCATGCCTGTCACTTGTCGCAGATGTGCCCTCAAATTCCAGAGTCGCAATCGTGCCGATCATCCTCTCAGCGGCCTTCCGCTGCCATGGAGGACGACCGTTGATCCAGTCGCGAATCTTTGGATAGCGAGCAATAGCGTCAACCGCTTCTCGCTTAGGGCGGGCTTCCGCCCATTGCTGAGAAGCTTCGAGAAAGCGCTGACGCATAAAATTCTGCAACGCTAGAACTCGTGGGTCGTCTTCAATTAGCCGCTGCCGGTCACTGGTTGCAATATCATCATGGTCGTCAAGGTCCAGAAAGTCGGCCTCGATCTGGCCAGTGACGTAGTTGCCAAAAAGGCGACTGAAGTCGAGTTTCTCAATGATGCCTTCTTGGATCGGACGTTTCCGCGCAAGAACAATAATGTTCTTGAGGGAACCTGCCTCCAGATCATCGGTCAACTCTGTTGGCGTCTTAGCTGTCCCGATCCAGCCCGCAACCTTCCAGCCTCCTGTAGCGTCAACTACCGTGTCTTTGAAGACGAAGCGCTGTATATTGGGTGGCAGAGCTTTGTCCGGTATTGACTCTCTGCCGAACTCCCATATAAATTCGAGTTTCTTCAGTTCTTGGCGATCCTCGTAGGTTATCGGACTGTCGTTGATCACGATCCTGAAGCCGCCTTCGTCGGGTTTCTTCAGATCGAGGACGTCGAACCGTCGGGCAAGTCGCTTGCGAAGAGCCGCAGCAGTAAGGTCTGCGCGTTTCGGTCGCAACTTCTTCAGAACGATTGCGGTGCCTGTTTTGCTGTAAGCGCTCGGAACGTCGATCTCTTTTGGATAGTAAGGCTTCGCTGCCTTGATCGACTCACGCAAGTCGTGCACGGATATGCGGAGTCCGGACACAATGCCCTCGTGTGAAGAAAAGACGTCGACCTCGTCGGCTATTGAGAAAACCGAAAGTTTGCCGATGCCTTTACGTCCCATGAATGGGCGCTTCCAGCGCGCCGAACACGCGCCCTCGGTTGCGCGCTTTTGATAGCCGACTTTGAGAAATCGACCGTTCAAGCTAGCGACCGACATGCCAGCTCCGTCGTCTTTGATGACGATCTCTTCGGTGCCTTCCCATCTGATAGAGACCTCAGAGGCGTCAGCGTCCCAAGCGTTTGCGACTAATTCGGAAAGTACGGCTGCCGCATTGCTGTAAAGATTGATGCCCAGTGCTTCAAGTACCGACATATCTACTGTCATGGAGAACTTGGGTTCGCTGGCACTGCTCATTCGTCTCGGCCTCTCCCTCTCCTGGACTCTAGGATGAAGTTCATGACGGCAGTGCCAACCATCTTGCCGAGAGGCGGCGGTACAGCGTTTCCGATCAACCGGCCAAGTGGGGCAAACTCGATCGGCTCATTTTTTGCTGTGAAGCGATAGCTGCGCGGAAAACCCTGCAACATGGCAGCTTCTCTGAGTGTGATGGCGCGGTCCTGCTCAGGGTGTCCGAACCGGCCTGTGCCAAAATTATGTGCCTGAGTGGTGATCGTCGGCGCTGGCTGGTCCCATTCCATGCGAGCATAAACATTTGCAAAAGAAGAGCCGGATGGTTTACGGTGACATGGTGCGCGCAACTCTTCAGGCCAGTCGCGCCACGTTCCACCCGGGCGAGATGCCTGGATTCGAGCGAGGTTTACCTCTGAGAGGTTCCGGGATTTATGGAGCCGGTCGACCGGATCGACCTCTCCTGCCCCGATTGCGGGCAGCTTCCCGATAATTTCGCGGACTGTTATGGCCTTCTTTTCTTTCCAGGTACCTTTCGGTATTGCGACGTCACCAATTCGAGAGGCGAGGAGCACTAGCCGTCGACGGTGCTGTGGAAGGCCGTATTCAGGTGCATAGCAACTCTTGTAGGAGATTTTGTATCCCTGCACCTGGAGGCTTTCTACGAAGCGTTTGAAAACACCTGAGCCTACGACTCTAGGTACGTTCTCCATCGTGACGATATCTGGAAGTGTCTCCTCGGCGAGGCGCGCGAATTCGTCTAGAAGGGGCCAACTCTCATCTGCTGACGTGTCAACCCCTCTGCGGTGAGAAGAAAACGGCTGGCAAGGTGCACATCCTGCCAAGATGCGGACTGCGCCTCTTCCCCACAGCTTTTTCAACTGTTTTGCAGTGACGGTACGCACATCCTGTTCGAAGAACGGTGCCTTGATGTTGGCCTCGAACGGGTAGGCGCATCGAGGGTCGATGTCAAAGCCTCCGACCACTTCAATGCCTGCCTGACGAAGGCCGTAGGACAAGCCACCTGCGCCACAGAACAGGTCAACGGCCCGTACCACTGGTGTCGAAGTGCTCACTCGATGGAACCTAGCCGACGGAGCGCTGCTCGTCGACGACTCATGCGAGGTGTCGATCAACTCGTGACAGTCTGTCAAGCCGTCGGGTGACGCCGTTGTTGCTCCTGGTGGTCAACTGACTCCGGTCCGTGACACTCGCAGCTCTGCGTCCGCCCTTCGGGTCGGGCGACGACCGCGTCAGCCCTTGGCGACTGTGGTCGTGTAGTGGCGCGCGACATGCTGACAGCTTGTGCAGAGTGATCACGCAAGCTGAGGGCTAGCCCTAGACTCTTGGCGTCAGCCTCAAGTCGACCGCTGTGTTGGGCAAGGCGGACGCGATACGAGTCAAGATCCAATCCTCGGTTTATCCCCGACAAATTATGACAGGCGACAGTTCCAGATCATCCACTATGGCCATTCGCGATAGGAAATATCGCAGGTAATGGTGACTGCTGGAATGTATCGGCAAGTAACAGTTGTGTAAGATTTACGAACCGCGGGTTCAGGGTTCGAGCCCCTGTCGGCCCACCAAAGCCCCAGGTCACCGGTCTGGGGCTTTCGCGTACCAAGATCAACCCGCACTTCCGCCAGCGCAGCATCTCCACGGCCCACGGCGGCAGCGTCCGTTCCCCGGCTTCGGTCTTGATCGAGTTTCTGGCGAAGCCGAGTGGATCAGCTACTTGTCGCGTGAGGCGAATGAGCTACGGTCAGGACAAGCTGCCACGAGCACAGGCCCCAGCCCAGGGTGATGGAGCGGTCCGGCTCCGACCTCCGGCTTGACCCACACGAACCGAGGCGGGCTTGCTGCTCGACAGTCCGTTTGGGTCATGCCTATGACTGCAGTGCGGCTGGCCTCACGATCAACGCCATACCTTGCCCGCACAAACGAAGGCAAGTTAGGGCCGAGCATCGTCACGGTGGTTGGTACTCCAGCGCGTCGATGTAGGTCCCAGCACCGCGTAGCCGGACGGCATGTCGACACCTCGCGCGATGTCACAGCCGCAGGTGTGTCCAGGGTTCCTTTCCTTGGCGGCGGGCCGGTAAGCGGTGGTCCGGCTACCGTGGGGGTATGCGGGTGGCTACCTGGAACGTCAACTCGGTCAAGCAGCGGTTGCCTCGGTTGTTGCCTTGGCTGGATGAGCGGGCTCCTGATGTCCTTTGCCTTCAGGAGACGAAGCTGACCGACGACGCTTTCGACGCGTTGCTCTCGGCTCCTCTCGCCGAGCGGGGGTACCAGGTCGCCGCTTTCGGGGAGCCCCGGTGGAACGGGGTTGCGCTGCTCTCCCGGGTCGGGTTGGACGACGTGGTCACCGGAGTGGCTGGTGCGCCTGGCTTTCCCCATCCGGAGGCTCGGGCGGTCGCGGCTACGTGTGGTGGGGTTCGGGTTCACTCGGTCTACGTCCCCAACGGGCGCGAGCCGGATTCCGATCACTACCGGTACAAGCTCGCCTGGTTGGCGGCGTTGCGGGAGGTTGTCGCCGGGGACGGGGAGAACGTGCTGGTGTGCGGGGACATCAACGTCGCCCTTGCGGACGCTGATGTGTTCGACCCGGCCGCTTACGTCGGGCACACGCACGTGACCGCGCCCGAGCGGCGCGCTGTCGAAGCCCTGGGGCTTCGGGACGTTGTTCGGGAGCGCTGGCCCGCTGAGCGGATCTTCACCTATTGGGACTACCGGGCCGGGATGTTCCACCAGGACCTCGGCATGCGGATCGACCTGGTGCTCGCGTCCGGTCCGGTCGCTTCGCGGGTGGCTGCGGCCTGGGTGGATCGGAAGGCGCGCAAGGGCACCGGGCCCAGTGACCACGCGCCGGTGATCGTGGATCTCGACACCGCGCCGGACGGGGACATCGGGCCGGTCGTGCCGCCGCCGTCCGCTCCTCGGCCGGGTCGTTCGGTCAAGGTGCCGCGGAATTAGGGGGAGCGGCGGTCAGCCGGCTAGTTCGTCTGGTTCCAGGTCGGCGCTCCAAGGGGTGTCGTTGCGGGGTTTGGGTGCCAGGGCCAGCGCTGCTCCCACGGCCGCGTCGCGGATTCCCGTCAAGTGGCGCGTCCTGGCCAGGCGGTTGAGGAGCAGGGACCGCCTCGCCATGCGTTGGGTTTGTCCGCGGCGCAGCCTGTCGTAGGCCCGCAGGGCGGTTTCGGGGGACTTCGCCAGGCAGGTGGTGAGGGTCACCGCGTCGATCACGGCCTGGCACGCGCCCTGCCCGAGGTCTGGTGTCATGGCGTGGGCGGCGTCGCCGATCAGGACGGTGTTCCCCCGGTAGTAGGCCGGTAGCGGGGGCAGGTAGTCCAGCGAGTGGCGCAGGACGTCGGTCGTCGAGGCCAGGATTTCGGGGATCGGGTCGTGCCACGTGCTGAAGGTGGCCGCCAGGTCGGCGTCGGGGGCGGTCATGGCGTACCAGTTCGTCCGGCCGTCCGCCTGCGGGGTCAGGCCGAACTTCACGCCCCTGCCCCACGTTTCACCGCCCGCCTCGACGGTCACGTCCGCTGTGCCGCGCCAGCCGATCGCACCGGACCGCCGGACGTCGACGCCGAACAACGCCCGTCGCGTCGCGCTGTTGATGCCGTCCGCCGCGACGACCAGGTCGTGGTCGCAGTCCGCCCCGCCCACCTCCTCGCCGAACCGGATCGTGTCGCGGGGCAGCGCGGCGGCCAACACGGCCAGGAGCGCCGGACGGGTCACCAGGTGGACGTCCGCCCGCAGGACGCCGATCCGCGCGCCGTCCGGCTTGCGCACGATGCCGTCCGGTTGCCTGCGGCCGGCCCGGCGCACGGGGTCGCCGAGCCCCAGCTCGTCCAGGGCCCGCAACGCGTTCCGCCAGATCCCCAGGCCGGTACCCGTGGTCGGGAGGGCTTCCGCGCGCTCGAACACGGTGACCTCCCACCCGACCCGCCGCAGGCCGACGGCCGCCGTCAGACCGCCGATCCCCCCGCCGATGACCGCTGCTCTCATGCCCCGACCGTACTACACCTGTAGTGCCTGACACTACGGGTGTAGTGTGATCGTCGTGACGAGGCGGCACCAGGTGCTCGACGCGGCCACCCGGGTCCTGGGCACGGCGGGGCCGCGCGGCCTCACGCACCGGGCCGTGGACGCCGCTGCGGGCCTGCCGCAGGGCTCGACCTCCAACCACTTCCGCACGCGGGACGCGCTGGTCGACGGCGTGGTGGACCGCCTGCTGGAGCGGGAGACCGAGCTGTGGGGCCGGCTCGCGGACGACGTGTCGACCCCGGACGCGCTGGCCGTCGCCGTGGGGCGGCTGGTGGACGAACTCGCCCGCGAGCGCCTGATCACGTTGGCGCGGCACGCGGTCTTCGTGGAGGCCGCCGTGCGGCCCGAACTGGGACAGCGGATCACCGCCGCGCACCGGCGGATCGCGGAGTGGGCGACGCCGCTGTTCGCCGCGCTCGGCTCGGACGACCCGGTCCGCGACCTGCGCCTGGTGCTCGCGGTGGTCGACGGGCTGCTCACCAACCAGCTCGCCGACCCGCAGCCCGACTTCGCGCCCGCCACGGCCGTGCGGACCGTGCTGCGCGGGATCTTCGGGACGTGGACCGCCTGACAGCGGGGTCCCGCAGCGTTCACGGTCCGCCGTTTCGACATCATGTGCAGCGACCAGTCCTAGGGAGCCGCTGTGACCGACCACGTGACGCGGGCGTTCTTGGCCGACGAGAGCCTGCACGGGGTGATGGAACGGCTGGACCTCCCGCCGGCGCTGGCCGCCGTCTACGGGCACCGGCTGGTGCCGCGCCCCTTCTTCCTCGACCGTGCTACGGCCGACTCGGTCGCCTCCGACGTGCGGGCGTTCTACGACCTGCTGACCTCGTTGCCCGACAGGCTGTTCGGCGGCAGCCTCGCGCGGTTCGGGGACGCCCTGGGCGTGCCACCGGAGCAGCTCGCGCTGATGTCCGCGCAACCGCCGAGCTTCCACGGCCGCGCCGACATCTACCGGGTCGGCGACGAGTTCCGGTTGCTGGAGTTCAACTCCGGCAGCCAGCTCGGCAACCGCGACTTCGGCGACATCTCCCGCGCGATCCACGAAGCGCCGGAATTCCAGGGGTTCGTCCGCGAGCACGACCTGTCCTACGTGCACCCGGTACAAGAGCTGTTGCGCGTAATCGGCTCTGGCACCATCGCCTTCCTCGAAGCCGGCGGGGCGTTGCGGAAGTACGCGAAGGGATTCGCCTCGCTCAAGGAATCCTGCGCGCGATTCGGCGTGGACGTCCTGTTGGGCGAATTGGAGAACGTCACCGAGCGCAATGGACACCTCTACCTGGACGGCACCCGGTTGGACGTGGTGGTGCGGTTCTTCTCGCCACGCCAGGCGGTCGGCAAGGCGGACGCTTTCCTCAGGGCCACCAAAACCGAGGTATGCACGCCGCTGGAGAACTACCTCTACGGCAACAAGTCCACGCTCGCGCTGCTGTCCGGCCACCGGGACCGGTTCGCCGAGGACGAGCTCGCCCTGGTGGACCGGCTGCTGCCGTGGACCCGCGCCGTGGGCGACGTGCCGCCGGACCACCTGCGTGAACACCGCGAGACGCTGATCCTCAAGGCCGCTGACGAATTCGCGGGCACCGGTGTGCACGCCGGGTGGCTGCACGACGACGCGGGGTGGCGCGCGTTGCTCGACGACGCCCGGGGCAAGCCTTACGTGGTGCAGGAAAGGGTGCGGCCGACATTGGACACCGTGCCGCACGACGAGCGCCCCTGGCTCACCACGTGGGGGTGGTTCGTCACCGGGGAAGGCTTCGCGGGCTTGAGCAT
The DNA here is from genome assembly GCF_040640215.1 of Actinosynnema sp. NPDC023587. Taxonomy (NCBI): domain Bacteria; kingdom Bacillati; phylum Actinomycetota; class Actinomycetes; order Pseudonocardiales; family Pseudonocardiaceae; genus Actinosynnema; species Actinosynnema sp. NPDC023587. The sequence goes on along the minus strand of NZ_JBFABG010000002.1, from coordinate 723,209 downwards.
CCGCTCCATGCCGCACGAGTCGGGCGCGGTGGTGAGCTACGGCGGGAACCCCGATACCAGGGTGTCGGGACTGCTCCTGCACGGCGACGACTCCGGCCCGCCGGCTTCGTGATCGGGCGACCGCGTTCTGTCATTCCGCCGACCTGAGCGCGGTCAACGGGTTAATGTCCCCTGCGACAAGAGGGGGGTGCATGGGGGACTTCTTCGCGGTCGCGCTCGCCTTCCCGACCGTCATCCTCTCGATCCCGCTCGTCTTCGTGCTGCTGTTCTGGCTCCTGGCCGCGTTCGGGGTCGACCTGGACGCAGGTGTGGAGCTCGCCTACGGGCTGGGCGGTGTGCCGACCAGCGTGGTGGTCTCCCTGCTGGTGCCGGTCGCCTGGTTCGCCTGCCTGGCCGGCACGACCCTCGTCGACGGCTTCGACGTCGTGATCCTCGCCGGGTCGCTGGTGTTCGGCTACGTCGTCGCACGGGTGGCCGTGATCCCGTTGCGGCACCTGTACCCCACGATCGAATCCGCGTCGCGCAACGACTTCGTCGGCAAGGTGTGCGTGATCCGCACCGGCACGGTGACCGCGAGCTTCGGCCAGGCCGAGGTGACCGCCGACGACGGGTCGTCCGCGACCGTGCAGGTCCGCCAGGCCGGACAGGACCCGCTCACCGCGGGCGTCACCGCGTTGATCTTCGACTACGACCAGGACGGCGAGTTCTTCTGGGTCGCCCCTATCCCTACCTATCCGCTGGGGGAGCACTGATGGACGTCATCACCACCGGGTTCGGCATTCTGGTCGCCGTCGCCCTCGTCGTGTTCACCGCACTCCTGTTCATGATCAGCCGGCTGTTCCGGAAGATCGAGCAGGGCAAGGCGCTGATCATCTCGAAGGTGCGCAAGGTGGACGTGACCTTCACCGGCGCGATCGTGCTGCCGGTGCTGCACCGGGCCGAGGTCATGGACATCTCGGTGAAGACGATCGAGATCCGCCGCGCCGGCACCGAGGGTCTGATCTGCCGGGACAACATCCGGGCCGACATCCGGATCACGTTCTTCGTGCGGGTCAACAAGACCGTCGAGGACGTGATCAAGGTCGCCCAGGCGATCGGCACCGCGCGGGCCTCCGACGAGGCCACCCTCCAGGAGCTGTTCAACGCCAAGTTCTCCGAGGCGCTCAAGACGGTGGGCAAGCAGCTCGACTTCGTCGACCTCTACACCAAGCGCAACGAGTTCCGCGACCAGATCATCGAGGTCATCGGCACCGACCTCAACGGCTACAGCCTGGAAGACGCGGCGATCGACTTCCTGGAGCAGACGCCGATGGCGCAGCTCAACCCGTCGAACATCCTGGACGCCCAGGGCATCCGCAAGATCACCGAGCTGACCGCGATCGAGCACGTGCGCACCAACGAGTTCCAGCGCGGCGAGGAGAAGGAGATCACCCGCCAGAACGTCGAGGCGCGGGAGACCATCCTCGAACTGGAGCGCCGCCAGGCGGACGCGGAGATCAAGCAGCGGCGCGAGGTCGAGACCATGCGCGCCCGCGAGGAAGCCGAGATCTCCAAGGTGCAGGCGGAGGAGCGGCTCAAGGCCTCCACCGCCGGCATCCGGACGGACGAGCAGCTCGGCATCCAGCACGAGAACAAGTCCCGCGAGATCGCGGTGGCCGAGAAGAACCGCGAGCGCGTGATCGCGATCGAGACCGAGCGCATCGAGAAGGACCGCCAGCTCGAGGTCATCGGCCGCGAGCGGGAGACCGAGCTGTCCCGGATCTCCAAGGACAAGGAGGTCGAGGGCGAGAAGCGGGCCATCGCCGAGGTCGTCCGCGAGCGGATCGCGGTGGAGAAGACGGTCGCCGAGCAGGAGGAGAACATCAAGCGGCTGCGGGCGGTCGAGGAGGCCGAGCGGCTGCGCGAGACCACGATCATCCAGGCCGAGGCCGAGGCCCAGGAGCACCTGGTCAAGGACATCAAGGCGGCCGAGGCCGCCGAGACGTCGGCGAAGTTCAAGGCCCGGGAGGAACTCCTGCTCGCCGAGGCCCGCCAGCAGGCCGCCGAGCTGGACACCCGCGCGATGATCCGGCTCGCCGAGGGCAAGCAGGCCGAGGCCGCCGCGGCCGGTCTGGCCGACGTGCAGGTGCGCGAGCGCGACGCGGACGCGATCGAGAAGATCGGCCGCGCCGAGGCCGTGGTGGACCGGGAGAAGGCGCTGGTGATCGCCGAGGCGATCCGGGAGAAGCTCAAGGGCGAGGCGGAAGGCCTGTCGGACAAGGCGAACGCCATGGCCGCGCTGGACGACGCGACCCGCGAGCACGAGGAGTACCGGTTGCGGCTGGAGGCCGAGAAGGAGATCCGGCTGGCGGACATCGACGTGCAGCGCCAGGTCGCGGAGGCGCAGGCCAAGGTGCTCGCGGCGGGTCTGGAGAAGGCCGACATCGACATCGTCGGCGGCGACAGCATGTTCTTCGACCGCGTGGTCGGCGCGATCTCGGTGGGCAAGAGCCTGGACGGGTTCGTGGACCACTCCGAGGTCGCGAAGACGCTCGGCAGCTCCTGGCTCAACGGCACGTCCGACTTCACCCAGGACATCGGCCGAATCCTCGGCTCGTTCGGCACCGGTGACCTGAAGAACCTCACGGTGTCCGCGGTGCTGCTCAAGCTGATCAACGCGGGCGGTCCGGACGAGGACAAGCTCCGCGAACTGCTGGCCGCCGCGCAGCGGCTCGGCGTGGCCGAACGGCCGGTGGCCGCGCTCGCCGCCCAGTCGTGACGACACCTGTGACGACGGCCGCGACCCCGGGGGTGCCCGCGACCCTCGACGCGGGCACCTACGAGGTGCTCAAGGCCCGGCTCGCCGACCAGGCGGCCGGGCTGGCCCGGCGGGCCGAAGCGCTCAACGCGCGCCGGCTGGAGGTGTTCGGCAGCGCCGAGCTGGCGCTCCTGGGCACCGAGCGGATCCGCACCGAGAACAACTGCGTGCCCCGGGACTGCGTGTCGGTGTCGGTCGCGGACGAGCACGGCACGGCGGTGTCCGGGCTGATGCTGTTCGGCTACAACGTGTTCATCGGCCTCAAGCCGGAGACCACGGTCGACGACGTGTTCTCGCTGCACCGCTTCGCCCGTGACGGCGACGCGTTCCGCTTCGAGGACGCGCACGACGAGCTGCCCGGCCTGCTCCGGGACCCGCGTTTCGAGCGGGACTTCGCCGAGCTCTACCGGTACTACCGGGACACCCGGCTGGTGCAGTTGCGCCGGGTCGAGGGCAGGTTGCTCGCGGTGTTCCAGACCGGCGGGCGCATCGAGGACACCAAGGTGCTGCGCTGGCAGATCGCCGTCGACGGCACGGTGAAGTACCTGGACAACCGGGGCGAGCGCGACCACGTCTTCCCGCCGTCGCACGACTTCGAGTGGACGTCGACCGCGCGCGAGCACCACGTGCTGGGCCGCCACCCGCACATCTCCATCGAGGACGAGGTCTTCGTGGAGGCGGTCGGCGGCGACCTCACCATCAAGGTGGAGAACAACACCGAGACCGGCGAGGGCATCTACCGCGAACCGGTGGACGAGCCGTTGCAGTCGCTGGCGGACGCGGACGTCGAGTACGCGCGGGTCGGCTCGCAGATCCTGCTGCGTATCCGCCCGTACAACGAGACCGCGTGGCGGCACCTGGTGTTCAACACCCGCACCAAGACCGTCGTGCGGCTGGACGGCATCGGCCAGGCGTGCCAACGGCTCCCGGAGGACCAGGGCCTGATCTTCCCGGGCGGCTACTACCTGGCCACCGGCGTGAGCAAGACGTTCGACACCGCCGTGGACGAGCTGGAGTTCGAGCGGGTCATCCGGTCCACCAACGGCGAGGACGTGCTCTACGTCTTCCACGCCCGCCGCGAGGGCCGCTCGCTGCTGCTGCCCTACAACGTGATCCGCAAGGAGGTCTCGACCCCGCTGTCCTGCCACGGGTACTCGCTGTTCGACGACGGCACGATGGTCGTGTTCCGCGCGGTGGACGACGAGCCGACCCGCGTGCACCCGATGCAGGTGTGGCAGACCCCGTACCTCTCCGACACCTACGCCGCCGCGCAGCCGGTCGGCACCGGGCCGTTGGAGCGCGTCGGCAATGCCGACCTGGTGCGCGGCATCTCCGACTGCCTGTCGGTGAGCCGGGTGGTCGGCGAGATGGCCGCGTCCGCGCCGGTGTTCGAGGACCTGATCGCCTCCTGCACCAGGGTGTTCGACTCCTACCACTGGCTGGGCGAGCCGGACCTGGGAGACCTGCGCACCCCGTTGACCGAGGTGCGGTCCACCGCCGAGCAGGTGCTCGACGAGTTCGAGACGGTGCGGGCGCTGACCGACCAGGCCGCCGCCGCGCTGGCCGAGGCGGACGCCGACATCGCGTCGCTGATCCGCCACGCCCGCGGTGAGGTGCCCGGCGGCGCGGAGGCGTGGGTGCGCCAGTTGGCGCGGCTGCGCGCCGCGCAAGGCCACCTGGTCACGTTGCGCGAGCTGCGGTACGTCGACCTCGCGCGCATCGACGCCCTGTCCGGCACGCTGTCGGAGCAGGTGGGCTCCACGGCGCAGCGCGCGGTCGAGCACCTGCGCCGCGACGACGCCTTCGCCGGCTTCCACGAGCAGGTCGAGGCGCTGACGGGCAGGGCGGAGGGCATCCGCACGGTGGCCGAGGCGACGCCGGTCACCGAGGAGCTCGCCGAACGCCGGCAGGGCCTGGAGGTGCTGACCGAGGTCGTCGGCTCCCTGGACATCGCGGACGCCACCGTGCGCACGTCGATCCTGGAGCGCATCGGCGAGGTGCTCGGCGGCCTGAACCGGGCACGGGCCACTGTGGACGGTCGTCGGCGCGATCTGCTCGCCACCGAGGGGCGGGCCGAGTTCGCCGCCGAGTTCGCCCTGCTCGGGCAGGCCGTCACCGGCGCGCTCGCCGTCGCCGACACCCCGCAGCGCTGTGACGAGCAGCTCGGCACCCTGCTGCTGCACCTGGAGAACCTCGAAGCCCGGTTCGGCGAGTTCGACGACTTCCTGACCCGGCTGGGCACCAAGCGGACCGACGTCTACGAGGCGTTCTCCTCGCGCAAGCAGGCCCTGCTGGACGACCGCGCGCGGCGCGCGGACCGGCTCGCCGAGTCCGCCGACCGGATTCTGGGCAGCGTCGTGCGCCGGGTCGCCTCGCTGGGGTCGCTGGACGAGGTCAACACCTACTTCGCGACCGACCCGATGGTGACCCGCATCCGCTCGGTGGCCGACGAGCTGCGCGAGCTCGGCGACCAGGTGCGGGCCGAGGAGCTGGCCGGGCGGGTGCTGGCCGCGCGGCAGGAGGCGGGCCGCGCGCTGCGCGACCGGCTGGACCTGTTCGACGGCGAGACGATCCGGCTGGGCCGGCACCGGTTCGCGGTCAACACCCAACCGCTGGACCTGACCCTCGTGCCCCAGGACGGCGGCCTGTCCTACGCCATCACCGGCACCGACTTCCGCGCGCCGGTCCGCGACGAGGGCTTCGCCGCCACCAGGCCGTTCTGGGACCAGCTCGTGGTGTCCGAGACCGACGAGGTGTACCGGGCCGAGCACCTGGCCGCGTCGATCCTGGCCGACCAACCCGTGGCCGGCCTGCACGTCGCCGCCACGGACGGGCGGTTGCTCGACGTGGTCCGCCGGGTCGCGGAAACGCGGCTGGACGAGGGGTACGAGCGGGGCGTGCACGACCACGACGCCACCAAGATCCTGGACGCGTTGCTGCGCCTGCACGCCGGTGCCGGCCTGCTGCGCTTCCCGCCGTCCGCGCGCGCCGCCGCGCAGGTGCTGTGGGTGCGCGCCGAGGAGGAGGACCGCACCCGGTGGACGCGGCGCGCGTCGTCGCTCGGCCGGGCCCGGACGATCTTCGGCCACACCGGGGCGATCGACGAGCTGTGCGCCGAACTGGGCGGGCGCGCGGGCGACCCGCAGGCCGGCGAGTACCTGTTCGAGGAGCTGTGCGCCGCGCCGCCCGGGTTCGTCGCCGGTGCCGCCGCGCGGGCGCTGGTCGACGCGTTCCACCGGGGACTGGGCAACCGCAAGGACTTCGAAGACGACCTGCGCGCGTTCCCGGACCTGGACGAGCGCAAGGCGCTGGTCGAGGGCTGGTACGAGGCGTTCCTGGGTGGCCGCGTCGACCCCGACCTGCCCGAGGCCGTCGCCCTGGAGCTGTGCCGGGACCTGCCGCGCTACGAGTCCTCCGCGCAGTTGGAGTCCACTGTGGACGGACTGCTGGGCGCGCACCCGCGGATCACCGGACGGTCGCTGGTGCTGCGGCTGGACGAGGTGCTGACCCGCACCCGGCGGTTCCGCACCGAGCGGGTGCCCGCCTTCCGCGACTACCAGCGGTCGCGCAACGACCTGGTGGTGCGGGAGAAGCGGCGGCTGCGGCTGGACGAGTACCGGCCCCGGGTGATGAGCGCGTTCGTCCGCAACCGGCTGCTGGACGAGGTCTACCTGCCGCTGATCGGCGACAACCTGGCCAAGCAGCTCGGTGCCGCGGGGGACGCGAAGCGCACCGACCAGATGGGCCTGCTGCTGCTGATCTCCCCGCCCGGCTACGGCAAGACGACGTTGATGGAGTACGTCGCCCACCGGCTCGGCCTGGTGTTCGTCAAGGTCAACGGCCCCTCCCTGGGCCACGACGTGATCAGCGTCGACCCGGCGGACGCGCCGAACGCCACCGCGCGCCAGGAGGTGGAGAAGATCTCGTTCGCGCTGGAGAGCGGCAGCAACGTGCTCCTCTACCTGGACGACATCCAGCACACCTCGCCCGAGCTGCTCCAGAAGTTCATCTCGCTGTGCGACGCGCAGCGCCGCATGGAGGGCGTGTGGGAAGGGCGGACCCGGACCTACGACCTGCGCGGCAAGCGGTTCGCGGTGTGCATGGCGGGCAACCCCTACACCGAGTCCGGGCAGCGGTTCCGGATTCCCGACATGCTCGCCAACCGGGCCGACGTGTGGAACCTCGGCGACGTGCTGTCCGGTCGCGAGGACCTGTTCGCGCTGAGCTACATCGAGAACGCGCTGACCTCGAACGCGGTGCTCGCCCCGCTGTCGACGCGGGACCGCGGCGACATCGACCTGCTGGTGCGGATGGCGCGCGGTGAGGACGTGCGCGCCGACCGGCTCGCCCACCCCTACACGTCGGTCGAGCTGGAGCAGGTGCTCGGCGTGCTGCGCAAGCTGGTGCGGGTGCAGGAGGTCGTGCTGGCCAACAACCAGGCCTACATCGCCTCGGCCGCCCAGTCCGACGCGTCGCGCACCGAGCCGCCGTTCCAGCTCCAGGGCTCCTACCGGAACATGAACAAGCTGGCGGAGAAGGTCGTGCCGGTGATGAACGACGCCGAGCTGATGGCCGTCATCGACGACCACTACCTGGGCGAGGCGCAGACGCTGACCTCCGGCGCGGAGTCGAACCTGTTGAAGCTGGCCGAGTTGCGCGGGACGCTCACCCCCGACCAGCGCCGGCGGTGGGACGAGGTGAAGGCGGGTTTCCTGCGGGCGCGGGCGCTCGGCGGTGCCGAGGACGACCCGGTGAGCCGGGCCGTGGGCGCGGTCGGGCTGCTGGCGGACCGGGTGGGCGGCGCGATCGAGCGGCTGGCGGAGCGCTAGTCGCCGCAGAGCCGGCCGTCGAAGTCGACCTCGCGGCCGGACCGGTCGCGGAACTGGATGTCGGGCAACCCGTGCGCGCGCAGCCACGTGCACAGCTCGCGCGTCGACGGCGGGAACCGCCACGGCACGCAGAGCCCGTCGGGGAAGCGGCCGAACTCGCACCTCCCCGGGTCGCGCCGATCGGCGGACGTGGTGGGCGCGGGCGGCGGGGCCGGTTCGCTGTGCGGCGGCGCGGCCGGCGGCTCGGTCGTGGCCCGCGACGGTGGCACGGCTTCCCGCGGTGGTGGCGCGACCAGCACCGGCGTGGGCGGGACGACCTGCACCGTCGTCGAGTAGGTCGCGCTGAGCACACCCGGCTGCGCCGGGCTCAGGTCGACCTGTCGCACGTCCACCGGACGCGGTCCGCCGACCGTGACCACCATGGCCACCAAGGCCGCGATCGCCAGCGCACCAGCGATCCCGGCGAACGCGACCCGACCGACCCTGCTCATCCCGTTACACCCGCTCCAGACGGCACTCCCGGTTGGTCACGTGGAATCGTTCGGCCGGCTGAAGGCGTTACGCGGCGCGGGTTCCCGGGCTTCGGCCGGCAGGTCCCGACCTGGTGGAGCGCGGCTCGACCCGCGTCGGGGACGACCGGCCGACATCACACCGCGCCCTAGTCCGTTCGGAGCAGCGGAGTGGGCTGATGAGACCTTCGTCGCAGCGGTGGACCCGACGGCGGTGCCTAGCATGAGGAACGTTCGGTGCGCAGATCCGCACCGCGTCCCCGGAACACCGAGAGGTTCGCCGCCATGCTGTTTCGACGACTGCTGCCCGCGATCGCGGCGGTGGCCGCCCTGGCCTCCACCGCGGCGTGCGGTGGGGCTCCCGACGACACCATCGAGGGCAAGGCCGAGGACGGTGGGCTCACCATCGGCATCCGGTTCGACCAACCGGGGATGGCGCAACGCAGGCTGGACGGCAAGTACGTCGGTTTCGACGTGGACGTGGCGAAGTACGTGGCCCAGCAGTTCGGGGTGCCGGAGGCCGGCATCACCTGGAAGGAAGCCAGGTCCGCCGACCGGGAGAAGCTGATCGCGGCCGGCGAGGTGGACTTCGTCGTCGCCACCTACTCGATCACCGACCGGCGCAAGGAGCAGGTGGCCTTCGCCGGACCGTACTTCCAGACCGGCCAGGGACTCCTGGTGCGCTACACCGACGGCGACATCACCGGCCCGGAGGCGTTGAACGGCAAGAAGCTCTGCTCGGTGACCGCCTCGACGTCCGCGCAGAAGGTGAAGTCCGAGTTCGCGCAGGGCGTGCAGCTCGTCGAGTACGGCCAGTACTCCGACTGCGTCACCGGGCTGCTCGCGGGCAACGTCGACGCGGTCACCACCGACCAGGCGATCCTGGCGGGCTACGTCGCGGAGAACCCGGAGCTGCTCAAGCTGGTGGGACAGCCGTTCACCACGGAGAAGTACGGGGTGGGGCTGGCGAAGTCGGACGCGAGGGGCCGCTCCGACGTCAGCGCGGCGATCGAGCGGATGGTGGCCTCGGGCGAATGGCGGCTCGCGCTGGAGCGCAACATCGGCCAGTCGGGTGTCGAGCTCCCCGATCCACCGCAGGTCACCGAGAAGTAGCGACCCCTGTCGTTCATCCCGGCGTGGTTCGGTGGTAGTGCTGGGCGTGGTCAACCGATACGCTCGCCTGCGCAGGCCGTGGTTTCTGTGTTCGTGACTCACGCTCGCGGAACGACACGCGGGCGTGCGTTCCCCGCCGGCGGCGGCGGGGGAAACGCCGGCGGGACGGCCGGGGTTGCACGGTGTAGCCCCAAGCTCTCCTGCGATGGAGGCAGGTACATGGCACTGGGCACTGTCAAGTGGTTCAACTCCGAAAAGGGCTTCGGCTTCATCGCCCAGGAGAACGGCGGGCCGGACGTGTTCGTCCACTACTCGGAGATCCAGGGTCAGGGGTTCCGCACCCTGGACGAGAACCAGCGCGTCGAGTTCGAGATCGGCCAGGGCACCAAGGGTCCGCAGGCCCAGAACGTGCGCAAGGTCTGATCTTCCCTTCGTGACGACAGGCCCCCGACCGCGCGGTCGGGGGCCTGTCGGGTGCACGAGGTCGGGTGCGGCGGTCGCGCGCCGGTGGTGGCGCACGGGACCGTCCGGCGGGGCTAGAAACCGCGCTGGCGGGCTTCCCACTCCAGGCGCTGCATGACCCACTCCGTGGCGAGCGCCTGCGGGGAGGTCTGCCGTTCGGCGGCGAGCTCCTTGAGCTGCTCGTTGGCCACGAGCTGGAGGCGGAGCTGGTAGACCTGCGCGTTGCCGAAGCTGTTGCCGGCCGTCGTCTCGGCGTCCACCGTCTCGGGCGCGAGCGCCGCCAGGTACGACGTCAGGTCGTCGTCGGGCGAGGCTTCGTCGAGTTCCTTGCCGAGCGGGCGGTGGCGGCCGGACTTGTTGCGACCTAGCGATCCAAGAGGCACCGCGCCACGATAACGGTTGCATTGCGGAACGCGCACAACTGTGGTTTGCGTCACAGTTTTGTGCATGGAGAGGCCCCCGCGCCAGGGGGAGGAACGCGGGGGCCGGAGGGGATCTCCACAGGTGCTGACCGGGGGTGTGTCAGCAATTCGGATTGTTGCACGCGCACGGGGACCTGGGGAGTGGGTTGACGCGAAATCTTCAGGCAGTCGACGGGCGGAAGCCGCGCAGCCGCAGGCTGTTGGTCACCACGAAGACGCTGGAGAAGGCCATCGCGGCCCCCGCGAGCATGGGATTCAGCAATCCCAGGGCGGCCAACGGCAAACCCATCACGTTGTAGGCGAACGCCCAGAAAAGATTTCCCCTGATGGTGCGCAGGGTCCGCCGGGACAGCCGGATCGCGTCCGCCGCCACCCGCAGGTCGCCCCGCACCAGGGTCAGGTCGCCCGCCTCGATCGCCACGTCCGCGCCCGTGCCCATCGCCAGGCCCAGGTCGGCGGTCGCCAGCGCGGGCGCGTCGTTCACGCCGTCGCCCACCATCGCCACCACCCGGCCCTCGGCCTGGAGCCGGCGCACCACGTCCACCTTCTCGGCCGGCAGCACGCCCGCGATCACCTCGTCGATGCCGACCTCGGCCGCGACCGCCTCCGCCACCACCTGGTGGTCGCCGGTCAGCAGCACCGGGCGCAGGCCCAGTGCGCGCAGCTCGCGGACCGCCTCGGCGCTGGTCGGCTTCACCGCGTCGGTCACCGACAGCAGGCCCAGCGGCCGGTCGTCCACGGCCACCGCGACCACCGTGCGGCCCTTGCGCTGCTCCTGCGCCGCCAGCTCGCCGAGCGACTCCGGCAGCGCCACCAGGCTCAGCCGCCCGGCTGTCACCCGGCGACCGCCCAGGAGCGCGGTGACGCCCAGGCCCTCCTGGTTCGCGAACCCGGTGACCTCGGGCAGCACCGGCACCTCGGCCCGCGCGCCGCGCACCACGGCCGCGCCGATCGGGTGCTCCGAGCCCAGCTCCACGGCACCGGCGACGGTCAGCAGCTCCTCGCGGGTCACGCCGTCCGCCGGCAGCACGTCGACCAGCTCCAGCCGGCCCGTGGTGACCGTGCCGGTCTTGTCCAGCACGACGGTGTCCACCCGGCGGGTCGACTCCAGCACCTCGGGACCCTTCACCAGGATGCCGAGCTGCGCGCCCCGGCCCGTGCCGACCAGCAGCGCGGTCGGCGTGGCCAGGCCCAGCGCGCACGGGCAGGCGATCACCAGCACCGCCACCGCCGCCGTGACCGCGAACTCCAGCGGACGCCCGGCGAGCAGCCACCCGGCGAGCGTGAGCACGGCGACGCCCAACACCACGGGCACGAACACCGCCGAGATCCGGTCCGCCAGCCGCTGCACCTCGGCCTTGCCGGACTGGGCGCGCTCGACCATCCGCGCCATCCGCGCGAGCTGGGTGTCCCGGCCGACGCGGGTCGCCTCGACCACCAGCCGGCCGCCCGCGTTGACCGTGCCGCCGACGACCGCGTCACCCGGTCGGACCTCCTCCGGCACCGACTCGCCGGTCACCAACGACCGGTCCACCGCCGAGGAACCCTCGACCACTAGGCCGTCCGTGGCGATCCGTTCACCCGGTCGTATGACGAAGCGTTCGCCCGCCTTGAGCCGGCTGATCGGGACGCGGGTCTCCACGCCGTCCACGAGCACCGAGACGTCCTTCGCGCCCAGCTCCAGCATGGCCCGCAGCGCGGCACCGGCCCGGCGCTTCGACCGGGCCTCCAACCACCGCCCGAGCAGCAGGAACACCGTCACGCCGACCGCGACCTCGAGGTAGATGTCGCCGGTCGTGGAGGGGCGCGGGACCAGGCTGAACGCGTGCCGCACGCCCAGTGCACCGGCCTCGCCGAACACCAACGCGTAGAGCGACCAGAGGTAGGCGACGATCACCCCCATCGACACCAGGGTGTCCATCGTGCTCGCGCCGTGCCGGGCGTTCACCGCGGCGGCCCGGTGGAACGGCCAGCCGCACACCCACACCACCGTGGACGTCAGCGCCAGCGCCACCCACTGCCAGCCGGGGAACTGCCACACCGGCACCATGCTGAGCAGGACCACCGGCGCGCCGAGGGCGGTCGCGATCGCGACCCGCTCCCCGAGCTCGCCCGCGTGGTCCTGCTCGGACCGCTCGGGACCGGCCGCGTAACCGGCCGCTTCGACCGCGGCGACCAGGTCCGCCACCGCCGTGCCCGCCGGGCACTCGACGCTGGCCCGCTCGGTCGCGTAGTTGACCGACGCGGTGACGCCGTCGAGCTTGTTGAGCTTGCGCTCGATCCGGTTCGCGCACGACGCGCACGTCATGCCGGTGATCGCCAGCTCGACGCGGCGGGCGGTCTCCGCGGGCATCAGCCGACCAGCTCGTAGCCCGCCTCGGTGACGGCGGCGGTCACCTCGTCCCGGGTCAGCTCGCGGGTGCTGGTCACGGTGACCGCACCCGTCGTGAGCTGCACGTCGACACCGGTCACGCCGGTCACGCCGGTCAGCTCCTCGGTCACGGAGCTCGCGCAGTGGCCGCACGTCATGCCGTTGACGGTGTAGGTGGTCTTGACGGACATGAGCACCTCGTTCCTCTCGGCGTGGTCCACTCCGAGAATACCCCTAGGGGGTAGGGCTATCGTCCGGTGGGGTCTCCAGCGAGGTGATCTCGCCCTCCAGTCGCACGACGAGCTGCTCCAGGCCCGCCAGCATGCCGTCGAGCTCGGTCATCTTGTCGTTCATCATCGCGTCGATGTCCGCCTCGATCGACGCCAGCGACAGGCTGCCGAAGAGCGACTGCGGGTCCACCGGCGGGGCCGGGCGGGGCGGGTCCCCGGCGGCCTCGGGGCTCGGCTCGTCCGCCGGGCCGGCGTCGGGACTGGCGTCCGGGACGGCGTCCGGCACGGTGTCGGACGCGGTGCCGGCGGTGTCGGCGGCCGGGGCCCGGGGAGCCTCGGCGGGCTGCGGACGGGAGTCCGGGTCGGTCATGGGTCCACCCTCTCGTTGTTCGCGGCAAGCACATCACGGGTTGCTTGACACCAGGTCGTCTACACGGAAAGTGACACTGCGTTGCCTTGGAATCACTCTGCGGGGGGCTGCGGCGGTTCGACGGGCTCGCTTAGCCTCGCGCCAACCTCAAGTCGGGGAGGCGTCATGAGCGGGTCCCTAGAAGTGCGTCAGTTCCTGTGGAACCAGGACGACATCATGTCCAGGCCGGGCGGTGGGGTGCCCGCGCAGCGGACCGGTGAACCATCGCGGATCTCGGACGAACAGGTCCACCGCGCGCGGCTGTCCGTGGCCCGCGGCGCGACCAGCGCCGAAGACTGCCGACTGCTGCTCGACATGCTCGGGCTCTCGCCGGGTGAGGACGGGGGCACACCACCCGTCCAGCGGTAGGAGCGCCGGGTGAACGGCCCAACCGAGACGCGCACCCCCCGGAAGCGCGTCTCGGGTGGGCCACTTCGGAACCTACCGAGCCGGCTGATCCGGGGCAATCACCAGGCCGGGCCGCGGTTGTCACCGCCGGGTCCCCCCACGGAGGAGTGGCGCGCCGCCGCAAAGCGGCCATTCGCCGCCCCCGAGTTTTCACAACGTTGTCATCCAGTGGTCAGTGGTGCCGCCAAGCGCTCATAACGCCTGGTCCGAGCGTTGACGGCGGTGTCGTCGCCACCGGGCTCACCGCCTGTGAGCGGTCCGGGCGTCGGGGCCGCGCCGGTCGTCGGTGGGCGATCGAGGGTCTCCGGAGGGGGCTCGCGGCCCCCCAAGCGTCTTCGAGGCGGTCTCGCCGAGGAAAGAATCGCAGGTCAACAACGGTGGAGACCCCCCGTTTTGGAGTAGGTGGCATACGTGCCCTATGCTTACGATGCTTCCACCGGACAGCGTGGAGGGCCTGGGAAGAAGGTGGCCCGAGAGGCTGCTGGAGGAACCGGGTCCCCATCGTCTAGCGGCCTAGGACCCCGCCCTTTCAAGGCGGTAGCGCGGGTTCGAATCCCGTTGGGGGCACGTAGTAGAGCAAGGCCCAGTGGCGCAGTTGGTTAGCGCGTCGCCCTGTCACGGCGAAGGTCGCGGGTTCGAGTCCCGTCTGGGTCGCAAGGTAGTTCGGCTGCACGGCCGGGCCGCCACCTGGCCAGGTAGCTCAGTTGGTACGAGCGACCGCCTGAAAAGCGGTAGGTCGGCGGTTCGACCCCGCCCCTGGCCACCAGCTCACGGAAAGCCGCACAAGGGAACTTGTGCGGCTTTCCGCTTTTCACGGTGTGAAGCGCAGCACCGCCAGCGCCTGGTCGTCGTGCACTTTCGGCCGTCGCCACCGAACTCGTTCCGGGTCGGTCGCCTCGGCTTCCCGGATCGCGTCGAGCACCGCCTCCGGTCCTTTTGCGAAAGTGATGTCCACCACTTCTCGCCAATCCGCGAAAAGCGCGTAATCGTCCACCCCGCACGAAACGCCGTCGGTCGCCATCAGCACCGTGTGGACCGCGTCACGTCGCCACGACCGGCGGACCGCGCGGTGGGCGGCGGCGGGCTCGGCCTCGGCCACCCAGAAACCGCCCTCGCGGTTGCGCCAGTCGGTGACCCTGCCCACTTTTCCGCGCAGGTCGCGGAGCCGGTCGTCGGCCACGACGTCGATGCCCTCCCCGAACACGACGACCGGGCTGTCCGCGAGCACGAGTGCGTCGACGGTCTCGTCGGTCCAGCGCACGATCGCGGCCGTGGAGGACGGCGAGTCGCCGGGGACCAGGCCGTGTTCGGCGGCGAGCCGGGCGATCGCGGCGGCCAGCTCGTCGGCCAGGTCGCCGCGCAGGTGGCCGTCGGCGGGGCCGAACTGGGCGGCGAGCCGGGCGGAGTGCCAACCGCCGTCGCGGGCTCGCGGGGTGGGCGAGGTCGCGCCGTCCAGCAGGACGACCGCGTTCTCCAGCACGACGATCCGGTCTTCGGTGGGCCTCGGCGCGCCGTCCGGGCCGACCCCGGCGCGCTCGGCGGTGGTGATCTCGGGCATCGACTCCGAGCTTAGCGTCAACGTGGGTTGACAACCGCAGGATTGTCAACCAAGGTTGACGTCATGACGGAGGCAACGGATCTCGCTTCGGCAGCGGGCGACCAGGACCCCCAGGTCGGGCTGCGAGCGGTCAGCGCCCTGCGCAGGCTGCTCGAACAGCTCGAAGCGGTCCAGGTGCGCAACGCCCGCGTCCGGGGCTGGTCGTGGCAGGAGATCGCGGCCGAGCTCGGCGTCAGCCGGCAGGCCGTCCACAAGAAGCACGGGGGCAGCCGATGATCGGCGAACGGTTCACCAAAGACGCCAAGCAGGCCGTGCACGACGCGGTCGAGGAGGCGCAGCAGGCGTCCGCCGGCGAGATCGGGCCCGAGCACCTGTTGCTCGCGCTGCTCGGCACGCCGGTGCTCGCGCTGTTCGGGGTGTCCCGCGCGGAGGTCGAGGAGGTGTTCCGGGACGCCCGGCGCAAGGGCGGGCTCAGCTCGGCCGACGCGGAAGCGTTGCGCGGGCTCGGGATCGACGTGGACGACGTCGTCGCCTCGGTCGAGCGGTCGTTCGGGGAAGGCGCGCTGGCGGGCCCGGCCAAGCGCAGGCGGTGGACGTTCGGGGGGCACCTGCCCTTCACCGCGGCGGCCAAGCAGGTGCTGGTGCGCGGCCTCGTCGAAGCCCGCGACCTCGGCCACGGGACCCTCGGCCGGGAGCACCTGGTGCTGGCGCTGCTGGCCGGTGGCGGGCTCGTGGCCGAGGTGCTGGCGGCTCGCGGGGTGACCTACCCCGAGGTCAGGAAGCTGGTCGCGAACCGACCCAGGTGACCAGCGGCAGGAACGCCTGGGTGAGCGGGCCGATGGCCAGCGCGTAGAGGACCGTGCCGATGCCGATCGTGCCGCCCAGCAGCCAGCCGCCCGCCAGCACGACGAGTTCGACCGCGGTGCGCACCAGCCGCAGCGAGGTCCCGGTCCGCGCGCAGAACCCCGTGGTCAGGCCGTCGCGCGGGCCGGGACCGAGGCGCGCGCCGATGTAGACGGCGGCGGCCAGCCCGTTGAGGACGATGCCCGCCACCAGGAACAGGATGCGGACCACCAGGTCCGACGGGGTGGGCAGGAGCGCGAGCGTCACGTCCACGGCGACGCCGATCAGGAAGACGTTCGCGATCGTGCCCACACCCGGTCTCTGCCGCAGCGGTATCCAGCAGAGCAGCACCAGCGCGCCGACGATGATCGTGATCGTGCCGAAGCTCAGGCCGGTGCGCTTGGTCAGGCCCTCGTGCAGCACGTCCCACGGGTCGAGGCCGAGCGTCGCGCGGATCTGGAGGGCCATGCTCGTGCCGTAGAGCCAGAGCCCCGCCACGAGTTGCGGGACGCGGCGGACGGGGGAAACGGAGACGGGGACCTGGGTGAGGGCGGCGAGCATGTGGCCATCGTCCGCCCGGATTGGCTTTGTTTTCCAGAGCCAAAGTTCAATAATTGGCCTTATGAACTATGACGTCCCACCAGGTGGACGTATATCCGGCCTCCGGCTGGCCCGCCAGCTCGGGGAGTGGCGACGCCGCGGTGCCCGCCAGGGCTCAGCGGACCTCGCCGCCGCGATCCGGATGCTCGTCCTGGACGGCCGGCTGCCCGCCGGCACCCGCCTGCCCGCCGAACGCGAGCTGGCCGACGCGCTCCCCGTCAGCCGGACCATGATCACCGCGGCGCTCGACCAGTTGCGGTCCGAGGGGCTCGTCGCCAGCCGGCGCGGCGCGGGGTCGTGGATCAGCCTGCCCACCGGGTCGCTCGGGATCGTGCCGGACACCCCGCTGGTCGGGCAGAGCATGGTCGACTTCGCCCGCGCCGCGCCGCCCGCGATCTCCGGGATGCTCGCCGCGTTCGACTCGGTCCGGCTGCGGCTGCCCGAGCAGTTGACGGACCACGGGTACTACGAGCACGGGCTACCCGACCTGCGGCGACGCATCGCGGCCCGGTTCGCCGCGCGGGGGTTGCCCACGTCGCCGGACCAGATCGTGATCACCAGCGGCGCGCAGCACGCCCTGGCGCTCACGCTGCGCCTGCTCACCGGGCCGGGGGACCGGGTGCTGGTCGAGCAGCCGAGCTACCCGAACGCGCTGGACGCGATCAAGTCCGTGTCGGCCATCCCGGTGCCGGTGGCGCTGACGTCGACCGGGTGGGACCTGCCCGGCATCGCGGCGGCGCTCCGCCAGGCCGCGCCGCGCATGGCGTACCTGGTGCCGGACTTCCACAACCCCACCGCCCACCGGCTGGACGCCGAGGGGCGGGCCGAGCTGGCCTCCATCGCCCGGCGGGCGCGGACGCCGCTGGTCATCGACGAGACGGTGGTGGAGCTCGACCTCGACGGCGATCCGCTGGACGGGCCGCCGCCGATGGCGTCGTTCGCGGAAGAGCTGGTCATCACGCTCGGATCGGCGAGCAAGGCGTACTGGGGCGGGCTGCGGATCGGGTGGATCCGGGCCTCTCCCGAGGTCGTCCACCGGCTGGTGTCCACCCGGACCGCGCTCGACCTGGGGTCGGCGGTGGTCGAGCAGATGGTGCTGGCGGACCTGATGGCCGACCCGGACGCGGCGCTGGCCAGGAGGCGCGCGCTGCTGGCGACCCAGCGGGACGTGGTGCTGGCCGGGCTGCGGGAGCACTGTCCGCAGTGGAGGTTCCGGCGGCCGGAGGGCGGGCTGAGCGTGTGGTGCGAGCTGGACGCGCCGATCAGCACGCGGGTGGCGGTGGTGGCCCAGAACCACGGCATCCGCCTGGCACCCGGGTCCCGCTTCGGTGCGCACGGCGGGTTCGAGCGGTGGTTGCGCCTGCCGTACGTCCTGCCGGCGGACGTCCTCCGCGAAGCCGTCCGCCGGTTGGGCCTGGTGGCCGCCTCGGTCAACGGCACCTCGCCGGCGGTCGGGGAGGCCGACATCACGATGCCCGTGGCCTGACCCGGCACCCCGGCGAGGAGATCGCCCCCATCGGGCTCCGGCGCAGCCCCTCGATGAGCCGGAGCCCGATGGTGGTCCGTGGACCTGCGGCGGGGACGCTCCAGGGAGGGCGTCCCCGGCCGCAGGTTCCCGTGGGATCCCGTCGGGGCACAGGGGCAGTGTGACGACGACGGGATCGTGCCCGTTCCTGTCGGGGCGCGGTCGGCAGGAACCGGGAGTTCGTGGTGGTGCAAGGGGTTCCGGGGTGTGACGACAACCTCGGAAGGGGGTCACCGGAGAGTCGACCGGGGGTGGCGGGTCCCGCGCTCAGGGCAGGACTGTGCCGTCTCGCTCAGTCGGGTGACGTGCTGGGCAGCCCCGGGACGCTGCCCGGGGAGCGGTCGTCCTCGCGCTGCTCCACCGACCACACGGCGGGCGCGATCAAGCCCGCCTGGCTGGTCGCGGACGCGATCACGCCGCCCCGGTGGCCGTTCGAGTTGTCGTGGCCGCTGGTCGACGCCGTCGTCGGCCCGGTGGGTGCCGGGGCCTGCTTGGGTGCCGGGGCGGCGGGCGCGGGTTCCGGGTTCTCCCAGGTCACCGGGGCCTCGGCGGCGGGCTCGTCGGCCGGGGTCGGCACCGGGGCCGGGGGTGGCGCGGGCTCGGGTGCGGTGGTCACCGGGAGCTGCGCCTCGACGGGCGTCGGGACCGGCACGGGCACCTCGTCGGGCACCGGCGCGGGCGCTTCGGTCTGGAGCGCCGCCTGGCGGGCTGCCGCCTTCGCGGCCACCTTCGCCTCGTACACGGGCGCGGGCACGGTGTTGACGATCAGGCCCGTCCGCGTGCCGGTACCGCTGTTCGCGGTGCCGCCGGTGAAGCTGGTCGGCCCCTCGGCGGTCTCCGCGACGGTCTCCGCGACCGGCCCGGTCACCGGGGCGGCCGACTGGATCGGGAGGTCCGCGCCGATCGGGGACGGCACCTGGACGGGTGAGATGACCACCGGACCGGGCAGAGCCGGCGTCAGGTGGTCGGTGAAGATCGCTTCCAGCAGCTCCGCGGTCGCGGTGCGCTGTTGGTCGACCGCGACGTTCACCACGTCGAGCGTCGTGGGCCCCTCGTCCGGGTGGTTCTGGCCGTCCGCTGCGGCGGCACCTGTGCCCAGCAACCAGGCCGTCGTGGCGAATCCGCCCACGGCCAGCGCCCGGAGCAGCAGCGATCCGCTGCGGCGCACCGCGTCGGAGACTGCCACTGGAGATCACCACCGTTCCGGGTACGGCGAACGCGACGGACCGTTCGAGGTCGACGTTCTGCCATGTCTAGCACTGGTCACCGCGATTTCGAACGTTCTGGCACGGAACCCACCCGGAAGGGCGGTGTGGTGCGGCTGTCCGGGTAATCGCGCCCGTCCGTGAACACCGTGCGTCGTGTTCAGCGCATCGGGTGACCACAACGAGCGTCCGGTGTGGACAGCGGGCAGTTTGTCCGGTGTGGACAGCTTCGATGTCATCTCGCTGGCGGAACTCGCCGAATCCTGGCGTGCGGAACAACCGGACCTGGTGGTGCACGATCCCGGGGGGCCGCAGGAGTGCCTGGTCCGTTCAGGTGAACTGCTGGTGCGATCGGACGGCGTGCGCGCGGCGGCCGACCACCTGCGCCGCTGGGTGGACCGGGTGGACGAAACGGCCGAACCGAACTTCGCCCGGATCAGGCTGCGGCCGGGAGGGGAACCGGTGCGGATCGCGGCGGACAGCGGTCTCGACGTCGCGCCCAACCACGTGCACCTGGGCAGCCCCATCATGATCGGCACCGCGCGGCCCCTGCCGGAACCCGCCGACGCCCCGCCCCCGCCGGGTGAGGAGACCTGGGACGTGACGGTCGCCGTGCTCGACACGGGGCTGGACCCGCACCCGTGGTTCGCCGGGCGCACCTGGTTCACCGCCGTCCCCGAGGTGCTGGACGCGGACGGCCGACCGGGGCAGGACCGGCAGGCCGGGCACGGCACGTTCGTGACGGGTGTCCTGGTGCGACACGCGCCGGGCGTCCGGGTGCGGCCACGGCGGGTGTTGTCCTCGCTCGGGTTGACCGACGACGTGACGGTCGCCAGTGGTCTGCGCGCGGCGCGCGGTGCGGACGTCGTCCTGCTCACGGCGGGGTGCCACACGTCGGACGACCGGTGCCCGCCGGTGCTGCGGCACGAGGTCGGGCGGGTCGGCGGGGTGGTCGTCGCGGCGGCGGGCAACGGCGGCACCTCGCGTCCGGTGTGGCCGGCGGCGTTGCCGGAGGTGGTGGCGGTCGGGGCGGACGCGAGCTTCTCCAACCACGGGACGTGGGTCGACGCGATCGCGCCGGGAGTCGACGTGACCAGCAGTTTCGTCCGGCTGGCCGGAGGGGGAGGGCGTGCGTACGGGTACGCGCGGTGGAGCGGCACCTCGTTCGCCGCTCCCCGCGTCGCGGCCGACCTCGCCCGGCTCCTGCACGAGGGCGTGGCACCGGACGAGGCCGTTCGCCGGGTCCGCACCCCCGCACCGGCCGGGAACCGCCTGTGCGGAGCGGGCGCTACCCCGCGCCCACGCAGGTGAAGCCCAGGTCGCCGTGGTTCTCCTGGGCGCGGGCGAGCGCGTGCGCCGGGGTGGCGAGGTGCGCGTGCAGGTCGAGCATCAGGGCCGCGACGCGGTCGTCGGGGACCGGGCGGACGCTGGCGATCACCGCTCGGACCCCGCGCCGCACCAACGTGGTGGCCAACCCGGAATCGCAGGCCGACAGGACGACCACCGAAGGCGCGTTCCGGAGGTGGTCGAAGTCGTACCCGTGCACCGGGCCGTCGGCGAGCTCCACGTGGGAGAACAACGGCAGATCGGTTCGCCGCACGCCGTGCGCGGCAATGTGCACGACGTCCGATCGGGCCATTCCCGACAATGCCGAAGCGACCGTCCGGAACCGTTCGCCACCGTGAGCCGCGCGCAGTGCGGTGATCTCCTGTTCCGCGTGGCGGAGGTTCGGGCCGGCCACCCACATCCGGCGCTCGATCGCGAGCGGTAGCCGGGACGCGGTCAGCCAGCAGGTCGCCGACGGCACCACCGAGACCGGGCGGCCCCGGGCGGCGGGCAGCGCGGCCCACGGCACCCGGGCCAGCTCCCGGCTCGGCACGATCACCAGGGGGTGGTCGCCGGCCGGGGCCAGCAGGGCGTCCAGGTGGTCCAGGGCGGCGCGGTTCTCCTTCAGCTCCAACGAAGTCGCGTGCCCGGCCGTGGTCCGCGCGTCCCCCAGGTCGTGCAGGCGGAAGCGGCCCGTGACCACCGACACCGCGACGAGCCGACCCCGGTGGTGCACGAAGTCGAGCAGTGCCCTGTCCCCCAGGGCACCCGCGAGCTCGTCCAACCGCGCGGTCGGGGTCCGGGTGGTGCCGGCGGCCAGCGAGAGCCGGCGGACCTCCCGCTCCAGCACGACGACCCGGGCGTGCTCGGCGCGGGTCCGGGCCGCTCTCAGGTGGAGCAGGACCAGGGCGGTCTCGGCGGTCGGGGTGGGCGCGGAGTTGCGCCGGCGCTCGGACCAGCGGACCACCGACCGGGCGTCCCGACCGGCCAGGGCGTGGTGCAGGGCGGTGTCGGTGAGCTCGGTGCCCGGCCACGTGTCCGGGGTGTGCAGGCGCAGGCCCGCGTGGCAGGCCGAGGCGGCGGCACGCCTGGTGGTGGCGGTGCGGGCGCGGGCCAGCCAGCCGATCGCGCGGGACCTCGGCGTGCCCCGGTGGCGGGGGATCCGGTCCGGCGCGGCGGTGAGGTGCAGCTCGGCGGCCTCGTCGTGGTGGCCCTGGTCGGCGCACGTCCGGGCGGTCCCGGCAGGGGTGCCGGGCCGGCCGGCGCGCAGGGCCACGGCCTGGGCGGCGGGTACCCACCGGGCGCGGCGCTGGGCGGTGAACAGGGCTTCGGCGTGCTCGGCGAACGTGCGGGCGGCGCGGGGATCGTCGTCCCGCAACGCGCAGCGGGCCGCGAGGAGCAGGGCCTCGGGCAGTCGGGAACCCCGGTCGCACCGGGTCAGCAGGGCGACGGCGGGGTGCAGGACGTCGCGGGCCTCGCGGATCAGGCCCGTGTCGAGGAGGGCCTGGGCGCGGTCCACGAGGGCCTCCGGGCGGGTCGACGTGCGCAGACCTTCGCGGGCGGCCTGCTCGTAGTGGCGCAGGGCGGCCGGGGTGCGACCGGCCAGCATCGCCGCGAAACCCCTGTTGTGCAAGCACATCGCGGCTCTGGCCGGCTCGTCCAGTCCGGTCAGGATGGCGTGCGCGGCGGTGAAGTCGGCGTCCGCGCCGACCGGGTCCAGCGCGTGGGCGCGGGCGATGCCGCGCCCGGTCAGGGCGTTGGCCAGCCAGCGCCGGTCGCCGTGGCGGCGCAGGGCGCGGACGGCCTCGGTGAGGCCGGCGGCGGCGCGGTGGGGCGTGGACTGCTGGCACAGCAGGAGGCCGCGCAGGCAGTGCGCCCTGGCGCGGTCCAGGCCGGTGAACGGTGCCGCGCCCAGGTGCCGCGCGCAGGCGTCCCCGTCGCCTCGGTCCAGGGCTATCCACGCGGCGGTGAGGTGGATCTTCGGGTCGTCGGTGCCGGTCAGGGTTTCGGCGGTGAGCCGGTGCGCGGCACCGAGGCGGCCCTGCTCGACCAGGGTCAGGGCGCGCTCGTGGCCGCCGTGCGTGGCGGTCATGCGACGAACCAGCGGGTCGCGATGTCGGGGCGGCCTTCGTCGCGGAGCACGAAGCGGACCGGGCCGGGCGGGACGTGGTCGACGTGGAACCAGCCCGACGGGTCGACGGGGGTGGTGCGGGCACCGCCCGGCCAGTGCGCCACCGCGTGGGTGCCCGTGCGGGCCAGGCCGGTGACGTGCAGGCCCGTCCCGGTGGGCTCCAGGCGCAGGTCCAGTTCGGTGAAGCGGATCGTGCGGATGCGGCCGACGCCGCGCATCCCGGTCTCGGTGGTGTGCGCGGAGTCGGTGATCAGGCGGGCGGGCAGCGCTCCGGTGCGCTCGGTGAACGCGGTCCGGGCGCGGGCGGCGAGCGCCGGGGGCGGCGGGTCGACCCGGTCCAGCAGGCCGGCGAGCGCGTCGAGCAGGGTCCGGTCGTTCATCGGACGACCTCCATCCGGGCCAGCCGGCGGCGCAGGACCTCCAGGCACCGCCCCCTGGTGGGGCCCAGGCTGTTCGCCGGGATGCCCACGGCGTCCGCCACCTGCCGGAAGGGCGTCTCCGGCGCGAACGCGAGCAGGTGCAGGATCTGCCGGCAGCGGTCGGTGAGCGTGGTGTAGGCGCGCCACAGGCGGGAATCGGTGTCGAGGCCGATCGCCAGGTCCTCCGGTGTCGGCTCGTCCTCGTCGACCGAGTCCCACAGGTCCACGGGTTGTTCCCGGCCGCGCAGGCGCAGCACGGCCAGCGACTCGCGGCGGGTGGTCGTGGTGAGCCACGCGCTGAGCCGTTCCGGGTGGCGGATCGTGGTCAGGTTCTCCGCGAGGATCAGCCACACGGTCTGGTTCACGTCCGCCGCGTCGTCCGGGCTCAGCCGGTGCGACCGGGCCACCGCCCACACCAGTCGGATGTGCCGGTCGACGAGTTCCCGCCACGCGCGCTGGTCCCCGTGGTGGGCCCGGGTCAGCAGTTCGGCGTTCCGTTGATCTTGCATGGCGATGTGAGGGTCGCTCGGTCCGCGCGGCTCCCGCTGCCGCCCGAAGGTGTGGTTCGCGGAACGGCCCCCGACTCCGGTGCGTCTACCGGAACTTCGTCGACACCTCGACACCTCGACACCTCGACACCTCGACACCTCGACAAGCGGCTATTCGGTGCGCAGGCTCTCCGGGCGGATCGCGTGGTTCAGGGCGGGCAGCGTGCACAGCGACACGGCGAGCACCACGAACGCCGCCATGCCGACCGTGGTCACCAGCTCGACCCAGTCGACCCGGAAGCGCTCGGCCGGCACCACCAGCCACGCCGTGCCCAGCCCGACCGGGACGGCCAGGCCGATGCCCAGCGCGATCGGGATCACCGACTGCCACACCGCCGCCGCCGCGAGCACCCGGCGCGGCACGCCGTTCGCGGTCAGCACGGCCGTGTGCCGGCGGCGCTCCCAGACCTGGTCCACGGCCGCCAGCCCCACCACGGCCAGCAGGGTGAGCAGCACCGAGCCGCCGATCACGCCACCGCGCAACGACGTGAACAGTTCCACCTGGAGGTCGTGGTAGGCCGAGGTCAGCGCGACACCCCGGTCGACGCGGCCGGTCGCGGCCAGCAGCCGGTCGCCGAACGCCTGGTCGGGGTCGCCGACCACCACCAGCTCGGCGGGCGGTGCGGCGGCGGGCGCGGCGTCCGGCCCGTTCGCCACGAACAGGCCGGTCGCCCGGCCGGGCACCACCCTGGTCTCCGGCACGGTCCACGCGTGCCCGTCGATCGTCAGCGCGGTGCCGGGCGGCGGCGCGGCGCGGCCCTCGGCCGTCCGGTACACCGCGCCGGGCACGCAGCCGGTCACCTCCAGGCGGTCGGCGAGCTCGGCGCAATCCGTGCTCACCACCACCGCCGGCACCGGCGAGGACTGCTCGTACCGCCGCACCTCGCTGACCCGCCGCACCCCGCCGATCAGCGCGATCGCCTCCTCCAGCGAGCGGATCGGGGTGTGCTCGGACACGCCCAGCACCCACCGGTCGGCCTCGGAGTCCAGTGCCGACTCGGCGGTGGCCCGCGCGGCGACGCCCAGCAGGACCTGCAACGCCAGCGACCCGGCCAGCACCACGACCACCCCGGCCAGCACGCGCGGCCCCCCGGTGTCGGACCGCAGCCCGCGCACCGCGAGCATCGGCGCGACCCCCTCCGGCCGCGCGCCCGCCGCGACCCGGCCCACCAGCCACGGCAGCACCGCGCCGGTGCCGGCCAGCACCAGCGCGATGCCCAGGCCCAGCGGGACCGCCGTGGTCGAGTCGGTCACCGCCGCGCGGACGCTGCCGGCCACCGAGACCACCACCAGGACCGCCGCGCCGACACTCATCAGGGCGAACCGCCACCAGGCCCGGCGGACCGGCGCGTCGGCCGCCGTGGCGAGCGTCTTGACCAGGCCCAGCGGTCCGACGTCGACCGTGCGCAGCGCGACCAGCGCCGCCACCACGGCGACCACCGGCACGCCGACGCCGATCAACGCGCCCAGCAGCGGATCGGGCAGCAGGTCGGTGGGGAAGAACCCGACGCCCTCGACCTCGATGAACCGGGCCAGCGGGCGGGCCGCGAAGAACAGCGCGACACCGACGAACAGCCCGAGCACCGCCCCGGTCAGGACTTCACCGCCGGCGATCCACCGGACCCGGTCGCGGCTCGCGCCGACCAGGCGGATCACCGCCAGCCGGCGGTCCCGACCGGTCGCGCCGAGGCGGGTGGCGACCAGCACGAAGATGCCGAGCGGCACCAGCAGCGCGCCGATCGCGGAGACCATCAGCAGCCGGTAGGCGGGCAGCAGCGTCGACTGGCGGCCGGTGACGCCGAAGCCCGCCGCCGGTGCCGCGTCCGCGACGAGCGCGTCGGGCAGGCCCGCGTAGAACAGGAGGGATTTCGGTCTCGGCAGGCCCGCGTCGGCGATGACGCCGATCACCCGTTCCGGGAAGCGGGCGCGCATCGAGTCGTCGGTCTGGACGAGGTGCAGGAGTTCCGGCGACACCACGACCTCGCCCGGCGCGGGCAGGCGGCCGACACCGGGCGGGGTGGGCCGGTCGGCACCGGTGGCGGCGACCTCCACGCCGAGGATGCGGCGACCCTGCCAGGAGACGACCACCTCGCGGGCCCGCAGCGGCGCGGTGCCCGCGTCCGCGCGGAGCGGTCCGGAGAAGCGCGCCTGGTCGAGCGCGGCGGCCTGGACCCGTTCGGACTTGGCCTCCCGGGCCGGGCCGATCGACGCGGCCAGGAGCAGCACCAGGACGCCGAGGCCGACACCGGTCGCGGTCAGCGCCGGCCTGGCCCACGAGGTCCGGCCGCCCCCGACGGCCAGCCGGACCCCGAGGACCAGGTCCGCCGACCACCTCTCGTTCACCGGCGCACGTCCCGGGCTCGGTGGCGGGTCTGGTGGGAGGGGGATGGGGGGATCACGTAGGTGAAGACGGTCCGGGTGCCCGTCTGGTGGCCAGGAGGGCCGAAATGGCTGCGGAAATGGCTGCGGGCACGGGTTCGGGAACGGGCTCGGGGTAGCGGGGCGCGTGTGGACGGAGGGGTGCGCCGCCGCCCCGGGAAGTGGGTGGCGGCGCGGGGGTGGGCGCGCGGGGGTGTCCTACCCGCTTGAGCTTGCGGTCGCCGGTGCGGGCCGGGTGCTCGCCCTCGGTGGAGGAGCCCGAGTTGTGCTACTCCGAGCGCAGGCCCAGTGCTCCCGTCGCCCTCCTCATGGCCGGCAGGGTCAGTGCGGTCACCAGGATCACCAGCAGCAGCGAGGTGCCGCTCAGGATTCCGACGCTCGCCCAGTCGACGACGATCGGCTGCTCGACGATCCGCAGCAGCAGCACCCCCAGGCCGGAGCCGATGGCCACCGCCACCACCAGGGCCAGCACCAGCGGCACCGCGTTCTGCCACAGCAACGACCGGCTCAGCGCACCGCGCGGGACGCCGCTCGCGGCCAGCACCGCCAGCGGGCGACGGCGTTCCCGCACCTGTTCCAGCGCCAGGATCAGCAGGCTGGCCCCGGCCAGCAGGAGGGTGAGCAGCGAACCCGCCAGCAGGCCTTGGCGGACGCTCTGGAACGCCTGGACCTGTTCGGCCACCTCGGTCCGGCCGTAGTAGTACGTGTACACCCGCCAGGTCAGCGGGGCGATGGCGTTGCCCAACTCCTCGACCATCGCGGGGTCGTCCGGGTCGACGTCGACCCGGATCGAGCCGTAGCCGTACTCGACGTCGACTCCCCGCAGCGCGCCCGGGGTCAGCAGCAGGCCCGGGTCGGCGTAGCCGTCGGCCTGCTCCGGCGGCTGCACCACCCGGTAGTCCGGGATCGTCCACCGCGAACCGACCACCCGGTCCTCGTGGTGGCCCTTGGTCAGCGTGACGGTCGAGCCCGGCCGGAGCTTGGCCCGCCTGTCCGCGTCGTCCCCTGCGGCGCTGGTGACGTAGAAGGCGTCACCGTCCGCGCACCCGTCCAGCGTGGCCTGGGTCTTGAGCGTCTCGCACGAGCCGACCGACGCCCCGAAGGCGTTGTCCTCGTCGAACTCGAACTGCATCCCCAACAGCGGGTGGACGCGGGCCGGGTCCACGGCCCGGCTGAGCAGGCCGACGGTCTGCTCCAGGTTCTCCTCGGACCAGTCGGTCAACTGCACCACCGTGCGGCTGCGGTCGGCGGTGTCGACCGGGCGGTCCACGATCTTGTGCTCCGCGCTCACCAGCACGGACTGCACGGCGATGGCACCGGCCAGGACCACGGACACGCCGCCGACCACGCGGGCCGCCGTGCCGCTGTCCACCTGGAGCCGGCGGATCGCGAGCTGCCACGACGGCGCACCGCCGCGCAACCTGCCCACCGCGCGCTCCACCACCCACGGCAGCAGCAGCGGGATGCTCAACAGCAGCAGGAGGATGCCGCCGACCACCACCGGCTCGGACGCCTGGTGCTCCGAGCCGGCCAGCAGTCCGGATTGGCTCCACAGCGCCGCCGTGCCGACGAAGACGGGCACCGTCCGCCACCACATCACCCGGCGCACCGGCTTGGCCCGCCGCACGACGCCCAGCGGCTCCACCACCGTGCGGCGCATGGAGATCAGCGACGTCACCACGGCCAGCACCGGTACCAGCACCGCGATCAGCGCGGTCAGCGGCGGTGTCGGCGTCAGGTCGCTGACGAACACGCTGATGCCCATCAGCTCCAGCCGCTCCACGAACTGGCGGGCCACCAGGAACAGCCCCGCGCCGATCACCATGCCGGTCACCGCGCCGAGCAGCGCCTCGCCCGCGGCGATCCGGCGCACCCGTTGCGCGCCCGCGCCGACGAGCCGCAGCGCGGCCAGCCGCCGATCGCGCTCGGCACCCGCCAGCCGGGCGCTGATGCCGACGAACACCAGAACCGGGAACAGCAGCGCCACCACGCCGACCATGATCAGCAGCGACAGGACCGGGTCGAGGCCGCGCTCCCGCAGCTCACCACCGAAGGAGACGACGGCCTGCTCGTCGTCGCGCTGCACGGTCGCGTCGCCCGCGACGAACACCAGGTCGCGGGGTGAGTTGAGCCCGGCCTGGGTGATCAGCTCGACCCGGCGCTGCGGGAAGCGCTCGCGCAGCAACTCGCCCTCCGGGGAGTCGAGCAGCCGCGCCAACTCGGGGGACAGCGCGATCTCGCCGTCACCGGGCACCTTCGACACCCCCGGTGGGACCGGCGCACCCGGACCGCTCGCCAGGACGAAGTCCCCGGCGATCGGCCGCCCGTAATAGCTCGACATCCAGTCCTTGACGTACAGCACGTCCGACGTCGGTTGGGTGGTCTGCGCCGTCACGGGTTGGCCCGCGGCACTCCGTTCGGCGCGGGCGGCCAGCATTGTCGGCACGGACGACGCCGCCAGCAGCACGACGATGCCCAAGCCGATGCCCAGACCGGTCAACGTCAGCCGGGCCCACGACGTGCGACCGCCGCCCATGGCCAGGCGGACGCCCAGCACGAGGTCGCTCAGCCAGCCCTTCACCGGGCCCCCTCCGCACGCCGGGCACGGCTGTCGGCGGCGCGGGTGGGCAGCGCGCGGAGGCGCGGGCGGACGGTGGCCGACGGGTGGTGGGCCGGGGTGTGGTCTGTCGTTGCCGGCTTGCACGTGGTGGCGGGAGCCGGTGCGGGGGGTGGCGGTGCGGGGGGTGGCGGTGCGGTGGCCGCTGAGGTGGAGGCGGTGGAGGTGGGGGTGGCGGGGGACGCCCGGTGAGGTGCCGCGCGGTGAGGTGCCGGGTGGTGGGGTGCTGCGTGGTGGGGGGACGGGTGGTCCGACTGCTTGGCGTCGTGGCTCGGGGTGTGGGCGTCCGGCCTGGTGCGGGCCGGGTTGCGGCGGAGTGGGCGTGGGGCCGGTAGGCGGACGGCCCGGTCCGCCACGGTGTGGCGGGCCCAGCGCCGGACGGAGGTGAGCAGGTGGTTCATCGGACCGGTGCCACCTCGCGGGAACGGCCGTCGCGGACGACGACCTCACGGTCGGAGTAGGCGGCCACCCGGGCCTCGTGCGTCACCAGGACCACGGCGGCGTTGGTCTCCTTGGCGGCGGTGGTGAGCAGTTGCATCACGCGTTCGCCGTTCAGCGAGTCGAGCGCGCCGGTCGGTTCGTCGGCGAACACCACGCGCGGGCCCGTCACCAGGGCGCGGGCCACCGCGACCCGCTGACCCTGCCCGCCGGAGGTCTCTCCCGGGCGCTTGTCGCCCACGGCGGCCACCTCCAGCCGCTCCAGCCACTCCAGGGCGCGCGATTCCGCCTCGCGGCGCTTCAGGCCGCCGAGCCGCAGCGGCAGGGCCACGTTCTCCAGGCAGCTCAGCTCGGGCACGAGCTGCCCGAACTGGAACACGAAGCCGAAGTCGGTCCGGCGCAGCTCGCTGCGCGCGCCGTCGCCCATCGAGCTCAGCTCGACGTCCCGGTACCGGACCACGCCCGCGTCCGGCGTGAGGATGCCCGCCAGGCAGTGCAGCAGAGTGGACTTGCCCGAACCGGACGGCCCCATCACCGCCACGACCTCGCCCGCCCGCACCCGCAGGCCGGCACCGTCGAGCGCCGGGGTCGGGCCGAACGACTTGTGCAGGTCGATCGCCTCCAGCAGGGCGCTCACCCGGTCACCCCCGCGATCTGCGCGGACAACTGGCCCAGCCGGGCGGCGGTCAGCTCCAGCCAGCGCAGGTCGGCTTCCAGGTGGAACAGGGCGTGGTCGCAGATGAGCTGGTCGGCCAGGTCGCCGGATGCCTTGCGCCGGGTCAGCTCGCGCATGGTGCCCAGGTGCGCGGCGCGCTGCACGTCGAGCACGTCGTCCGCGCTGCGACCGGACAGCAGCGCCAGCACGACCTTCGTGTACAGGGTGTTCTGGAGGTACGGCTCCGGCTTCTCGGCCGTGCCCAGCCACTGCTCGACGTCCGTCACGCCCGCGTCCGTGATCGCGTACCGCTTGCGCTCCGGACCGTCACCGGACTCGACGCCGGCCTCGGCCACCAGGCCGTTGCGCAGGAGTCGGGACAGCGTTGTGTAGACCTGCCCGTAGTGCAGCGGCCGGTCTTGGCCGAAGCGCTCGTCGTAGGCCCTCTTCAGGTCGTAGCCGTGCCGTGGCCCCTTTTCGAGGAGGCCGAGCAGGGTGTGTCCGATCGACATGGGAGCGACTATACACACGAGGTATACATGGTGTGCATAGCCTGATCGGCGGTCGCCCGAATGGGCAATGGGGCTAACCGATGTACACGAGTTGTCGGTTACTCCGCCACACCACCACCCGTCGACGCTTACAGTGGTGGGGTGACTGGTCTGGCGGCCGGCTGGGACCACGCGACTTTTGCGCAGGGTCGAGCCGGCGATGCGGAACACGATGTGGAGCTGCTGCTCGCTTTCCTGAACACCCGAGATCCCGGACTCGGCACCGACGTGCTGGACCACGCCGCCGCCTGGCGGGCGTGGGTGGCCGAGCGCGGCCTGGGTGACGTCGGGGACCTGGCCGAGGCCCGCGCCGTCCGCACCTCGTTGCGGGCTTCGCTGGGCGAACGCCACGACGGCCCCGACCCCACCCCCGCCGCGGGTCTGATCCGGGTCGACCTCAGCCAGGGCGTGCCCACGCTGTCCAGCGAGGACGCGCTGGGCGCGGTGCTCGGCGCGGCGGCCCGGCTGGCGGTGCTGGGGTCGTGGGAGCGGTTCAGGATCTGCCAGGCGGACGGCTGCCTGTGGGCGTTCTTCGACCGCTCCCGCAACCGATCGCGGATGTGGTGCTCGATGCAGGTCTGCGGGAACCGCGAGAAGGCGCGCAACTTCCGGGAGCGGCGAGCGCTCAGCGTGTCGTAGCGCCTGGGTGCTGCCGCACGCCCCCGGTGGTGCGGCAGCGCCCAGGGGTTCACACCACGAGCTGCCCGACCGTGTAGATCACCAGGCCCGCGAGGGCTCCTACGACCGTGCCGTTGATCCGGATGAATTGCAGGTCGCGCCCCACCTGGAGCTCGATCTTGCGGGACGTCTCCTCGGCGTCCCACCGCTCGACGGTGTCGGTGATGAGCGTGGTGATCTCGTCGCGGTAGTTGCCCACGACGTGCCCCGCCGCGTCCTCCAGCCACCCGTCGACCTTGGCGCGCATGGCGTCGTCGGTGACCAGCCGGGAGCCGAACGACGTCAGCCCGGTGCGGATGCGCTTGCGCAGCTCGGACGCCGGGTCCTCGGCGGCGGTGAGCAGCATCCCCTTCGCCGTGCCCCAGGCCGACCCGATCAGCCGCTGCACGTCCGGGTGCTCGACGACCTGCTGCTTGACCGCCTCGGCCCGCTGCATGGTGGCCGGGTCGGTCTGGAGGTCCTGGGAGAACTCGATCAGGAACTGGTCCAGCGCCCGCCGCATCGGGTGGTCGGCGTCGGTCTTCACCGCCAGCGCGAAGTTCAGCAGCTCGGTGTGCACCTTGTCGCCGAGCATCGAGTCCACGAACTTCGGCGACCACACCGGCGAGCGCTCGGTGACCAGGCCGACGATCTTGTCGTAGCTGTCGCGCACCCAGTCGTGGGCGCGGTCGCACATCAGGTCCACCAGCTTGTGGTGCGCGCCGTCGGTGAGCACCTGGGACAGCAGCGCGCCCAGCGGCGGACCCCACGGCCGGTCGGTCAGCCGGCGCACCACGGCCTGCTCGACGATCGCCTGCACGTCCTCGTCGCGGAGCACCCTGATCGCGCCCTTGACGACGTTGGACAGCTCTCCGGTCACCCGTTCGGCGTGCTCCGGCTGCTCCAGCCACGCGCCGACCCGGCGCGCCACGCCGACGCGCCGCAGCTTGTCCCGGACCACGTCCTCGGACAGGAAGTTGGTCCCGACGAACGAGCCGAGCGCGTCGCCGAAGGTGTCCTTCCTGGTCGGGATGATCGCGGTGTGCGGGATCGGCAGCCCGAGCGGCCGGCGGAACAGGGCGGTCACCGCGAACCAGTCGGCCAGCGCGCCGACCATGCCGGCCTCGGCGGCGGCGCGCACGTAGCCGATCCACGGCGGGCCGCCGTCCTCGAACAGCAGCGCCACCACGAAGATCACGGTCGCGGCGGCGAAGAACCCCGTGGCGACGAGTTTCATCCGGCGCAGGTCTCGGCGCTTGAGCTGGTCAGCGGCGGTCAGTTGCTCCACGACGTCATTGTCCGTGAAGATTCGGCGTTGTGCGGGTACCAGCGCTAGTCACCAGGATGC
This sequence comes from Actinosynnema sp. NPDC023587, assembly GCF_040640215.1. Taxonomy (NCBI): domain Bacteria; kingdom Bacillati; phylum Actinomycetota; class Actinomycetes; order Pseudonocardiales; family Pseudonocardiaceae; genus Actinosynnema; species Actinosynnema sp. NPDC023587. The sequence goes on along the minus strand of NZ_JBFABG010000002.1, from coordinate 690,859 downwards.
GGCCGTTCACCTCGACGATCTTCGCGGAGATGACCGCGTTGGCGACGCGCACCGGGGCGGTGAACCTCGGCCAGGGCTTCCCCGACACCGACGGGCCGGCCGGGATGCTCACCGCCGCCAAGGAATCCATCGACGCCGGGCTCAACCAGTACCCGCCCGGCACCGGCATGCCGGTGCTGCGGCAGGCCGTCGCCGAGCACCGCGCCCGGTTCGGCACGCACTACGACCCGGACACCGAGATCCTGGTCACGGTCGGCGCGACGGAGGCGATCGCGGCCAGCCTGCTCGCCCTGGTCGAGCCGGGTGACGAGGTGGTGCTGATCGAGCCCTACTACGACTCCTACGCCGCGTCGGTGGCGCTGGCGGGCGCGACCCGCCGGACCGTCGGGCTGGTCGAGGAGCCCGGCACCGGGCGGCTGGGCCTGGACGTCGGGGCGCTGCGCGCCGCCATCGGCCCGAAGACCCGGGCGCTGCTGCTGAACTCGCCGCACAACCCCACCGGGACGGTGCTGGACCGCGCCGAGCTGACCGAGATCGCCCGGCTGTGCGTCGAGCACGACCTGATCGCGATCACCGACGAGGTCTACGAGCACCTGGTGTTCGACGACTCGGAGCACGTCCCGCTGGCCACGCTGCCCGGCATGGCCGAGCGGACCGTCACGATCTCCGGCGCGGGCAAGACGTTCAACTGCACCGGCTGGAAGATCGGCTGGGTGTGCGCGCCCGCCGAGCTGGTCGCGGCCGTGCGCGCGGCCAAGCAGTTCCTCACCTTCGTCGGCGGCGCGCCGTTCCAGCCCGCCGTGGCGCACGCCCTGCGGCACGAGCTGGGCTGGGTGGAGGAGCTGCGGAAGTCGTTGCAGGACAAGCGCTCCCGGCTGGCGGCCGGCCTCACCGAGGCCGGGTTCGCGGTGCGGCCCAGCGAGGGCACCTACTTCATCACCGCCGACGTCCGCCCGCTCGGCTTCGCCGACGGCGCGCGGCTGTGCCGGGAGCTGCCCGAGCGGATCGGCGTGGCGGGCGTGCCGGTGCAGGTGTTCACCGACCACCCCGAGCAGTGGCGGCACCTGGTGCGCTTCGCGTTCTGCAAGAAGGACGAGGTGCTGGACGAGGCGATCGGCCGGCTGCGCGGGCTACGCGTCTGAGCGGACGGGGACGGGCGCGCCCGCCAGCCGCTCCTGCACCAGGGCGTGCCGGAACTGGTAGGACGCGCCGGACAGGCGCAGCACGCCGAGCTTGCGGGCGTCCTCCAGGAACACGACCAGCTCCCACGGCAGCCTGCCGCGCGCGGCCAGCCAGATCCGCGCCACGGTGAACCACCACCAGCGCAGGTGCAGCACGGACAGCGTGAACCCGAGCATCAGCCCGCACGCCAGCCCCAGCCCGACCATGCCGCTCTGGTGGGGGCCGAACACCAGGCCCGCCGCCGCGCCGAACACCACGGCCAAGACCAGCGACCCGGTCCACACCGCGATCCGGTCCCGCGCCATCGTCCACCTCGGGCTGGTCGGGTGGCTCAGCTCGGCGCTGCTGCCGAGCGCGAACCGCAGCGCCACCGCCACCGCCAGCCCGAGCCCGACGACGAGGCCGGCGGACAGCCCGTACAGCGCGCCGAACACCAGGCCGACCGCCATCCCGAGCACGCCGCTGACCAGCACCACGCTGCGCCAGATCCCCAGCCGGGGTTTGGGCGCGCGCTCGCGGGAGGCGAACAGCGCGGCCACGGCCACGGCGATCCCGGCGGCCAGGCCGGTGGCCGGGGCCAGCTTCGGCGTGCTCGCGTACGCCATCAGCCAGCCCACGCCCAGCCCGCCGATCGTGCCCAGGACCAGTGCGCCGAGCACCGCGAGCCAGCGCCGGCCGACCGAGCGGCGCAGCTCCCACCAGGCCAGGTCGGTGATGCCGCGAGCGCGCATCTCACCCGCCAGGAACGTCAGCCAGCGCCGGGCCCGGTCTCGCGGCCAGACCTGGCTGGCGTGCGCCTCGCGGGCGACGCCACGGTCACCGAAAGCGCCGTCCACCAGCTCGTCCACCAGGTGGTCCTCGATCGAGCGGCGGTCCGGGAACCGGGTGCGGTCGAGCAGTTCGCTGGGCTCGCCGTAGCCGTAGACCAGGCCCGCCAGCCACACCGCGAACGGCGTGGCCAGGGCGTCCGCCAGCCGGCCGTCCGGCTCGTCGCGCAGGTGCAGGAAGATCGGCTCCCAGCGGGCGGCGGTCACCGGGTCGGAGTGGGCGCGCAGGTAGCCCGCGATCTCCTCGTGGTCCAGCGGGTGCAGGTGCACCACGTCCGCGCCGGCGACCGGCACGCCCGCGTCGGTGAACTCGTCCGACCGGCTGGTGAGCACCAACGGCGTGGCCGCCGGGAACGCGCGGTTGATGCGGTCCAGCGCGTCCGCGCGCTTGCGCTCGGCGATCCGCTCCAGCCCGTCCAGGACCGGGAACACCCGCCGCTGCTCGATCAGCAGGTCGCCCGCGTAGCTGCCGTACAGCTCGGTGTTGCGCAGCGCCGGGTGCTCCTCGTAGAGCCGGCGGGTCATCCAGGTGCGGATGTCCTCGGTGTCCGGGTCCCAACTGGACAGCGACAGCAGCACCGGCACCGGGCCGCCGCCGTGCCGGTCCAGCAGGCCGATCGTGAGGAGCATGGCGATGGTGCTCTTGCCCGCGCCCGCCTCGCCCAGGAACACCAGGCGGGGGTGCCGCTCGAACGCGCCCACCACGGCGTCGCTGCGGCCGGGGCGGCCGTTCTCGGACGACCAGTGCAGGTCGAGGATCTCGTCCGCGAGCCCGCGGGCGCGGCACTCCTCGGTCCACTGCGCGCGCAGCGCCGTGGCGAGCGCGGCCACGGCGGCGTCGAGGTTGGCGTCCGTGGCGAGCCCGGCCGCCCGTCTCCGGTGCAGCCACGGGTCGACGGCGGCGAGGAACGCCAGGAACCCGACGGCCAAGCCGGACAACCACAGGTCGGGTTCGATGCCGTAGTCGGTGACGAACAACCCGGCTGCCGCGAGCAGGGCGGCCAGGACACATCCGACGAGCACGGCGCGCTGACGAAATCGGGACACCTGGGCATAATGACCCACCGGTCACGCCAGGTGGTGACGCGGTCACCCCTGTGTCGTGCGTACCCTCGGGTAGGTGATCTGCCCCAAGTGCCAGGACCTCATGCGCACCATCACGCGCGGAGCCGTCCACATCGACCAGTGCGACAACTGCAAGGGCGTCTTCCTCGACGGCGGCGAACTGGACCAGATCCTGGCGGCCGAGCGCGATCACTACGCCCAGGCCCCGCCTTACGCGGGCGCGCCGCAACCCGCGCAGGACGGCGCGCCGCCGCCGTACGCGGGCACACCGCCGCCCTCGGACGGTGCCCCGCCGCCTTACGTCGGCGGTCCGCAGCCGGCGGCGGCCGGTTCGCCACCGCCCTACCAACCGCCGCCCGGCACCCCGCCGCCCGGACAACCCGCCGCGCCGCCCGCGCACGGCTACCCGCAGGCGTACCCGCCCGGCTACGCCGACCAGGGCCGCTACGGGCACCCGCCCCGGCGGCGCAGCTTCCTGGAGGAGCTGCTCGACTAGGGCGGCACCGGCGGGGTCCCGGGGTCTCGGGGTAGCCGGGTGTCAGAGCGGCCAGGTGAGGTCCGTGCCGTCGAGGGCGAAGTGCTGCTCGTCGGCGGTCGCGGTGAAGGTGAAGCGGTGCCGCCGGGGTCGGCCCAGCGCCCGCCACTCCCGGTGGGCCGCCTCGGCTTCCCGCCAGAGCTCGCGCGGACCGCCCTCGTCGACCACCGCGCCCCGGTGCCGGGCCCACGAGCCGTCGGGGTGCACCAGCCGCACCGGGTCCAGGCCCACCGCCACCTCGGGCAGCGCCAGCCCGGCGAAGAACTCGAAACCCGACGCCGGGTCGACCGCGGTCCGCGCGCCCAGCGGGGTGGCCCGGCCGGTCCCCTCCGCGTGCAGCGCCCGGTGCAGCGCGTCGTCCGCCCAGACCTGGCGGTGCGCCCGCAGCGGCATGAAGCGGCCGTCCTCCGGCAGCACCCGACCGGCCGCGACGCCGTCGCGCACCTCCAGCCGCACCAGGCCCGCGCCCAGCGCGCGGGTGAACGTGGTGACGATCAGCCCGCCGTCCACCACCTGCCCGAGCCACGCCGGCGGGATGCGGGAGACCGCGCACGTGCCCAGAATCCGCGAGTACGGCGCGCGCGGCGGGTAGCCCTGCTCGCCGTCGCCCACCACGCAGAACGGCCGCCGCCCGGCCTCGGCGAGCCGGGCCACCGCGCGGGCGTGCACGCCCTGGTCGACGTCGATCGAGGTGACCGCCTCGTCGCCGAGCACGTGGGCGAGCAGCGCCGCGTTGTAGCCGGTGCCGGTGCCGATCTCCAGCACGGTCCCGTCGGCGTCCAGCGCCTCCAGCATGATCGCCATGATCGTCGGCATGCTCGACGAACTGGTCGGCACGCCCTCCACCGCACCCTCGGCGAGTGCTCGCCCCCAGGCCGCGTCCGAGCCGTTCAACTGGGTGACGCAGACCTGGTTCCGGTAGGCCAGCGCCAGGTGGTCCGGGTGGTCCGAGGTCACCGGGGCCCAGCCGGCGGGCGTCGCCACGAAGAACTCCGGGACGAACAGGTGCCTCGGCACCTCGCGGAACGCCGACGCCCACCGCCCGTCGCCGAGCACGCCGGCGGTGGCCAGCGAGTCGACCAGCTCGTCGCGCAGGTTGGCGGCCAGGTCCACCCGTCCCACCGTAGCGCTGTGGGCGAGCGCACGTGCGAATTGCTAGCAGGGCGCTTGCAGGAGCTAGCACCCAGGCGTACCGTGGGAAACGGATCGAGGAGGTGCCGGAAGTGGTGGACGTGCCCGACAAGAAGTCCATCGACCAGGCCGTCGCCGCTCTCGGCCGCGACATCGGCGAGTACATCCGCGAGCAGCGCAACACCGCCAAGATCTCGCTGCGCCAACTGGCGAAGCTGGCCGGGGTGTCCAACCCCTACCTGAGCCAGATCGAGCGGGGGCTCCGCAAGCCCAGCGCGGAGATCCTCCAGCAGATCGCCAAGGGGCTGCGGATCTCGGCCGAGGCGCTCTACGTCGAGGCCGGAATCCTGGAGCAGCGCGAAGGCGGCGCACTCGCGGACGCCATCGTGACCGCCCCGGACCTGACCGAGCGGCAGAAGCAGGTGCTGCTCGACGTCTACGAGTCGTTCCGGCGGGAGAACACCGCCGGCCAACCGAAGCCCTGAGGAGTGAACCCCATGTCGAACCTGCCCACCACCGAAGAGCTGCGCAAGGCGGGCGAGCAGGTCGTCGCCGCCGCCCGCACGCCGCTGCTGGCCGCCCTGGGTGCCGGCGACCTGGCGGCGAAGGCCGTGGTCGAGGCCCTGAACAAGACCAAGGAGCGCGCCGAGGCCGCGAAGACCGCCGCCGAGAGCGCCGACCTCAAGGACCTGCGCGACAAGTTCGAGCCGGCCGAGCTGCGCAAGGTCCTGGACACCTACACCCAGTCCGCGCTCAACCTCTACCAGTACCTCGCCGAGCACGGCCAGGAGGCGCTGGACCGGCTGAAGAGCCAGCCGCAGGTGCAGAAGGCGCTGAGCGAGGTCGAGGCGGCCGTCGAGACCGCGCAGAAGCGCACCGGTACCGCCGCGGCCGACGCCCGCGACCTCGCCGACGACGTGCTGGGCAAGGTGACCCGCCGGACCCGCTCGGTCGGCGAGAAGGTCGCCCGCGACGTGGACGACGCCAGCGAGAAGCTCGCCACGGCGGTCGTCGAGGCCGGCGGCGAGGTCGCGCACGAGGTGCGCACCACCACCCGCAAGGCGGCCGACCGCGCCGAGCCCGCCCGCGACGCGGCGGCCACGCCCAAGGTGACGGCCGCGCGCAAGCCCGCCGCCACGCGCTCCACCACGAAGAAGGCCGGCGACACGGCCGAGTGAGCCCACCGTCACGGGGCGTCCTGTCCGGGACGTCCCGTTTCGGCTGTACCCGGCGCGCGCTCCGCACGTAGGCTGGGGGGCGTGTTCTCTCAGTTTCCGGCCTTGGACCTGATCTTCCTCGACCAGTGGATCATGATCCTGGCGTACTACGCCGGGCTGATCGTCGGTGTCTTCGCGTTCGTGCACGCGCTGTCCCAGCGCGCCGACGCCTACACCGCGGCCGAGCGGCTCACCAAGCCCGCGTGGCTGGGCATCACCGGCGGCGGCACGTTCGCGCTGCTGCTGTTCAGCCTCAACAGCGCGGGCGCGATGTTCTGGCTCGCCGGTCTGGTCGCGGTGCTGGTCTACCTGGTGGACGTGCGGCCCCGCCTGATCGAGGTCCAGCGCGGCCCGAGGTGGTGACCTACCGGAGCTTCGGCTCCGGCACGCCGATCACGCTGGTCGGCCACGGACTGGGTGCGACACCCGGTGAAGCGCGCCTGCCCGCGTCCGGTCTGCCGGGCACCAGGGTCGTGGTCACCCTCCCGTCGCACGGCGACGCCCCGGACGCGCCCGCCGACTACTGGGACTACCGGCGGATCGCCGCCGACCTGCGCCTGGTCGCCCGTGAAGTGGGCGCGACGCGGGCGATCGGCGTCTCGCTCACCGCCGGCGCGCTGATCTCCCTGCTGGCCGACGACCCGGACGCGTTCGAGCGGGTCGCGCTGCTGCTGCCCGCCGTGCTGGACGAGCCGCGCCGGCCGCTGCCCCGCGAGCGCGCGATCACCGTCGTCGGCGGGCCGCCCGAGTACCTGGAGGAGCGCCGGCGGGCGTTCGCCCGGCTGGACGGGGCGCTGGCCGGCCTGCCCGGTCAGGTCGCCGTCCCGGACCGCGCGCTGCTGGCCGCGGTGCGCATCCCGGTGCTGGTCGTGGGCGCGACCCGGGACCCGCTGCACCCGGCGGAGGTCGCCGCGGCCACCGCCGCCGCGTTCCCGCACGGCCGGTTGGAGCTGGTCCCGTCGTGGTTGACCCGGAGGGGTGACGTGCGCGGGTGGTTGGGCGATTTCCTCGGCGGGTAGCCGGGGGACATGGCCGAACCGAAGAAGATCGCATTCCTGGTCCACGCGGAGGGGATCGAGCAGGTCGAGCTGACCGATCCCTGGCAGCAGGTCGAGAAGGCGGGCGCGCAGCCCAGGCTGCTCGCCCCGAAGCTGGGCACGGTCCAGGCGTTCAACCACCTGACGCCGGCCGACACCTTCCCCGTCGACGTGCCGTTCGCGGACGCGGAGCCGGCCGACTACGACGGCGTGGTGATCCCGGGCGGGGTCGCGAACGCGGACCTGCTCCGGCTGGACCGCGACGCGGTGGCGTTCCTGAAGGCGCACGTCGCCGCCGGCAAGCCGGTCGCGTCGATCTGCCACGGGCCGTGGCTGCTGGTCGAGGCGGACGTGGTGCGCGGCAAGATGCTCACCTCGTTCCCGAGCCTGGCCACCGACATCCGCAACGCGGGCGGGCAGTGGGACGACCTGGAGGTGCAGGTCTGCACCATGAACGGCTGGACGCTCGTCACCAGCCGGAACCCCGACGACCTGCCCGCGTTCAATCGCGAGCTGCTCAAGGCGTTCGGGTTGTAGCCCGCCGTCGCGGGGAGGTGCACCTCCCCGCGACGTGCTAGAGCCGGGTGTTCGCGTAGGCCGTCATCGCGTCACGCACCCACTCGGCGAGCCCCTCGGCGTGGGCGTCGAACTGGACCTTGAAGTCCGGCGCGTCCACGTAGAGCTGACCCAGGCCGGTGTAGGACTCCCGGTTGGGGATCCAGCTCAGGCAGATCCAGCGGTAGTGCCGGTCGGTCGCTTCCAGCGCCTCCGGCGCGTCGGGCGCGACGCCCGCGTCGAACAGGTCGCCGAGCGCCTTCGCGACCGCCCGCCACTCCGCCGTGAAGCCGTCGGCGTCGGACTTGGTCCAGCCCCGGAACCGGCGCTTGCCCTCGTCGATGTGCTCCCGCGCGCCTTCGCCGTAGCGCTCCACGAGTTCCGCCTCGTAGCGGGCCTGGCGATCGGCGTCGAAGCCCTCGAAGAGCTCTTCCATCTTCATCGTGTGCTCATCTCCTTCCAGTTCCCGGATGGTCCTGGAGACGGTGTCGGACAGCCGGTCCAGCCGCTCCCGCTCGGCGTGCAGCCACTGCTGGTGGTTGCGCAGCACGTCCACCGTGCGGTGGCGGCCGTCGAGCACCTCGGACACCGTGTCCAGGTTCAGCCCGAGGTCGCGCAGCAGCAGGATCTGCTGGAGCCGCAACAACTGCTCCCGCTCGTAGTAGCGGTAGCCGTTGTCGCCGACCTTCGCCGGCGGCAGCAGCCCGATGGCGTCGTAGTGCCGCAACGTCCGCGAAGTCACCTTCGACATCCGTGCGACCTGGGCGATCGACCAGGCCATTTCCCGTCACCTCCTCCGTGAGGACCACGCTAGGGGTTGACGTAACGTCAACGTCAAGGCGAGCTGGCAGGATGGTCGGCGTGTGGACCATCGCAGGAGAGCTGACCCCCGTCCCCGTGCTCGACCACCTCGCCCTGGTGGCCGCGCCGGTGGCCGCCGCGCTGCGCGCGCTGCCCGACGGGAACCGCCTGGCGGTCGCCGAGATCGACGCCGGCCTGGCGGACACCGCCGAGTTCTGCGCGCACTACGGCTCGCCGCTGGAGACCTCCGCGAACTGCGTGATCGTCGCGGGCAAGCGCGGTGACGCGGTGCGGTACGCGGCGTGCGTCGTGCTGGCGACCACGCGGGCCGACGTGAACGGCGTCGTGCGGCGGCGGTTGGACGCCCGGCGCGCGTCGTTCGCGCCGATGGCCGACGCCGTGTCGCTGACCGGCATGGAGTACGGCGGCATCACGCCGGTCGGGCTGCCCGCCGACTGGCCGGTGCTGCTCTCGCCCGAGGTCGCCGCCGCGCCGGAGCTGGTGATCGGCAGCGGCCTCCGGGGCAGCAAGCTGCTGGTGCCCGGCGAGGTGCTGGCGAAGCTGCCCGGTGCCGAGGTGGTCGAGGGGCTCGCCCGCCCGGCGTGACTCAGGCCTGGGCGGCGTACTCGCCGAGGAACGCCACGACCTCCGCGACGTCGTCGGTGACCAGGATCCAGCGCTCGGCCTCGCGACCGCGCGCCAACCGCCGGACCAGCGGCGCGGCCGGCACCTGCTCGACCCAGAAGTCCACGCCCAGGAACACCATCGGCGCGGCCGGCCCGACCGAGGCGTAGTGGTTCTGGGTGTAGTCCTGGAACACCTCCTGCACGGTGCCCGCGCTGCCCGGGGTGTAGACGATGCCGCCGGTCGCGACGGTGAGCAGGCCCTCTTCGCGGACCGAGTTCGCGAAGTACTTGGCGTGCAGCTCGCACGCGGGGTTGGGCGGCTCGTGCCCGTAGAACCAGGTCGGGATGCCGATCGTGCGCGGCCGGTCGAACGCCGGCAGGTCGGTCGGGAACGCGGCCAGCCACCGGCCGATCGACTCGGCGTCGTGGCCGAACCCCGGGGTCCGCGCCAGCTCCCGCAGCACCGAGGCGTCCTCGCCCACCCGCACGCCCAGCGGCACGGCCTCCATCGCGCCCGGACCGCCGCCGGTCAGCACGGTGAACCCGGCCGCGCCGAGCGCCGCGCCCAGGGCGACCGCGCGCCGGTAGCCGTCCGTGTCGCGGCCCAGCGCGTGCCCGCCCATGACGGCGACCGGCCTGCCCGTGAGCGCCTCGGCCAGGGCCTCGGTCACCGCGTGGTCGTGCAGGCGCTCGGCCAGCGCGTGCAGCGGGTCCGGGTGGTGGCCCTGCTGCTTGCTGTGCCGGTAGATCCGGGCGTCGGGGGTGTCGGCGTAGGACTCGGGCCGGGCCGGGTCGAACCCGGCGAACAGCTCGGCCGGGGTGTAGAGCGAGGACCGGTAGACCCGGTATGGGACGTCGGGGATGTTCGGGAACACCAGCGCACCGGCCGCGTTCGCGCGGCGCAGGCCCGAGGGCGACAGCACGCAGCCGAGGAACAGCGCGCCGTCCAGCGGCACCCGCAGGTCCGCCCCGGTGAGGTCCAGTCCGACGAGGACCGCGCCGCGCAGGTCGCGGGCGGCGTGGACCTGGTCGAGGTCCCTGATCTCGGTGCGCACCGGCGCAGCCTACGGCCGCCCGGGTCGCGCCGACCGCCCGGGACACGTGCCCGCCGGAGCGGTCCGGTGGGACTCCCCGCGCCCGCTAGAAGATGACGGTCTGGTTGCCGTGCACCAGGACCCGGTCCTCCAGGTGCCACCGCAGACCGCGCGCCAGCACCACCTTCTCGATGTCCCGGCCCTTGCGCACCATGTCCGGGATGGAGTCGGTGTGGTCGACCCGGATCACGTCCTGCTCGACGATCGGGCCCTGGTCCAGCTCGGCCGTCACGTAGTGGCAGGTCGCGCCGACCAGCTTCACGCCCCGGCCGCGCGCCTGGTGGTACGGCCGCGCGCCGACGAACGAGGGCAGGAAGCTGTGGTGGATGTTCAGCGCCCGCCCGGACCACGCCGCGCACAGCTCGGTCGGCAGGACCTGCATGAACCGGGCCAGCACCACGGCGTGCGGCTGGTGGACGTCCACGAGCTGCCGCAGTTGCGCGAACGCCGCCCCCTTGGCCTCCGGGTCGTTCGCCGGGAACGGCACGTGGTGGAACGGGATGCCGTGCGCGCGGGTGATGCCCGCGAGGTCGGTGTGGTTGCCGATCACCGCCGACACGTCCACGTCCAGCTCCCGCGACGCGACCCGCCCCAGCAGGTCGTAGAGGCAGTGGCCCTCCTTGGACACCAGCAGCACCACCCGCCGCCGCTCGCCGGTGTCGGTGATCCGCCAGTTGGTGTGCGCGCCCAGCTCCCGCGCCACCCGCCCGAACCGCTCGCGCAGCTCGTCCACGCCGAACGGCAGCGAGTCCGCGCGCACCTCCTGGCGGGTGAAGAACCAGTTGGTGGCCGGGTCGGTGTGGTAGGCCGCCTCCACGATCCAGCCGCCGTGCTCGGCCAGGAACGCGGAGACGCCGGCGACGATGCCGGTCCGGTCCGGGCACCCGAAGGTGATCACGTAGCGTCGTTCAGGCTGGGGCACGGTCGAAGTATCTACGGTCGCGGCAGCGCGTCCAGCAGCGACCTGTCCCCGGACACGATCGCGCCGCTCGGCCGGCCCCACGCCGCCCGGTACAGCGCGTCCGCGGTGCCCGCGACGGTGGTGTCGTGGTCGGTCGCCGCGCCGGTGGCCGGACCGGTCACCGGCGGTTCGCCGGCGGTGAGGCGGAGCTCCCAGGTGCGGCCCGCGTCGGCGGCGTGCCACAGCACCCGCCCGGACCGCTCGACCGGGCGTTCGCGGGCCGTCCGGGTCAGCACCGCGGTGAAGAACTCGTCCACGCCGTCGGCCGCGAACGGGGTGTCGAACAGCAGCGGCGGGACCTCGGGGCCGTGCACCGCGTGCTCGGCGTCGAGGCGGTGCACGGCCAGCTCGTGGGCCTGGCGGCGGCTCCAGAAGCCGGCGACCGGCGGACCCGAGGGCGTCCACGCGGGCGTGTCCGCGCTCGCGCCGGCCAGCACCCGGTTCACCGCCGTGAACCTGTCCTGCCACCAGGTCACCAGCTCCTCCCAGTCCTCGGGAGGCGACTCGGGTTCCGGCGGTCCGCCGTCCACCGGGCCGGTCAGCGCGCCCAGCACCAGCGAGCTCACCCCGGCGAGGTGTCGCACCAGCCCGGACACGTCCCAGGCGGGGCAGGTGGGCACCGGGGTCCCCGGTCCGGCCGTGATCACCGCGGTGCGCAGGGCCCGGTACTGGACCTGCGCCTGGTCGAGGAAGTCTTGGTGTTCCACCCGTTCGACCCTAGGGGGACGGGTGCGGTCCACGCGCCCCGAACGCGTGGACCGCACCCCCGGAGGGGTCGGCCGCCCCGACGCGGCCGACCGGTGTCAGCGGGGCGCGACGCCGAGGGTGTCGGCCACGCCCGTGGTGGTGGAGGTCGACTGGCGGACCGTGCCCCGGGGCAGCGAGCTGTCGTCGGCGGCCACCTCGCGCCAGCCGAGGTACGAGCCGTCGGCCGGGTCGATGACGAGCTCGGTGAAGTCGCCGTGGACCTCCAGGCCGAGCGCGGTGCCGGTGACCCCGTCGAGGTTGGCCCGGTCGTCGGTCACCTCCAGGTTCGGCGAGTGGGCCAGCGCCCGGTAGAGCAGGGCGCGGACGGCGGCCGGGTAGCGGCCGGTGCCGAGCGCACCGCGCACCGCGGTGAACGCGCCGACCTCGCCGTCCCCGCCGTCGGCCACCAGGCGGTCGTAGAGCGCCTTGGGGTCCTGCGGCAGGCCGGCCAGGAACTCCGGCGTGGGGTGGTTCCAGTCGGCCAGGGTGCAGCGGTCCGGTTCGGTGGCGGCGAAGTAGGCGAAGTTGCCGCACGGCGCGCGGAACTCGCCGTTGCGCTGCGCCGGGTTGGCGGGCGGGTCCCCGGCACCCTCGCGGCCGGCCACCCACGTGGCCGGGCCGTCGTCGGACTGCCGCTCCATCCACTCCCGGTGCGGGTCGGCGGGAATCCACCGCTCGTTGACCAGGCCGGCGCTCCACGCGCTGTTCTCGCCCAGCTCGACGGTGATGCCGCGCGCGCGGCTGCGGACGTAGCGGAACTGGTCCGGACCCACGGGCTGGTCGGACACCGAGGCGGCCAGGTCGGCGGCGCGGTTCAGGGTCGCGGCGGCGGCCCGCTCGCCACCGCCCAGGCCCTGCACGACGATCCCGCCGGCCGCGACCACCGCCACCACCGCGGCGGCGACCAGCGCGCGGCGCGGCTGCCAGGACCGCTTCCGGCCGGTCGGTGCCGCGCGGAGGTCGGCGGCCAGGCGGAGCCGGCCCTGGTCGAGCCGCGCCGCCGTCAGGTCCGGCTCGTCGGCGACGGCCCGGTCCAGCGCGCGGTCGAGCAACTGGTCGAGAGCGTTCTCACGCATCGTGGTCCCCCGAGTCGGTGAGGTGGTCGGCCAGGCGGGTGCGCAGGCGGGCGCGGGCCCGGTGCAGGCGGGTGCGGACGGTGGCGACCGGCACGTCCAGCGCGACGGCGATCTCGGCGGGTGCCAGGTCGGCCCACGCGGTGAGCAGCAGCACGTCCCGCTCCTCGCGGCGCAGGTCGGCCAGCCACCGGGTGAGCGGCCCGGCCAGGGCGTCCGCGTCGGCCGCCCCGCCGGCCCGCTCGCCGACGTCCGCCACGTCGGTGCGCGCCGCGTGCTCCCGGCTCCAGGCCCGGTACTTGCGGTCCTCGGACCGGACGTGCCGGCGCAGGAGGTTCGTGGCGACGCCGTACAGCCAGGCGCGCAGCGTGTCCTGCTCGACCACCTGCCCCGCCCGCCGCTCCCAGAGCACCAGGAACGCCTCGGACACCACGTCCTGCGCGGTGTCCGCACCGATCCGCCGGGCCACGTACCGGTGCAGCCGCGCCGCCGTCGACTCGTAGAGGGTCAACAGCGAACCCTCGTCCAGCGCCACCCGGTCCGGTGGCCTCGTCCGCGCCGTCGGCGCTACGTCGCTTCGCACACCGGTACCTGCCCCCGGCCCCCGCCGGCGTTCCCGATGTGTGGCCACGGGCACATCGTGCGCCGGGTCGGGCCGCGTTTCAGCGCGGGAGCCGGGCGCGGTGGGCTACGGCCGCACGGACTCCCACGGCACGGTCACCTCGCCGAGCCGCCACCGCTTCCGGTCGTCCAGCACCGGCCACCGCGCGGCCAGCAGCGAGACCGCCTCGACCCAGCGGGCGCGCGGCCCGAACGGCGCGAACGCCGAGGCGGTCGCCCAGCACGCGTCCAGCTCGGCCAGCAGGGCGTGCACCCGCTCGCCGGGCACGTTGCGGTGGATCAGCGCCTTGGGCAGGCGTTCGGCCAGGTCACCGGGCGTCTCCAGGTCGGCGGGCAGGCAGGACAGCGTGAACGTCCGGGGTTCCCCGGCGGTGAGCGCCACCCACGAGCACCGGCGGCCGATCTCGTCGCACGTCCCCTCGACCAGCACGCCGCCGGGCGCGAGCCGGCCGAGCATGGTGGTCCACGCCTCGGTCGCCTGCTCCTCGGTGTACTGGCGCAGCACGTTGAACGCGCGCAGCAGCACCGGCCGGCGGCCGGCCAGCTCGAACCCGCCGCGCCGGAACTCCAGCCGGGGCGGGTCGGCCGCGGCCTCGCCCGCCGCGACCCGGTCGGCGTCCAGCTCCAGGCCCAGCACGCGCAGCGCCGGGTTGAGCGGGCGCAGCCGCGCGGCCAGCTCGACGGTGGTGACCGGCGACGAGCCGTAGCCGAGGTCGACCACGAGCGGGTCGGCGGCGTGCGCGACGAGTCCGCCGTGCGCGTGCACCAGCCACCGGTCGACCCGGCGCAGGCGGTTCGGGTTGGTCGTGCCCCTGGTGGGCAGGCCGAGCGCGCGGGCCCGGCCCGCCGCTAGGCGCGGCGGGCGAGCCATTCGGTGGTGAACTCGGTTTCGTTCTCCAGCAGGACGGCCACCTGCTCGGCGATCAGGCCCTCCAGCTTGCCGCCCATCAGCGGGATGCCCACCTTGACCTGACCGGCGAGGGTGAGCTCGCTCCCGCCGCCGGCGGTGTCGACGAGGGTGAAGGTCCCGTCCAGCCGTCCCGGCACGCCGTTCAGGGTCACCTCGACGGTGCCCGCGCGGCCGGCCTCGGTCCACGACTCGGCCCGGTCGATCACCAGGTCGCCGCCGAGCACCCCGCGCGCCACCGGGGGCAGCCGGTCCGCCGGGACGCCCTGCTTGAGCTGGTACGACGTGGTGCCCTCGGTCGTGGTGAACGCCACCAGCGCGGCGTCCACCCCGCCCAGGGCGGCCAGGCGGTCGCGCAGGTGGCTTTCGTCCACCAGCGCTGCGTAGACCTCCGACGCGGGCCGGGGGAACGTCGTCAGGTGCTCGATGCGGCGTGCCATGCCGCGGAGGCTACCGTTGCCAGTCGTGACCACCCCGCTGTCCAGCACCCAGGTGCGCTCCCGCGTGCCGCTGGCCGAGCGCACCACGCTCCGGCTCGGTGGCCCGGCCGCGCGGTACGCCGACGCCACCACGTCCGCCGAGCTGGTCGACGCCGTGCGCGCGCTCGACGCGGCCGGCGACCCCGTGCTGCTGCTCGGCGGCGGCTCCAACCTGGTGATCGCCGACACCGGCTTCGCCGGCACGGTCGTGCGGGTCGGCACGCAGGGCCGCCGGCTCGACCCGCTCGGCGACGGCCTGGTGCAGCTCACCGTGGAGGCCGGCGAGGACTGGGACTCCGTCGTCGCCGAAGCCGTGTCGCAGGGCCTGGGCGGGCTGGAGTGCCTGTCCGGCATCCCCGGCCAGGTCGGTGCGACGCCGGTGCAGAACGTCGGCGCGTACGGCGTCGAGATCTCCCAGGTCCTCACCTCCGTGGACGTGCTGGACCGGCGCACCGGCCGGGTCAACCAGATGGCCACCGACGCGCTGGGCCTGGCCTACCGCACCAGCGTGCTCAAGGGCACCGACCACGCCGTGGTGCTGCGCGCCCGGTACGCGCTGACCTCCGGCGGCCAGTCCGCGCCGATCCGCTACGCCGAGCTGGCCCGCGTCCTCGGCGTCGGCCCGGGTGACCGGGTGCCCGCCGACGCGGCCCGCGAGGCGGTGCTGGAACTGCGGCGCGGCAAGGGGATGGTGCTCGACCCGGCCGACCACGACACGTGGAGCGCGGGCTCGTTCTTCACCAACCCGCTGCTGGACGACTCGACGCTGTCCGGCGTGCTGATCCGGATCGCCGAACGGCTCGGCCGGCACGTGGAGGTGCCCACCTACCCGGCCGGTCCCGGTCACCGGAAGCTGTCCGCCGCGTGGCTGATCGAACGGGCCGGCTTCACCCGAGGCCACTGCGGGCCCGGCGGGCGGGTCGCGTTGTCCGGCAAGCACACCCTGGCGCTGACCAACCGGGGCGGCGCGTCCACCGAGGACCTGCTGGACCTGGCGCGCGAGGTGCGCGACGGGGTGCGTTCGGCGTTCGGCGTCGAGCTGCGCCCGGAGCCCGTGCTGGTGGGTTGCGAGTTCTGACGAATCCGCCGTCCGAAGCGGACCGGCGCAAGTGGCCGACCGGCCGTTCGGGTGACTGCGTGTGACGAAACCTCACTCCTCGCGTTTCATTGAGGGAGAGGTGGTGGGAGGTCGTCATGGCAGGCGACGCGCGTGCGGCGATCAGGCCGATCAAGTGGTTGGTCGAGGACGACTTTCTGAGCCGGCCCGGGGTGGCCGGTGTCGACATCGGCCACAAGGCGGTCGGCGGTCGCTGCACGGGCGTACCGTCGATCGTGGTCTACGTGCGGCGCAAGGGGAACGCGGCGCAGTTCACCATCCCGCCGGAGGTGCTGGGCATCCCGACGGACGTGGTCGAGGACACGTTCTTCCCGCACCACACGCTCGCCTCGCCGGAGGGCGTGAGCGGCGCGGAGCGGCACGAGCTGCTGGTCGGCGGGATCGGGGTCGGGCCGAGCCGCGCGGTGCGGTTCGTGCCGCCGGACGTGGCGGAGGCGGACGACTACCTCGTCGCCGGGACGCTCGGCGCGCTGGTCACGCCGCGCGTCAAGCGCCGGACGATGGCGCTGACGTCGTTCCACATCGCGTGCGTGGACGACGCGTGGGCGGTCGGCGACCCGATGGTGCACCCGTCCCGCGTCGACGGCGGGCACCCGTACCGGGACCGGATCGGCGTGCTGGCGCGGGCCGCGCTGTCCGGGGCCGTGGACGCGGCGGCGATCCTGCTCACCACCCCGAGGTCGCGGGCCGAGGTGGCGGGGATCGGACTCGTTGCCGGGCAAGGGGAAGCGCGGGTCGGGCAGCACGTGCGCAAGCGCGGGCGGACCACCGCGCTGACCGGCGGCGTGGTGGCCTCCACGGACGCGTCGATCACCCTGGACTTCGGCGCGGGGCTGGGCGTGCGGACGTTGCGCGACCAGATCCGGGTCGAGGGGCCGTTCGCCGACCACGGCGATTCGGGGGCCGTGCTGCTGGACGACGAGAACCGGGTGGTCGGTCTGCACTGCGCCGGCAGCCGGCACCGCGGGTTCGCCAACCCCATCGCCGACGTCCTCGACCAGCTCGACGTGGACCTGCTGGTGGTGGAGCCGTGACCCCGGGGTGTCAGCCCCGGTGCACCCGGGTCGCCGACGCCTGCGCGCGGGGCTTGAGCACGATCTGGTCCAGGTTCACGTGCGAGGGTCGGGTCACCGCGAACGCGATGACGTCCGCCACGTCGTCGGCGGTGAGGGGCGTCACGTCCGCGTACACCGCCGCCGCCCGGTCGGCGTCGCCGTCGAACCGGTTCACCGAGAAGTCGGTCTCCACCATGCCCGGCAGGACCTCCGTCACCCGGACGGGTCGTCCCAGCAGTTCACCCCGCAGGGTGCGGTGCAGCGCCGACTGGGCGTGCTTGGCGGAGGTGTAGCCCGAGCCGTTGTCGTAGGCCTCGTACGCGGCCACGGACGTCACCGTCACCACGTGCCCGTCGCCGGACTCGATCAGCGCGGGCAGCAGGGCTTTGGTGACGCGCAACGTGCCCAGCACATTGGTCTCCCACATCCAGCGCCAGTCGTCCTCGTCGGCGGTGAGCACCGGGTCGAGGCCGCGCGCGCCGCCGGCGTTGTTCACCAGCACGCGCGCGTGCGGCACGGCGGCGGCGAACGCCTCGACGGACGACGCGGAGGTCACGTCGAGCTCGACGGCCGTGCCGCCCAGCTCATCCGCGATAGTCTGGAGCAGGCCGAGCCGGCGGGCCCCCAGCACGACGTGGAACCCCTCGGCGGCGAGCTTGCGGGCGGTGGCCTCACCGATACCCGCGCTGGCTCCGGTGACGACTGCGATAGGACGGGTCACAGGGGTGATCCTAGGTGTGTGATGCGGATCACTCGCACCGAAAGCCCCAGTGCGCGTCCTTCGTTCGGGAGGTCGAACAGTGCGCAAGCGAATCACAGCCCTGCTGCTCGGGGCGGTCGTCCTGGCCGGGTGCTCCGCCCAGGTCGAACCGGGTGCCCCCCAGGCGGAGGGCGGTGACCGCCCGCCGGTGGCGAAGTTCACCACCGCGCCGGCGGACGGCGCGGTGGACGTGCCGGTCAACCAGCCGGTGCGGGTGACCGTGGCGGAGGGCGCGCTCGACGAGGTCACGCTGACCAACGCCGAGGGCAAGGCCGTCGCGGGCGAGGTCGCCGAGGACAAGAAGACCTGGTCCAGCACCGAACCCCTGGGCTTCGGCAAGAGCTACGCCTACCAGGGCCGGGCCACCGGCACGGACGGCAGGAAGGTCGACCTCAAGGGCACCTTCACCACGCTGGCCGCCGGCAGCCGGGTGCGCGCCACGCTGTTCCCCGGCGACGACCAGACGGTCGGCGTCGCGGTCCCGATCATGGTCAAGTTCGACGCGGACGTGGCGGACCGGGCGAGCGCCGAGAAGGCGCTGACCGTGACCAACTCGGCGAACGTCAAGGGCAGTTGGGGCTGGCTGAGCTCGCGCGAGGTGCACTACCGCCCGGAGACCTACTGGCCGGCCAACACCACCGTGCACGTCGAGGCCAAGCTCTACGGCGTGCCCTACGGCGGCGGCGCGTTCGGCACGGCCGACGTGACCAGCGACTTCACCATCGGCCGCAACCAGGTCGTGAAGATCGACACCCCGTCGCACCAGCTCGTGGTGCAGCGCGACGGCCAGACCGTGGCGAGCTACCCGGCGTCGTTCGGGCGGGACGCGGACCCGGAGCTGACCACCCCGAACGGCACGTTCGTGGTGATGCAGAAAGACCCCGAGTTCAGCTTCGACAACCCGCGCTACGGCTACACCAACGTGCTGAAGAAGTGGGCCGTCCGGTTCTCCAACCACGGCGAGTTCATCCACGAGAACAACGACAACGCGGGCAACATCGGCAAGAACAACACCTCGCACGGCTGCGCGAACCTGCTGGAAGCCGACGCCAAGGCGTACTACGACAGCGCCATGGTGGGTGACCCGGTGGAGGTGACCGGGGCGATCACCACCCTTCCGGCCCAGTACGACTGGTACGACTGGCAGATCCCGTGGACGCAGTGGCGGACCATGTCGGCGCTCTGACCGCCGTGCGCCGCGATCCGGCCTCGTATCGGGAAGTGATGCACTCTTCCGGTTGTTGAGACTGGTCGTGCTGACTTCTCTCCTCGCCGACGAGGACGTCCGGCTGTCCGTCCGCGAGTCGGGCCCCGCGCACGGCCCGGCGGTGGTGCTGGTGCACGGCTGGGCCCAGTCCGGCGAGGTGTGGCCACCCGGCGAGTCCTTCCACGCCTACGCGCCGGACCTGCGCGGGCACGGCGGGTCGGACGTGCCGGAGACCGGCTACCGGGACTCCGCGACCTGGGCGGGCGACCTGCGGACCGTGCTGGACCACACCGGCCCGGCGGTCCTGGTCGGCTGCTCCTACGGCGGCCTGGTGATCACCGACTACCTGCGCCGGTACGGCACCTCGCGGGTGGACGGGGTGGTGCTGGTGGGCGCGATCACCGAGATCGGGCCGGACCGGCCCGGCGGCGTCACCGGCCGGGTGCTGCGCGAGGCCCTGCCCGACGCGCTGTCCGACGACCCGGAGGTGGCCGTGCCCGCGCTGCTGAAGTTCTGCACCGCCCAGGGCGGTGACGTGCAACGCCTGCTGGGCACCGCGCTGCGGGTGCCCGCGCGGGTGCGCCGCGACCTGTTCCGGCGGGACGTGGACAGCTCCGAGGTGCTGAAAGCCGTCGACAGGCCGACCCTGGTGGTGCACGGGACCGCCGACGAGGTGGTCGACCCGGCTGCGGCGGAGTACGCCGCGGCCACCGTTCCCGGAGCGGAGATGCGCTGGTACGAGGGCGTGGGACACCTGCCGTTCCGGGAACGCCCGGAGCGGTTCGCCGCCGACCTGGCCGGTTTCGTCGCGGCGGTCGCGCCGTGAAGCGGGTCGCGGTGCTGTCCGTGCACACCTCGCCGCTGGAGCAGCCCGGCACGGGCGACGCGGGCGGCATGAACGTCTACATCGTGCAGACCGCCACCCGGATGGCCCGGCGCGGCATCGAGGTGGAGATCTTCACCCGGGCCACGTCGTCCGAGCTGCCGCCGGTGGCCGAGCTCGCGCCCGGCGTCAAGGTGCGGCACGTGGTCGCCGGCCCGTTCGAGGGCCTCGGCAAGGAGGAGCTGCCCGGCCAGCTCTGCGCGTTCACCGCGGGCGTGCTGCGGGCCGAGGCGCGCCACGAACCGGGCCACTACGACGTGGTGCACTCGCACTACTGGCTGTCCGGCCAGGTCGGGTGGCTCGCCCGGGAGCGGTGGGGCGTGCCGCTGGTGCACACCGCGCACACGCTGGCGAAGGTGAAGAACGCCTACCTGGCGACGTCGGACACCCCCGAGCCCCGGATGCGGGTGATCGGCGAGGAGCAGGTGGTCGCCGAGGCGGACGCGCTGGTCGCCAACACCGACGTCGAGGCGCGTGAGCTGGTCGAGCTGTACGCGGCGGACCCGGCGAAGGTGCAGGTCGTGCCGCCGGGCGTGGACCTGGACCTGTTCGCGCCGGGTGACCGGGGCGCGGCGCGCTCGGCGCTGGGGCTGCGGCCGGACGACGTGGTGCTCACGTTCGTGGGCCGCATCCAGCCGTTGAAGGCCCCGGACGTGCTGCTGCACGCCGCCGCCGAGGTGCTGCGCCGCTCGCCCGGCCTGCGCGACCGGCTCGTGGTGCAGGTGGTCGGCGGGCCGTCCGGCACCGGGGTGAAGACCCCCGAGGAGCTCAAGCGGCTGGCCGGCGAGCTCGGCATCACCGACGTGGTGCGGTTCCTGCCGCCGCAGGGCGGCGCGGACCTGGCGCGGGTGTACCGGGCGGCCGACGTGGTCGCGGTGCCCAGCCACAACGAGTCGTTCGGCCTGGTCGCGCTGGAGGCGCAGGCGTGCGGGACGCCCGTGGTCGCGGCGGCGGTCGGCGGGCTGCCGGTGGCCGTGCGGGACGGGGTGTCCGGCGCGCTGGTCGACGGGCACGACCCGGTGGCGTGGGCGCGGGCCCTGGAGTCGGTGGCGCTGCACCCCGCGCGCCGGGAGGAGCTGGCCGCGAACGCGGTCGGGCACGCCCGCCGGTTCTCCTGGGACCGGACGACTGATTCGCTGCTGGCGGGGTACGGACGTGCCCGGGACGTGTTTTGCGAGGAGGTCTTCGCTTGAGCCTGGACGAGGTCATCGGGTCCGCTTTGGACGAACGCGAGCTGGTGTACACCCACGAGGAACCGGGGAAGTTCTTCGTCACCCTGCCGGGGACGAAGAAGCTCCAGACCAACTGCTGGCTGGTGGTCGGCCGGCACGCCGTCGTGGTGGAGGCGTTCGTGTGCCGCAAGCCGGACGAGGCGCACGAGGCGGTGTACCGGTTCCTGTTGCGGCGCAACGCGAAGCTCTACGGCGTGCACTACACGATCGACACCGAGGGCGACATCTACCTGGTGGGGCGCATCCCGCCGCACGCGGTGACGGCCGACGAGCTGGACCGGGTGCTCGGGCAGGTGGTGGAAGCCGCCGACGGCGACTTCAACACGTTGCTGGAGATCGGTTTCAAGGGTGCGATCCAGCGCGAGTGGGACTGGCGGGTGTCCCGCGGCGAATCGCTCGCGAACCTGGCGGCGTTCCGCCACCTGGTGTCCGAATCGTGATCGTCCCCGCGCAACTGCCGCCCTCCCGCGTTCCGTCTCCCGTCTGATCGACCTGCCTCCGGCAGGTCGGCGGGGCCTCCCGACGCGGCCCCGCGGGCGTGGGACCACGGGAGGGGAACATGGGCGGACGTGCGGTAGTCGCGGTGGCTCTGGCGCTGGTGGCGCTGGCGGGGTGCTCGGCGGGCCAGGAGAACGCCGGTTCGCAGGCCGCGGCACCGGCCGAACGGCTGGACGCCCCGCAGCAGGCGGGCACGCCGGGACAGTCGCCGGGCAGGCAGGAGAACGCCGCCGCCGAGCCGACCGCGCAGAACCGGCACCTGGTGCGCACCGGGTCGATGGAGCTGACCGCCCAGGACGTGGCGGGCACGCTGACCAGCGCGAAGGACGCCGCGATCGCCCAGGGCGGGTTCACCGGCGCGGAGAACCTCACCGACCGGCGGGCCACCGCGACCCTGCGGGTGCCGGGCGACCGGCTGGACGCGGTGATGAAGGCGATCGGCGAGCTGCCCGACGTCGTGGTCGGCGAGCGGACCGTGCGCACCGAGGACGTGACGGACCAGGTCGTGGACGTCGAGGCGCGCCTGGCGAACCAGCGGGCGAGCGTGGAGCGGGTGCGCGGGCTGCTGGACCGGGCGGGCAGCACGTCGGAGATCACCCAGATCGAGGCCGAGCTGACCAAGCGGCAGGGCGAGCTGGAATCGCTCCAGCGGCGCTACGACTCGTTGCGGGGACAGGTCTCGCTGTCGACCTTGACCCTGTCGGTGACCCGGCCCGCCGCGCCCGCCCCGGGCGCGGCGCAGGCGGAGGACCAGAACTTCCTGACCGCGCTCGGTGCCGGCTGGGGCGCGCTGACGACGGCCGTCTCGTGGTTGCTCGTCGTCATCGGGGGCGTCCTGCCGTTCGCGGTGGTGCTCGCGACGCCGCTGCTCGCCTACCTCGTCTGGCGTCGTCGCCGCAAGAGCGCGGTGACGCCCTGACACCCGGATGAGCCGTATTACCTGAGGAAAACTCTACTCGGAGTAGGCCTAGTGGGGGAGCGCGGGGCGGCTTGGGAGAGAGGGGGAGTCGCGAGCTCAAGCCGCCCCACGTCAGTCCCCGCTACTGGTGGATCCGGGCGGGGGGAGCCCGGGAATCCCAGCGGGCCGCGGTTCGACGGGGGGATGGCAAACCGCGGTGGTGCCTGGCGGGTCGTTGGAGTGCGTGGGAGCCGACCCGTTCGGCCCTGTCAACTTGGCAGATCGCCGTCGATCACCACAAGGGCTGGCGCTGCTCCATTCGAGTGCTATTGGCCGAGTGAAGTAACGCTGTCGTGATCTTCGTCGTGCCTTGACCCGCACTGTGTCGTGGCTCACGATGGCGGGACTGTCGTTACCAGCGAGTAGTGAGGCTGCCGCATGGTCTTCCGCAGTCCGTTCCCCGATGTCGAGCTCCCGGACGTGACGCTGCACGAGCTGCTGTTCGCCGACCTCGGCGAGCGCGCGGACCGCGTGGCCCTGGTCGACGGCTCCACGGGCGCGTCCCTCACCTACCGCCGACTGGCCGAGGCGGTCGACCGCCTGGCCGCCGCCCTGGCCGAGCGGGGCATCGGCAAGGGCGACGTCGTCGGCATCCTCTGCCCCAACACCCCGCACTACGCCGTCGTCTTCCACGGCATCCTGCGCGCCGGCGCGATCGCGACCACGGTCAACGCCCTCTACACCGCCGACGAGGTGGCGCGGCAACTCGTCGACGCGGGCGCGAAGATGCTGTTCACGGTGTCCGCGCTGCTGCCCCACGCCGCACCGGGCGCGGCCGGGGCGGGTGTCACCGACGTGGTCGTGCTGGACGGGGCCGAGGGGTACCCGGACCTGGCCGGACTGCTGGCCGGCACCGGACCGGTGCCCCGGGTGGCGGTGGACCCGGCCGAGGACGTGGCCGTGCTGCCCTACTCCTCGGGGACCACCGGGCGCGCCAAGGGCGTGCTGCTGACGCACCGGAACCTGGTCGCGAACATCGTGCAGTGCGGGCCGTTGCTGAACGTCGGCGCGGGCTCCCGCATCCTGGCCGTGCTCCCGTTCTTCCACATCTACGGGATGCAGGTGCTGATGAACAACGGCCTGCACGTCGGCGCGACGGTCGTGACGATGGCGAGGTTCGACCTGGCCGAGTTCCTCCGGGTGATCCAGGACCACCGCACGGACCGGGTCTACATCGCGCCGCCGCTCGCCGTCGCGCTGGCCAAGCACCCGCTGGTCGACCAGTACGACCTGTCCGCCGTCGACACCGTCTTCTCCGGTGCCGCGCCGCTCGACGTCGACCTGGCGGCGGCCGTCGCGACACGCCTGGGCTGCCGCGTGTCCCAGGGCTACGGGATGACCGAGATGAGCCCGGTCAGCCACGCGATCCCGGACGGGCGCGACGACATCTCCGTCGGCACGGTGGGCGTCATCGCCCCCAACATGGAGTGCCGCGTCACCGACCCGGCCACCGGCGAGGACGTCGGCGTCGGCGAGCGCGGCGAACTGTGGTGCCGAGGCCCGAACGTGATGAAGGGCTACCTGAACGACCCCGACGCCACGGCCGCGACCCTGGACGAGGACGGGTGGCTGCACACCGGCGACGTGGCGGTGATCGACGGGCGCGGTCTGGTCAGCATCGTGGACCGGGTCAAGGAGCTGATCAAGTACAAGGGCTACCAGGTGCCGCCGGCGGAACTGGAGGCGTTGTTGCTGACGCACCGGGACATCGCGGATGCGGCGGTGGTCGGCGTGCGCGACGACGAGGGCGAGGAGGTGCCCAAGGCGTTCGTCGTGGTCCAGCCCGGCGCGTCCCTGGACGCGGCCGGCGTGATGGCGTTCGTGGCGGACCACGTCGCGCCGCACAAGAAGGTGCGGGTCGTGGAGTTCATCGACGCCATTCCGAAGTCGGCGTCGGGGAAGATCCTGCGCAAGGACCTGCGGGCGCGCGAAAGCGTCTAAAAAGCCCATTCAATTCCGGGAAATATTAATGGTGATACCGCCTCATCCGTATTCGGTAATTTTCCGTTGGATCGCGACCGCAGGTCAGGTCCACGATGGCGGCAAGACCGTCCCTTGGCCCAATCGGGACGAGCCTGTTCGAACGCCGTGGTGGTCGATCCGATAGGGTCGACCACCACGACGACCAGGGGGAAAGGGCGGGCAATGGGCAATTCTGTGCGGGTCGAGGGGGTTGGCCACCGCTATGGTGGTGTGGTCGCGTTAGAAGATTTAAGTGTTGACTTCCCGATAGGCGTGACGGCGGTGCTGGGGCCCAACGGGGCAGGCAAAAGCACGTTGTTGGGACTGTTGTCCACCGGTTTGCGGATTCAATCCGGAACGGTCGTGGCCTGGGGCGTGGACAGCGTTCGGGACCGCACGGCGTACCGCTGCGCACTGGGTTTCCTGCCGCAGACGTTCACCCTGCCCGGGAACCTGACCGTCGCCGAGCTGCTGACCCTCGCCGCGTGGCAGCGGCTGGTGCCCCGGCGGGAGCGGGCCTCGGCGGTCGCCGAGGCGTTGGCCGCGGTCGACCTCACCGGGCGCAAGGACACCAAGGTGGCCAAGCTCTCCGGGGGGATGCACCGCCGGGTCGGCATCGCGCAGGCGATCGTCAACCGGCCGGACGTCGTGCTGCTGGACGAACCGACCGCCGGGCTCGACCCCCGGCAGCGCCGGGGTCTGCGCGACCTCGTCCGGGCCGTCGCCGACCAGCGGACCGTCGTGCTCAGCACCCACCTCACCGAGGACGTGGCGGCGATGGCCGACCGGGTCGCGGTCCTGGACGAGGGCCGAATCCGGTTCACGGGCACGGTCGACGAGTTCACCGGGGGCACCGGGGCCGGCGCGGCGCACATCGACGAGGCGTACGACTCCCTGGTGGGGGACGAACGGTGAGCCCGCTGCTGATCGCGCTGCGGCGGGGCAGCGCACCGGTCGCCGTGCCGGTGATGGTGGCGCTGGGGTTGTTCGCGGGCAGCCGGGGCGGGGAATCGGTGGACTGGGGGTGGACCTCGGGGCAGCTCCAGCAGCACGGGGTGCTCCTGGTGCCGCTCACCGCGGCGATCGCGGCGTGGGACACCTCGCGCTGGCGGCGGACGAGTTCGGCGCTGCCGGCCCGCACGTTCCCCCGGTCGCCGGCCACCTGGGCGATGATCAACTGCATCCCCGCGCTGCTGGCCGGCTTCGCCGGGTGGGGTGCCGCGTTCGCGCTCATGGCCGCCGGCACGCGGGGCAGCGGCGGGCCCTACTGGTCGGTCGTGCTGCTCGGACCGCTCACCTTCGTGGCCGGGACCCTCGTCGGTGCCGTCGCCGGCCGCCTGCTGCCGCGCCACCTCGCCGCACCGCTGGTGGCCGTGCTCGTGTGGTTGAGCCTGGCCTTCGGTTCCTCCAGCACCGACCCGGTGCTCGCCCGGCTGAGCGCGGTCGACCGCGCGTGCTGCGACGTCACCACCCAGCCGCTGGCCGAGACCGTGACGGGCCAGTGGCTGTGGATCGCCGCGCTGGTCCTGTCCGCCGCCGCTGTGCTGGCGTGGCCCAGCGTGATCCGCAGCGCGCCCCTCGGCGTGCTCGGGGCGACGGCGGCGGTGTTCGGCGTGTCGCTGATCGTGGGTACCGGCGGACAGCTCACGGTGCCCCGCACCCCGACCGCCGAGGCGTGCGGGACCCGGGACGGCGTGACCGTGTGCATGTGGCCGGAGCACGGCAGCGACGTGACGACCTGGCTCGACGCCGTCGGCACCTACCGCGCGCTGTTCGCCGACCTCGGGGCGTCGCCGGCGCTGTACCTGGAATCGGGGCTGCGGCCGGGGGCCGACGTGGCGCGCGTCGGCGCGGTGCGGCCCGGGATGGGCAAGGACGACCTGGTCCTCACGCTGGCCCGGCAGCACATGCCGTCCCCGCCCGAGTGCGCCCGGACCGAAACCGGCTCCGGCCCGTTCCCGGCCGCCACCTCCCGGGTCCTGGTGGACGCTTGGCTGACCCACCGCGTACGTCCCGACACGCCGCCGGCCGCGCTGGTGCCCGTGGACCGGGCGGCGCAGTTCACCCGGCTCGTGGAGAGCCCGGTCGAGCGGCAGCGGCAGTGGTACGCGGACGTCGTGGCCGCGCACCGCGACTGCGTGACGCCCGCGCCGGCGGTGTCATGACCGTCGCGTGGCTGTGGCTGCGGGCCCACCGCTGGCCGGTGCTGCTGGGCACGTGCGCCGGTGTCGCCGCCGTGGCGGCGACCGTCGGCGGGGAGCACGTGCCGGTGCCCTCGTTCGGCGATGTCCGCCGGCTGGACGTGCCGCTGACCCAGTTGCTGCCGCTGGTCCTCGCCGGGGCCGTCGGCCTGCACAGCCGGACGCCGACGACCCTGTTCCTGGTCGCACCGCGCCGGGCCGGGCCGCTGCGGGCGGCGCTGGTCGGGTGCCTGGTCGGCACCGCCTCGCTGACCAGCCTGGTGTTCGCCCAGCCCGTGACGGCGTTGCGCAACACCCTGGGACTGGTCGGCCTGGCGCTGGTCACGGCCGTGGTGGCCGGTGCCACCCGCAGTTGGACCTTGCCGCTGGTCCACCTCGTCGCGTGCCTGCTGTTCGGCACCCGCCTGAGTGCGACGGCGCAGGGCGGGAGGGGGGAGTGGTGGTGGGCCTTCCCCCTCGCGGACGCCGACGACCGCTCGGCGTTCGCGCTCGCCGTCGCGTGCTGCGCGGTGGGGGTGGTGGCGTTCGTGGCCCGGGGTCCGCGCCCTGAGATCGTGGCCGACTAGCCGCACCCCGTGCGCGGTTTCCGGGCGGCGGTGTGCGGTCTCCCGGCCGGTGAGCGGTGCTGCGCGGTCCACTCAGGCCACACGTGGACGTGGTGCGAGGCGCAGAACTGCGGCCTGCCGTCACACGGAAGTGTTGACCCGGGCGGTTCGGCTCGCGGGCGGGTCGGCGGGCCGCCAGCATCGTCGGTTGTTCGGAAAGACCCCCCATTGGTTCGGAGTTCACATGCGCACGCTCGGCAAGCTCGTCTTCGCGACCGCCGCCGCCCTCGTCATCACCGCCCCGGTCGCCAACGCGTCCCCGCTGGACGCGGTGACCGGCCCGGTGACGTCCAGCGGCCCGCTCGGCCTGGTCACGAACACCGCCCTCCCGCTGCTCGGCCTCGGCGTCGCCGGCGTCTGATCGCGACCGGGCAAGGCTCCCGGCTCCCCGGCCGGGGGCCTTCCCCGCGCCCGCCCGCCGCGTCCGCGCAGGTCCGGCGCGTACGCGTGGAACGCGCATCTGGCAGGCTTGGCGCATGGCTGTCGGAACCCTCGTGTTGCTCCGCCACGGCGAGAGCGTCTGGAACGCGGAGAACCTGTTCACCGGCTGGGTGGACGTACCCCTGTCGGAGAAGGGCGTGCGGGAGGCGACGCGCGGCGGTGTGCTGCTGCGCGAGGCGAACCTGTTGCCCGAGGTGGTGCACACGTCGTTGATGCGGCGCGCCATCACCACCGCCAACCTGGCGCTGGACGCGGCCGACCGCCACTGGATCCCGGTGCACCGCGACTGGCGGCTCAACGAGCGGCACTACGGTGCGTTGCAGGGCAAGAACAAGAAGCAGACGCTGGAGGAGTTCGGCGAGGAGCAGTTCATGCTCTGGCGTCGCTCCTACGACACCCCGCCGCCGCCGATCGAGCCCGGCACCGAGTTCAGCCAGGACACCGACCCGCGCTACGCGGACCTCGGCCCGGACCTGCCGCTGACCGAGTGCCTGCTGGACGTCGTGAAGCGGATGATCCCGTACTGGGAGACCGCGATCGTGCCGGACCTCCGCGCCGGCCGGACGGTCCTGGTGGCCGCGCACGGCAACTCGCTGCGCGCGCTGGTGAAGCACCTCGACGACGTGTCGGACGAGGCCATCGCGGGCCTGAACATCCCGACCGGCATCCCGCTGCGCTACGACCTCGACGAGGCGCTCAAGCCGCTCAACCCGGGCGGCACCTACCTCGACCCGGACGCGGCGGCGAACGCGATCAAGGCCGTGGCGAACCAGGGCCGCTAGCGGCCGGTCGGATCGAGTCGCTAGCGGCCGGTCGGATCGAGTCGCTAGCGGCCGGTCGGATTGAGTCGCTAGCAGCCGGTCCCACCGTTTCGACGAAGGCCGGCAGGTCGGGCACCGAGTCCCGGTCTGCCGGCCTGCCGGCCGTTCCGCACCACGCGGTGCCGCGCTCCCGGAACGTCGTCAGTCCGTCACCTGGGCGTGGAGCCGGCGACCGGTCGGGAGCGCCGGTCCGAACAGGACCGACCCGATTGGACACGATTGGGTGAACTGGAATCGTCCTGCGGGAAAACATCGCCGCCGGACGGTGTCGCCGGTGTCACGAACCAGGCGTGCGGGCTAGGCCGCACCCACCCTGACCTGCTTACGATGCGTCCGTGACCGCAACGGGTTACCTCGTCCTGTCGATCGGCGTTCTGCTGATCGGCGGCGCGGCCTTCTTCGCCGGGCGGGCCACCGCGCGCCCGCGCAACGAACGGCCCGCCGGCCTCACCGTCGCCGACCTGATGGGGATGGTCGTCCAGTCCTCCCACGACGGCATCGTCGTCCTGAACGTGTTCGGGGACGTGGTGCTGCACAACCCGCGCGCCGAGGACCTCGGCGTCGTGCGCAACAACCGGGTCGACGACCGCGCCCGGCGCGCCGCCGAACTCGCCCGGGAGACCGGCGAGGTGGTGAACGTCGACCTGTCCACGCCCGAGGTCAAGGGCCGCCAGCCGGAAGCGGTGCACGCCCAGGTCAAGGTGATCACCGACGGCTTCGTCGTGGTGGACGCCTCGGACGAGTCCGAGGCGGTCCGCCTGGAGGCCACCCGGCGCGACTTCGTGGCCAACGTCAGCCACGAGCTCAAGACGCCGGTGGGCGCGCTCGCGCTGCTCGCCGAGGCCGTCCTGGACGCGGCGGAGGACCAGGTGGAGGTCCGCCGGTTCAGCGCCAAGATCATGCAGGAGGCCACCCGCCTGGGCACCCTGGTCACCGAGCTGATCGCGCTGTCCCGCCTCCAGGGCGCGGAGAAGCTGCCCGAGCTCAACCGGGTGGGCGTCGACGTGGTGGTCGACGAGGCGATGGGCCGCTCGAAGCTCGCCGCCGAGTCCGCCGGCATCGGGATCGCCACCGACGACCCCAGCGGGCTGGAGGTCGAGGGCGACCGGACCCTGCTGGTCACCGCGCTGAGCAACCTGCTCGACAACGCGGTCGCCTACTCCCCGCCGGGCAGCCCGGTGTCGGTGAGCAGGCGGCTGGTCGCGGGCTTCGTGGAGATCGCGGTCACCGACCGAGGCATCGGCATCGCCGAGGACCAGCAGGCCCGCGTGTTCGAGCGGTTCTACCGGGTCGACAAGGCCCGCTCCCGGGCCACCGGCGGCACCGGCCTCGGGCTCGCGATCGTCAAGCACGTCGCCGCCAACCACGGCGGCGAGGTCAAGCTGTGGAGCCTCCCGGGCACCGGCTCCACGTTCACGCTGCGCATCCCGGCCCACCCGGACCGGGACGAGCGCGTGGTCGACCTGCCCAGACCTGAACTCGCCGTTCCCGTGCCGACCGGCGCGGGCAGACTCGGAGGAGAGCTGTGACCAGGGTGCTCATCGTGGAGGACGAGGAGTCCTTCGCCGATCCGCTCGCCTTCCTGCTGCGCAAGGAGGGCTTCACCGCGGCGCTCGCGGCCACCGGCCAGGAGGCGCTGGAGGAGTTCGACCGCAACGGTGCGGACATCGTGCTGCTCGACCTGATGCTGCCCGGCATGAGCGGCACCGACGTGTGCAAGCAGCTCCGCGCCCGCTCGGCCGTGCCCGTGATCATGGTCACTGCCCGGGACAGCGAGATCGACAAGGTCGTGGGCCTCGAACTGGGTGCCGACGACTACGTCACCAAGCCCTACTCGGCCCGCGAGCTGATCGCCCGCATCCGCGCCGTGCTGCGCCGTGGCGGCGAGTCCGAGGAGCTGTTGCCGCAGGTACTGGAGGCGGGGCCGGTCCGGATGGACGTCGAGCGGCACGTGGTCACGGTCGACGGCCGCGAGGTCAGCCTGCCGCTGAAGGAGTTCGACCTCCTGGAGTACCTGCTCCGCAACGTCGGTCGCGTGCTCACCCGGGGCCAGTTGATCGACCGGGTGTGGGGCGCGGACTACGTCGGCGACACCAAAACCCTGGACGTGCACGTCAAGCGGCTGCGGTCGAAGATCGAGCCCGACCCGTCGGCCCCCCGGCACCTGGTGACCGTGCGCGGACTGGGCTACAAGTTCGAGTCCTGACCCCGCCGACCGGGTACGGTGCACGCCGTGCGCCTAGGGGTGCTTGATGTCGGGTCGAACACCGTCCACCTCTTGGTGGTGGACGCCCATCGGGGTGCCCACCCGACGCCGATGAGCTCGGAGAAGTCCGTGCTCCGGCTCGCCGAGCAGCTCGACGAGGACGGGTTGCTCACCAGGTCGGGCGCGGACCAGCTCGTCCGGACGGTCGCGGCGACCAAGGCCACCGCCGCCCGGCTGGGCTGCGAGGACCTGATGGCCTTCGCCACGTCCGCCGTCCGCGAGGCGGGCAACTCGGCCGAGGTCCTCGACCGGGTCCGCAGCGAGACCGGCGTGGAGCTCAAGGTCCTCTCCGGCGAGGACGAGGCCCGCTACACGTTCCTCGCGGTGCGCCGCTGGTACGGGTGGTCCGCCGGGCGGCTGCTCTGCCTCGACATCGGCGGCGGTTCGCTGGAGCTCGCGGTCGGCGTGGACGAGGAGCCCGAGGAGGCGTTCTCGGTCCCGCTGGGCGCGGGCCGGCTGACCCGGACCCGGTTCCGGCACGACCCGCCGAGCCGGTCCGAGGTCGGCGAGACCACCGAGTGGCTGGACGACCAGCTCGCGCCGGTGGCCAAGAAGCTGCTCCGGGTCGGCTCGCCCGACCGGGTGGTCGCGACGTCCAAGACGTTCCGCACGCTGGCCCGGTTGACCGGTGCCGCCCCGTCGTCCGCCGGACCTCGGGCGCGGCGGTTGCTGACCCAGGCCGGGCTGCGGCAGCTCACCGGGTTCATCTCCCGGATGTCCGCCCACGACCTGGCCGAGCTGGAGGGCGTGAGCCCGAGCCGGGCGCACCAGCTCGTCGCGGGGGCGCTGGTGGCCGAGGCCACCATGCGAGCCCTGTCACTCGGGGAGCTGGAGATCTGCCCCTGGGCGCTGCGCGAAGGTGTCATCCTGCGTCGGCTGGACCACACTAACGGCTCGGACAACGGTGAAGCGCGGGATGCTCCCCCGGCCCGCACCCGTCGGCCGGGTGACACTGGACGGACTGGCCGCCACGGGGCACGGTGGAGTTGATGAGTCGAGAGAGCGAGTCCGAGCAGACTCAGCGCACGGTCGCGGAGTTGCTCGCCCAGTACGGCGCGAACCCCGGCGAGGCGTCGCCGCGTCGGCGACGTCGCCGTGCGGAGGACGTGTCCGACACCGCTCCGCAGGCGATCATCGACCGGGTCAACTCCGACAGCGGCCGGCTCCTGCCGATCCGCGACGAGCCCGGTCCGCAGTCGCCACCCCCCGCCGCACCGCCGCCGGGTCCTGCCGCGCCGCCGCCGGGCCCCGCCGCCGGGCAGCCGCCGCGCGCCCGGCCCACCGAGCCCGAGCGCACCGCCTACCAGCAGCCCGTCCGGCCCGAGCCGCCCCAGCCCCCGGTCCGGCCCGAGCCGCCCGCCGGCCCGCCCGGACGCCTGGACCCGCCGTCGGCCCGGCTCGACGCGCCGGCACCGCCGCCCGGCCGGGTCGAGCCCCCGGCCCGCCCCCGCCTCGACCCGCCGCCCGGCCGGCGTCCCGCGCCGCCGCCCAGCGCGGCCGAGGAGACCCGGCAGGTCCCGCCGATCACCGACGACTTCCCGGACGACTACGACTTCGCGGCGGAGTCGGCCCGGCCCCACCACCCCAAGCCGACCATCCCGCCGGGCCCGCCCCCCGGGCCGCCGAAACCGCCGCCCGCCGAGGCGTCCCGGACCGCCGTGGTCCGCCCGGTCACGCCGGTCCGCGACCCGGTGACCGAGCAGTTGCCGCGGATCACGGACAAGCTCACGCCGAACGTGCCGCTGGAGTCGCTGCCCACCGAGTCGGTGCTGATCGTGCCGCCCGCGCCGGCCAAGATGCCGGACCCGCTGCCCGACCAGACGCCCGACGACTGGTTCGGCGACGACGACGAGGAGGAGCGCCCGGCCGAGCCGGAGAGCACCCAGTTCCACCCGTACGTCGACCTCGACGAGGACGACGACGAGGACGAGGACGAGGACTACCGCCGGCCCGACCGCGCGGACTTCGACGACGAGGTCGCGGGCCTCGCCGACGTGGACGTCGACCCGGAGGAACCGGTCGAGCGCTCGCCCGGCAAGGAGTGGCTGGTCATGATCGGCCAGTTGGCGATCGGCGTGATCGGCGGTGCGGCGCTGTGGCTGGGGTTCAGCTTCCTGTGGCGCACGCTCGCGCCCGCCGCCCTGGTGGTGGCGCTGGCGGTCACCGTCGGGCTGGTCATGGTGGTCCGCAAGATCCGCCGCGCGGACGACCTGCAAACGACCGTCCTGGCCGTGCTGGTCGGTCTGATCGTCACGGTGTCGCCGGCGGCGATGCTGCTGGTGAAGTCTTGATCCCGGTAGGGCTGTCCACCGCGGCCGTCTGGCCGCAGCCGGCGGGCGCGGCCTTCCAGGCCGCCGCCGAGCTCGGGTACGACGGCGTCGAGGTCATGGTGTGGGCCGACCCGGTCAGCCAGGACGTGGCCGCCGTGCGCCGGCTGTCGGACGCGCTGAAGGTGCCCGTGCTCGCCGTGCACGCGCCGTGCCTGCTGATCAGCCAGCGGGTCTGGTCGCCCGACCCGGCCGAGCGGCTGCGGCGCAGCGTCCAGGCCGCCCAGGACCTCGGCGCGCGCACGGTCGTGGTGCACCCGCCGTTCGTCTGGCAGCGCAAGTACGCCGACGGGTTCGCCGACCTGGTCGCCGAGCTGGAGGACGGCTCCGGCATCGCGGTCGCCGTCGAGAACATGTTCCCGGTCCGCCGCCCGCTCGGTCGCGGCCGGTCGGTCCAGGTGACGGCGTTCCGGCCGTCCATCGACCCGACCGACGTCGGCCACCGCAACTACACCCTCGACCTCTCGCACGCGTCCGCCGCGCACGTGGACACGATGGAACTGGCCAAGCGGATGGGCGACGGGCTCTCCCACGTCCACCTGGCCGATGGCACGGGCCTGCCGAAGGACGAGCACCTGATCCCCGGACGGGGTAGCGAGCCCTGCGCCGAACTGTGCCACTGGCTGGTCCGTTCGGGCTTCTCCGGGCAGGTCGTCCTGGAGGTCAACACCCGCAAAGCGCGGACGGCCGCCGAGCGCCGGGAACTGCTCGCCGAGTCGCTGCGCTTCGCCCGGTCGCACCTCTGACCGGCTGCTCCCGCCCCCGCCAGCGGCTAGGGTCTTGATCGTGAATCCGTTGCGCACGTTGATCCTCGCCGCCGCGGGCAACGACGGGGTGCGGCGGGTCGTCGCGACCGCGCCGATCAGCCGCGACGTGGTGCGCCGGTTCGTGGCCGGCGAGACGGTCGACTCGGCCGTCGACGCGACCGCCGACCTCGTCGAGCACGGCCTCCGGGTCACCCTGGACTACCTGGGCGAGGACACCTCGGACCGCCGGACCGCCGAGCGGACCGTGCAGTCCTACCTCGTGCTGCTGGACCTGCTGCACGAGACCGGGCTGTCCGACGACGCCGAGGTGAGCGTGAAGCTCTCCGCCGTCGGGCAGGCCCTGGACGAGCGGCTGGCCCTGGACAGCGCGTCGCGCATCTGCGCCGCCGCGGGCCAGAGCGGCACCACCGTCACGCTGGACATGGAAGACCACACCACCACCGACTCCACCCTGCGGGTGCTGGCCGAGCTGCGGCGCACCTGGCCGTCGACCGGCGCGGTGCTCCAGGCGCACCTGCGGCGGACCCTGGAGGACTGCCACGCCCTCGCGGGCACGCGGGTGCGGCTGTGCAAGGGCGCGTACGCGGAGCCCGCCTCCGTGGCGTTCACCGACCCGCACGAGGTGGACCTGAACTACGTGCGCTGCGCGAACGTCCTGCTGGCCGGCGACGGCTACCCGATGTTCGCCACGCACGACCCCCGGCTGGTGGAGATCGTCGCCGAGCGCGCCCGGTGGCACGACCGCGCCCCGGACTCGTTCGAGTTCCAGATGCTGTACGGAATCCGCCCCGCCGAACAGGCGCGCCTGGCGGCCGAGGGTCACGTGGTGCGGGTCTACGTGCCCTTCGGGGAGCAGTGGTACGGGTACCTGATGCGGAGGCTGGCCGAACGCCCGGCCGCTGTGGCGTTCTTCCTGCGTTCGCTCGTCAGCCGCTCGTGAGGAGCCCTGTGTCGTTCTCGGTAGCCAGTGCCGTCCGCCCGCTCGGCGACGGCACGTACACCGCGACCCTGCCCGCGGAGTGGACCATCGGTCCCAAGCCGCACGGCGGGTTCCTGCTCGCCCTCGCGGCGCGGGCGGCCGTGCACGCGGCCGGCGGCGCGATGCCGGCGGCGGAGGAGCTCTCGCCGCTCGCGGTCAGCGCCCAGTTCCTGCGCGCGCCCGAGGTGGGGCCGGTGCTGCTGCGCACCGACGTCCGCAAGGCCGGGCGGACGGCGACCGTGGTGACCTCCACGCTGGAGCAGCGCGGGCGCAGTTGCGTCGAGTCGACCGTGACGGTGGGGCGCATCCCGGCGCAGACCCCGGACTACGCCGACCTGCCCGACGTCCCCGCGGTGCCGCCCGCGGACGCCGTCGACCTGGCCTCGCTGGGGCCCGGCGGGGTCTACAAGCTCGGCTCGGTGTGCGACGTGCGGCTGGACAAGCAGGGCGCGGGCTTCCTGACCGGGCGGTCGGGCGACCCGCTGGTGCTGCGGCTGTGGGTGCGGCCCTTCGGCGAGCGCCCGGACCCGTACTTCGCGCTCGTCGCCGGCGACATCTCGATGCCCGTCACGTTCAACCTGGGCCGGTTCGGGTGGTCGCCCACCGTGCAGCTCACGGCACTGCTGCGGGCCGCCCCGGCGTCCGGCTGGCTGCGCGTGCGGGTGTCGTGCAGCGCGGTGCACGGGCAGTGGTTCGACGAGGACGCGGTGGTGATCGACTCGACCGGCCGGCTGGTGTGCCAGTCGCGGCAGTTGGCGCTGACGCCCGCCGGCTGACCGCCCCGCCGGCCGGCGTCGGCCGAACGGCGCAACCGTGGCAGGCTTGGCGCATGACGACGATCGCGGTGCTCGGGGCGGGGAAGATCGGGGAGGCGTTGCTGTCCGGCCTGTTGCGGGCCGGCCGGCCGGCGGACGAGCTGGTGTTCACCGAGAAGCACCCGGAGCGCTGCGCGGCGCTGAGCGACCGGTACGGCGTGCGGGGCCTGGACGTCGGGTCGGCCGCGCGAGTCGCCGACGTGCTGGTGGTCGCGGTCAAGCCGCAGGACATCGACCCCCTGCTGGACGAGCTCGCGCCCGTGCTGCGGCCGGGTGCGCTGATCGTGTCGCTGTGCGCGGGCCTGCCCACCTCGCTCTACGAGCGCCGGCTGCCCCCGGGCACGCCGGTGGTCCGGGTCATGCCGAACACGCCGATGCTGGTCGGCGAGGCCATGAGCGCCATCTCGGCCGGCCGGTTCGCCGGGGCCGGGCACCTCGACCTGGTCGAGGAGCTGCTGGGATCGGTGGGCAAGGTGGCCCGCGTGCCGGAGAACCAGCAGGACGCCGTCACCGCGCTGTCCGGCTCCGGACCCGCGTACTTCTTCTACCTGGTCGAGGCCATGATCGACGCCGGCATCCTGCTCGGCATCCCGCGCGAGCTCGCCGCCACGCTGATCGTCCAGTCGGCGGTCGGCGCGGCCCAGATGCTCAGCCGAGGCGACCAGCACCCGGTGATCCTGCGCGAGGCCGTCACCTCGCCCGCCGGCACCACCATCATGGCCATCCGCGAGCTGGAGAAGCACGGCGTCCGGGCGGCGCTGCTGGCCGCCATCGAGGCCGCCCGGGACCGTTCGGTGGAGCTGGGACGGGCCCACCAGGCGGACTGATACCGCCATTGGCCGTCGCACCAGCCCCAGGTGTCCCGTTACCCTCAGGGGAGCACGTGCGTGTCGAACCGTCGGTGGGGAAGCCGACGGCATGACGCGTGTCGAAGGACACGGTGAACCATGCCGGAGGAGAACGATCGAGCGTCCCTGGTCCAGGTCAAGTTCCTGACCGTCGCCGAGGTGGCGCTGGTGATGCGGGTGTCGAAGATGACGGTGTACCGGCTGGTGCACTCGGGCGAGCTCACCGCGGTGCGCGTGGGCAAGTCGTTCCGGGTGCCCGAGAAGGCGGTCCACGAGTACCTGAGGAACGCCTACTTCGACGCCGGGTGAGGGCCCGCGCCGGCAGCCGGGTAAAGTGACAGGCCGTTCGTGCCTGGTGTCGGCGCGCCCTACCTGATGGGTGTCTCCACCGGCGCGTGGAGAACCGCCATCGTCTAGTTAGTGAGGGACCCGTATGGGCTCGGTCATCAAGAAGCGCCGCAAGCGCATGTCGAAGAAGAAGCACCGCAAGCTGCTGCGCAAGACCCGCGTCCAGCGTCGCAAGCGCGGCAAGTAGGCCCTCGGGTTCTCCGACGCCGACCCCCGTCCGCGGGGGTCGGCGTCGTGCTTTCCCGGGCCGGACCGGCCGGGCGCGGGCGGCCCCGCCGGGTGACCGGCGCGGCGGCCTGCGCCGGTGCTCCGCTCGCGGGACGATCAGGTCTCTGATTTCGTGGGTAGCATCCACGTCGTCGCACCGCACCCACACGGAGTCGCATGGCCCCCAAGGTCGTACTCGTCACCGGTTGCAGCCGCTTCCTCGGCGGCCACCTCGCCGCGCGGTTCGCGGCCAACCCCGAGATCGACCGGGTGCTCGGGGTGGACACCGAGCCGCCGTCCCGCGACCTGCTGCGCCGGATGGGCCGGGCCGAGTTCGTCCGGGCCGACATCCGCAACCCGCTCATCGCCAAGGTCATCGCCACCGCGCACGTCGACACCGTCGTGCACGCCTCGGTGACCGCCAACCCGGCCGGACCCGCCGGCCGCACGGCGATGAAGGAGATGAACGTCATCGGCACCATGCAGCTCCTGGCGGCGTGCCAGAAGTCGCCGCACGTGCGCAAGCTCGTGGTGAAGTCGACCAGCGCGGTGTACGGGTCGTCCTCGCGCGACCCGGCGGTGTTCACCGAGGACATGGGGCCCAAGGACCTGGCCTCCAGCGGGTACGCGAAGGACGCCGTCGAGGTCGAGGGCTACGTGCGCGGGTTCGCCCGCCGCCGACCCGACGTGGACGTGACCGCGCTGCGGTTCACCAACCTCATCGGTCCGCGCATCGACACCGTGCTGACCAGGTACTTCGCCCTGCCGGTGGTGCCGACGATCATGGGCTACGACGCCCGCGTGCAACTCCTGCACTCCGAGGACGCGCTGGCCGTGCTGGAGCGGGCCGCCCTGCACGACCTGCCCGGCGTGTTCAACGTCGGCGGTGCCGGGGTACTGCTGTTGTCGCAGGCGATCCGGCGGGCGGGCAAGCTGCCGCTGCCGGTGCCGGGCGTGGCGGTGCCGACCGTGGGCCGGCTGTTCCGCGGCGCGCGGCTGGTGGACTTCTCGCCGGACCAGCTGCGGTTCCTGAACTGGGGCCGCGTGGTCGACACCGGTCTGCTGCGGCGCGAGTTCGGCTTCACCCCGAGGTGGACCACGCGGCAGGCGTTCGACGACTACGTGAGCGGTCGCGGCATGCGCCCGCTGATCGACCCCGACCTGCTGGCGTCGGTCGAGCGCGGCGTGCTCGACGCGGCGGCCCGACTCCGGTGAACCCCGCCGAGGAGGTGCACGTGGCCGACGCACGGGTCATCCCGCTGCACGACCCGGACCGGGGCGCGTCCCGGCGACGACGCCCGGCGGCGGTGGAACCCCCCGTGTCGACCGCGCCCGCCCCGACCGCGCCCCCGTCGGACTGGGAGCGCCGGCTGGCCGACCTGCTCGCGTTCGCCCGCCGCCGGGTGCGGGGCGACTACGAGGTGGACGAGTTCGGCTTCGACCCGGACCTGACCGACCACCTCCTGCTGCCGCCGCTGAGGCCGCTGTACGAGAAGTGGTTCCGGGTGGAGACCATCGGGCTGCACAACGTGCCCGCCGAGGGCGGTGCGCTCATCGTGGCCAACCACTCGGGCACGCTGCCGCTGGACGCGACCATGACGGCGTACGCGGTGCGCGCGGAGCACCCGGCCCACCGGCACCTGCGGATGCTCGGTGCCGACCTGGTGTTCAAGACGCCGGTGCTGGGCGCGCTGGCGCGCAAGTCCGGCCAGACGCTGGCGTGCAACCCCGACGCCGAGCGGCTGCTGCGCTCCGGCGAGCTGGTGGGGGTGTGGCCGGAGGGCTTCAAGGGCATCGGCAAGCCGTTCAAGGACCGGTACAAGTTGCAGCGGTTCGGCCGGGGCGGGTTCGTCTCGGCGGCGCTGGACACCGGCGTGCCGATCATCCCGTGCTCGATCGTGGGCGCGGAGGAGATCTACCCCAAGATCGGCGACGTCAAGGCGCTGGCCCGGCTGTTCGGCCTGCCCTACTTCCCGATCACCCCGTTCTTCCCGCTGCTCGGCCCGCTCGGCGCGATCCCGCTGCCGTCCAAGTGGTACATCGAGTTCGGCGAGCCGATCCGCACGGACGTGCACGGCGAGCACGCGGCGGACGACCCGATGCTGGTCTTCAACCTGACCGACCAGGTCCGGGAGACCATCCAGCAGACCCTGTACCGCCTGCTCACCCAGCGCCGGAACGTGTTCCTGGGCTGAGCCGCGCCCCGACGGCCCGGGGCGTCAGGGGCGGGGCTTGGCGATGACCTGCTCGTCGTCCTCGTACACGATCACGCCGGGGTCGTCCGTGGTCACCCGCTCGCAGCCCACCCCGTGCGCGGCGAGGACGTCCAGGTAGCCGTCCACGCGGCTGATCAGGTGTTCGGCCGACGACTTGAACCAGGCGACCGCGCCGGGGTGCAGCACGAGGTCGTAGACGTCCGGGTCGACGCTCGTCGGGGTGGTGTAGGCGGCGTCGTACCAGGCGTTGGCGGTCCGCCGGAACCCGTCCTGCTCGGCGGTCAGCCGGCCCTCCCGGGCCAGGCGGTTGACCAGGCCGAAGATGCCCGGGTAGAGGCCGTGCGCGTTGGGGACCGTCGCCTGGAAGCGGACGTACCGGGCGGTCCCGGCCACGGGCTCAGCCACGGCGGCGGTACGCGACACCGGCGGCGATCGCACCCGCGACCAGACCCGCTCCCAGCACGGACGGCACGCCGATCTTGACGGCCTTGCGGGCGGTCCGGAAGTCGCGGATCTCCCAGCCGCGCTTGCGCGCGGTGTCGCGCAGGCCCGAGTCGGGGTTCACCGCGACGGCGGTGCCCACCACGGACAGCATCGGCACGTCGTTCACCGAGTCCGAGTACGCCGTGCACCGCCGCAGGTCCAGGCCCTCCTTGGCGGCCAGCGAGCGCACCGCGTGCGCCTTCGCCCGGCCGTGCAGCAGGTCGCCGACGAGCTTGCCGGTGTAGATGCCCTCTTCGCTCTCCGACACGGTCCCGAGCGCGCCGGTCAACCCGAGCCGCCGGGCGATGATCTGGGCGAGCTCGACCGGGGTGGCGGTGACCAGCCACACCCGCTGCCCGGCGTCCAGGTGCATCTGCGCCAGGGCCTGCGTGCCGGTCCAGATCTTGTCGGCCATCAGCTCGTCGAAGATCTCCTCGCCGAGGCTGACCAGCTCCGCGACCGACCGGCCCGCCACGAACGACAGCGCCTGCTCCCGGGACGCCTGCACGCTCTGCGGGTCCTCGCGACCGCCCACCCGGAACTTGATCTGCTGCCACGCGAACCCGGCCAGGTCCGAGTTCCGGAAGTACTTGCGCGCGGCCAGGCCGCGCGCGAAGTGGAAGATCGACGCGCCCATCATCATCGTGTTGTCCACGTCGAAGAACGCGGCGGCGGTCAGGTCGGTGGGAGCGTCCGCGCCCGGTGCGCGCGCGGAGGCCAGCGCGGCGTCGGCCGAGGCCTCACCGGCCAGTTCGGCGAGCCTCTCCCGTTCCGCCGAGCTCTCGACCACACGCCTTCTCACCACGTCAGCGCCTCCCAGCGTCCGATGGGGACAGGGTAGCGATCAGCGGATGAGGCCGGGCAGCGGCGGCAGCGTGATGGGCAGGGGCGGCAGCCGGACGGGCGGCTCGACGGTCAGGGTGATCGACGGGACGGGCAGACCGGGCCGGCTGGTGCCGGGCGTGGTGCCGCCGCCCGGGGGCGCGGTGGGCGGGGGCACGGGGGCGGGCGCGGGTGCGGACGTGGCGGTGACCGTGCCCGGTGCGGGGGGCGGGGTCTCGGCGACCGACGTGCCCGGCGGCTGTGTCGCGGAGGTGCCGGGCGCGATCGGCGGCGCGGCGCACTCGTCGGTCGCTGGCACCGGGCCGACCTCGTCGAACTGCCCGGTCGTCACGGCCGCGCAGCGGGTCCGCGCGGCCAGCTCGGCGGTGCGGCGGGCGATCCGGTCCAGCAGGTCCAGGGAGGTGGCGGCACGACCGACCGCCTCGGCGGGCAGCCGGTCGCGGAGGCCGCCCAGGCGACCCGCCTGGGCACCGGCCCACTCGCGCAGCGAGCCGAGCGCGCGCTCGTCCGCGGTCGAGCCGTGCGCGGCCAGCACGCGGGAACCGGCGGCGGCGTCGGCGTCGAAGTCGGTCAGCGCGGTGAGGTGGCCTCCCAGCGGGCCGCCGCCGGAGTCGCGGTACCGGTCGACCAGGACCTCCATCTCCGAGATCCGGGCGGAGGCGAACTCCAGGCGCTTGTAGCCCTTGGACTCCTCGTCGAAGGTCAGGCCGAGCGAGGCCGATTCGGCGGTGCGCTTGACGCCGTACAGCGCGTCGCCGGGCAGCGCGTCGCGGGACAGCAGGAGGCTCATCCCCGCCAGCGAGAACACCAGGCAGAGCGCGGCGGCGAGGGCGACCGCCAACCGGCCCCGGGCCCCGCCGCGCGGACGCCGCCGGTCGAGCGCGGTCACCGGGGGCGGGGTGGCACCGAGCACCCGCTCCCGCATGCGCGCCCTGGCCGCCTCGTCGGGTCCGCTCGTCACTGCGGCTTCCCGCAGCAGCGCGACCGCGGCGAGCTCGTCGGCGAAGGCCGGGTCGACTTCCCCGGGCAGCGCGTCGACGGCGCGGGCGAACTCCTCGCGCTGCCTGTGACGCCCTAGTGGCGTGATCCCTCTGCCCACCATCCCGCACCGACTCGTCAGGGGTTCCTGCCCCGGGTAACGAACCCGCGGGTGCCGGGGTTACGCGGGCACGAGGGGCACGTCCCAGGACCACGCGATCGTGGCGACCGGATCACCGCAGCCAGTTCGGCAGCAGTTGGGCCAGCCTGCGCACGGCGCGGTGTTGCAGGGCCTTGATCGCGCCTTCGTTGCGCCCCATCTTCGCGGCCGTCTCCGCCACGGACAAGCCCTGGATGAAACGGAGAGTAATGCATTCCCGCTGGTCTTCACCCAATTGGGCGACGCATTTCAGGAGTTCCGCATTGGCCGCGCCGGTCAGCACCTCCTGCTCGGGACCGCTGGTGACCTCGCGGTTGTCCGCCGGCTCGGCGGTCGTGACCTCCAGCCGGTAGCGGCTGGACTTCACGTGGTCGAAGACGATGTTGCGGGCGATGGTGACGAACCACGCACCCACGTCCCGGCCCTGGTAGCTGATGGACCCGATGCTGCGCAGCGCGCGGAGGAACGTCTCGCTGGTGACGTCCTCGGCCAGGGTGCGGTCACCGACCCGGAACAGCACGTACCGGAAGACCACGTCCACGTACCGGTCGTAGAGCGCGCCGAACGCGTCCGTGTCTCCGGACTGGGCGGCGCGGACGAGGTCCCACGGTTCTTCCACCGCATCGTCCTGCGCACCGCGGATCGTGCTGGACCGCCCGCCCGCACCCCACATCGAGCGGAGTGTCCGTCCCGTCTTGTCGCGCGCCCTTGCGGTCATCGGCTCGCGGCACCTCCACAGAGTCGCCGTGCGGGCAGCATACGTGTTGTTACTCCGTAGTAGGTAGCGGCGAGTGGTCTTGAACCTGCGACGCGTTCGGCAGCACTGCGTGACGCCGCCGGCGCGTGACAGACTTGCGCGGAGGTCCGCAGAGGTTCACCAGGAGGTCGACTTGACCGCTTCCGCACACAACGTCGCCGACCTGGTTCGCGCCTCCGCGCACCGTGGACCCAAGCACGTGGCACTGGTGGATGTCACGACTGCGAATAGTTACACCTGGTCCCAACTTAATTCGTTCGTGGATCGCGAGGCCCACCGACTGGTGGATGCCGGTGTCGAACCCGGTGACCGCGTGGTGGTGCGGCTGCCCGCCGGTCCCGCGTTCTGCGTGGCCGTGTTCGGCGTGCTGCGCGCCGGCGGCGTGGTCGTGC
This sequence comes from Actinosynnema sp. NPDC023587, assembly GCF_040640215.1. Taxonomy (NCBI): domain Bacteria; kingdom Bacillati; phylum Actinomycetota; class Actinomycetes; order Pseudonocardiales; family Pseudonocardiaceae; genus Actinosynnema; species Actinosynnema sp. NPDC023587. The sequence goes on along the minus strand of NZ_JBFABG010000002.1, from coordinate 647,875 downwards.
CAGCCGGTCCGGGCCAGCCCACGCGTGAGCTCCAGCGGCTCGTCGCGGACAGCGGCGCGCGCCTGCTGGTCGGCGACGCCGGCGGCTCGGACGCCACCGCGCTCCCCGAACCCGAGCTCGCGCCCGGTGACGAGTTCGCGGCCATCGGCTCCGGCGAGGACCTGGCCGTGCTCGGCTACACGTCCGGGACGTCCGGCGTGCCGCGCGGCGCGATGCTGTCGCACCGGGCGCTGCTGGCGAACGTCGACCAGTGCGCGTCCCTGCGCCCCGCGCCGGTGACCGCCGGCGACCGGGTGCTGCTGGCGCTGCCGCTGTTCCACGTCTACGGCCTGGGTCCGGGCCTGTTCCAGGTGGCGGGCGCGGGCGCGACGGCCGTGCTGCTGGAGCGGTTCGACCCCGACGCGGCGCTCTCCGCGATCCGGGAGCACCGGGTGACCGCGGTGATCGGCGTCCCGCCGATGTACCAGGCGATCCTGGCCCGGCCGGTCGAGCGGCTGCGCGCCGACCTGGCCACCGTGCGGCTGTTCACCTCGGGTGCCGCGCCGCTCGCGCCGGGCGTGCTGGACGGCGTGCGGCAGGCCGTGGGCCTGCCCGTCTACGAGGGCTACGGCCTGACCGAGACCGGTCCCGTGCTGACGTCCGCGCTGGTCGGCGGCACGCCCAAGCCGGGTTCGGTGGGCCGGGCGCTGCCCGGTGTCGAGGTGCGCCTGGTGGACACCGACGGCCGTCCGCTGGACCTGGACGAGGACGAGCCGGGCACCGGCCTGGTCGCGGTGCGCGGCCCGAACCTGTTCAGCGGCTACTGGCCGGACGGCGCGCACGGCCCCGACCCCGAGGGCTGGTTCCGCACCGGCGACGTCGGCTACCTCGACGAGGACGGCGACCTGCACCTGGTGGACCGGGCGGGCGACCTGATCATCGTCAACGGCTTCAACGTCTACCCGCACGAGGTCGAGCAGGTCGTCGCCGAACTGGCCGGCGTGGGCGAGGCGGCGGCGGTGGGCGTGCCCGACGAGCGGACCGGCGAGTCGGTCAAGGTCGTGGTCGTGCTCGACGAGGGGGCGGACCTGACCGAGGACGCGGTCAAGGAGCACTGCGCCGCCCGGCTCGCGAAGTTCAAGGTCCCGTCGACGGTCGAGTTCGCCGCGGCCCTGCCGCACTCGCCCACCGGCAAGCTCGCCCGCGCCCGCCTGCGGCTCCCGCTCTCCTGACCACCCGGCCCCGGCTCCCCGGTCACGCGGGGGGTCGGAGGCCCGTCCGCCGCCGTCGGCCGGTGCGCGATGATGGGCGGGTGAGCCACCACGTCACCCTGCTGGGCCGCGTCGACTGCCACGCCTGCGACCAGGCCAAGGCCGACCTCGAACGGATCTGCGGCGAGCTCGGCGTGCCGTGGGAGGTGCTGGACGTCGACGGCGACCGCGAGCTCCGCGCCGAGTACGGCGACCGGGTGCCGGTGATCCTGGTCGACGGTGCCGAGCACGGCTACTGGTCCGTCGAGGAAGACCGCCTGCGCGCCGCCCTGGCCTGATCCCGCCCCGGCCTGATCCCGCCCCGGCCTGATCCCGCCCCGGCCTGATCCCGCCCCGGCCTGATCCCGCCCCGGCCTGATCCCGGGCCGGCCTGATCACGGGCTGCCGCGAGCCCGGTCCCGCGCGCCCGTCGCCCGGCCCTGACACCGGGGCCGCTCCGCTCCGGTCGGGGGTGGTTCGCGGGTTTCTCCCCGATTCACCGAACCGGGGCGGCCCCGGTACCGAACTACCCGCATGTCGCGTTGGACCGCTGCCCTGATCGGCTTCCTCGGTGTCGCCGCCGCCCTGGCGGCCGGGCACCTCGTCGCGGGGCTGGTCGGACCCACCGCGTCGCCGTTCCTGGCGGTCGGCAACACCGCCATCGACTTCACGCCGTCACCGCTCAAGGACTTCGCGGTGCGCACGTTCGGCACCTACGACAAGCTCGTCCTGCTGCTCGGCATGGCCGTGGTGATCGCCGCCGTCGCGGTGGTCGCGGGCCTGCTGTCCCGCCGGAGCGCGCTGCCCGGCACGCTCCTGGCCGCCGCCCTCGGCGCGGTCGGCGTGGCGGCCGTGCTCTACCGGCCGGACCTGGGCAGCCTCGGCGTCCTCGCGCCGATCGCGGCCGGTGTCGTCGGGGTCCTGGTCTTCCGGTGGCTGCACCGCGTCGCGACCGATTCGGCGTCTCCCGGCGAGGGCCGCCGGACCTTCCTGATCGCGGCCGGCGCGAGCGTGCTCGCGGGCCTCGGCGGGCAGTTCCTCGGCACCCGGGGCGACGTCGAGGGCTCGCGCCGCGCGGTCGGGCGGCTCAAGGTCGCGACCCCGGCTCCCGCGATCCCGGCCGGCGTCGACTTCGTCGCGGACGGCACGCCCCCCTTCATCACCCCGAACCAGGACTTCTACCGGGTCGACACGGCGCTGAGCGTGCCGCGCGTCCTGGCCGAGGACTGGGAGCTCCGGGTGCACGGCCTGGTCGACCGCGAGCTCCGGCTCCGCTACGCCGACCTGCGCGACCGCGACCTGGTCGAGCGCACGATCACGATGACCTGCGTCTCCAACGAGGTGGGCGGTCCGTACGTGTCGACCGCGAACTTCATCGGCGTCCCGCTGCGCGACGTGCTGCTGGAGGCGGGCGTCCGGCCGGGCGCGGACCAGCTCTACTCCACCAGCGTCGACGGGTGGACCGCCGGCTCACCGGTCGACGTGGTGCTGGAGGAGGACCGGGGCGCGCTGATCGCGCTGGGCATGAACGGCGAGCCGCTGCCGGTCGAGCACGGCTTCCCGGCGCGGCTCGTCGTCCCCGGCCTGTACGGCTACCTGTCGGCCACGAAGTGGGTGGTCGACCTGGAGCTGACCACGTTCGCGGACAAGCGCGGGTACTGGCTGGAGCGCGGCTGGGGGCAGCGGGCCCCGGTCAAGGTGATGTCGCGGATCGACCGCCCGCAGGGGTTCGCCACGGTGCGCGGCCGGACCGTGGTGAGCGGGGTGGCCTGGGCGCAGCCGACCGGCGTCGCGAAGGTCGAGGTGCGCACGGACGGCGGGCCGTGGCGGGACGCCGCGCTCGCGGTCGCGGTCAACGGGTCGACCTGGCGGATGTGGCGCGCCGAACTGGACCTGCCGCCCGGCGGGCACACCGTCGAGTGCCGGGCCACCGACCGCGCCGGCGTCACCCAGCCGTCGGAGCGGGTCGCGCCCGTCCCGGACGGCGCGACCGGCTGGCACTCGATTTTTTTCACGGTCGAGTGAATCGGTCGAACCGGATCGCGTCCTACTTCGAACGTCTCAGTGAATACCGAATCAGGTAAAACGAGGAGTGATCCGAGTGCGTACGAGCAAACTCGCCATCGCCGGCGTCGCCGCCGCAGCTGTGCTTTCCGTCGCGGCCTGCGGGAGCGGCGACAGCGCTTCCAGCACGAGCACCACCGCCGCGCCCATGACCACCACCGCCTCCGCCATGCCCTCGTCCTCCGCGATGGCCGACGGGGTCACCCAGACCACCGACGTGTTCGGTCCGGGCTGCGCCAGCGTGCCGCAGGACCCCGCGAACAAGGGTTCGCTCCAGGGCATGGTCAGCGACCCGGTGGCCACCGCGGCGAGCAACAACCCGCTGCTGACCAAGCTGGTGGCGGCCGTGACGGCGGCCAACCTGGGCGACACGCTGAACTCGAAGCCCGCCATCACCGTGTTCGCGCCGTACGACCCCGCGTTCGCCGAGCTGGGCGACGCCAAGTTCCAGGAGCTGGCGGCCGACCCGACCACCCTGGGCAAGATCCTCGCCTTCCACGTGGTCGACAAGCGCTACGACGCCAAGGGCCTGGAGTCGGCCGGCACCGTGAAGTCGCTCACCGGCCAGGACCTCAAGGTCGAGGGCACCGGTGACGCGATGACCGTGAACGGCGCGCCGGTCCTGTGCGGCAACATCCCGACCAAGAACGCCACCGTGTTCGTGATCGGCAAGGTCCTCTCGCCGCCCGCGGCGTGACCCCGACCCGGTGGGGCCGGACCTCCCCCGGTCCGCCCCCACCGCCCGTCACCAGAGATCCGGCAGCCTCGCGGCTCGCCGGATCTTTCGCGTCGGGGAAGCGCCCCGCCCCGCCCGGTATCCACGCGGCGGACCGGCTCCCCTTTTCCCCAAGGGGAGGTTCCATGGGGGTTGACCGAGTTCAGGCACCCGCCGGGCCGCTGGGCCGCCGACTTTGTGCACACGTTCACAAGCGGTACGGTGGGTTTATCACTCCGCTGGTGACGGTGCCCGGCGGGTCAGTGCTTCGGATGTCGAGGAGAGCCAGCGTGGTGGATCGGCGGGGCGAGGGTGACGAGGTCGGCACCACCACCTCGAAGCCGCCCGCCGAGTCGGTCGCAGACGTCCGGGAGCGGGCTCGCGCGATCCCGGAGGCGGCGGTCGCCCGGCTCGCGGTCTACCTCCGGGTGCTCTCCGGGATGGTCGAGCAGGGCGTGACGACCATCTCCAGCGAGGAGCTCGCGGGCGCGGCCGGGGTCAACTCGGCGAAGCTGCGCAAGGACCTCTCCTACGTCGGCTCGTACGGCACGCGCGGCGTCGGCTACGACGTCGAGGTGCTCGTCAGCCACATCGAGCGCATCCTCGGGCTCACCCGCAAGCACTCCGTGGCGGTCGTCGGGATCGGTAATCTTGGTCACGCGCTGGCCAACTACGGCGGGTTCCCCAGCCGGGGCTTCCCGGTCGCCGCGCTGTTCGACATCGACCCGGACCTCACCGGAGTGCCGGTAGGCGGCATTCCCGTCGACCACATCGACGACATCACGTCCATCTGCGCCGATCGCGAGGTGTCGATCGGCGTCATCGCCACACCGCCCCAGGCCGCCCAGGCGGTCTGCGACCGTTTGGTATCCGCCGGGGTGCAGTGCATCCTGAACTTCGCACCCGTCGTGCTCCAAGTGCCGGACAACGTCGAGGTGCGCAAGGTCGACCTGGCGGTCGAGATGCAGATCCTGTCGTTCCACGTCGCGCGGCGGGCTGACGAAGCCGCTGTCGACGTGGTCAACGGCGTCGGTGTGGACGGGGTGGTGATTCGCCCGTGATGGTGCGGGTAGTGAGCCGGACGGCTCCGACGGGAGCGACGGCCGGGCCGACCACGCGACCGGCGGTCGGGTCGACGACGGGCCGGGTGCGGTCATGAGCGTCCTCGTCGTCGGGCTGTCCCACCGCACCACGCCGGTACCCGTGCTGGAGCGCGTCGCCGTGGCCGACGCCGACCTCGACAAGCTGCTGGGCCAGTTGCTCGACGCGCCCAGCGTGTCCGAGGCCGTGCTCCTCTCGACCTGCAACCGGGTCGAGGTCTACGCCGTGGTCGAGACCTTCCACGGCGGCATGAACGAGGTCGTGGAGGTGCTCGCCCGGCAGGCCGGCGCGGAGCCCGCGGACCTCTTCGAGCACCTGTACGTGCACTACGCCGCCGCCGCTGTCGAGCACCTGTTCTCGGTCGCGGGCGGCCTGGACTCGATGGTGGTCGGCGAGGCCCAGATCCTGGGCCAGCTCCGCTCGGCCTACACCCGCGCGGACGGGGTCGGCGTCGTCGGCCGCGTGCTGCACGAGCTGACCCAGCAGGCGCTGCGGGTGGGCAAGCGCATCCACACCGACACCGGCATCGACCACGCCGGCGCGTCCGTGGTGTCCGAGGCGCTCGCCGACGCCGCCACCGCGCTCGGCGGCCTGGCGGGTCGCACCGCCCTGGTCGTGGGCGCGGGCTCGATGGGCGGCCTGGCCGCCGCGCACCTGCGCCGCGCCGGCATCGGCGAGGTGGTGATCGCCAACCGGTCCGCCGCCAACGGCGCGCGGCTGGCGAACGCCCTGGTCGCGGACGGGGTGGCCGCCCGGTCCACCGGCCTGGACGACCTGGTGTCCGAGATCGCCGCCGCCGACGTGCTGTTCGCGTGCACCGGCTCGGTGGACGTGGTCGTGGGCGCGGAGCTGATCGGCGAGCGCGCACCCGGCCGCCCGCTGGTGGTGTGCGACCTCGGCCTGCCCAAGGACGTCGACCCCGCCGCCGAGCTGCTCGCCGGCGTGCGCGTGGTCGACCTGGAGACCCTGCAACGACGGCTGTCCGACGCCCCCACCGGCCAGGACGCCCTGCGCGCGGCGGAGATCGTCGCCGACGAGGTGCGCGGCTACCTGGCCGGGCAGCGCTCGGCCGAGGTCACGCCCACCGTGACGGCCCTGCGCAAGCGGGCCGCCGAGGTCGTGGACACCGAGCTGCTGCGGTTGGACTCGCGGCTGCCCGAGCTCGACGGCGCGGTCCGGGACGAGCTGGCCAAGACCGTGCGCCGCGTGGTGGACAAGCTCCTGCACACGCCGACCGTGCGGGTCAAGGAGCTGGCCGCCGCACCCGGCGGTGCCGGGTACGCCGAGGCGCTGCGCGAGCTGTTCGGCCTCGACCCGCAGAAACCCGCCGCCGTCAGCACCCCCCATTCGACGCTACCCAGAGGCGAGAAGCGGTGAACCGCACCTTGAGGATCGGCACGCGCGGCAGTGCGCTGGCGCTCGCGCAGACCGGTCACGTGGCCGACGTGCTGCGCGCCGCCGGCGCGGACGTGGAGATCGTGACCATCTCGACCCCCGGCGACCGGTCGTCCGCCCCCATCGCCGAGATCGGCATCGGGGTGTTCACCTCGGCGCTGCGCGACGCGCTGGCCAACGACGAGATCGACGTGGCCGTCCACTCGTACAAGGACCTGCCCACCGCGCGCGACCCGCGCCTGTCCCTGGCCGCCGTGCCGCCGCGCGAGGACCCGCGCGACGCGCTCGTCGCCCGCGACGGCCTCACCCTGGGCGAACTGCCCACCGGTTCGAAGGTCGGCACCGGCTCGCCCCGGCGCGCGGCGCAGCTTGAGGCGCTGGGCCTGGGCCTGGACGTGGTGCCGTTGCGCGGCAACGTCGACAGCCGCATCCGCCGGGTGGCCGAGGGTGAGCTGGACGCCGTGGTGCTGGCCCGCGCCGGCATCTCCCGCCTCGGCCGCACGGCCGAGATCACCGAGACCTTGGAGCCCATCCAGATGCTCCCCGCGCCCGCACAGGGCGCACTCGCGGTGGAGTGCCGGGTCGACGACGTCGACACCGAGCACCTCCTCCAGTCCACTCTGGACGATTCGGCCAGTAGGGCCGCTGTCACCGCCGAGCGGGCCTTGCTGGCCGAGCTCGAAGCGGGGTGCAGCGCGCCGGTCGGCGCACTGGCCGATGTGGTGGAAGACCTTGACGACCAGGGAGCGGTAGTCCTCCGCCTGTCCCTGCGCGGGGTCATGGCGACGGAGGACGGCGACCTCCTCCGTGCGTCCGCCACCGGTGACTTGACCGCAGCAGAGGAACTCGGCCGCGCGCTGGCCGTCGAGTTGCTCGACCTCTCCGGCCTCGCCGCTGCGCGGTCGGAGGGGCGTAGTTGATGGGGAGTGCCCTGATGACCCGCGCACGCAAGACCCCCGGCCGTGTCGCTTTCGTGGGCTCCGGCCCCGGCGACACCGGCCTGCTCACGGTCCGCGCCCGTGATCTGCTGGCCAAGGCGGAACTCGTGGTGACGGACCCGGACGTGCCGTCCGAGGTGGTCGCCCTCGTCCCGGACGGAGTGGAGATCCGCCCGGCGGTCGGTGACCCGGCCGACGTGGCGAAGGATTTGGTGACCGAGGCGAAGAACGGCCACGCCGTGGTCCGGCTGGTGGCGGGCGACCCGCTCACGCTGGACGCGGTGGTCAAGGAGGCGCAGGCGGTCTCGAAGACGACGATCGCGTTCGACGTGGTGCCGGGTGTCCCGGCGGGCACGGCGGTGCCCGCGTACGCGGGTGTCGCGCTCGGCGCGGTGCACACCGAGGCCGACGTGCGCGGCGTGGCGGACTGGGCGAGCCTGGCCGCCGCGCCCGGCACGCTGGTCCTGCACGCCACCGGCAGCCACCTCGCCGAAGCGGCGTCCTCCCTGGTGGAGCACGGCGTCGCACCGCAGACCCCGGTGGCGGTGACCGCGGACGGCACCGGCTTCGGCCAGCGCACCGTGGACACCACGCTGGCGTCCCTGGCCGCCGACGCCGGCGACCTGGGCGGCCCGCTGATCGTCACGGTCGGCAGTGCCGTCGCCGGTCGGCCCAAGCTGTCCTGGTGGGAGTCCCGCGCCCTCTACGGGTGGCGGGTGCTCGTGCCGCGGACGAAGGAGCAGGCGGGCGCGATGAGCGACCGGCTGCACTCGCACGGCGCGATCCCGGTGGAGGTGCCGACCATCTCGGTCGAGCCGCCGCGCAGCCCGGCGCAGATGGAGCGCTCGGTGAAGGGCCTGGTCGACGGGCGCTACCAGTGGGTGGTGTTCACCTCGACCAACGCCGTGCGCGCGGTGTGGGAGAAGTTCCGCGAGTTCGGCCTGGACGCGCGGGCGTTCTCCGGCGTGAAGATCGCCTGCGTCGGCGAGTCGACCGCGGCGAAGGTGCGCTCGTTCGGGATCATCCCCGAGCTGGTGCCCTCCGGCGAGCAGTCGTCCGAGGGCCTGCTGGCCGACTTCCCGCCGTACGACGACATCCTGGACCCGGTCGACCGGGTCCTGCTGCCGCGCGCCGACATCGCCACCGAAACCCTGGCGGCGGGCCTGCGGGACCGGGGCTGGGAGATCGACGACGTGACGGCCTACCGCACCGTGCGGGCCGCGCCGCCGCCCGCCGACACCCGCGAGATGATCAAGTCCGGCGGGTTCGACGCGGTGTGCTTCACCTCGTCCTCCACGGTCCGGAACCTGGTCGGCATCGCGGGCAAGCCGCACGCCCGGACGCTCGTGGCGTGCATCGGACCGCAGACCGCCGAGACGGCCCGCGAGTTCGGCCTGCGGGTCGACGTCCAGCCGGAAGAGGCCAACGTGCCCGCCCTGGTGGACGCCCTGGCCCAGCACGCGGCCAGGTTGCGGGCCGAGGGCGCGTTGCCCCCGCCGCGCAAGACCAAGCGCCTGCGCCGTTCCTGAAGCACCCGGTCGGGGCCTCCTCCGGGGGCCCCGACCTCCTTCTTCCCCGGGAGTGCCGCTGTGTTCCCCGCCCACCGACCCCGCCGCCTGCGCACCACGCCGGCGCTGCGCCGCCTGGTCGCCGAGACCACCGTGCGGCCACGGCAGCTCGTGCTGCCGATGTTCGTCAAGGAGGGCGCGGCGGCCCCGGTCGAGATCTCGTCCATGCCGGGCGTGGTCCAGCACACCCGCGACTCGCTGCGCGAAGCCGCCGCCGAGGCCGTCCGGGCCGGGGTGGGCGGGCTGATGCTGTTCGGCGTGCCCTCGACCCGGGACGCGGTCGGCTCCGGCGCGACCGACCCGGACGGCATCCTCAACGCGGCGCTGGCCGACCTGCGCGCCGACCTCGGCGACAGCACCGTGCTGATGTCGGACTGCTGCCTGGACGAGTTCACCGACCACGGCCACTGCGGCGTGCTCACGTCGACCGGCGAGGTCGACAACGACGCCACGCTGGAGGTCTACGGCGAGATGGCGGTGGCGCAGGCCCAGGCCGGTGCCCACCTCGTCGGCCCCAGCGGCATGATGGACGGCCAGGTCGGCTTCATCCGCCGGGCGCTGGACGAGGCCGGGCACACCGACACCGGCGTCCTGGCCTACTCGGCCAAGTACTCCTCGGCGCTGTACGGACCGTTCCGCGAGGCGGTGGAGTCGCAGCTCCGAGGCGACCGCAAGACCTACCAGCAGGACCCGGCGAACGCCCGGGAGGCGCTGCGCGAGGTCGAGCTGGACCTGGCCGAGGGCGCGGACCTGGTGATGGTGAAGCCGGCGCTGCCGTACCTCGACGTGCTGCGCGCGGTGCGGGAGGTCTCCGACGTGCCGGTGGCGGCGTACCAGATCTCCGGCGAGTACGCGATGGTCGAGGCCGCCGCGCGCAACGGGTGGATCGACCGCGAGCGGACCGTGCTGGAGACGCTGACGTCGATCCGGCGCGCGGGCGCGGACGTCGTGCTCACCTACTGGGCGGTGGAGGCGGCGCGGTGGCTGGACCGGGAGTGACAGCCGCGAAGCGGGTGCGGCCGACCCCGCCGAAGCTGGTCGACCTGGCGCGCTGGGTGTGGATCGGCAGCGCCCTGGTCGGCCTCGGCCGGTTCCTCGTGCAGTTGGCCGACCGCGAGATGCTCATCGACGTGCTGGTCGACGAGCAGCGGCAGCAGAACATCACGATGAGCCAGGACGAGCTGGACGCCGCTGTGTCCGGCGGGATCATGATGGGCCTGCTGCTGGGCGGGCTGCTGGTGGTGGTGTACGCGCTGCTGGCGAACCGGATGGCCGGCGGGCGCAACTGGGCGCGGGTCGTGCTGACCGTGTTCGGCGGGGTGGGCATCCTGATCGGGGTGTCCCGGCTGATCCTCGTGACGTCCGGTCTGGCGGCCGTGCTGAAGATCCCGGTGGCCACCCCAGACCTGGTGTTCGGCACCGTCACGATGGTGCTGGACGTGGTGGCGATCGTCCTGATGTACTTGCCGTCGGTCTCCGGGTACTTCAGGGCACAGCGCTCTGTCGCCGACAAAACACCCCGGGTAGCTAACGGATTGTGATTTCCGGTCGACGCGGGCTGCCGGTCCTCTTACGGTCCGCGCATGACCACTCCTCAGGACCCCTACGGCCAGCAGGGCGGCTACCCCCAGCAGCCCGGCGGCACCCCCCAGGGCGGCTTCCCCCAGCAGGGCGGTTACCAGCAGCAACAGCAGCCCGGCTACCCGCCCCAGGCACCTCCGCTGTCGCCCACCGAGATGAACCGCCCGCCGCGCCCCAAGTCCGTCGAGACCGCCTTCCTGCTGTGGATGGTGGCCGCCGGTATCGGCATCGTGTCCAGCATCGTCAGCTTCCTCACCGCGCAGGCGATCTACGACGAGGTGACCAAGGGGGTGGACCCGTCCATCCGGTCGGCCCTCGGCAGCGGTCCGTCGTACGGCACGGCGATCTTCAGCATCATCCTCTTCGTGGTGTGGATCGTGGTCGTGCTCCAGATGCGCAACGGCGCGAACTGGGCGCGGATCGTGCTGGCGGTGCTCGGCGGTATCGGCGTGATCTCGGGCCTGGTGGGCCTGGCCGGTTTCGGCCTGCTGTTCAGCGTCGGCGCGTTCGGCGTGATCCAGGCGCTGCTCTCGCTGGTGTCCCTGGTGGTGACCGTCGGCGCGCTGATCTTCATGTTCAAGCCGGACGCGAACCACTACTTCAAGTCCGCCTGACCGGAGTGCCCGCGTGTTGCCCGTCGTCCGACGACGGGCAACACGCCACCCGGTGATCCCGGTCCGCGTCGACCGAAGTCGCGCGATCGGACGACCTTCGTCGATGATCGGTGTCACGGTCCGTCGCGGCGCGGCCCGTCGCGGTGGACAGTCGCCCTGGGTGGTTCTAGCGTTTCCCGATGTGACGACCCCACAGGACCCGGATCGCGGGCAGCAGCAGCCGTACACCCCCGCGCCCCCGCCGCTGAGCGACGCCGAGCTGCACGGCACCGGCACGGCCGGCCCGGCGCTGCCGGTGCCGAAGGAAGTGCGGATCTCCTTCTGGATCTGGATCGCGGGCGCGGTGCTGTCCGCCGTCGGTGGGCTGCTGGTGTTCACCCAGCGGGACGCGCTGGCCGAGGTGCTGCGCGACGTGCCCCAGTACCAGAGCCTCAGCCCCGACGAGTTCGACGCGCTCCTGCGCGCCAACATGATCATCACCGCCGTGGTGGGCGTGGTGCTCGCCGCCCTCTACGTGCTGTTCGCGTTCAAGGCGCGGGCCGGCCGCAACTGGGCGCGGATCGTGCTCGCCGTCCTGACCGCCCTCGGCCTGCTGTCCACGCTGCTGGTCGGCGCGTCCATCTCCGGCCTGCTCACCTCGTTGATCAGCGTGGTCGCGGTGGTGCTGCTGTACCTGCCCAACTCGAAGGCCTACTTCGAGTCGGTGAAGCACGCCGCGTGACCGCACCCGAACCGCCGCCGTCCGCGCGCACCGCCGTGGCGGTCTGGTACGTGGTGGCGGTGTTCCTCCCGCTCGGTGCCTGCTACCTGTGGCTGCGCCGCGCCGGGTGGCTCTCGACCGCGCCGGACAGCCCGCCGCCGACCGACCGGGTGGTGCAGTACACGATCGGGGCGGTGGTGCTCGCGATCGGGTACGCGGTGCTCGCCCGGCTGCTCCAGCGGCGCACCGGGTGGGCGCGGTGGGCGCTCACCGCGCTGGCGGCGGTGCACGTGCTGTGGATCGTGCTGACCACGTCCGCCGGGCCGAACGTGGTGCTGCTGGGCCTGATCGGTACCGGATTGGCGGTCACCTGGCAGCGCGGTACGGCAGAGTGGGTGGCGCAGCACTAGCACCCCCGCCGGAGAGCGCCATGCCCGAGCACGACCCGTACGCCTCGCCGTTCCACCGCGTCGACCTGCCCGGACAGCCGGCCGCACCGCTGCCCGGTTACGCCGGGTACCCGCCGCCGATGCCGCCGGCCGACCCCGGCGCGGTCGCGCCGTCCCGGCCCGCCGCGCTGACCGCCGCGTCCTGGAGCTGGCTGGCCTGCGTCGCACTGCTGGTCCTCGGCCTGCCCGCGGTGTTCCTCACCAGCCTGGACGTGTTCGCCGAGCAGCTCTACCAGGACTCCCAGGCCACGCCCGAGCCGAACACGCGGACCGAGGCGCGGATCGGCGCGCAGCTCACGCCCGTGCTGTTCGGGCTCGGCTTCGCGGTGCTCGCCGTGCCGTACGTGGTCGGCGCGCTCAAGCTCCGGTCCGGGCGGGACTGGCCGCGCGTCCTGCTCGCCGTCCTGGCCGCGCCCGCCCTGCTGCTCGGGGCGGCGCTGCTGATCGGCTTCGGGTCCGGCGCGGTGCTGTACGCGAACTGGCTGGTGGGCACGATCTGGGCGCTGCTGTTCCTGGGGGCGGTCGTCCTGGGCTGCGTGGCCATGTTCCTGCCCCCGGTCAACCACTACGTGAGGTCGGCGAACCGCCGATGACGCGACCGCCGTTCGACCCGTTCGACCCGTTCGACCAGCCGATGCGTCCCGTGCACCTGCCCCGGACCGGCGGACCACCGCCGCCCGGCTTCCCCGGCGGGATGCGCGAGGTCGACCAGCGGACGGCGGTGGTGCCCCGACCCGGCGTGGTCCTCGTGGCGTTCGCGGTGTGGCTGCTCGCGGCGCTGGCCTGGCCGGTGGGCACCGTGGTGCGGGTGCTCGCGGAGCAGGGTGGGTTCGCGGGCTTGGGCGCGGTGATGACGTTGTTCGGCACCGGCTGCCTCGCGATCGGCGGCGTGTGGGGCGCGGTGGCGTTCCTGGGCGGCAGCCACCACGCCCGGATCGCGCTGTGCGGGGGATACCTGGCGATCGGCGTCCTGGCCGTGGCGGCGGCGCTCCTGGCCTCCCGGTCCGGCGGCGCGGACGCCGCGTCGTGGGTGGTGATCGTGCTGCGGCTGGTGCTGCCCGTGGTGGCCGGGGTGCTGAGCTTCCTGCCGGGCACCCGGCACTACTTCGCGGGGAACCCCGGGTGACCGACCAGCCCGTGCTCTACCGGGAACCCGGCGCGTCCTGGTGGCCGCTGCTGTGGGGACCGGTGTCCGGCGTGGTCGGGCTCGGCGTCGAGGCGCTGACCGGCGCGGTGTTCCCGCTGCTGTGGGTGCTCGTGGCGGCCGGGCTGTCGTTCGCCGCGCTGGTGTGGGTGCAGGGCCGGCGACGGCTGCACGGCGTGCTGCTCACACCTGCGGCGCTGCACCTGGGCCGCGAGGAGGTGCGGGTGCGCGACATCGCGGAGGTGGCCGGGGTGGAGCCCCGGGCCGGGGCCCGGGTGCTCGGCGGCGGCTGGACCGAGCCGCGCGGCACCGCGCCGGTGCCGGTGCGGCTGGCCGACGGCGAGGTCGTGCTGGGCTGGGCGCGGGACGCCGACGCGCTGCGCGCCGCACTGGACCGGCTGCTCGCGCCCCGGGCTCCGGGGCGCGACGGGGCGTGAGAGGCTGACCCGCGTGACCGCTGCCACGCCCGTAGCCCCCGCCGCAGCCGCCCCCGGACCGGGGCTGCACCAGCCCCTGCGCGCCGCCGTCGCGGTCGGTGAAGTGGTCCTCGCGGTCGCGCTGGTGCTCCTCGCGGCGTGGTGCTGGAACCGGGGTGTGCTGCGCTCCGGCTACACCGCCGCCGACCACGCGCCGGTGGAGTCCACCCGCTACCTGGGCAACTGGCTCGGCGGTGCGATCGGGCTCGGCACGGTGGCGGGCGTGCTGGTGCTCGACGCGATCCGGCAGACCCTGCTCGCGGTCCGCACCCGTGGTCGGGAGCAGGTCGCCGAACCCGACGTGTGAGACTGGGCCTCGTGACTTCCACGCGATCCCAGGCACTGTTCGAGCGCGCGGCGGCGGTGATCCCCGGTGGCGTCAACTCGCCGGTCCGGGCCTTCCACTCGGTCGGCGGCACGCCCCGGTTCATGGTCCGCGGCGAGGGTCCGCACCTGTGGGACGCCGACGGCAACCGGTACGTGGACCTGGTGTCCTCGTGGGGGCCCATGATCCTCGGCCACGCCCACCCGCAGGTCGTCGAGGCCGTCCGCGCCGCCGCCCTGCGCGGCCTGTCCTTCGGCACGCCCACCGAGGGCGAGATCGAGCTGGCCGAGGAGATCATCTCCCGGGTGGCCCCGGTCGAGCGGGTGCGCCTGGTCAACTCCGGCACCGAGGCCACCATGAGCGCGATCCGCCTGGCCCGCGGCTTCACCGGCCGGCGCAAGGTCGTCAAGTTCGCCGGCTGCTACCACGGCCACGTGGACGCCCTGCTCGCCCAGGCGGGCTCCGGCGTCGCGACGCTCGGCCTGCCCACCTCGCCCGGCGTCACCGGCGCGCAGGCGGCCGACACGATCGTGCTGCCCTACGACGACCCGGCCGCCGTGCGGGCCGCGTTCGCCGAGCACCCGGACGAGATCGCCTGCGTGATCACCGAGGCGGCGGCGGGCAACATGGGCGCGGTCGCGCCCAGGCACAACGCCGAGCTGCTGGAGCTGTGCCACGCCCACGGCGCGCTGCTGGTCATGGACGAGGTGATGACCGGCTTCCGGGTGTCCCGGGCGGGCTGGTTCGGCCTGGAGCAGGTGGCCGGCGACCTGTACACGTTCGGCAAGGTGATGTCCGGCGGGCTGCCGGCCGCCGCGTTCGGCGGGCGCGCCGACGTGATGGCGAAGCTCGCCCCGGCCGGCCCGGTCTACCAGGCCGGCACGCTGTCCGGGAACCCGGTGGCGGTCGCGGCGGGCCTGGCCACGCTGCGCGCCGCGACCGACGACGTGTACCGGGCGCTGGACGCCAACGCGGACCGCCTGGGCGCGCTGTTCACCGCCGCCCTGACCGACGCCGGCGTGCCGCACCGCGTGCAGTTCGCGGGCAACCTGGTCAGCGTCTTCTTCACCGAGCACGAGGTGGTCGACTACGCCGCCGCGCAGGCCGCGCTGACCTGGCGCTTCCCGCCGTTCTTCCACGCCCTGCTGGAGCGCGGCGTCTACCCGCCGCCCAGCGCGTTCGAGGCGTGGTTCGTCAACGCCGCCATGACCGAGGAGGACTTCGCGGTGATCGCCGACGCCCTGCCCCACGCCGCCCGCGCCGCCGCGGAGGCCACGCCGTGAAGACCGTCGTGCACCTGCTCCGCCACGGCGAGGTCCACAACCCGACCGGAATCCTCTACGGCCGGCTGCCGGGCTTCGCGCTGTCCGAGCGGGGCAGGCAGCAGGCCCTGGTCGTCGCCGAGCACCTCGCCGACCACGACGTCGCGCACGTCGTGGCCTCCCCGCTGGACCGGGCGCGGCAGACCGCCGGGCCGATCGTCGACTCGCACCGGCTCGACCTGGCCACCGACAACCGGCTGATCGAGGCGGGCAACAAGTTCGAGGGCCTCAAGGTCGCGGTCGGCGACGGCGCGCTGCGCTCGCCGAAGCACTGGCCGAAGCTGGTCAACCCGTTCCGGCCGTCGTGGGGCGAGCCGTACCTGGAGATCGCGCACCGGATGCTCGGCGCGGTCCAGCGGGCGCGCGCGGCGGCCGAGGGCCACGAGGCGGTGTGCGTGTCGCACCAGTTGCCGATCTGGACGCTGCGGCGGTTCCTGGAGGGCAAGCGGATGTGGCACGACCCGCGCCGCCGGGAGTGCTCGCTCGCGTCGCTGACCAGCCTGGTGTTC
Organism: Actinosynnema sp. NPDC023587; assembly: GCF_040640215.1. Lineage (NCBI taxonomy): Bacteria > Bacillati > Actinomycetota > Actinomycetes > Pseudonocardiales > Pseudonocardiaceae > Actinosynnema > Actinosynnema sp. NPDC023587. Next base: position 631,745 of record NZ_JBFABG010000002.1, on the reverse strand, counting down.
GAGGGTGAGGAGCTGGTCCGGGTCGTCTACACCGAGCCCGCCGGCGCGACGAGCCCCCGGGTGACGGGCGCGTGAAGCGGGCGGCGGTGGCGCTGTCGCTGCTGCTCGCGGCGACGGCGTGCACGACCGGCGACGACGCCGTGGTGACCGGCTCGGACTTCCAATTCGTCGCGCCCGACGGCCAGGTGCGCATCCGGTACGACGGCGAGCAGCGCAAGGCGGTGCGCGCGCTGTCCGGGCCGGACGTGCGCGAGGAGGGCCGGACGGTGTCGCTGGCCGACTACGCGGGCAAGGTCGTGGTGGTCAACGTCTGGGGTTCGTGGTGCGGTCCGTGCCGCACGGAGTCGCCCGAGCTCCAGAAGGTGCAGGACGAGACCGGCCCGCTGGGCGTGCAGGTGCTGGGCATCGCGGTGAAGGAGAGCTCCGCCGAGCAGCCCCGCGACTTCATGCGGAACCGCGAGCTCGACTACCCGTCGATCTACGACGAGTCGGGCCGGACGCTGCTGGCGTTCAAGGGCCTGCCGCCGAACACCGTGCCCACCACGATCGTGCTGGACAAGGGGCACCGGGTGGCGGCGGTGTTCCTGGAGAGCCTGATCGCGACCGACCTGGTGCCGCTGGTGAAGGAGCTCGCCGCCGAGGGGTAGGCGTGGGGGAGCGGCGTGGCGCTCCCCTCACCTGAGCTCGGGGATCTTCGTCTTGAACGCGTCGACCATCGCCTCGCGGCCGACGAGGTTGAACTCGCGGCCCAGCGTGCGCATGATCGAGTTCTCGGTGGGCCGGTACAGGCCGTACCGGTGGTACCGGCTGCCCTCGTACGCGCCGACCGTCCCGCCGTCGGGGGAGGTCTGCCCCAGGTAGCGGGACCACTTCGCGCCGCTCGCGTCGGCGGTGGCGTTCGGCTCGGCCGGCTCGTCACCCGCGTACCGGTCGTACGGGTAGTCGTACTCGTCGGCCAGCCCGCCGATGGAGTGCCCGAGCTCGTGCACGGCGATCTGCCCGGCCTGGGCGTTCGCGCCCGCCGCCGTGGCGACGCCGCCGCCCGCCCCGCCGTACTTGGCGGTGTTGCCCAGCGCGATGATCTGGTCCGCGCCCGGCGCGAGCGCGCCGAACTGGCCCGCCTTCGCCTGGTTCACGCACAGCAGCCGCTCGGTGTCCACGTCCCGGCCCTGGCACCAGAAACCCATGTCCAGCGCGGTGTCCTTGGCCGACCCGAGCGCCGGGTCGTGGTCCACACCGGACTCGTTCGACACGACGTCGACCTGCCACACGTTGAAGTACTGCTTGTAGGACTTGAACGGCTCCACGGCGGACAGCTCTGCCCACTTGTCCACCACGTGCCCGTGGTAGGCACCCAGTTCGGACGAGGTGTACCCGTCCCCGACGAACACCAGGTCGAAGCGCTGGTCCGCGTCACCGGTCCGCTGGATCGGCACGACCTCGGCGGTCACCTCGGCCGCCTCGGCTCTCGGCTCCGCCGCGACCGGGACGGCGGCCCGGGTGATCGTGCCGTCCGGCGAGAACACCTCCCGCCACTCCACAGCGGACTCGACCGCGCCACCGCTCGCGGGGGCGGTGGCGGCGACGAGTGCGACGGCCAAGACCGGCAGGGTCAGTCGGCTCACGCGCATGGAACTCACGCTATGAATCGGGCCGCTCACTCACAAGGGTGGAAAGTCGGGTTTAACCGATGGGGGTCCTCAGGTACCCCCGCCGGGTGTGACCCAGGTCGCCGCTAAGGGAGTCCGGTGGGCGGCTCCCCGAGGCCCGTACCTACCCTGGTGGCCGTGGACCCGACGACGCAACTGGCGATGTCCGGACCGCTGGGACTGGCCGTGGGCCTCGCCGTGCTGGCCGGTGCGATCTCGTTCGCCTCGCCGTGCGTGGTCCCGCTGGTCCCCGGCTACCTCGCCTACCTGGCCGGCCTGGTCGGCGCGGAGGCACCCGCCGTGGACACCGGCGAGGCGCGCAAGTCCGGGCGCTGGCGGGTCGCGGGCGCGGCGCTGCTGTTCGTGCTGGGCTTCACGATCGTGTTCAGCCTGACGTCGTTCGTGGTCCTCGGGCTCACCGACACCCTCTACTTCGACGCCGACGTGTTTCAGCGCATCGGCGGCGTCGTCACCATCGCCATGGGCCTGGTGTTCATCGGTTTGGTCCCCGCGCTGCAAAAGGACGTCCGGCTGCACCGCACCCCGCGCGGCGGCCTGATCGGCGCGCCGGTCCTGGGCGGGATCTTCGCCCTGGGCTGGACCCCGTGCGTCGGGCCGACGCTGGCCGGCGTGCTGGCCCTGGCGCGCAGCACCGAGGTCGGCTCGGCCACCGCGCGCGGCGCGGTCCTCGTGGTCGCCTACTGCCTCGGCCTGGGGCTGCCGTTCGTGCTGATCGCGCTGGGCGCGCGGTGGGCGGTCCGGGTCACCGGCTGGCTGCGCACCCACGTGCGGCAGGTGCAGGTGTTCGGCGGCGCGCTGCTGATCGCGGTCGGCGTCGCGCTGGTCACCGGGCTCTGGGGCGACTTCGTGCTCTGGCTGCGCGACGCCGTGGTCAACGACCTCGAACTGCCGTTGTAGTGCGCGCCGCCCTCGCCTTCCTGCGCAACACGTGGCGCGGCCTCACCGCCATGCGCACCGCCCTGACCCTGCTGTTCCTGCTGGCGCTGGGCGCGATGCCGGGCGCGCTGCTGCCGCAGCGGTCGCTGAACCCGCAGAAGGTCACCGAGTACCTCGCCGACAAGGGGTGGTGGGGCCGGCTGCTGGACCGGCTCCAGTTCTTCGACGTCTACGCCAGCGCCTGGTTCGCGGCCGTCTACGTGCTGCTGTTCGTGTCGCTGATCGGCTGCCTGCTGCCGCGCACGTGGGAGTACTACCGGCAGATGCGGGCCAAGCCCGTGCTCACCCCGCGCAACCTGGCCCGGATGCCGCACCACGCGTCCGCCGAGCGCGCCGCGTCGCCCGAGGACGTGGTGGCGGCGGCGAAGCGCCGGCTCCGGGGCTGGCGGCTGGTCGAGCGCGCGGAGGACGGCGGCGGGCGCAGCGTCAGCGCCGAGCGCGGGTTCCTCCGCGAGACCGGCAACCTGCTGTTCCACTTCTCCCTGCTCGGCCTGCTGGTGGCGTTCGCGCTGGGCAAGATGTTCGGCTACGAGGGCCAGGTCATCGTCCAGTCCCAGGGCGGCCAGTTCTGCAACTCCGGCGTGTTCAACTACGACACGTTCCGGCCCGGCCTGCGGGTCGACGGCACCGACCTCAACCAGTTCTGCGTCAAGGTCGACGACTTCCACGCCACCTACCTGGACAACGGGCAGGCGGACACGTTCCAGGCGGACGTCCAGTACCAGTCCGGCGACGACCTGGAGAGCGGGACCTGGCGGCCGTACGCGCTGCGGGTGAACCACCCGCTGCGGACCGTCGGCGACCGGCTGTACCTGCTCGGCCACGGCTACACGCCGCTGTTCAAGGTCACCTTCCCCAACGGGGAGGTGCGCAACGGCTCGACCCAGTGGCGGCCGGTGAACGAGCTCACGCTGGCCTCCGAGGGCGCGACCAAGTTCGACCCGCCCGGCGTGACCGACGCCGGGCAGCGCCGCGAGAACCAGCTCGCGATCACCGGCCTGCTCGCGCCCACCGCCGCGTTCCACGGCGAGCTGCTCGACTCGGCCTTCCCCGCGGCGCGCGACCCCGCCGTCGCGGTCGACGTCTACCGGGGCGACCTGGGCACGGACTCCGGGCGCGGCCAGTCGATCTTCGCCATCGACCGGAAGATGGTGGAGAGCGGCAAGCTCGCCAAGGTCGCCCGGCAGAACCTGAAGGCCGGCGAGGAGATCAGGCTCGACGACGGCACCACCATCCGGTTCGAGGGCGTGCGCGACTGGGTGTCGCTCCAGGTGTCCCACGACCCGACCCAGACCTGGGTGCTGGCGTTCGCGGTGCTGGTCATCGTGGGTCTGGTGGTGTCGCTGACGGTGAAGCGCCGCCGGATCTGGGTGCGGGCGACACCCCAGGAGGACGGGCGTACGGTTGTCGAGGTCGGTGGCCTGGCGCGCACCGACCAGGCCGGGTACGGCGAGGAGTTCGGCTCCCTGTCCCGGGACCTGCTCAAGGAGGAGAGCTAGATGCCGGTCAACACGACGCTGGCCACGTTCAGCGACTGGACGTACGGCGCGGCCGTGGCGGTCTACGTGATCGCGGCCGTGTTCTACCTGTGCGAGCAGGCTTTCGCGAAGAACACCGCGAAGTCCGGCGCGGCCAAGGAGCGCGAGCTCGTCGGTGCCGGCCCGCAGGTCGCGGGCACCGCCGAGGACGGCACCTGGACGCCGGGCCTGGTGGTGCGCGCCGAGCGCCCGCGCGCCGAGAAGCTCGGGCGGATGGGCGTCGCGCTGACCCTGCTGGGCGTGGTGCTGCACGGCGGTTCGCTGGTGCTGCGCGGTCTGGCGACCGCGCGCGCACCGTGGGGCAACATGTACGAGTACACGGCGCTGCTGACGCTCGCGGCCGTCGTGGGCTGGCTGGTCCTGGTGCGGATGTTCCCGGTGCGCAAGCTCGGCGGGTTCGTGCTGACGCCGATCGCCGTCCTGATGTTCCTCGGCGGCACCGTCCTCTACGCCGAGGCCGCGCCGGTGCAGCCGGCGCTCCAGTCGTACTGGCTGGTCGTACACGTTTCGGTGATCTCGGTGTCCAGCGGGCTGTTCCTGCTGCCGGGCGTGGCCAGCGTGCTGTACCTGCTGAAGTCCTCCGGCCGGGCGCGGTTCGCCAAGCTGCCCGACTCCGACGTGCTGGACCGGCTGGCCTACCGCAGCACGGTGTTCGCGTTCCCGCTGTTCACGCTGGGCCTCATCTGCGGCGCGATCTGGGCCGAGGCGGCGTGGGGCCGGTTCTGGGGCTGGGACCCGAAGGAGACGGTCTCGTTCGTGGCGTGGGTGGTCTACGCCGCGTACCTGCACGCCCGTGCCACGGCCGGGTGGCGCGGCCGTCCCGCCGCGTGGATCAACACGCTGGGCTTCGCGCTCACCGTGTTCAACCTGTTCTTCATCAACCTGGTCACGACCGGATTGCACTCTTACGCGGGTGTCGATTAGACCCCCTACCCAGTGTCGTGGAACCGCTGCGGCCCGACTACCGTCGCAATCGTGAGGTCGGGGAGTGCTCGATCCGCTCTTGCTCAGGGAGGACCCCAGCGGTGACCGGTCGCTACGAGAACCCTGAATCGTCGTGGCAGCCGCCCTCGGAGGGGCAGCCCAACCCGAGCCAGTCGGGTGGTCACCCGGTCGAGCCCGGGGCGGAATCCCACTACGTCGAACCCGCCACGCTCAACTTCGACCCGACCGCGTCGGGAGCGGTGGCCGGTCCGCCCTCCGGCGCGGTGACCGGTCCGCCGTCCGGTGGTTTCCCGGCGCAGGGCCCGCAGCAGGGCCCGCACCCGGTGCCCGGCCAGAGCGGGCCGTACCCGGTCCCGGGCCAGTCGGGTCCGTACCCGGTGGCCGGCCAGTCCGGTCCCTACCCGGTCCCCGGCCAGCCGGGCCCGCACCAGTCCGGTGCCTACCAGGTCGGCGGCCAGTCGGGGCCCTACCCGGTGCCCGGCCAGTCCGGCCCGTACCCGGTGCCGGGCCAGTCGGGGCCCTACCCGGTCGGCGGGCAGTACCAGCAGGGACCGCACCAGAGCGGCGCGTACCCGGTGGCCGGCCAGAGCGGGCCGCACCAGTTCGACCCGAACGCGCAGCAGCCGCAGTTCCAGGGCTCGTTCCCGAACAACTTCCCGCAGAGCATCCAGCCCCAGCAGCCGCCGCCCGCGACCGCGCACGACATGTCGTCGCAGCAGTTGATCAAGCGCGCGAAGCGCCCGCCGCAGTCCGGCTGGCGCAAGACCGTGCACGCGGTGACCGGCGGTCTGGTCAACCTCGGCGAGAGCCCGGCGGACGTGCGGCGGCGCGAGCTGATCGGGCGGATCAACCAGCCGCTGCGCGGGTGCTACAAGATCGCGATGCTGAGCCTGAAGGGCGGTGTCGGCAAGACCACCACGACCACCACCCTGGGCTCGACGTTCTCGTCGCTGCGCGGCGACCGGGTGATCGCGGTGGACGCCAACCCCGACCGGGGCACGCTCGCGCTGAAGGTCCCGCGCGAGACCACGGCCACCGTGCGGCACCTGCTGCGGGACGCCTCGCGGATCACCAAGTACAGCGACGTCCGCGCGTACACCTCGCAGTCGCCCAGCCGGCTGGAGATCCTCGCCTCCGAGCAGGACCCGGCGGTGTCCGAGGCGTTCAGCGACCAGGACTACCTGCGCACGGTCTCGCTGCTGGAGCTCTTCTACAACATCGTGCTCACCGACTGCGGCACCGGTCTGATGCACTCCGCGATGAAGGGCGTGCTCGACCAGGCCGACTCGCTGGTGCTGGTGTCCTCCGGCTCGGTGGACGGCGCGCAGACCTCGGCGGCCACCCTGGACTGGCTGGAGGCGCACGGCTACCGCGACCTGGTGGCCAAGTCGGTGGCCGTGATCAACTCGGTGCGGCCCGGTTCGGGCAAGGTCGACCTGGACAAGCTGGCCGCGCACTTCTCCCAGCGCTGCCGCGCGGTCGTGCGCATCCCGTTCGACGCGCACCTGGAAGAGGGTGCCGAGATCGAGCTCGACAAGCTCGGCCCGGAGACCCGCCTGGCGCTGCTGGAGCTGGCCGCGACGGTGGCCGACGACTTCCCGAACAAGGTGACCTGAGCGCTTTCACCCGCGCCGACGAGACGAGGGGCCTCGACGGAGGCCCCCCGGCACCGCGTCCGTCACTCTTCGTCGGGACGCTTCTTGCCCTGTTCGCCCAGCTTGCGCAGGAACTCGGGATCGTCGTCCGGCGCGATGACGCGGCGGCTGGGGGCGGTACCGACCCGGTTCGGCCCGAACGCGTGCCACAGCAGTACCGTGATCGTGAGCGCTCCGACCAGTGCGAGCACGTAGAGCATGGTCGCCACCTCCTTCGCCACGAGGTTACCCGTGTCGTCGGGGTGGGCGGGGTCAGTGCCGCACCGGCTCGGTCGCTTCGGTGGTCAACTGGGAGAGCAGGGCCTGGACCTCGGACTCCCGGAAGCGGCGGTGACCGCCCGGAGTCCGGATCGAGCCGATGCGCCCCGCCGTGGCCCAGCGGGTCACGGTCTTGGGGTCGACGCGGAAGAGATTGGCCACTTCGCCCGGTGTGAGCAGCCGTTCCCCCTGGTGTCCCTGCGTCACGGTCACGGTCTTCCTCCCCGATGCCGAACAGACGTACCGGACGCATCGTGGCATCCCGACCTTCGGGTACTCGAACGCTTGGGTGATGGTAAAGAGGTAGTAAGGGACGAAGTGGGCGGTTCGGACATCGCGGGGGGTGGCCCTAGGCTGGGCCGGTGGACGCACTGGACCGCCAGATCATCGCCGCCCTGCGGGCGAACGGCCGAGCCACCTACGCCGATCTGGGGCGCAAGGTCGGGCTGTCCGCCTCCGCCGTGCACGAGCGGGTGGGCAAGCTGGAGGCCACCGGCGTCATCGTCGGCTACCACGCCGTGGTCGACCCGAGCGCGGTCGGTCTCGGGGTGACCGCGCTGGTCAGCATCCACCCCACGGACACCGCCGACGACGACGAGCTGGCCCTGTCGCTGGGCGGGCTGATCGAGGTCGAGTCCTGCTACCGGGTGGCCGGCGACGAGTCGTTCATCGTCAAGGTCCGGGTGGCCACGGTGGACGACCTGGAGCGGTCGCTGGGCAGGCTGCGGCGCATCCCCGGGGTGGCCCGCACCCGCACCACGGTCGTGCTGTCCACGCGTTTCGAAGGACGACCGAACACCGCGGCGGGCGAACCGGAGAGCGGCGCGTAGCCTGGGTAACCGTGCACCTGGGTCGTGATGTGACGCTGTACGTGAGCGCGCGTCTGGGCATGGTCGCCGTGGTCACCGCGGCGCTCGTGCTGCTGAACGTGCCCCTGCTGGTCGCCCTGGCGGTCGGCGTGGTCGTCGCGCTGCCGCTGTCGCTGTTCGTGTTCCGCGGGCTGCGGACGCGGGTGGCGCGGGGCCTGGAGGAGAAGCAGGCCGCGCGCCGGGTCGAGCGCGAGAAGCTGCGCTCGCAGTTGCGCGGCGAAGCCGGCTGAGCCGCTCAGACGACCAGCAGGATTCCGCCGCCGAGGTTCGCCAGCAGCAGCACCACGAGCACCGCGCCGAGGTGCCGGCTCTCGCGCAGGCGCAGGGCCAGGGCCAGCACGCGGACGGGGATCACCACCGGTCCTCGCCGGGCGTGCGCCACGCGCAGCGCGCCGAACGCGACGCCCGACGGGGAAAGTCCCAGGTCGCGCGCCCCGAGCACGTCGGCGCGCCACTGCTCGCGGTAGCGGTCGCGGTCGCCCGGCCGCAGCAGCGCCGCGGCCCACGTGACGAGGACGAGGGCGAGGCCCGTCATCCCGCCACCCGCGGTCGCCCCGGGCGCGGCGCGCGGGCCGCGATCTGGCCGGCCCGGGTCTGGCCGGGGTGGGTCTGGCGAGCGCACACCTTTACCGCCTCTTTGGCTCCGTCGGGGGTGAGCACGTACATCCGGCGGCGGGGTCCGCGCCGTTCGGCGTCGTCGTCCCAGTGGGACGTGACCCAGCCCGCCCGCTCCAGCCGGTCCAGCAGCGGGTAGACGCTGCCGGACGGGCGTCCGGTCAGGGTGATGATCTCCAGGCCCCAGCGCGGCCGGTCGGCGTCGAGCAGCACTCCCAGCACGTCGACCGTGGCCTTGCCGATGCGTTCCAGCGGCTCCACGACGCTAATACTACCTATGTAGATTAAGCCTGTCCACGGGGTCGGCCACCCCGGTCGACCAGGATCAGCCCGCGAACACCTCGGCGGCCTCGTCGGCCAGCCGCCCGATCACGTCGGCCAGCTCCAGTGCGTCGACCCAGTGGCCGGGCAGCGCCTCCCCGCCGTCCCGCGCGCCCAGCAGGTTCCCGCACAGCGCGCCGGTCGAATCGCTGTCCCCGGAGTGGTTCACGGCCAGCAGCAGCCCGTCCGCCAGGCTCTCGGCCGCGAGGGCGGTCAGCACCGCGATCGCCAGCGCCTCCTCGCCGACCCAGCCGCCGCCCAGCGCCGCCTCGATCACCTCGGGCGTCGGCCGTTCGCCCCGCGCGCCCATCTCCACGGCCAGGTCGAGCAGCACCGATTGCTCCTCGTGACCGTCCCAGCGCCGGAGCTCGTCGCGCGCCACGCCGATCGCGCCGGGCAGGTCCAGGCCCCGCCACAACTGCTGCACCAGCACCGCCAGCACGCCCGCCGACAGGTAGCCGCTCGGGTGGCCGTGGGTGAGCGCGCCGGTCGCCGAGGCCAGCGCGAAGACCTCGTCCGGCCGGTCCGACCAGAGCGCCGCCGGCGCGGCGCGCATCACCGCGCCGCAGCCCTTCGAGTCGTTGATCGGCGACTCGACCGTGCCCGGCCGGCCCGAGCGCAACGCCGTCAGGCACGTGGTGCCGGGCGCGCGGAGCTGGTGCAGCTCCGGCACGTCGAGCAGCCACCCGTCCGCCGGCACCTCGGGCCCGCCCTGGGTGCGCAGCCAGCGGCCGTAGGCCGCCCGCACCTCGTGCACCGGGTCGCTGCCCCGGCGGCGCGCCAGGACCAGCCCTTCCAGCGTGAACAGGGTCATCTGGGTGTCGTCGGTGATCGCGCCGAGCCGGCCGTAGGCGGGCGCGTAGTCGGTCAGGCCGGACGGGCCGAAGCGGCTCCGGATGCGGTCGATGCGGTCGAACTCGACCGACCCGCCGAGGGCGTCGCCGACCGCGCCCGCCAGCAGGCAGGTCCGCAGGGCGTCCCGAGCTGAAGTGCTCCCACGTGAGGTCACGTCACAGAAGTTATCGTGCCGGCGTGACCATTTCGGTAGACCGATGTAGCTCCCGCACCAGGGAATGGGTGTGCGAGGCCGTCTCGATCATCGAGGCGGACGCCAACCGCAGCGCCGACACGCACCTGCTGCACTTCCCGCTCCCCCTGGAGTGGGGGATCGACCTCTACCTCAAGGACGAGTCGACCCACCCCACCGGCTCGCTCAAGCACCGCCTGGCCCGATCGCTGTTCCTGTACGCCATCTGCAACGGCTGGGTGGTCGGCGGCACACCCGTGATCGAGGCGTCCTCCGGCTCCACGGCCGTGTCCGAGGCGTACTTCGCCCGCCTGCTCGGCCTGCCGTTCATCGCCGTGATGCCCCGCTCGACCAGCGGGGAGAAGGTCGCGCTGATCGAGCGCCAGGGCGGCCGGTGCCACTTCGTGGACGAGCCCGGCGCGATCTACGACGAGTCCCGCAGGCTGGCCGCCGACCTCGACGGCCACTTCATGGACCAGTTCACCCACGCCGAGCGCGCCACCGACTGGCGCGGCAACAACAACATCGCCGAATCGGTGTTCCAGCAGATGTCCCTGGAGGCCGCGCCGGTACCCGCGTGGGTCGTGGTCGGCGCGGGCACCGGCGGCACCAGCGCCACCATCGGCCGCTTCATCCACTACCGGAAGCTCCGGTCGCGGCTGGCGGTCGTCGACCCGGAGCACTCGGTGTTCTTCGACGCGTGGCGGAACGGCGATCCCGGCCTGGTCGGCACCCGGGGCTCGCGGATCGAGGGCATCGGCCGGCCGCGCGTCGAACCGTCGTTCGTCGGCCACGTCATCGACCGGATGATCAAGGTGCCGGACGCGGCGTCCATCGCGACCATCCGGCACGTGGAGGAGGTGCTCGGCCGCCGGGTCGGCGGCTCCACCGGGACGAACCTGTGGGGCGCGTTCCAGTTGATCGCGGAGATGCGGGCGTCCCGGGTGCGGGGCAGCGTCGTGACCCTGCTGTGCGACGGCGGCGAGCGCTACGCGAACACCTACTACGACGACGAGTGGGTGGCCGACCAGGGCATGGACCTCTCCCCGCACCTCGCGACGCTGGCCGGGTTCCACGCGGCGGGGACCTGGTCGTAACAATCTCGGACCCGGTGGGAACGCGGGCGGGGTGTGCTGCGTCGCAGCGTGGATCGGCCAGTCGGAAGGGGTAGCCGTGGGCATCTGGCGGACCGCGGAGGTGGTGACCGCCGAGGACGTGCTGGCCAAGTCCGTGGCAGCCGCCGACCAGGCCGTGCGCGACGCGGCGAAGCTCCGCCACCCGGCCCGTGAACCCTCGGCGGAGGACGTCCGCCGGGTGATGCGGTTCGCGAAGTCGGGCGAGGCGTCCCCCGAGCTCCGGGCGTTGCAGCGGAGGATCGCCGCCGGCTACCTGAGCTGGCGTCAGGTGCTGCTGGGCGAAGCGGCCGACGACCGGGGCGTGCGGGCGGCGTTCGAGAAGGACCGCGACCGACTGGCCGCCCTGTGCCGGGGCGAGGAGCCCCGCGTCGCGCCGCCCAAGCCGAAGCGCGACGACGACGAGCCGATGAGCTTCACCGAAGACGCCTGGTAGCGCTCCCGCGCCGCCACCCGGCCCGATTCGAGGACCCGCTCCGGCTACCTGCCCGCCCCGGTCACCTCCTGCGGTGCGCGGCACGACGTGGGAAGATCACCGCGCGACCGGGGACGCCTGCGTCAGCCTGCGGTCGTTCCCGGCCCTCGGGTCTTTGATCAGGCGAGCCAGAGGGTCGCGGTGGTGGCCATCGCCCACAGCAGCATCGCCAGGCCCGTGTGCTGGAGCACCGGGATCAGGTCGCGGCCCTTCCTGCCCCTGAGCACCCGGATCGCGCCCAGCGCCACCAGCGGCAGCGCCAGGAACCCCAGCAGGGCCAGGGGGACGCGCAGGCTGATCGCCAGGGTGATGACGAACGGGACGGTCACCAGGGCCAGGTACAGGCTGCGGGAGTACCGGTCGCCCAGGGTGGTGGCCAGGGTGCGCTTGCCGGCCTCGACGTCGGTCGGGATGTCCCGCAGGCTGTTGGCGATCATCACGCCGGTCGAGAACGCGCCCATCGCGATCGCGCCGCCGATGCCGATGCCGGTGATCTCGCCGGCCTGCACGTAGAGCGTGCCGAGCACGGCGGCGGGACCGAAGAACAGGAACACCGCGAGCTCGCCCAGGCCCGAGTACCCGTAGGGCTTGCGCCCGCCGGTGTAGAACCACGCCGCCGCGATGCACACCGCGCCGAACGCCAGCATCCAGTACCGGCCGGTCAGCACGATCAGCGCGAGGCCCGCCGCGGCGGCGACGCCGAGCGCCGCGAACGCCGCCAGGCGCACCGCCCCGGGCCTGGCGGCACCCGAGCCGACCAGGCGGAACGGGCCCACGCGGTGCTCGTCGGTGCCCCGGATGCCGTCGGAGTAGTCGTTGGCGTAGTTCACGCCGATCTGCAACGCCACGGACACGACCAGCGCCAACAGCGACCACGTCGCGTCGAACCCGTCGATGTGGTGTGCGGCACCCGCGCCCACGAGGACGGGTGCGAGGGAGTTCGGCAGGGTCCGGGGTCGGGCCCCCGAGATCCACTGGACGGCTGTGGCCATGCCGTTCATCCTCCGACATGGGTGCCGGGGACCCCCGACCGGGTTTCGGCTAGCAGGCCGGCACGTCCGGGACGTCCCGCAGGTGGGCCTTCGCCAGGTACTTGTCGACGGCGATCCGGTACCAGACGTCCGAGGTGCCCTGCGTGCCCGTCACGGCCTCGCCGGTCACCGCGCACCCGGTCTTGACCTGTGCGCGGTCGACCGCGAGCCCGACCTCGGCCGCACCGGACGACGGGCCGGCGCGCACCTGCTGCGGTTGACCGGGGGAGACCACGAAGCCGCCCGGACCGGAGTCGGTCCACAGGTAGGCGACGGTCACCCAGGAGTTGTCGGTGAGCGCCAGCCCGTCCCAGAAGGTGCCGTCGGCGAGGTCGACGCCCGCCGGGTTGGCGACCCGGCGGCCGAACTGGTCCTTGCCGCCGTTGTAGGCGTCCTGGTACGCGGCCTGCGCCTCGGGCCTGCCGTGCGGGAGGTCCTGCCACATCTCGCGGGTGTCCGGCGGGTTCCAGTGGTCGTCCTTGGTGTTCCACGGCCCGACGTCCCACACCGGGGCCCACTCGCAGCGGCCGTTCTCGGCGCACACCTGGACGCTGTAGGTGCCGTCGTCCTTCGGGGACAGGCCGCGCCGGGACGGCAGGGCCGCGAAGTGGTCGCGGTCGACGATCACGTGGCCGTTCGCGGTGGTGCCGCCGACCAGGCCCTCGCGGGTGGCGAAGACGCGGAACGCGGAGCCGCCGGCCGACCGGGCGGCACCCGACCCGGTCGTGGACGGGGTCAGCGCGACCTCCTGCGCGGTCGGGCTCCGGTCGGCGGCGGTGAGGACCAGCCGGACCTGGACGGTGCCGACGGCGGTGGGCAGCACGGCGGGCGCGTGCGGGCGTGCTTCCACCCACTCGGTCCACCGGCCGTCGACCAGCGCGCCCCGCACGTCCACGGCGATCCCGGCGTCGTCCGGGACGTGGCCGCGCACGGTGGCGGCGACGGTGTCGGCGGGCGCGTCGAGGTGGTGCGGCGCGAGGTGGAGGAAGCCGGTGCGGAGCGCGGCGCGGGCGCTCGCGGGCGTCGGCGCGGACCCGTCGAGCCGCACGGCGCGGCCGTCCGAGGTGACACCGACGTCGTCGGCGTCCACAGTGGACAGGTCGGCGCGCCACGAGCCGGGTTGGCCGGCCGTGGCCGGCGCGGTGGACGCGGTGGTCAGGACCGTCGCGGTGGTCAGGGCCAGTACCAGGTAGCGCCTCGGCATCGCAGCACTCCTCGCCCGGACGGGCGGAGCGGAGGAACCGCTACCGGCCACCCGTACGGATCGGCCTGAGCCAAGCGCGGCGGTTGTTGGCTGTCAACCAACAAGGCCGCTCGTGTGGGATAAACTCACTCGATCGAGCGAGCCACCGACCGCCGGTCCACCTTCCCCGGCCCCCTGACCGGCAGCTCCGACCGGAAGACCACCCGCCGGGGCGTGGCGGCCCGGCCCAGCGCGTCCCGCACGGCCGCACCCAGCGCGTCCGGATCGGGTGGCGACGCCGGGTCGTCCGGCACGACCGCCGCCACCACGGCCTGCCCCCACTCGGGGTCCGGCACCCCCACCACGCACACCTCGCGCACACCGGGCCGCGCGGCGAGCACCCGCTCGACCTCGGCCGGCGAGACGTTCTCGCCGCCGGTGATGATCACGTCGTCGGCGCGCCCGACGACCTCCAGGCGACCGTCGTCGGCGAACCGCCCGAGGTCCCCGGTCCGGAACCACTCGCCGAACCGCTCGCCGTGCTGGTAGCCGAGGGCGAGCACGGGCCCGGCGAGCTCGATCCGGCGGTCGGCGGTGAGCCGGACCCGGACGCCGTCGAGCGGCACCCCGTCGTAGACGCAGCCGCCCGAGGTCTCGCTCATGCCGTAGGTGGTGACGACGCGGACGCCGGCGTCGCGGGCGCGGGCCAGCAGGGACGGCGGCGTGGCGGCACCGCCGATCAGGACCGCGTCGAACTCGCGGATCGCGGCCAGGCCGGGCCCCTCGGTCGCGACCAGCCGGGCGAGCTGGGTCGGGACGAGGGCGGTGTAGTGCGGACCCGGGCGGGCCAGGACGGGCCCGGCGGCGGTGGCGAACCCGGACGCCCGGAAGCCCGTGGTGCTGTCCACCAGCCCCGGAGCGGTGCCGGCGACCAGTGAGCGGACCAGGACCTGGAGGCCCGCGATGTGGGTGGTGGGGAGGGCGAGCAGCCACGTGCCCGGCCCGCCGAGCCGGGCGTGCGTCGACTCGGCGGACGCGACCAGGGCGGACGCGGGCAGCAGCACGACCTTCGGCTCCCCGGTGGACCCGGACGTGCCGACGGCCAACGCGGCCCCGGCCTCCCACCCGGACAACACCCCCAACCCCCGCCCACCCGGCAACGACGCCGTCACCACCGGCCCGCACACCCCGCCGCCGGCCGACGCGCCCGCGCCGGGCGTCTCGTCGGCGCTTGCCCGGGTGGCACGACCTGACCGGGCGACATCGGCCGGTCGGGCGGCCTGGTCCGCCGGTGGGGTGGCGAGCGCCGGGGCGAGCGCGGTCCGGAGGGCGGCCAGGGTTTCGGCCAAGGCCTCCTCGGGGGTGTCGTCGGGAGTGTCGGGGGGCGTCACGGGGGTGCTGGTCATGGGGGGCCTGGGTTCAGTAGTGGTAGGGGTAGGGGGACCAGTCCGGGTCGCGCTTCTCCAGGAAGGCGTCGCGGCCTTCCACGGCCTCGTCCGTCATGTAGGCGAGGCGCGTGGCCTCGCCGGCGAAGAGCTGTTGGCCGACCAGTCCGTCGTCGATCAGGTTGAACGCGTACTTCAACATCCGCTGCGCGGTCGGGGACTTGCCGTTGATCTCCTTCGCCCACTGGAGGGCGGTGTCCTCCAGCTCGGCGTGCGGCACCACGGCGTTCACCGCACCCATCGCGTGCATGTCCGCCGCGCTGTACGTCCGGCCCAGGAAGAAGATCTCGCGCGCGAACTTCTGACCCACCTGCCTCGCCAGGTACGCCGAGCCGTAACCGCCGTCGAAGCTGCCGACGTCGGCGTCCGTCTGCTTGAACCTCGCGTGCTCCTCGCTCGCCAGGGAGAGGTCGCACACGACGTGCAGGCTGTGCCCGCCGCCCGCCGCCCACCCCGGGACGACCGCGATCACGACCTTCGGCATGAACCGGATCAGGCGCTGGCACTCCAGGATGTGCAGCCGGCCGGCCCGCGCCGGGTCGACCGTGTCGGCGGTCTCACCCGAGGCGTACTGGTACCCGCTGCGGCCCCGGATGCGCTGGTCGCCGCCCGAGCAGAACGCCCACCCGCCGTCCTTCGGGGACGGGCCGTTGCCGGTCAGCAGGACGCAGCCGACGTCCGGGCTCATCCGGGCGTGGTCCAGCGCCCGGTACAGCTCGTCCACGGTGTGCGGGCGGAACGCGTTGCGCACCTCAGGGCGGTTGAACGCGATGCGCACCGTGCCCTGGTCCACCGCGCGGTGGTAGGTGATGTCGGTGAGGTCGAAGCCCTCGACCGGCTTCCAGCGGGAGGGGTCGAACAGCTCGGAGACGCCGTGATCTGCCACGGCACGGACAATATGCCCGCGCGAAAGCTGAGAACGGCCCAGGCCGCCGGTCGGTCGGGACGGGATGTTGACGCAGTGTGATGCCCCTGTGTCCATGATTCGAACTGGTGTTCGACTCAGCAAGGGGAATCACCTGTTCGTGGACTAGGTGACAATGTGGGGGTGAACCCGTCCACCGCGCAGGCCAGGGTGCTCGTCGACGAGCTCCTCCGCAACGACGTCCGGCACGTCGTGCTGAGCCCCGGATCGCGCAACGCTCCGCTGTCGTTCGCCCTGGCCGAGGCCGCGGCGGCCGGACGGCTCACCCTGCACGTCCGGATCGACGAGCGGACCGCCGGCTTCCTGGCCCTCGGCCTGGCCCGGGGCAGCGGCGAAATCACCGTCGTGACCTGCACGTCCGGCACCGCCGTGGCGAACCTGCACCCCGCCGTGCTGGAGGCCGGGCACGCGAAGGTCCCGCTGATCGCGCTCACCGCCGACCGCCCGGTCGAGCTCTACCGGACCGGGGCCAGCCAGACCGTGGACCAGCAGCGCGTGTTCGGCATCGACACCCTCCAGTTCCCCATCGCCGAGCGCCGCACGGGCCAGAACGGCCTGTGGCGCTCGCTGGTCTGCCGCGCCGTCGCGACCGCCCGCGCGCACGGCCCGGTGCACGTCAACGTCCCGTTCCGGGAGCCGCTGGTGCCGGCGGGCGACGAGTGGGTCGAGCCGCTCGACGGCCGCCCGTTCGACATGCCGTGGACCCGGGTGGCGACCCGCACCACGACCTCCCTGCACCCGGCCGACCACCTCGGCCCGCGCACGCTGGTCGTGGTCGGCGACAGCCGCGAGGACATCACGGACCTGGCCGAGCGCGCGGGCTGGCCGGTGGTCGCCGAGCCGACCGCGCACGGCCTGCGGCACGGCACCCTGCTGCTCAACGCGGGCGAGCTGCCCCCGGAGCTGAAGCCGGACGCGGTGGTGGTGGTCGGCCGCCCGACGCTCTCCCGGGGCGTCACGAAGCTGATCGCGAGCACCGGCGTGGTGCACGTGCTGTCCGACGACCTCGACTGGCCCGACCCCCAGTTCGCCGCCACGCACGCCTCCACCGGCCTGGTGCTGGGCGAGCACGAGGTGGACGACGGCTGGCTCACCGCCTGGCAGCACGCCGACAAGGCCGCCGCCGACGTGGTGGACGAACTGCTGGCCAAGGAGCCGTGGCCGACCGGGCTCCAGGTGGCGCGGGACCTGGTGGCGCACCTGCCGGTCGGCGCGACCCTGTTCCTCGGCTCGTCCAACCCGGTCCGCGACGTGGACCTGGTGGCCGCGTCCCGGCACGACGTCCGGGTGCACGCGAACCGGGGCGTGGCGGGCATCGACGGCAGCGTCTCCACCGCCGCCGGCATCGCGCTGACCGCCGGCCACGCGTTCGCGCTGATCGGCGACCTGACCTTCCTGCACGACGCGAACGGGCTGCTGATCGGCCCGGACGAGCCGCGCCCGGACCTGACCGTCGTGGTGCTCAACGACGACGGCGGCGGCATCTTCACGCTGCTGGAACAGGGCGCGCCGGAACACGCGACCGCGTTCGAACGGGTTTTCGGCACGCCGCACGGCACCGATCTCGCCGCGTTGTGCGCCGCCCACCACGTGCCGCACACGGTGATCGAGAACGCCGACCAGCTCAGACGGGCACTGGTCAGGCCGCGCGGAATCCGGGTGCTGGAAATCCGGGCGGGACGTGCCGAATTGCGCGGTCTGCACGCCCGGCTGAAGCTCGCGGTGTCAACCGCGTTCCACTGACCAGGAACCCACGGACGGGGGGTACAGCGGCACCTCGCGACGTGGGAGCTTCACCCCATGTCCCTCAGAGCGAAGCTCACGCTAGGCACCGCCACCGCGGTGTCCCTGCTGCTGGTGGCCGGTACCGCGGTCGCCGCGGGTCCGGGCGCGCCGGGCATCGGAGACCCGTACTACCCGAATGCGGGCAACGGCGGTTACGACGTTTCCCACTACGACCTCCGGCTGAACTACCAGCCGGCGGACGACCGGCTCTCCGGCACCGCCACGATCCTCGCGAAGACGACCCAGGACATCACCCGGTTCAACCTGGACTTCCTGCTCAAGGTGAATTCCATCCGGGTGAACAACAAAGTGGTCGCATTCTCGCAGCAGGGTGGCGAACTGGTCGTTGACCCCCGGGCCAACCTCCGCAAGGGCACCGACCTGACGGTCGTCGTCACCTACTCGGACGTGCCCTCCAGCCATTCGGTGGACGGTTTCACGGCGTGGAAGCGCACCGCCGACGGCGCGCTGGCGATCAACGAGCCCGACGTCGCGCCCTGGTGGTTCCCGAGCAACAACCACCCGCGCGACAAGGCGACCTACGACGTCTCGCTGTCCGTGCCCGACGGCCTGGAGGTGCTCTCCAACGGGCTGTTCCTCGGCACCACGAAGCTGGTCAACGGCCGGACCTGGTGGCGGTGGCGCAGCCTGAAGCCCCAGGCCAGCTACCTGGCGTTCGTGGCGATCGGCCAGTTCGACATCCGCCAGTCCACCGCACCGGGCGGGCGTCCGGTGGTCAACGCGTACTCGCCGACCCTGGGCGACGACGACGCGGCGGCCAGGGCCAGCATCGAGCGCACCTCCGAGGTGGTCGAGTTCCTGGAGGAGAGCTTCGGGCCGTACCCGTTCGAGGCCGAGGGCGGCGTGGTGGTCGCACCGGGGCAGCTCGGCTTCGCGCTGGAGAACCAGACCCGCTCGACCTACGACCCGGCGTTCTTCCGGCGCGGCGCGAACACCTACGTCGTGGCGCACGAGAACGGCCACCAGTGGTTCGGCGACTCGGTGTCGGTGCACAACTGGCGGGACATCTGGCTCAACGAGGGCTTCGCCAGCTACGCCGAGTTCCTGTGGTCGGAGCACGTGGGCGAGGGCACCGCGCAGGAGAACGCCCAGTACACCTACGACCTGTACCCGGCGGACAACCCCTTCTGGCAGGTCCTGCCCGGTGACCCCGGTGTCGACCACCAGTTCGACGGCGCGGTCTACGACCGGGGCGCGCTGGCCGTGCACGCGCTGCGGGTCGAGGTCGGCGACGACGCGTTCTTCGCGATCCTGAAGAAGTGGACGCAGGCCAAGCGCTACGGCGACGCGACCGTCGAGGAGTTCATCGCGCTGGCCGAGCGGGTGTCCGGCGAGCAGCTCGACGACCTGTTCCGGGTCTGGCTGTTCACCAAGGGCAAGCCGGCGGCGGCTCCGGGCGGGGCCGCGCTCGCGACCGCCTCGGTGGCCGAGCCGAAGTCGTTCCAGAAGATCCGCGAGACGCACGCGCTGCTCGACCGCTCCCGGCGCTGAGCACGCCCCGGGGCCGCCCTCCCCCGTGCGGGCGGCCCCGGTCCCGGCGACGGGTCAGCCGGTGAGACCGATCCCGTCCACGACCTTCGTGGTGATCGAGCTGAACCCGGTGACCGTGCCGGGCTCGATCCACCCCTCGTCCGGCCGGGTGCCGGCCACGGAGCGCTCGCCGATGAAGTCACCGGTCGCCGGGTCCACGATCAGGTCGCGGCGTTGGCGCTCGTCCTCGATGCCGATCGCGATGCCGGTGCGGCCGTCGAGGGTGGCGGCCTCGTCGTAGACCCGCACGCCGTCCAGCGTGGCGAGCGCCCGGTACCAGCCGGCGCGCAGGTCGGCGGGCATCAGGCCGGCGCGGAGGATCTCCACGCCCCAGTGGAACATCGTGGCCGGGGCCGAACCGCGCTGCGCGGTGGCGCTGCGCAGGTACGCCACGATCGCCTCGGGGTCGCGCGGCAGCCCGGTGTAGAACTCGGGGTTGTCCCAGCTCGTGGGGTCACCGCACGATGCCGCCCCCTGCGAGTTCGGGAAGAAGTTGCCGCACTTGCCGCGCCGCTCCCCGGTGTCGGTGTCCATCGCCCGGGGTTCGGGTGCCTCGGACCGGGGCACGGAACCGCCGAGCCACTCCACGCCGGGCAGCCAGCCGCGCCTCTCCAGCCAGTCCTGCGACTGGTCCTGCGGGATCCACACCTCGCGGGAGGTCTCCTTGAGGTAGGTCCAGCCCCGGATGGTCTGGTCCGGGTCGTCCTGGCCGACGCCGATCAGGTGGCCGCGCGAGTACCAGGCGTGCTCGGCGATGTACCGGTACTGGCCGGGCGACAGCACCGGGTCGACCGGGTCGATCGCGTCGGCGGCGTCGTCCAGCACCTCCTTCGCGGACAGCAGCGACACCTTCGGCGGGGGCGAGGTGGTGCCGGGCCGCACCTGCTCCCGCGCCACGGGCTCCTGGCGCGGGGCGTCCTCGGGCCGGGTCACCACGACCCCGACGACCAGGACCGCCGCGGCGGCGGCGGCCAGGGGCAGGAGCCGGCGGGCGATGCGGCGGGAGCGCGCGGGTGCCTGTTCGGCCGCTGCGGCGGCCAGCACGCGGGCGCGGACGTCGTCCAACGGCGCGTCGGAGGTGCGGGCGGCGTGGTCGAGCCGGTCGAGGGCGTCGTCGAGCTCGCGCATCAGCGGGTCTCCTCGGTGAGCAGTGCTTGCAGTCTCGTGCGCACCCGGTGCAGGCGGGAGCGGATGGTGCTGGCGGGTTCGCCGAGCGCCTCGGCGATCTCCGCGGGCGTCAGCCCGGCCCAGGACGTGAGCAGCAGGACGTCGCGGTCCTCGTCGCGGAGCTCGGCGATGGCCTGCCGGAGCACCCGGGTCGCGCGTTCGGCGTCCACCCGGTCGGCGACGAGCCCGTCGTGGTCGGGTTCGGGCCGTCCGACGACCCGCAGGCCGGCCCGGCGGCCACGGGTCTCCTTGCGCAGGTGGTCGCGCACGAGGTTGGTCGCGATCCCGTACAGCCAGCCCTTGACCGGGGCGCGGTCCGGGTCGTAGTCGTGCCGCCGCCGCAACGCCACCAGGAAGGTCTCGGCGACCAGGTCGTCGGCCACCGACTCGCCGGCGCGGCCGGCGAGGTACCCCCGCAGCTTCCGGGCGTGCGCGTCGAACAGCTCGGCGAAGACGGCCGTCACGTCCCGGCCGCGCAGGTCCGGGGGCTTGTCCAGTGCTGTGGTCACGTACCGGTTGGCCGCCGGGCCCGCCGGCGTCCCCGTGTCCCCGGTCACACCGACCCGGTCACCGGCCCTCCAGGGCCTCGCGGAACGGTCGCATCTTGGCGTGCGCCTCGCGCACCTCGGAGTCGGGGTCGGACTCCGCGACCAGCCCGCAGCCCGCGAACAGCCGCGCGGTGCGGCCCTCGACCTGCGCGCACCGCAGCGCCACGCCCAGCTCGCCGTCGCCGTTCGCGTCGATCCAGCCCACGGGGCCCGCGTACCGGCCCCGGTCCATGCCCTCGAGCTCCTCGATCACGGCCGTCGCGTCCGCGCGGGGCGTGCCGCCGACCGCCGCCGTGGGGTGCAGGGCCGCGGCGAGCGCGAGCAGCGACGGGGTGCCCCGCAGGGTGCCGATGACGTCGCTGGACAGGTGCGAGACGTTCGGCAGCCGCAGCACGGACGGGCCGTCGACGGACATCGTCGCGCAGAACGGCCGCAGCGCCTCGGTCAGCGACGCCACCGCGTACCCGTGCTCCTCGCGGTCCTTGCCGGACGACAGCAGCGCGGCGGCCAGCTCGGCGTCGGGCACGCCGTCGTGCGGCCACGTCGTGCCGGCCAGCACCCGGGAGTCGACCACCCGGCCGGACCGGCGCAGCAGCAGTTCGGGGGTGGCCCCGATCAGCCCGTCCACCGCGTACACCCAGCACTCGGGGTAGCGCCGGGCCAGGCCCGCCAGCACGAACCGGTGGTCGACCGGCTCGTCGGCGACGGCCAGCAGGTCGTGCGCGAGGACGACCTTGTCCAGCTCGCCGGCCCGCATCCGGGCCACCGCCGCGCGGACCGCCTCCCGGTAGGCGGGCACGGACAGCTCGCCGTCGGCGTAGCGCACCCCGCGCGGCCGGCGGACCGGCCGCACCTCGACGGGGGCGCGCTCGCCGATCGTGGTCAGCCACGCCTCGCCGTTGCGGACGCCCGCGACGACCTCCGGCACCACCAGCACCGAGCGGCCCGGCCGGTCGGCGAACGCCAGCGACGCGAACGCCACCGGCCCGCTGCCCGGCACACCGAGCCCGTCGTCCACGTCCAGGGTCGAGGTGAACTCGCGCCACCACCGGTCGGCCTCGGCGAACCGGTCCGGCCCGGAGACCTCGAACCGCGCCGCCTCACCCCACCCGACCAGGCCCGATCCGTCGCGCACCCAGGCCAGGGCACCGGTCGGCGCGGGCAGCCTGCCGAGCAGGCCGGCGTCGCCGGCGCGCCTGGTGCGCGCGCGCAGCCGGGGGCGGGTCCGGGAGGCGGGGGCTGGGCTCACGGGGTCGAGGGTATGGACTCGTCCCTGAGATTCCGCGTCGGGTCGGCCCTAGACTTCTCAGTTGTGGCGGACAACGCAGTGCGGGCCGGCAGTCGCCGGAGGGTCAGGCTGCCGGCCAGGGCGCTGCTGGTGCTCGGCGGGGTCGTGACGCTGATCGGGGTGGTCCTGCTGGCCGCGTGCCTGAAGGACGACCTGGCGATCGAGCGCCGCCTGGGCAAGGCGACCGCCGAGGTGGTGTCGGTGGACTTCCAGCGCACGGTGGTGCGGTTCGCGACGCCGGACGGCGCGGTGCACAGCCCGGAGCAGGGCGTGCTGTACCCGGCGGGGTTGGAGCCCGGCCAACTGGTCCGCGTCGAGTTCGACACCGCCGACCCCGAGCTGGCGCGGGTCGCCGAGCGCACCTGGACGCTGGCCGCCCTGCCGATCTCCACGTTCCTGATCGCCGTGTGGGCCGTGCTGCTGCCGCTGGTCTGGTGGGTCCGCCGACGTTTGTGACACTCGTTCCCGAAAACCGTCTCCAGGTGTAACATCGGCGGTATGGACCTGGAGGCGGACTTCGAGCGCACCGTGGCAGCGGGGCACCGCGTCGAGCCGCGCGACTGGATGCCCGACGGCTACCGCAGGACGCTGATCCGGCAGATCGCGCAGCACGCGCACTCCGAGATCATCGGGATGCAGCCCGAGGGGAACTGGATCAGCCGCGCGCCGTCGCTGCGCCGCAAGGCGATCCTGCTGGCCAAGGTCCAGGACGAGGCCGGCCACGGCCTCTACCTGTACGCCGCGACCGAGACGCTGGGCGCGGACCGCGGCGACCTCACCGAGAAGCTCGTCGAGGGCCGGCAGAAGTACTCGTCGATCTTCAACTACCCGACGCTGTCCTACGCCGACGTCGGCACCATCGGCTGGCTCGTGGACGGCGCGGCGATCTGCAACCAGGTGCCGCTGTGCCGCACCTCTTACGGCCCGTACGCGCGCGCCATGATCCGCATCTGCAAGGAGGAGTCCTTCCACCAGCGGCAGGGCTACGAGCTGCTGATGACCATGATGAACGGCACGGACGCGCAGCGCGCCATGGTCCAGGAGTCGGTGGACCGCTTCTGGTGGCCGTCGCTGATGATGTTCGGCCCGCCGGACGCCGAGAGCTCCAACACCGAGCAGTCCATGGCGTGGCGGATCAAGCGCAACACCAACGACGAGCTGCGGCAGAAGTTCGTGGACATGACCGTGCCGCAGGCCGAGAAGCTCGGCGTCACGCTCCCCGACCCGTGCCTCGCGTGGAACGCCGACCGGGGCCACCACGACTTCGGCCGGCCCGACTGGGACGAGTTCTGGCAGGTCGTCGGCGGCAATGGACCGACCAACGCGCAGCGCGTCGCACACCGCCGCAAGGCGCACGAAGACGGCGAGTGGGTGCGGGCGGCGGCAGCCGCGCACGCCGCGAAGCGCGAGCGGAACGACAACACGGGCGTCCGGGCAGAGGAGGGTGTGGCGTGAGTTCTTCCTGGCCGCTGTGGGAGGTGTTCGTGCGCGGCAAGCGCGGACTCAACCACGTGCACGTCGGTTCGCTGCACGCCCCGGACGCGGAGATGGCCGTGCGCAACGCACGAGACGTCTACACGCGGCGCAACGAGGGCGTGTCGATCTGGGTGGTGCCCGCGTCGGCGATCACCGCGTCGTCCCCGGACGAGAAGGACCCGTTCTTCGAGCCCAGCGGCGACAAGGTGTACCGCCACCCCACGTTCTACGCGATCCCCGAGGACGTGCCGCACCTATGAGCTTCGACAACGCCTATGAGTCGCTGGTCGACCACGAGGACGCGCACTGGGCGTTCGGCACCGGGTTCGCCGAGCCGCTGGCCGGGGTCGACCGCGAGATCCCGGACACCCTCGACGCCCGGGACCTGTTCGAGTACTGCCTGATGCTCGGCGACGACGCCCTGGTGCTGTCCCAGCGGCTCGCCGAGTGGTGCTCGCGCGGGCCCGAGCTGGAAGAGGACGTGGCGCTCGCCAACATCGCCCTCGACCTGCTCGGCCAGGCCCGGCTGCTGCTCACCCGGGCCGGCGAGGCCGAGGGCGCGGGCCGGGACGAGGACGCGCTGGCGTACCTGCGCGACGAGCGCGACTTCCGCAACGTGCACCTCGCCGAGATCGAGTGCGGCCCGTTCGCGGGCGGCGACTTCGCCACCACCGTGGCCCGGCTGCTGGTGTACTCGTCGTGGAAGGTCGCGCTCTACGCGCGCCTGCGGTCCTTCGCCGACCCGGTGGTCGCCGCGATCGCCGCCAAGGGCCTCAAGGAGCTCGCCTACCACCGCGACCACGCCGCCCAGTGGGTCGTGCGGCTCGGTGACGGCACCCCCGAATCGCACGAGCGGATGCGGGCCGGCGTGGCGCGCGTGTGGCCCTACCTGGCCGAGCTGTTCACCGCGCACCCCGTCGAGCTGCGGCTGGGCGTCGACCCGGCCGAGCTCGCGGCCGAGGTGGACCAGGTGCTCGACGCGGTGTTCGCCGCCGCCGGCCTCGACCGGCCGGACCCGGTGCCCGCCGCGCGGGTCGACGGCCGCGCCGGGCGCGACGGCGTGCACACCGAGGCCATGGGCTACCTGCTCGCCGAACTCCAGCACCTGCACCGCTCGCTGCCGGGTGCCACGTGGTGACCGTCGCGGCGCGGACCGCGCTGGACGTCGCGTCCCGGGTCCGGGACCCGGAGCTGCCCGTGCTGACGCTCGCCGACCTGGGCGTGCTGCGGGACGTGGTGGTCGAGGACGGCCGGGTGCTGGTCACCATCACGCCCACCTACTCGGGGTGCCCCGCCGTCGACGAGATGGGTGCCGACCTGCGGCGGACCCTGCGCGCGGCGGGGTTCGCGCGGGTCGAGGTGCGGCTGTCGCTGTCGCCCGCCTGGACCACGGACTGGATCACCGACGACGGCCTGCGCAAGCTCGCCGAAGCCGGCATCGCACCGCCGTCGCGGATCGGCCCGCGCGCGGTCGGGCCGGTGCCCCTCCGGCTCACACCGCCGGCCTCGCGGGTCGCCTGCCCGCGCTGCGGCTCGCCCCGGACGGTCGAGCTGTCCCGGTTCGGTTCCACCGCCTGCAAGGCGCTGCGGCGGTGCGCGGACTGCGCCGAGCCCTTCGAGCACGTCAAGGAGATCTAGATGGCGCGGCCGGTGTTCCACGAGCTGACCGTGGCCGCCGTCGACCGGCTGTGCGACGACGCGGTCGCCGTCACGTTCGACGTGCCGGCGGAATCGGCCGCCGACTTCGCGTTCCGCGCCGGGCAGTACCTGACGGTGAAGATCGGCGAGGAACGCCGGTCGTACTCCCTCTGCGCACCGGTCGGCGCGCCGCCCCGGATCGGCGTGCGGCGGGTCGACGGCGGGCTGTTCTCCGAACACCTCGTGGACCGCGTGCGGTGCGGTGACGTGCTGGAGGTCCTGCCCCCGCTGGGCGACTTCACGCCCGTGGACGGCACCCACCACGGCCTGGTCGTCGCCGGGTCGGGGATCACGCCCGCGCTGTCCATCGCCGCGACCGTGCTGGCGTCCGGCGCGCGCGTCACCCTCCTGTACGGCAACCGGCGCGCCGACACCGTGATGTTCACCGAAGAACTCGCCGACCTGAAGGACCGCTACCCCGCGCGGTTCCAGCTCGTGCACGTGCTGTCGCGCGAGCCACGGGACGTGGAGCTGTTCAGCGGGCGTCTGGACGCCGAGAAGCTGCGCGCGCTGTTCGACACCGTGGTGCCGTTCGCGTCCATCGACCAGTGGTGGCTGTGCGGGCCCTACGGGCTCGTGCGCGACGCGCAGGACGTGCTGGCGTCGCGCGGAGTGGACGCTTCGACCGTCCACCACGAACTGTTCTACGTGGACGAACCGCCGCCGCCCCGCCGGGCCGAAGAAGTCCTGGAATCGGCCGCCGAGGGCACTGTGATCCTGGACGGCCGCACCACGGTTGTGCCGCTGCCGCCCGGCACGCCCATCCTCGACGCCGCCCAGCGGGTGCGCGCCGACCTGCCCTTCGCGTGCAAGGGCGGGGTGTGCGGGACGTGCCGCGCGCTGGTCGTGTCCGGGGCGGTCGACATGCGCCGCAACTACGCCCTCGAACCCCGTGAAGTCGAGGCCGGGTTCGTGCTGACGTGCCAGTCCGTGCCCGTCACACCGTCGGTGACCGTCGACTTCGACGCTTGATCTGGCACGATGGGTGTCATGGGGAGATCGGTGCTGACGGGCCTGATCATCGGCACCACGGCGGTGGCGATGTTCTTGACGCTCGTGCTGACCGCCACGATGTCCTCCGCGCCGGCCGGCGAGGGCGGCTCGCTCGCCGCCAACGTGCTGGCGGTGTTGATCATGTCGGTGTTCGGCGGCGGCGTGCCCGGCACCCTGATCGGCGTCGTCGTCGGCGTCGCCAAGACCCGCACCCGCGCCCGTGCCCTGCCGCCGATGCCGATGAGGGTGGTCGCGCCCCCCGTCCAGCCCCCGCCGATCCCGCACCGACCAGGCCCGATGGACCGCTGGGCGGCACCGGTCGGCCGGGCCGAGCTGTCCGTGCGACGGGTGTACGCCGTGGTCGAGACCGTGCCGCCGTCGCCCGCGCGGGAGTGGATGGGGCGGATCGCCGGGCAGTTCGAAGCCGAGCTCGGCAACGTCCGGCGTCTCGCCGACCTCGGCCGGGCGCTCGACGCCGACCAGAACCACCCCGTCGTGCAGCGCCTCCACGCGGCCGTGCGCGACTTCACCGCGTTCGAGGACCAGGTCGGCAGCGTCGCGCTCCGGATGGTCGACCACACGTCGCTCGACGCGGCCCGCGTGCACCTGGAAGTGCTCGAACAGCAACTGCCCCACCTGGGCAGCGTCTAGCCGCGCCCTACCGGGCCATGGACGACTGCCACCACCCCAGGACCTCCTCGGCCACCTCCGGCACCGCCACCAGCAGCCCGTCCACCGGCAGCGACGCGTCCTCGCCCCGCCGGTCGAGCACCGCCGCCCCCGACTCCACCGCCAGCGCCACCGCGCCCGCCACGTCCCACTCGTGGTAGCTGTGCAGCACGGCCGCCGCCGCGTGCCCCAACGCCACCTGCGCCACCGCCAGCGCCTTCGACCCCAGCACCCGCACGCCCGTCCCGGCCACCGCCGCCCGCGAGATGAACTCGCCCATCCCCGGCCACGGACCCGTCCGCGTCATCTCGGTGCACACGATCGGGCTGATCGCCTGGCCGCCGAGCTTGACCGGCGTCCCGTTCGCCCGCATCCCGCGCCCGCGCGCGGCGGCGTAGATCTGGGCCCGGTACGGGTCGGCCACCACGCCCACCACCGGGCCCCAGCGGTCCACCAGGGCCAGGCTGTACGCGCACCACGGGACGCCCGCCACGTAGTTCGCCGTGCCGTCCACCGGGTCCACCACCCAGCGGAACTCGGCGTCGGACGGCACGTCCGTGCCGGTGTCCTCGCAGTACACGGGGATGTCGGGGAACTCGGCGGTCAGCACCCGCCGGGTGTGCCGCTCCAGGGTGCGGTCGGTGTCGGTCACCCAGTCGAACGGGTACGTGTCGTCATCGGGCTGGGCCCCGCGACCCGCCGTCGCCATGATGACGTCCGACGCGTCGTTGGCGAGGCGGCCCGCTATCTCCAGCGCGATCGACACCAACCCGGGATCGACGGGCTGCGCGGGCCGGGACGACAAGACGGTCATGCCGCACTAGTGTCACCGCTCCCGGTGGCCGTGACACGTCCTCCAGGTGAAGCGATGACGATCTCCCGGGCAACGTCAACCGCGACGCGAGGAGTTGGACCTCCGTTCCGCGACTCGTCACGCCCCCGTCTCCTTCGCGGCCCGTGGTCCCCGGCACGCGGACACGGACCGTCACCCCGTCGTCGCCGGCGCGGACGGGAGCTCCCCTCCGCTGTTCGGGCGGCTGCCGGGCGAGGACGGGGTGAGCGGCTCGGCCGGCGTCACTTAGGCTTTCCCCATGGCGCGTGCAGGTCTGGACAAGAACCCCCGCGAGGTCGCCGAGATGTTCGACGGCGTGGCCAAGGGCTACGACCGCACGAACTCCGTCATGACCCTGGGGTTCGACCGGCGCTGGCGGGAGTGGAGTCGGCGGGTCCTCGACGCGCGCGCCGGGGAGAAGGTGCTCGACCTGGCGGCCGGTACCGCGGTGTCCACGGTGGAGTACGCGGCGTCCGGTGCGTGGTGCGTGGCGGCCGACTTCTCGCTCGGGATGCTGCTCGGCGGCGCTCACCGGCCCGTGCCCAAGGTGGCCGCCGACGCGCTGCACCTCCCGTTCGCCGACGACTCCTTCGACGCCGTCACGGTCTCGTTCGGCATCCGCAACTTCAGCGACACCGAGGCGGCCCTCCGGGAGATGGCCCGGGTGGTCCGGCCCGGTGGCCGGCTGGTGGTCTGCGAGGTGTCCACGCCGACGTTCCGGCCCTTCCGGTTCGTCTACATGCGGCACCTGCTGAAGGTGCTGCCGTTCATCGCGCGCTTCGTGTCGTCCAACCCCGACGCCTACAAGTACCTCGCCGAGTCGATGCGCACCTGGCCCGCCCAGCGCGCCCTCGGCGAGATCATCGCCCGCGCCGGCTGGGACGACGTCGCCTGGTTGAACCTGACCGGCGGCATGGTCGCGCTGCACCGGGCCGTCAAGCCGGAGCCGGACCCCGAGGCCGCGTCCCGGGGCTGAACCCGTCCCTCCCGGAGCCGGCGCGGCCAGGCCGGGGACCCGGGGGTCGCCGTGCCCGACCGGCTGCGCGGACGGCCGACGGCGAGGCTCTCAGCTCTCCGCCAGTAGACTCGGCGGGGACTTCGTGAACTCAGGCACAAGGAGTGGGGATGACGACTCCCAGCCGCCGCAAGGCAGGCGAGGACGCCGAGGTGATCGTGGTCGGCGCGGGTCCGGCGGGCTCGACCGCGGCCACGTACCTGGCCCGCGCGGGCCTGGACGTGTTGCTGTTGGAGAAGTCCAGGTTCCCCCGCGAGAAGGTCTGCGGTGACGGGCTGACGCCGCGCGGCGTCAAGCAGTTGATCGACCTCGGCGTCGACACCCGCGAGGAGGCCGGCTGGCTGCACAACCGGGGTCTGCGGGTGGTCGGTGGCGGGGTCACGCTCGAACTGGACTGGCCGGAGCTCGCGACCTTCCCGCCCTACGGCGTGGTCCGCCCGCGCCAGGACTTCGACGAGATGCTCGCCAGGACCGCGCAGCAGGCCGGCGCGCGCCTGTTCGAGCAGACCACCGTCACCGGCGCGATCACCGAGAACGGCCGGGTGGTCGGGGTGACCGCCAAGACCGGTCCGGACAAGCGGGAGGTCACCTACCGCGCACCGATCGTGATCGGGTGCGACGGGGTGTCCGCGCGCCTGGCGCTGAGCGTCGGCCTCCAGAAGGACGACGCCAAGCCGATGGGCGTCGCGGTCCGCCGCTACTACGCGAGCCCGCGCACCAAGGACGACTACCTCGAATCCCACCTCGAACTGTGGGACCGCGCGAACGACGTCCTGCTGCCCGGCTACGGCTGGATCTTCGGCATGGGCGACGGGACGGTGAACGTCGGCCTCGGCATCCTGAGCACCTCGAAGGCCTACGGGACTACGGATTACCGAGCCCTCCTCAAGTCGTGGCTGGACGGCACGCCGGAGGAGTGGGGCTTCCGCGAGGAGAACGCCACCGGCAAGATCGGCGGCGCGGCGCTGCCGATGGGCCTGAACCGCAAGCCGCACTACCGCGACGGCCTGCTGCTGGTCGGGGACGCGGGCGGCATGGTGAACCCGTTCAACGGCGAGGGCATCGGCTACGCGATGGAGTCGGCGCGGCTCGCCGCGGAGAGCGTGGTGCAGGCCCTGGCCCGCACGGGTCCGAGCCGGGAACGGGCGCTGCACGGCTACCCGGTGCGCATCGAGCAGGCGCTGGGCAGTTACTACCGGATGGGCAACCTGTTCAGCCGCCTGATCGGCCACCCGACCATCATGCGCACCGCGACGAAGTACGGCCTACCTCGCAAGACGTTGATGAAACTGGTCCTGAAGCTGCTCGCGGGCCTTTACGACCCGAAGGACGGCGACTCGTTCGACCGCATCATCACGGCGGCCACGAAACTCACCCCAACGGCCTAACCGGGTTCCACCTAACGTCGCAGCACCGGCTTCTGAGCCGGTGCTGTTTCGTTTGTGGTGTGTCCCCGTTCACGTCCGCGTCGCCGGGCCGGTGATCTGCACCGTAAAAGACCAGGTCAGGCAGTGTGTAGGGGGTGCTCGTAGCGCCTGTGTGTGACGTTCTACACTGGCCCTCAGGTCTTGTGAATCACTTCACAACCGACTGTGATGGCTTGTGAAGTGTTTCACAAGCGACCTGGGGAAAGTTAGGTCCGCCTAACTTACCGGGGCCGCAAGAACACCCTTAGGGTGCGCAACGGTCGGCGGTGCACCACCACCGCGACACGCGAGGAAAGGACGACGGAGAGTGCTGGACCCTTACCTCCCCCTCGTATTGATGTTCGCCCTCGCCGGGGCCTTCGCCCTGTTCTCCGTGACGGCCGCGCCGTACATCGGCCCCCGCCGCTACAACCGGGCGAAGCTCGACGCCTACGAGTGCGGCATCGAGCCGTCCCCGCAGCCCGTGGTGGGCGGTGGCCGGATGCCGGTCGCCTACTACCTCACGGCGATGCTGTTCATCCTGTTCGACATCGAAATGGTGTTCCTCTACCCGTTCGCGGTCTCCGCGGACCGGCTCGGCCTGTTCGGGCTGGTGGAGATCGCACTGTTCGTCGCGACGGTCGGCTTCGCGTACGCCTACGTGTGGCGGCGCGGCGGCCTCGACTGGAACTGAGGGGGAAGACCCGTGGGTCTCGAAGAGAAGCTCCCGAACGGCATCCTGCTCGCCAGCGTGGAGAAGCTGGTCAACTGGACCCGCAAGTCCTCGCTCTGGCCGGCCACGTTCGGTCTCGCCTGCTGCGCCATCGAGATGATGACCACCGGCGGTCCGCGCTACGACCTGGCGCGGTTCGGCATGGAGGTCTTCCGCGCCTCCCCGCGCCAGGCCGACCTGATGATCGTCGCGGGCCGGGTGACCAACAAGATGGCCCCGGTGCTGCGCCAGATCTACGACCAGATGCCCGAGCCGCGCTGGGTGCTGGCGATGGGCGTCTGCGCGTCCAGCGGCGGGATGTTCAACAACTACGCGGTGGTGCAGGGCGTGGACCACGTCGTGCCGGTCGACATGTACCTGCCGGGCTGCCCGCCCCGGCCGGAGATGCTGATCGACGCGATCCTCAAGATCCACGCGAAGATCATGGACGAGCCGCTGGGCCCGACGCGGGCCGCGCTGCTGGCCGAGCAGGGCCACACCACGGACCTGATCCCGTCCTCCCAGCGGTTTGCGAAGAAGTGAGCGGCATGGCTGACGACAAGCGCGAGGTCGAGAAGACCACCGGCGCGGACAACCCGTCCCCCCAGGGCGAGGCGCTGAGCTCCGCGAGCATGAGCGAGGCCGAGCACGAGGAGCACCAGGCGCACGGCGGGGTGACCGCCGGCAAGGCGCGCCTGGGCATGTTCGGCGTGGCCGGCTCCGGCGACACGTCGGGCTTCGGCGGCCTGCGGCTGCCCGCGCACGTGGCCGCGCCCAGCGAACGCCCCTTCGGCGGCTGGTTCGACGAGGTCGCCGACGAGCTGCTGGGCGCGCTGCACGAGAAGGGCCTGCCGGCCGATACCGTCCAGCAGATCACCGTGGACCGCGGCGAGATCACGTTCTTCCTGCGCCGCGAGCACCTGGTGGACGTGGCCCGGGTGCTGCGCGACGACCCCGCGCTGCGCTTCGAGCTGTGCAGCTCGGTGTCCGGTGTGGACTACGGCGAGGCCGCGCCGCAGCGGCTGCACTCGGTCTACCACCTCACCTCGATGACCTACCGCCGGCGCATCCGCCTGGAGGTCGCGGTCGAGGTCGAGGACGCGCACATCCCCAGCGTGGTGTCGGTGTACCCGACCGCGGACTGGCAGGAGCGCGAGACCTGGGACATGTTCGGGATCGTCTACGACGGCCACCCCGGCCTGACCCGCATCCTCATGCCGGACGACTGGGACGGGCACCCGCAGCGCAAGGACTACCCGCTCGGCGGCATCCCGGTGGAGTACAAGGGCGCGGAGATCCCCCCGCCAGACCAGAGGCGGTCCTACTCATGACCGAACGTCTTTCCGACGTCACGACCGGCACCGACACCTCCGAGGTGGGCCGGGACAGCACCACCGGCCCGGACAGCGCCCCCGGGGCGGCCGACCCGTACGCGAGCTCCCGGCAGACCACCGAGGGCACCGTCTACACGGTGACCGGCGGCGACTGGGACGAGGTGCTGGCCGAAGCGGCCGGCGACGAGCGCATCATCATGAACCTGGGCCCGCAGCACCCCTCGACGCACGGCGTGCTGCGCCTGGTGCTGGAGCTGGAGGGCGAGACCGTCACCCAGGCCCGCAGCGTCATCGGCTACCTGCACACCGGGATCGAGAAGAACCTGGAGTACCGCAACTGGACCCAGGGCGTCACGTTCGTGACGCGCATGGACTACCTGGCCCCGCTGCACAACGAGGCGGCGTACTGCCTCGCGGTGGAGAAGCTGCTGGGCGTCACGGTCCCGGAGCGCGCGCAGACGATCCGCGTCCTGCTGATGGAGCTCAACCGGATCAGCTCGCACCTGGTCGCCCTGGCGACGGGCGGCATGGAGCTCGGCGCGCTGACCGGCATGACGGCGGGCTTCCGCGAGCGCGAAGAAGTCCTGCACCTGCTGGAGTTCCTGACCGGTCTGCGGATGAACCACGCGTTCATCCGGCCCGGCGGCCTGTCGCAGGACCTCCCGGTCGACGCGCCGCAGCGCATCCGGGACTTCATCAAGGTGATGGACTCGCGGCTGCCGGACTACGACAAGCTGCTCACCGGCCAGCCGATCTGGCGCAACCGGTTGGAGGGCGTCGGCTACCTGCCGGTGGACGCCTGCCTCGCGCTCGGCATCACCGGTCCGATCCTGCGCTCCGCCGGCCTGGCCTGGGACCTGCGCAAGATCGAGCCGTACTCGGGCTACGAGAACTACACGTTCGACGTGCCCACGGCGAACGAGGCGGACTCGTTCGCCCGCTACCGGCTGCGGGTCGAGGAGATCCACCAGTCGCTGAAGATCGTGAAGCAGGCGGTGGACCGGCTGGAGCCGGGCCCGGTCATGGTGGCGGACGCCAAGATCGCGTGGCCCGCGCAGCTCACCATCGGCGCGGACGGCATGGGCAACTCGCTGGAGCACGTCCGCAAGATCATGGGCCAGTCCATGGAGTCCCTCATCCACCACTTCAAGCTGGTGACCGAGGGCTTCGCGGTGCCGCCCGGCCAGGTGTACGTGCCGATCGAGTCGCCGCGCGGCGAGCTGGGCTACCACGTGGTGTCCGACGGCGGTACCCGGCCGATGCGCGTGCACGTGCGCGAACCCAGCTTCGTGAACCTCCAGTCGATGCCCGCGATGTGCGAGGGCGGCATGGTCGCCGACGTCATCGCCTCGGTGGCCTCTATCGACCCGGTGATGGGTGGTTGTGACCGATGACGCAGACCCAGGAAACCCCGGACCAGGCGGGCGTCGACGTGTTCGGCGACGACACGGTGGCCCGCGCGCGGAACCTGATCGGGCGGTACCCGCAGGCCCGCTCGGCGCTGCTGCCGATGCTGCACCTGGTGCAGTCGGTGGAGGGGTACGTCAGCCAGGAGGGCATCGCGTTCTGCGCGGGCCAGCTCGACCTGTCCCTCGCCGAGGTCAGCGCCGTCGCGACGTTCTACACCATGTACAAGCGCCGCCCGTGCGGCGAGCACCTGGTGAGCGTCTGCACGAACACGCTGTGCGCCGCGCTGGGCGGTGACGCCATCTACGCGGAGCTGCGCGAGCACCTGGGCACCGGGGGCAGGCCGCTGGGCCACGAGGAGACCGCGGGCGAGCCGGGCGCGCCCGGCTCGATCACGCTGGAGCACGCCGAGTGCCTGGCGGCCTGCGACCTGGGCCCCGTGCTCCAGGTGAACTACGAGTTCTACGACAACCAGACCCCGGAGAAGGCGCTGGAGCTGGTGAAGTCGTTGCGGGCCGGGGTGAAGCCGGACCCGACGCGCGGCGCGCCGCTGACCGACTTCCGCCAGGCCGAGCTCCAGTTGGCGGGTTTCTTCGAGGGTCGGGACGCGGACCTGGACGGCCCGTCCGCCGCGCCCGAGACGGTGCGCGGTGCGGCGCTGGCCGCCGATCGCGGCTGGACCGCGCCGGCGATGCCGGAGAACGCCGAGTTCCCCGCCCTGCCGGAAAAGAAGTAGGGGGAGGCACCGATGGTCGACAACCTGACTCCTGTCCTCACCAAGCGCTGGCTGTCGCCGCGCTCGTGGACGCTGAAGACCTACGAGCAGTTGGAGGGGTACACGGCGCTGCGCAAGGCGCTGACCGCCCACCCGGACCAGCTCATCCAGCAGTGCAAGGACTCCGGGCTGCGCGGTCGCGGCGGCGCGGGCTTCCCGACCGGCCTGAAGTGGGGCTTCATCCCGCAGGGCGACGGCAAGCCGCACTACCTGGTGATCAACGCCGACGAGGGCGAGCCGGGCACCTGCAAGGACATCCCGCTGATGATGGCGGACCCGCACTCGCTGGTCGAGGGCATCATCATCACCTCGTACGCGATCCGGGCGAACTTCGCCGCGATCTACGTGCGCGGTGAGGTGCTGCACTGCATCCGCCGGCTGAACGCGGCCGTGCGCGAGGCGTACGAGGCGGGCTACCTGGGCAAGGACATCCTCGGCTCCGGGTTCGACCTCGACCTCGTCGTCCACGCGGGCGCGGGCGCGTACATCTGCGGCGAGGAGACCGCCCTCCTGGACTCGCTGGAGGGCAAGCGCGGCCAGCCCCGGCTCAAGCCGCCCTTCCCCGCGACCGCCGGCCTCTACGCCTCGCCCACCGTGGTGAACAACGTGGAGACCATCGCGTCGGTTCCCTACATCGTGAACGGCGGCGCGGACTGGTTCCGCACCATGGGCCGCGAGCGGTCGCCGGGCCCGAAGATCTACTCGCTGTCCGGCCACGTCGAGCGGCCCGGCCAGTACGAGGCCCCGATGGGCGTGACGCTGCGCGAGCTGCTGGACATGGCGGGCGGCATGAAGGACGGCGTCCCGCTGAAGTTCTGGACGCCGGGCGGCTCGTCCACCCCGCTGTTCACCGCCGAGCACCTGGACGTCCCGCTGGACTTCGAGGGCGCGGCCGAGGCCGGGTCGATGCTGGGCACCACCGCGCTCCAGATCTTCAACGAGACGGTGTCCGTGCCGTGGGCGGTCATGAAGTGGACCGAGTTCTACAAGCACGAGTCGTGCGGCAAGTGCACGCCGTGCCGCGAGGGCACCTACTGGCTGGTCCAGATCCTCCAGCGGATGAACCGCCACGAGGGCACGGCCGCCGACATCGAGACGCTGCTGGACATCTGCGACAACATCCTGGGCCGCTCGTTCTGCGCCCTCGGCGACGGCGCGGTCAGCCCCATCACCAGCGGCATCAAGTACTTCAAGGACGAGTTCCTCGCGCTGTGCGACCGGAACGCGTCCCAGCACAGCGGAGCCGCAGCCCTGGCAGGAGCAAGCGCATGACGATCGCGCCTGACAAGACCACCCCGACGGGCACCGGGCCGGCCGTGCCCGAGGGCCACGTCAAGCTGGTGATCGACGGCCTGGAGGTCGTCGCGCCCAAGGGCGAGCTGCTGATCCGCACCGCCGAGCGGCTCGGCATCGTCGTGCCCCGGTTCTGCGACCACCCGCTGCTGGACCCGGCGGGCGCGTGCCGGCAGTGCCTGGTCGAGGTGGAGATGGGCGGCCGGCCGATGCCGAAGCCGCAGGCCTCCTGCACGATGACCGTCGCCGACGGCATGGTGGTCAAGACCCAGCTCACCTCGCCGGTCGCGGACAAGGCGCAGCAGGGCGTGATGGAGCTGCTGCTCATCAACCACCCGCTGGACTGCCCGGTCTGCGACAAGGGCGGCGAGTGCCCGTTGCAGAACCAGGCGCTCAAGCACGGCCGCGCCGACTCCCGGTTCCACGAGCACAAGCGGACCTTCCCGAAGCCGATCGCGATCAGCACCCAGGTGCTGCTGGACCGCGAGCGGTGCGTGCTGTGCCAGCGCTGCACCCGGTTCTCCGCGCAGATCGCGGGCGACCCGTTCATCGAGTTGCTGGAGCGCGGTTCGCAGCAGCAGATCGGTGTGGCGCAGGACAAGCCCTTCCAGTCGTACTTCTCCGGCAACACCATCCAGATCTGCCCGGTGGGCGCGCTGACGTCCGCCGCGTACCGGTTCCGGGCGCGCCCGTTCGACCTGGTGTCCACGCCGAGCGTGTGCGAGCACTGCTCGTCGGGCTGCGCGGAGCGCACCGACTGGCGGCGCGGCAAGGTGCAGCGCAAGCTCGCCGGCGACGACCCCGAGGTCAACGAGGAGTGGATCTGCGACAAGGGCAGGTTCGCCTTCCGCTACGCCACCGCCGACGACCGGATCACCCGGCCGCTGGTGCGCGACGCGGGGTCCGGCGAGCTGCGCGAGTCGTCGTGGACCGAGGCGTTGCAGGTCGCGGCGGCCGGGTTGGCGAGGGCGCGGGACGGCAGGGGCGCGGCGGTGCTGGCCGGTGGCCGGCTGACCGTCGAGGACGCCTACGCGTACTCGAAGTTCGCCCGGATCGCGTTGCGCACCAACGACGTCGACTTCCGCGCCCGCCCGCACTCGGCGGAGGAGCTGGACTTCCTCACCTCGTCGGTGCTGGGCACGACGCCCGCCGACGGCGTGACGTTCCGGGGCATCGAGGCCGCACCCGCCGCGCTGCTGGTGGCGTTCGAGCCCGAGGAGGAAGCGCCGATCGTCTTCCTGCGGCTGCGCAAGGCGGCCCGCGCGAAGCGGACCAAGGTCTTCCACCTGGGCCAGTTCACCTCGCCGGCGGTGGAGAAGACCTACGGCACGCTGCTCGCGTGCGTGCCCGGCGGTGAGCCGGCGGCGCTGAACGCGCTGCCCGAGCACGCCGCCGACGTGGTGGACGAGCTGGCCAAGCCGGGCTCGGTGATCCTGGTCGGCGAGCGCGCCGCCGAGGTGCCGGGCCTGTTCTCGGCGGTCGTCGCGCTGGCGGACCGGACCGGGGCGAAGGTCGCGTGGATTCCGCGCCGGGCCGGTGAGCGGGGCGCGCTGGAAGCCGGTCTGCTGCCCACGCTGCTGCCCGGCGGCCGGCTGGTGTCCGACGCCGCCGCGCGCGCCGAGGTCGAGCGGGTCTGGGGCCTGGCGGTGGGCGCGCTGCCCGCGCGGGCCGGCCGCGACACCGCGGGCATCCTGCACGCCGCCGCGAGCGGCGAGCTGGACGCGCTGGTGGTCGGCGGGGTCGACCCGTTCGACCTGCCGGACCCGGCGCTGGCCGAGCGCGCGCTGGCCGCGACGGGTTTCGTGGTCAGCCTGGAGCTGCGGCACAGCGCGGTCACCGCGTACGCCGACGTGGTGCTGCCGGTCGCCCCGGCGGTGGAGAAGGCGGGCAGCTACCTCAACTGGGAGGGGCGGCACCGCCCGTTCCCGCTGACCCTGGAGGGCACCGGCGCGCTGCCGGACGGCCGGGTGCTGGACACGCTGGCCGTCGAGATGGACGCCGACCTGTTCACGCAGACCCCGGCCGCCGCCGCGGCGGACTTCGCCCGGCTCGGCCGAGGCACGCTCACCGCCGCCGCGCCGTCCGTGCCCGCGCCGCTGCTGCCCCAGCCCAGGCCCGGCCAGGCCGTGCTCGCGACCTGGCGGCGGCTGCTGGACAACGGTTCCGGGCAGGACGGCGAACCGAACCTGGCGGGCACCGCGCGGCCGGTGGTCGCGAAGCTGTCCGAGGCCACCGCCCGGCAGCTCGGCGTCGAGCTCGGCGGCCTGATCACCGTGTCGACCGATCGCGGCGAGGTGTCGCTGCCCGTCGAGGCGGCGGACCTGCCCGACGGCGTGGTGTGGCTGCCCGGCAACTCCGGCGCGGTCACCGTGCGGCGCAACCTGGCCGCCGGCCACGGTTCCGTGGTGGCCGTGGCGAACGCGCAGGGAGGCAAGGCATGAACGCGGGACAACTCCTCGCCGACGACCCCGTCTGGCTGGTCCTGATCAAGGTCGTGGGGATCTTCGGGTTCCTCGTCGTGATGACCCTGTTCATGATCAACTGGGAGCGCAAGGTCGTCGCCCGGATGCAGCAGCGGCCCGGTCCCAACCGGGTCGGGCCCAACGGCTGGCTCCAGTCGCTCGCCGACGGCCTCAAGCTCGCGTTCAAGGAGGACATCCGCCCCGTCCTCGCGGACAAGTGGGTGTTCTTCCTCGCCCCGGTGATCTCCTGCATCCCGGCGTTCGTCGCGTTCTCGGTGATCCCGCTGGGCGGCAAGGTCACGATCTTCGGCGAGGAGACCGCGCTCCAACTGGTCGACCTGCCGGTGGGCGTGCTCGTCGTGCTGGCCTGCTCGTCGCTCGGCGTCTACGGCATCGTGCTCTCCGGCTGGGCCTCCGGCTCGCCGTACCCGCTGCTCGGCGCGCTGCGGTCGGCCGCGCAGGTGATCTCCTACGAGATCGCGATGGGCCTGTCGATCGTCGCGGTCGTGATGAGCTCGCACTCGCTGTCCACCGCGGACATCGTGAGCAGCCAGTCCGGCACGATCGCCTGGGGCGCGCTGCCCGCGTGGAACGCGATCCTGCTGCCGGTCAGCTTCGTCATCTACGTCATCTCCATGGTCGGCGAGACCAACCGCGCCCCGTTCGACCTCCCCGAGGCCGAGTCGGAGCTGGTCGGCGGGTTCCACACGGAGTACAGCTCGCTGAAGTTCGCGCTGTTCTTCCTCGCCGAGTACGTGAACATGGTGACCGTGTCGGCGCTGGCCACCACGCTGTTCCTGGGCGGCTGGCAGTTCCCGTTCGTCGGGCCGGACCACGTGCTCAACTCCAACGGCTGGCTCGGGCTGATCTGGTTCGTGATCAAGACCCTGGGCTTCCTGTTCCTGTTCATCTGGCTGCGCGGCACGCTGCCCCGCCTGCGCTACGACCAGTTCATGCGGCTGGGCTGGAAGTTCCTGGTCCCGATCGCGCTGTTCTGGTTCGTCGCCGTCGCGTTCACCCGCTACTTCAACCTGGAGCGCGAGGCCGACCGGTTGAGCACCGGCGTGCTGCTCGCCGTCTTCGGCGTCGTCCTGGCGGTGATCGTGCTGGTCGCGTTCCTGCTGCCGGACCAGCGGGAGCAGCGCGACCCGAACGCCGTGCCGGTCACCGGCGGCGGGTTCCCGGTGCCGCCGCTCGACCTGCAAGTGCCCAAGTCGCCACCGCGCCGGCAGGTTCCGGTGGCGCAGCTACCGGCCGCCGGCGCGGTCGGCGATCGGACAACCGCGCCCGCGGCAGCGAGTGTGTCAGCTAAGGAGGCCGGCGATGGGGATGTTTGATCCCGTCAAGGGTTTCGGGGTCACCTTCGGGACGATGTTCAAGAAGGTCGTCACCGAGGAGTACCCCGAGGTCAAGAAGGTCACCGCACCCCGGTTCCACGGGCGGCACCAGCTCAACCGGCACCCGGACGGGCT
Source organism: Actinosynnema sp. NPDC023587 (assembly GCF_040640215.1). Taxonomy (NCBI): domain Bacteria; kingdom Bacillati; phylum Actinomycetota; class Actinomycetes; order Pseudonocardiales; family Pseudonocardiaceae; genus Actinosynnema; species Actinosynnema sp. NPDC023587. The sequence continues at coordinate 591,836 of NZ_JBFABG010000002.1, read as the reverse complement.
GGAGAAGTGCGTCGGCTGCGAGCTGTGCGCGTGGGCCTGCCCGGCGGACGCGATCTTCGTCGAGGGTGGCGACAACACCGACGAGGAGCGCTACTCGCCCGGTGAGCGGTTCGGCGCGGACTACCAGATCAACTACCTGCGCTGCATCGGCTGCGGCCTGTGCATCGAGGCGTGCCCGACCCGTTCGCTGACCATGACGAACGAGTACGAGCTCGCCGACGACAACCGGCAGAAGCTGATCTTCACCAAGGAGGACCTGCTCGCGCCGCTGCTGCCCGGCATGGAGCAGCCGCCGCACCCGATGCGGCTGGGCGAGAACGAGCAGGACTACTACGTCGACGGTCCCCGGCTGGCCGCCGAGCAGCAGGCGCGGGAGGCCGGGCGATGACGCTGTTGCTCCAGCCCGAGGACGCCGCGCGCGTGGTCGACGTCGTCACCACGGGCGAAGCGGTCGCGTTCTGGGTCCTCGGCCCGCTCGCCCTGGCCGGCGCGCTGGGCATGCTGTTCGCCCGCAACGCCGTGCACTCGGCGCTGTGGCTGGTGCTCTCGATGCTCAGCCTGGGCGTGCTGTACATGGTGCAGCAGGCCCCGTTCCTCGGCTTCGTGCAGATCATCGTCTACACCGGCGCGATCATGATGCTGTTCCTGTTCGTGCTGATGCTGGTCGGCCGGGACAGCTCGGACTCGGTGGTCGAGGTGCTGCGCGGCCAGCGGCTCGCGGCGAGCGTGCTCGGCGTCGGCTTCGCCTGCCTCGTGGTGGGCTCGCTGGCCCGCGCGCTGACCGACGTGCAGCCGGTCGGCCTGGCCCGGCAGAACACCGAGAACGGCGGCAACGTCGCGAACATCGGCGAGGCCCTGTTCACCGACTACCTGTTCGCGTTCGAGCTCACCTCGGCGCTGCTGATCACCGCGGCGGTCGGCGCGATGGTGCTGGCCTTCACCCAGAACGTGGGCAAGGACCGCAAGAAGACCCAGCGCGAGCTGGTCGAGGAGCGCTTCCGCGGCGACCGGCCGGGCTCGCTGCCCGGCCCCGGCGTGTTCGCCACCGCCAACTCGGTGGCCACGCCCGCCCTGCTGCCGGACGGCTCGGTCGCCTCCGAGTCGCTGTCGGCGCTGATCGAGACCACCGCCAAGGAGACCTTGGACGGCGACGTCGGCGAGGTCGCGGGCACCGGCCACGAGGCCGACGCGCGCGCCCTCAAGGGGGACCAGTCGTGACCGCGCGGTCCACCGGGACGGCCCGGTCCGCCGGGGTCCGCCGGTCCCGCGCCGCCACGCCGGGTCCCGGGTCGGCGAACGCCCGTGCGATCGAGGGAGTGCAGTCGTGACCCCCACCTACTACCTGCTGCTGTCCGCGTTGCTGTTCAGCCTCGGCGCGGTGGGCGTGCTGGTGCGGCGCAACGCCATCGTCGTGTTCATGTGCGTCGAGCTGATGCTCAACGCGGTGAACCTGAGCCTGGTCACGTTCGCCCGGATCAACGGGGCGCTCGACGGCCAGGTCATGGCGTTCTTCGTGATGGTCGTGGCCGCCGCCGAAGTCGTGGTGGGCCTGACGATCATCATGGCGATCTTCAAGACGCGTCGCTCGGCCTCGGTCGACGATTCCAACCTGCTGAAGTACTGAGAGGTCACCGGTGACGGAACCTGTTGCCGCCAGCGGGATCGGCGGTCTCGCCTGGTTGTTGTTGGCGTTGCCCGCGTTCGGCGCGGCGGTGCTGCTGATCGGTGGCAAGCGCACCGACAAGTGGGGCCACCTGCTGGGCACCGCGACGGTCGTCGCCGCGTTCGGCTACGGCGTGGCGCTGTTCTTGGACACGGTCGCGCGGACCGGTGAGCGGACCAGTGAGCTGCACCTGTTCGACTGGGTGTCGGTCAACGCGCTCACCGTCGAGTTCGCCTTGCGACTCGACCCGCTGTCGCTGACGTTCGTCCTGCTGATCACCGGTGTCGGCGCGCTGATCCACATCTACTCGATCGGCTACCTGGCGCACGAGGCCGGGCGGCGGAAGTTCTTCGCCTACCTGAACCTGTTCGTCGCCGCGATGCTCCTGCTGGTGCTGGGCAACGGTTTCGTGACCCTGTACTTCGGCTGGGAGGGCGTCGGTCTCGCCTCGTACCTGCTGATCGGCTGGTATCAGCACAAGCCGGAGGCCGCGTCGGCGGCGAAGAAGGCGTTCCTGATGAACCGGGTCGGCGACCTGGGTCTGGCGATCGCGATCTTCATCCTGTTCAAGGAGCTCGGCACCACCCAGTACACCGAGGTGTTCGCGCGGGTCGGCGAGCTGTCGCCGGCCGAGGTGACCGCGGTGACGCTGCTGCTCCTGCTCGGCGCGTGCGGCAAGTCCGGCCAGTTCCCGCTCCAGGCCTGGCTCCCGGACGCGATGGCCGGCCCGACCCCGGTGTCCGCCCTGATCCACGCGGCGACCATGGTCACCGCCGGCGTCTACCTGATCGCCCGGTCCAACCCGATCTACAACCTGTCGGGCGACGGCCGGCTGGTGGTGATGTGCATCGGCGCGTTCACGCTGGTCATCGGCTGCGTCATCGGCTGCGCCTACGACGACTTCAAGAAGGTCCTGGCGTACTCGACGGTCTCCCAGATCGGCTACATGATCCTGGCGGTCGGCCTCGGCCCGGTCGGCTACGCGCTGGGCATCATGCACCTGCTCACCCACGGCTTCTTCAAGGCCGGGCTGTTCCTCGGTGCCGGTTCGGTCATGCACGGCATGAACGACGAGGGCGACATCCGCCGGATGGGCGGCCTGTGGCGCAAGATGCCGGTCACCTTCGTCACCTGGACGCTGGGCTACCTCGCGCTGATCGGCTTCCCGTTCCTGTCCGGCTACTTCTCCAAGGACGCCATCATCGCGGCGGCGTTCAGCGAGCCGGGCTGGCGCGGCTGGCTGTTCGGCGGCGTGGCGGCGCTGGGCGCGGGCCTCACCGCGTTCTACATGACCCGCCTGCTCTTCCTGGTGTTCCTGGGCAAGCCGCGCTGGACCGACCTCAAGTCCGGCGGCGGCCGCGACTACCACCCGCACGAGTCGCCGCTGTCCATGACGGTGCCGATGGTCGTGCTGGCGATCGGCTCGGTCGGCGCGGGCGCGTTCTTCGCCTCCGGCGACAACCTGGCCGGCTGGCTCACCCCGTCGTTGGGCGAGCTCCGGGAGCAGCACGGCGTGCTGGACCACACCGTGGTGAACCTGCTGGTGCTCGGCCTGTCCGCGCTGGGCGTGCTGGTGGCGTGGCTGCTGTTCGGCCGCCGGCCGCAGCCGGTGACCCGGCCGCAGCGGGTGTCGTTCCCGGTCCGCGCGGCGCGCGCCGACCTCTACGGCAACGCGCTCAACGAGACGTTGTTCGCGCGGCCGGGCACCTGGCTCACCCGCGCGCTGGTCTTCGTGGACAACAAGGGCGTGGACGGCCTGGTCAACGGGTCCGCCGCGCTGCTCGGCGGTAGCTCGGGCCGGCTGCGCAGGTTGCAGACCGGGTTCGTGCGCTCCTACGCGCTCTCCATGCTCCTGGGTGCGATCTTCGTCCTGGGCGCGCTGCTGATGGTGAGGTTCTCGTGAGCTGGACGTTGATCGCGCTGCTCCTGCTGCCCCTGGTGGGCGGCGTGGTGGTGGCCTTCCTGCGGGGCAACGACCGGCTGGCGAAGACGGTCGCGCTGGCCGTCTCGCTGGTCGAGCTGGCGCTCGCGGTGGTCGCCTGGGTCGGCTACGACACCTCGTCGACCGAGCGGCTCCAGTTGACCAGCTCGGCGGACTGGATCCCGTCGTTCGGCGTGCACCTGTCGTTCGGCGTGGACGGCATCGCGCTGGTGATGATCGCGCTGATCGCGTTCCTGGTGCCGGTCGTCATCGGCGGCTCGTGGGCGGACAAGCTGCCCGAGGGCCGCAGCGCGGGCGGGTTCTTCGCGCTGCTGCTGGTCATGGAGACCGGCATGGTCGGCGTGTTCGCGGCCACCGACGTGTTCCTGTTCTACGTGTTCTTCGAGGCCGTGCTGGTCCCGATGTACTTCCTGATCGGTCGCTTCGGCGGCCCGAACCGGCAGTACGCGGCGATGAAGTTCTTCCTCTACTCGCTGCTCGGCGGCCTGATCATGCTCGCGTCGGTGATCGGCGTGTACGTGGCCGCCGAGGACAAGCTCGGCTCCGGCACGTTCGACTGGGCGACGCTGGTCACGGTCACCCGCGAACTGCCGCTGTCCCACCAGATCTGGCTGTTCCTCGGGTTCTTCGTCGCGTTCGCGATCAAGGCCCCGCTGGTGCCGCTGCACACCTGGCTGCCCGACGCCGGTGCCGAAGCGCCGGTCGGCGCGGGCGTGCTGCTGGTCGGCATCCTGGACAAGATCGGCACGTTCGGCTTCCTGCGCTACTGCCTGCCGATGTTCCCGCTGGCCAGCCGGGAGCTCGCACCGCTGGTGCTGGCGCTGGCCGTGGCGGGCATCCTGTACGGCTCGCTGCTCGCGGTCGGCCAGTCCGACCTCAAGCGGTTCGTGGCCTACACCTCCATCGCCCACTTCGGCTTCATCGCGCTGGGCATCTTCGCGTTCAGCTCGCAGGCCGGCGCGGGCGCGGTGCTCTACATGGTCAACCACGGCATCTCCACCGGCATGCTGTTCCTGGTCGTCGGCATGGTGATGGCCCGCGGCGGGTCGCGCCTGATCGAGGACTACGGCGGCATGGCGAAGCTGACGCCGGTGCTCGGCGGCCTGTTCTTCGTGGCCGGGCTGTCGTCGCTGGCGCTGCCCGGCACCAACTCGTTCGTCAGCGAGTTCCTGGTGCTGGTCGGCTCCTACCCGAACCAGCCCGTCTACACGATCCTGGCCGCGCTCGGCATGGTGCTGGCCGCGCTGTACATCCTCTGGCTGTACCAGCGGGTGTTCCAGGGTCCGGTGCGCGGCACGGCGCTGATCGGCGCGACCGGTGGGCCCGGCGCGACGGTCGACCCGGAGCGCGCCCCGGTGAAGGACCTGGACAAGCGGGAACTGGCGGTGCTCGCGCCGCTGGTCGCGCTGATCCTGGTGCTCGGGTTCTACCCGCAGCCGGTGTTGGACGTGATCACCCCGTCCGTCGGGGCGACGCTCAGCGAGGTCGGGGTCGCGGACCCGGTCACGCAGGAAGGCAAGTGACGTGGAGACGTTCCTCGTTCAGACCCAGCGGCTCCAGGCACCCGAGATCGACTACCTGGCGGTCGCGCCGATCCTGATCGTGCTCGGCGCGGCCTGCTTGAGCGTGCTGGTCGAAGCGTTCCTGCCCAAGGCCCAGCGCTGGTCCGCCCAGGTCGTGCTGACCCTGGCGGCGCTCGTCGCCGCCGGTGGCGCGCTCGCCTGGTACGGCAGCGCGGAGGACACGCCCGAGCAGGGCAAGGTCACGCTGGCCGGTGCCATCGCGGTCGACCCACCGGTGATCTTCCTGTGGGGCACGCTGCTGGTGCTCGGCTTCGGCGCGGTGCTGCTCATCGCGGACCGCTCGGTGGAGCCCGGCGGCGCGTTCGTCGCGGACGCCGCCATCCGGCCCGGCACCGTCCAGGACCGCGCCCAGGCGGGCAGGTTCGGGATGCAGACCGAGGTGTTCCCGCTGACGCTGTTCGCGCTCGGCGGCATGCTGGTCTTCGTCGCGTCGAACGACCTGCTCACCATGTTCATCGCGCTGGAAGTGCTCTCGCTGCCGCTGTACCTGATGTGCGGCCTGGCCCGCCGCCGTCGCCTGCTCTCGCAGGAGGCCGCGGTCAAGTACTTCCTGCTCGGCGCGTTCGCGTCGGCGTTCTTCCTGTACGGCGTGGCCCTGCTGTACGGCTACGCCGGCTCGGTGAAGCTCGCCGACATCGCCACCGCGACGTCCGGCACCGACCGCTCCGACACGCTGCTCTACGCGGGCTTCGGCCTGCTCGTGGTCGGCCTGCTGTTCAAGGCGTCGGTCGGCCCGTTCCACGCGTGGACCCCGGACGTCTACCAGGGCGCGCCGACCCCGGTCACCGCGTTCATGGCGGCCTGCACGAAGGTCGCCGCGTTCGGCGGCATCCTGCGGGTGCTGTTCGTGGCGTTCGAGAACTCCAGTTGGGAGTGGAACGGCGTGCTGTGGGGCGTGGCGATCGCGTCCATGGTCATCGGCGCGGTGCTCGGCCTCACGCAGACCGACGTCAAGCGGATGATCGCCTACTCGTCGGTGGCGCACGCGGGCTTCCTGCTGGTCGGCTCGATCACGCTGACCGAGGACGGCCTGTCGGGCACGATGTTCTACCTGATGGCCTACGGCTTCACCACGATCGCCGCGTTCGGCGTCGTGTCGCTGGTCCGCAACGCCGACGGCGAGGCCACCCACCTGTCCCAGTGGGCCGGGCTGGCGAAGCGCTCGCCGATCACCGCCGCGGTGTTCACGTTCCTGCTGCTCGCCCTCGCGGGCATCCCGCTGACCAGCGGGTTCATCGGCAAGTTCGTGGTGTTCGCGGCGGCGCTGAAGAGCGGCATGGCACCGCTGGTGGTGATCGCCCTGATCGCGTCCGCGGTGGCCGCGTTCTTCTACCTGCGGGTCATCGTGCTGATGTACTTCAGCGAGCCCGCGCCGGACGGCCCCACGGTGAGCGTGCCCGGCGCGTTCACCACCGTCGCCATCACCATGGGCGCGGGGATCACCCTGGTGCTGGGCCTCTGGCCGGCTTTCGCCCTCGATTGGGCGGGTGCCGGCGGGTTCGTGTTCTAGCGGTACGTAGGCTTCAGGCGTGACCAGTAGCGAGCAGGCGGGGACGGGGATCCGGTTTGCGGACCCCGTGCTCGCGGAGGTGGTGCAGGCCGGGCTGGCCGAGGTGGAGGAGCTGCTGCACAAAGTCGTGCAGAGCGAGTTCCACCCGGTGATGGAGACCTCCCTGCACCTGGTGGACGCGGGCGGGAAGCGCATCCGGCCGCTGTTCACCATCCTGTCCGCGCAGTTGGGTTCCACCTGGGACCGGGACAGCGTCATCAAGGCCGCGGCCGTGGTGGAGCTCACCCACCTGGCGACGCTGTACCACGACGACGTGATGGACGAGGCCACCATGCGCCGCGGCGCGGAGTCGGCCAACGCGAAGTGGGACAACAGCATCGCCATCCTGACCGGCGACTACCTGTTCGCGCACGCCTCCGCCCTGGTCGCGGACCTGGGCACGCGCGCCGCGCGGATCATCGCCGAGACGTTCTCCGAGCTGGTCACCGGCCAGATGCGGGAGACCATGGGTCCGCGCGGGGGCGAGGACCCGATCGCGCACTACCTGACCACGATCGCCGAGAAGACCGGTTCGCTGATCGCCACCGCCGCCCGGTTCGGCGCGATGTTCTCCGACATCACGCCGGTGCAGGTGGAGGCGCTGCGCGCGTACGGGGCCGTCATCGGCGCGGCGTTCCAGATCTCCGACGACGTGATCGACATCGCCAGCCCGTCCTCCGAGTCGGGCAAGACGCCCGGCACGGACCTGCGCGAGGGCGTGAAGACGCTGCCGATGCTGTACGCGCTGCACGACGAGCCGGACTCGCGGCTGGCGAAGCTGCTGGCGCAGCCGCTGACCGACGACGCCGAGGTGGACGAGGCGCTGGAGCTGCTGCGCTCCTCGGCCGGCCTGGAGCGCGCCCGGCGGACGCTGGAGGACTACGCGGCGCGGGCCCGTGCCACGCTGGTCGACCTGCCGCCCGGGACCGCCCGGGACGCGCTGGAGTCGGTCAGCGAGTACGTCGTGACCCGCTCGCACTGACCCGCTCGCACCGACCCGCGTCGGCTGATCCCGGGGCGGCTCCGTCGTCGCCCGGCCGGCCTACTCGACCGGCGCGAGCAGCCGCGACTTGCGGCGGGACCGCAGGGCGTCGACGGTGAAGACCACCAGCGCCACCCAGACCAGGGCGAACCCGAACCACCGCGACGGCGGCATCGGCTCGTGCATGACGAACACGCCCCAGGAGAACTGGAGGATCGGCGCGAGGTACTGGAGCATCCCCATGGTGGCGAGCGGCACCCGCCGCGCGCCCGCGCCGAACAGCATCAGCGGGACGGCCGTGACCACGCCGGCGGACACCAGGATCAGCGCGTGGCCCGCGCCGTGGTCGTGGAACGTGCCCGCCGGGCCCAGCCACACCAGGTAGCCGACCGCGATCGGGGCCAGCACGACGCTCTCCGCGGTGAGGCTGGCCGTGGCGTCGAGCGGCACGGTCTTCTTCAGCAGCCCGTAGAGGCCGAACGAACAGGCCAGGACCAGCGAGATCCACGGCAGCCGGCCGTAGTCGACGGCGAGCACGACCACCGCGGCCAGCGCGACGGCGATGGCCGCGAACTGCGCGCGGCGCAGCCGTTCCCGCAGCACCACGACCCCGAGCAGGACGCTGACCAGCGGGTTGATGAAGTACCCGAGGGCGGCCTCGACCACGTGCCCGGAGTTCACCGAGTAGATGTAGACGCCCCAGTTGACCGCGATCAGCACCGACGCGGCGGTCACCATCGCCCAGCCCTTGACCGACAGCCGGCGCAGCCCGGCCCAGCGCCCCAGGACCGCTGTGATCAGCGCCATCAGCACCAGCGACCAGGCGATCCGGTGGGCCAGGATCTCGACCGCGCCGGCCGGGGCCAGCAGCGGCCAGTAAGCGGGGACGATGCCCCAGATGACGTAGGCCCCGATGCCGAAGGCGACGCCCCGCCTGCTGTCGTTGGTTTCCGCCACGACGGCGGAAGAGTTCGTCAACGGCGGCACGTGGGTCACTCTACGCCGCCGTTTTTCCTGGTCAGTTGGTCCAGGTGGCCTACTATTCGCACCAGGGCCGATGTCCGGGCGGTAGAGCGCGTCCGGTCGGGAGGCAGGGTAGTTTTGCAGCCGCTCCACTACCGGGTGAACCGGCTGCGGAGCGTGTCGGAGCGTGACAGGACATCGCAGTGGGAGGGTCTCCCGTGGGATCGCTGTTCGGACAGGTCTGGCTGTGGAGCCTGCTGTCGTTCGTGGCAGGCGTCGCGCTGACCTGGCTGGTCCTGGTCCGCCCGGTGAAGAAGGAGCTGGAGGAGCTCGAAGAGCGCCTGCTCACCTCCCCCCGCCCGGCACCGGTGGCCGCGCCCGTGCGCCAGGAGTTCGACGACTGGTCGGAGGCTCCGCGCTCCCTGGTCGACGCCCCGGCGCACGACGAGCCGCCCCGCCACGACGTGACGAACCTCAAGCTCGACCAGCGCGACGAGCACCGCGTCGAGCACCGTGACGACCAGCGCGTCGAGCACCGCGCCGAGCCGGACGACGAGCAGCGCCCGCGCAGCCTGTTCGAGCGGCTCTCCCCGGAAGACGGCGCGAAGGACGTTTCGGCGAACGGCGCGGAGCCCGCGCACCGGCCCGGCCAGGAGTCCGAGCGCCCGGACGAGGAGACCCGCTTCCTGCCGCCGGTCGTCCCGGTGGCCGAGCCCGCCGCCGCGTCGGACGAGCCGACCGCGCCGCCCGAGGTCGAGTCGTACCGACCGCGCGAGGTGTGGCGCGGGGACACCGAGGTGCCGGAGGTCTACGGCGAGGACGCCGACGAGCCCGGCACGTCCCCGTCGCACGAGGAGGAGGATGAGCCGGAGCGCCCGGCCGAGACCACCGCCCTCATCCCGGCGACCGCGCTGGCCCAGGCCATCGCCGAGGTCGACGGCCGCGCCGACGACCGTTCCCGCGCCGATCACCGCGCCGACCCCGACGACGAGGCCGACGACGACCAGGCCCGCGCCGAGGACCAGACCCGCACCGACCAGGCGCGCGCCGAGGAGCAGGCCCGCGCCGACGACTTCCACGCGGAACTCGCCCGGGTCCGCGCCGAGAACGCCCGCGAGACCGACGCCCGGTCGGACGCCCCCGAGGACGCGCCGGAGCGGACGTGGGCGGACGAGCCGCGCACCACCCGGCACACCGAGGACCCCCGGCCCGCGTGGCGCTCGGAGCACGCGCAGCTCTGGCCGGACCACGACCTGACCGGCGAGTACCCGGCGATCCGCGCCGACCTCCCGCCCCACGCCGGACCGGCCTTCACCGAGCCGCCCCGCACCGAGCCGGCCTTCACCGAACCGGCCCGCACCGAACCCGCCTTCACCGAACCGGCGTTCACGAAGCCCGAACCCGCGCCCGAGCGCCGCAAGGCCGAGCACCTCTCGCCGCGCACCGAGTACATCTCGCCGTTCGGCGCGGACCTGTCGGTGGACCCCGAGCCACCGGCCACCCGCCCCGAACCCTCGGCACCCGAATCCGCAGCACCCGAATCCGCAGCACCCGCTCACGCCCAGCCCGAGCACGCGGCGCACACGCGCCCCGAGCCCGAGCGTCCCGAGTCCGAGCACCCTGAGCCCGAGCACGCCGTGCCCGAGCTCCCCGAGCCCGCCCACTTCAAGCCCACCTACGTCGAGCCGGTCGCCGCCGAGCCCGCCGTTGAGCCGGCTCCCACCGAGCCGTCCAGCGCCGAGCCCGCCCGCGCCGAGCCGCCCCGCGACGAGCCCGTGGTGGTCCAGCCTTCTCGCGCCGCGCCTTTTCCCTCCGCGCCTTTTCCCTCTACGCCCTTTCCCACCCACCGCCCCGCGCCCACCATCTTCGAGCCCTTCGGCGGCGAACCCGACCCGTCCCCCTTCGATCCCTTCACCAGCGAGCCCTTCGCGGGTGATCCCGAGCCGGACGCCGTCGAACCGGTGGCCGAGGACCCGCGACCGGCACCCGTCGCCAACTCGCTGTTCACCGAACCCGAGCCCGAGTCCGAGCCCGTGCCCGTGCGTGAAGCGCCTGCGAAGCCGGTCGAGCCCGTCGAGCCGGTGTCGATGTTCACCCCGCCGCACGTGGACGTCGAACCCGCGCCCGCCGAGCGCCCCGCGCAGTCCCCTCCGGCGCAGCCCCGCTCGGCGCAGCCCCGTCCCGCGCCGAAGCCGGCCAAGGCACCGGAACCCCGCGAGCCCGGCCGTCCCCGCTCCCTGTTCGAGCCGCTCCTGACCCCCGAGGACGCCGACGAGGAGCCGCCGCCGGTCCCGCCGCGTCCCGCGACACCCGGCAACGACCAGCCGTTCGTACCCACGCTCGCCCCCGAACTGCTCGCGTCGGGCAACGGCGGCCTGCCGCAGCGCCCCACCCGCTCGGCGAACAGCCCGCGCACGACATCGCCCGCGCCGCTGTCGCCGCAGCCCGCTAGCCCGCCACCGGCCCGCCCGGTCCGCCCGCGCCCGGTCGGGTTCAGCCCCAGCACGGGCGGTCGTCCGACCGGCGGGCCCACCACCCGGTACCAGCAGCCCGAGGGCTTCAACCCGAGGTCGCCGTTCGGTCCCGGCTCGGTGCTGCCGAAGTCCGACGGCATGGCACCCGCGCCGGACTTCCACGTCAAGGCGACGCTCACCGGTCGCCGCTACTACACCGGCGAGGCCGTGAACTTCCGCGAGACCCGCGCCGACGTCTGGTTCCGCACCACGTCCGACGCCGAGAAGGCGGGGTTCCGCCCGGCACCGTGACCGGTCCGGTCCTCGCCGGACCGGACCGGATCGTTTCACCCCGACCTCAAGCGGCGCGTGGGATAGTCCTCCCGGCGCACCAGAAGCTCCCTGGGGAGGGAACGCGAAGGGCCCCTGTTCCGGGAGGCGGAACAGGGGCCCTTCCGTGTCTGCCGCGAACCGGGGGCGACCACCCCCGGGGCCCGTTCTAGACCACGGTCCAGGTGTCCTTGCCGCGCAGCAGCCCGGCCAGGTCCGGTGCCTTCGCCGCCTTGGCGGCCTCGACCTGCGCCCGCGCCCCGTCGTCGTACGTGGTCCGCGCGACGTTGCGGATGACCCCGGTCACGGTGTGCTGGAGGTCCTGCGTCGACAGCCGGGACAGCGCGAACGCCAGGTTCAGGTCGTTCGCGTCGTGCACCACGACGTCCGCCGCCGCCACCTCCGACGTCTTCGCGACGGCCAGGCCGAACCCGTCCCGCACCACGGCGTACTCGCCGCCGCCGAACGTGATCGGCTGCCCGTGCACGACGGTGATGATCCGCCGCGCCGCCTCGTCCGCGTCCTTGAGCACGTCGAACGCGCCGTCGTTGAAGATCGGGCAGTTCTGGTAGATCTCGACCAGCGCCGAACCCCGGTGCTCGGCGGCCTGCCGCAGCACCTCGGTCAGCCCCGCCCGGTCCGAGTCCACCGCGCGCCCGACGAACGTCGCCTCGGCACCCAGCGCCAGCGACACCGGGTTGAAGGGGTGGTCCAGCGAGCCCAGCGGGGTGGACTTGGTGACCTTGCCCTCCTCGGAGGTGGGCGAGTACTGGCCCTTGGTCAGGCCGTAGATCCGGTTGTTGAACAGCAGGATCTTGAGGTTCACGTTGCGCCGCAACGTGTGGATCAGGTGGTTGCCGCCGATGGACAGCGCGTCGCCGTCACCGGTGACCACCCACACCGACAGGTCGGGTCGGGCCACGGCGAGACCGGTCGCGATGGCCGGTGCCCGCCCGTGGATCGAGTGCATCCCGTAGGTGTTCATGTAGTAGGGGAACCGGGACGAGCACCCGATCCCGGACACGAAGACGATGTTCTCGCGCTTCAGGCCCAGCGTCGGCAGGAACGACTGCACGGCGTTGAGCACCACGTAGTCGCCGCAGCCCGGACACCAGCGGACCTCCTGGTCCGACTTGTAGTCCTTGGCCTTCTGCGGCTCGTCGGCAACGGGGACGCCGACCAGGCCCCCCAGGCTCGGCAGCCCCAATTCGATGGCCGTCACGCGGACACTCCCTTGATCACATCGGCGAGCACGTCCTGGAGCTCCTCGGCCTTGAAGGGCAGGCCCTGCACCTTGGTGTAGCTGATCGCGTCCACCAGGTACTTCGCTCGCAACAACAACGCGAGCTGGCCGAGGTTCATCTCGGGCACGACCACCTTGTCGTACCGGGCCAGCACGTCCCCGAGGTTCTTGGGGAACGGGTTCAGGTGGCGCAGGTGGGCGTGCGCGACCGGCAGGCCCAGCTTGCGCACGCGGCGGGCCGCCGCGCCGATCGGGCCGTAGGACGAGCCCCAGCCCACGACGAGCACCCTGGCCTCGCCGGACGGGTCGTCCACCACCACGTCGGGCACCACGACGCCGTCCACCTTGCGCTGCCGCAGCCGCACCATGTGGTCGTGGTTGACCGGGTCGTAGGAGATGTTGCCGTTGCCGTCGGCCTTCTCCAGTCCGCCGATGCGGTGCTGGAGGCCGGCCGTGCCGGGTACCGCCCACGGGCGGGCCAGCGTCTCCGGGTCCCGCAGGTACGGCCAGAACTCGCCGTTCGGGCCGTTCGGCTCGGTGGCGAACTCCACGGTCAGGTCCGGCAGTTCGTCGACCTCCGGGACGAGCCACGGCTCGGAGCCGTTCGCGATCGCGCCGTCCGAGAGCAGCAGCACCGGCGTGCGGTAGACCAGCGCGATCCGCGCCGCCTCCAGGGCCGCGTCGAAGCAGTCCGCCGGGGATTGCGGCGCGACGATCGGCACCGGCGACTCGCCGTTGCGGCCGTACATCGCCTGGAGCAGGTCGGCCTGCTCGGTCTTGGTCGGCAGACCGGTGGACGGGCCGCCGCGCTGCACGTCGACCACGATCAGCGGCAGCTCGGTCATCACCGCGAGGCCGATGGTCTCGGACTTGAGCGCCACACCGGGACCGGACGTGGAGGTCACGCCCAGCGCACCGCCGTAGGACGCGCCCAGCGCCGCGCCGATGCCCGCGATCTCGTCCTCGGCCTGGAGCGTGGTGACGCCGAAGTTCTTGTGCTTGGACAGCTCGTGCAGGATGTCGGAGGCGGGCGTGATCGGGTACGTGCCGAGCACGACCGGCAGCCCGGACTGCTGCCCGGCGGCCACGAGCCCGTAGGCGAGCGCGGTGTTCCCGGTGATCTGCCGGTAGGTGCCCCGGTTGAGCTTGGCGGGCGCGACCTCGTAGGTGACCGCGAACGACTCGGTGGTCTCGCCGTAGTTCCAGCCCGCCCGGAACGCCAGCACGTTCGCCTCGGCGATGTCGGGCTTCTTGGCGAACTTCTCGCGCAGGAACCGCTCGGTGCCCTCGGTCGGCCGGTGGTACATCCAGGACAGCAGGCCCAGCGCGAACATGTTCTTGGACCGCTCGGCGTCCTTCTTGCCCAGGCCGGTGTTCTCCAGCGCGCCGATGGTCAGCGTGGCCATGGCCACCTCGTGCACCTGGTACGCCTCCAGCGAGGCGTCCTCCAGCGGGTTGGCGGCGTAGCCGACTTTGACCAGGTTGCGCTTGTTGAACTCGTCGGTGTTCACGATGAGGATTCCGCCCTTGGGCAGGTCCTCGATGTTGGCCTTGAGCGCGGCCGGGTTCATCGCCACGAGCACGTCGGGGCGGTCGCCGGGCGTGAGGATGTCGTAGTCGGCGAAGTGGAGCTGGAAGCTGGAGACCCCGGGCAGCGTCCCCTGGGGTGCCCGGATCTCGGCCGGGAAGTTCGGCTGCGTCGCGAGGTCGTTGCCGAACGCGGCGGCTTCGGAGGTGAACCGGTCGCCCGTGAGCTGCATCCCGTCGCCGGAGTCGCCGGCGAACCGGATCACCACGCGGTCGAGTTTGTGGACCGTGCCTGTGTTCTTGGCGTTGCCACCACCTGGCGCGGTGCCATTACCAACGTCGGTAGTCATGTCCTACGCCGATCCCTCTCTTCGCACGCACGCCTCAGGGCAAGTCGCCCCTCCCCACCGCGAGGGTAGTCGTGCCCACGCACGGGCCGGTTTCTCCTGTACCACTCTGCGGGACAGTTCGTCCCACCTGGTGTGACAAGGGCCGACCAGGCGGAAAACTCCGCATTTTTGGCGGTACCCGGTAGTAACTGTTACCCGAAGTTACGAGTATTTGGTGGTGCTGCCCGGGTTCACGGACGCCCGCTGATCCGGGCTTTCATCGCGGCCAGCTTGGCCGCGAACTCCGGCGTGGCGATCGAGGCGACCTGCGGTGTGAGCTCGGTGTCCACGGCGTCCGCGTGGGCGTCCAGGGTCGCCGTCGTCCGCATCGTGGACTTGATGGTGCGGACCAGGTCGCGCGGGCCTTCGGCCGAAGCCCCGGCCAACTCGACGGCCGAGGCCACCAGCTCGTCGTGCCCGCCGTCCACCCGGTCCCAGGCCAGGCCCAGCCGGACCGCCGCGTCGGCGTCCAGGACCTGCCCGAACAACGTCATCGCCGTCGCCGTCTGCGGGCCGACCAGGCGGTGCAGCATCCACGTCATCCCGCCGCCGGGGTGGATGCCGAGCTGGAGGAAGCGCGCGTCGAACCGCGCCTTCGGCCCGGCCAGCCGGACGTCGCAGGCCAGCGCGAGGTTCAGCCCCGCACCCACCGCCGCGCCGCCGACGGCCGCGATCGTCGGCAGGGCGCAGTCCGCCACCGCGAGGAACCCGGCGTAGATGCGCCGCAGCCCCTCTTCCCGGGCCGCGCCCAGCGCCGTCAGATCCGCACCCGCGCAGAACGCCGGGGGAGCACCCGTGACCACCACGGCGTGGACGTCGGCATCCCGCTCGCAGGTCTTGACGGCCGCGACGAGCTGGTCGGACAGGTCGAGCGTCAACGCGTTGCGCCGCTCCGGGTCGTGCACGGTGATCACACCGACCCGGTCGGAACGCTCCAGCAGCACCTCGGACATGGGCGCGACTCTAGGGCGCGGGCGTCACGGGGTCGGCGGTCGGTCGAGCAGGCGGGAGAGCACGACCGTCGAGACCGTCCGGTCGATGATCTCGACGGCGCGCAGGCGCTCCAGGGCGGTCTCCAGGTGGTGGATGTTGGCCGCGCGGAGGTGGACGATCGCGTCGGCCGCTCCGGACACCGTGTAGGCGGCCATCACCTCGGCCATCGGCTCCAGCCGCTGCCGGATGTCGTGGGGTGCCACGTTGCCCCGGCAGTGCACCTCCACGAAGGCCTCCGTGCCCCATCCGAGCTGCTCAGGGTCCACGACGGCGGTGAAGCCGCGCAGCACGCCGGTGTCCAGCAGCTTGTCCACCCGGCGCTTCACCGCCGGGGCCGAGAGACCGACCTCCTTGCCGATGTCGGCGTAGCTGGAGCGGGCGTTGGCCATCAGGCACGAAATGATTCGCTGGTCGATCGAGTCCACACGCAACATTCTGCACCAACAAACGCAAGTCTGCGGCGTTGTTCGATGGTCTGAAGGCAATTTACCCTTCGATCCATGACCTCGGTTTCCCTCCTCGGCCCCGGCGATGAGCCGATCGTGCTGGGCGTCACCACCCCCGCCCGCCCGGTGCGCGTGCCGACCACCCGCCGGTACCTCATGTGCCCGCCGGAGTACTTCACGGTGGAGTACGCCATCAACCCGTGGATGGACCCGACGAAACCGATCAGCACGGAGCTGGCGGTCGAGCAGTGGACCGCGCTGAAGGACGCCTACGAGCGCCTGGGCCACCGCGTGGACCTGATCGAGCCCGTCCCGGGCCTGCCGGACATGGTCTTCGCGGCCAACTCGGGCACCGTCGTCGACGGCCAGGTTCTCGGTTCGCGGTTCCGCGCCGCCCAGCGCGTCCCGGAAGCCGACCACTTCCGCCGGTGGTTCCTGGCGAACGGCTACCGGTCCGTGGTGATGCCGGAGCGCACGAACGAAGCCGAGGGCGACTTCACCTGGACCGGTCGGTACCTGCTGGCCGGCACGGGCTTCCGCACCGACCCCCTGGCGCACTCGGAGGCGCAGGAGGTCCTGGGCGTCCCGGTGATCTCGCTCCAGCTCGTCGACCCGAGGTACTACCACCTCGACGTGGCCCTGTTCGTGCTGGCGGACGACCTGGTCGCGTACTACCCGGAGGCGTTCTCCCCGGGCTCCCGCAAGGTCCTGCGCCGGCTGTTCCCGGACGCCGTCATCGCGACCGCCGAGGACGCCGCGCACCTGGGCCTCAACGCCGTCTCCGACGGCCGGAACGTGATCCTCCCGGTGGAGGCCACCGACCTGGCCGACCAGATCGCCCGCCGGGGCTTCGAGCCGGTCTTCGTGGACATCTCCGAACTCCGCAAGTCGGGTGGCGGCCCGAAGTGCTGCACGATGGAGATCCGGGACTGAGCGGCCCTGCCCTCGGTCCAGGTGGTGCGCCGGTCGACGAGCGTCGTGGGGATGCCGAGCTGGCCCCGGCCGCGCCCACTTACCAGGGATCGCGGTAGAGCTGTGGCCTGTCACCCGTTGGGTTGATCGGGCTGGCGGGTCGGGCCGGGACAGTGCTCCGATCGACGGCACTCGCTGTCGACCAAGGTAGGGAGCCGCGCCATGAACGACCTCGAAGACCGGGTGCCTTCGCCTCAGCCGCAACCGGAGGAGGACCGGGTGGAACGCGACCAGACGGAGGTCGCCCCGCAGCTCACCGGCTTGCAGTGGCTGGTGCGGCAGGCTCAGCGGCAGCGCGAGAGCTAGGCCGCGCCGGGCCCGTCCGCCCGTGCGGGCGGGCCCGGGGGCGCACCGGGTGGCCCCGGCATCCGGGTGAAATCCCGACGGCGGGGGACGGCTCAGTCGGAGACCTCGCGCTGGAAGGCCGCCCACAGCAGGTTCAGCGGGTGGTCGGCCGGGAACTTGGCCCGCTCCTCCTTGCGCGCGAACACCCCCACCAGCCGCTCCAGCACCGGTTTGCGGTCGTTCTTCAGCTCCACCACGCGCAGTCCCGACCCCTCGCGCAGCTCGTTGTTCGCCGCCACCACGCCCAGGCCGGAGGTGACGATCATGCAGCCCTCGACCAGCCCCGACCGCAGCAGCGACATCCCGTACTGGATCTCGTCGATCTCCGCCGCGATGTCCAGCTCGTTGCGGTAGTCCGGCCCGAACCAGCCGCGCAGGAACTCCGCGATCAACCCGTCGCCCGGCACGACCAGCGGCAGCTTCGGCAACTCCCCGGTGCCGACGCTGGCCCCCAACCGGTGCTCGGGCAGGTTCGTGAGCAGCGCCAACCCGCCGCGCCGCCACTCGATCACGTCGAAGTCGACGAAGTCCGACCCGCCGCCCGCCGGGGTCACCACCGATCCGCAGACGATGTCGACCTCCTTGCTCTCCAGCTTGTGCCAGATGTCCTTCGTCCGGATGTGCACCACCTTCAGCTCGACGTCGCGCCGGCGGAAGTCGTCCGCCACGTGGTGCCACGCCTTCGCGAGCGAGTCCAGCATGAACCGCGTGGTGCCCACGGTGAGCGTGGTGCCGAGCTTGCGCCGGCACTCGTGAATCGAATCCAGCCAGTCGCCCAGCGTCTCCTTCGCCAATTGCACCAACGCTTCCCCGGTCGGGGTGACGAGGACGTCTTTTCCCCGTCCCTGCTTGACGACCAGGGGCTCCCCGCAGAGCGCCTTGAAGTTGCGGTTCAGCGTGTCGACCTGCTTCTGGACGCTCGACTGCTCACGGCCGAGCACCCGCGCGGCGCGCAGTGCCGAGCGCGTCTCGTGCACCGCGATCAACGTCCTGAGCTGGTCCAACGTCGTGTCCAGCAGCAGTGGCGGGGTGTGCAGGAGCCTGCTGAGCTGGTTGCCCACGGGGAGCAGCAGCCGGGCCGAGGTGGACATCGGGGCCTCTCGGGTCGGGGCTAGGTGATCTACCGATTAGTTGTACTGAACTTGACCACAGTTTGCCGTGAAATTATCCGTAGATCTTGACCGGTTTCCCTGGACAGGTATACGCGATCCGTAAGAGACTTCTGCCGCAACCAGGTGCGAGTTCGCCTGGGAGCAATCAGGGGGAGTATTGGGGGGTTGGGGGCCCGCCGGGCGTGCGCCGGGCGGGCCTCCACGTATTAACCTCATCCGGTGTGACGGTTTCCACGCTCGACTGGGGCACGACGTACCGGGTCACCGTGCTCGACCTCGGACTGGCCTGCTGCGGCGTCGAGGTCATGGCCGCTCTCGAAGGCGACCGGCCGCACGACCTCGCGGCGCTGGGGGTGGACGTGGCGCACGCCGCGGGCGAGGCCCACGTGCTCGTCGTCTCCGGCACGGTCACCGATGTCATGCTGCCCGCCGTGATCGCCACCTACCAGGAGATGCCGGAACCGCGTTACGTGCTGTCCGTCGGCGCGTGCAGCAACACCGGCGGCCCGTACTGGGACTCCTACAGCGTGACCAAGGGCATCGACCAGGTCCTCCCGGTGCACGTCGCCGTGCCCGGCTGCCCGCCCCGCCCCGAGGCGCTGCTCGACGGCCTCGCCGCGCTCCACCGGCTCGTGTCGTGACCGCCGCGTCCGCCGAACTCGCCGCGCTGGTCCCGCGATCGCGGGCGACGACCGCGTTCGGGCAGACCACCGCGCACGTCGACGTCGAGCACTGGCTCGCCGCCGCCCGGCACGCGCGCGACGAGCTCGGCTGCGCCGCGTTCGACTGGCTCGGCGTCGAGGACGCCGGCCGGCCAGGCGCGTCCGGTCTGCGGCACGCGGTGTTCCTGCACGTCGTCGAGCCCGGGACCCGCCTGGGCCTGCTGCTGCGCACCGAGGTCGGCGACGAGCCGCTGCCCAGCGTGGCGGGGCTGTGGGCGGGCGCGGCGTGGCACGAGCGGGAGGCCGCCGAGATGTTCGGCATCGCCCTGGCCGAGCCCGCGCCGCACCTGCTGCTGCCCGACGCGTTCGCGGGCCACCCGCTGCGCAAGGACTTCGTGCTGGCCTCCCGCGTGGTGCGCCCCTGGCCGGGCCGCCTCGAACCCGGCGAGGACGGCACGTCCGCGCCCAGCCGCCGGCGCACCGCGCCGCCCGGCGTGCCCGACCCCTCGTGGGGGCCCCGACGTGAAGGGGGGAACGGTGCCTGACCTGCCGCCCCGCACCCGCGGTGTGATCGCGCTGCTGGAAGCCAACTGCACGGTGTGCATGATCTGCGCGCGCGAGTGCCCCGACTGGTGCATCCACATCGACTCGCACACCGAGACCGAGCAGCAGCCCGGCTCGGCGCGGCCCCGCGCGCGCAACGTGCTCGACCGGTTCGCCATCGACTACGGGCAGTGCCTGTACTGCGGGATCTGCGTCGAGGCGTGCCCGTTCGACGCCCTGCACTGGGCCCCCGACTTCTCCTACCCCGGCACCGGCACCCCGACCGGGGGCGGCGCGGTCGCCGAACTCGTCCACGAGCGGGACGTCCTGGGCACGTGGGTGGCCCACGTGCCGCCGCCGCCCGCCCTGGACCCGGCCGCCGAAGCCGCCCCGGAGAACGCCGCCGGCCGCCCGGCACGGGGGGGTTCCGGAACCCCTGGACGTCCCGGGACGTTGAGGGGGAGGACGTAAGGCACCGGAGGCGAAGCAACGTGCACAAGCACTACAACGGGTTGAAGACCGCGTTGCTGCTCGGCGCGATGAGCGCGCTGATCATCGGGATCAGCTCGTTGTTCGGGCGGACCGCCCTGGTCATCGGCGCGCTGCTGGCGCTCGGGGTGAACGCGTACGCGTACTTCAACTCCGACAAGCTCGCGCTGCGGGCCATGCGGGCGCGCCCGGTGTCCGAGGTCGAGCAGCCGGCGATGTACCGGATCGTGCGGGAACTGGCGATGGCGGCCCGCCGGCCGATGCCCCGGCTCTACCTCAGCCCCACGGCCGCGCCGAACGCCTTCGCGACCGGCCGCAACCCGCGCAACGCGGCGGTGTGCTGCACGACCGGGATCTTGGAGCTGCTCGACGAGCGCGAGTTGCGCGCGGTGCTCGGGCACGAGCTCTCGCACGTGTACAACCGCGACATTCTCATCTCGTGCGTCGCGGGCGCGCTGGCCGCCGCGGTGGGCACGCTGGCGAACCTGGCCATCTTCGCGGGCGTCTTCGGCGGTGACGACGAGGAGCGCCCCAACCCGGTCACGCTGCTGCTGGTCGCGGTCCTCGGCCCCGTCGCGGCGGTCATCGTGCGGCTGGCGGTCAGCCGGTCCCGCGAGTACCAGGCCGACGCGTCCGGCGCGGAGCTCACCGGCGACCCGCTCGCGCTCGCCTCGGCGCTGCGCAAGCTGGAGCACGGCACCCAGGCCGCGCCGCTGTCCCCGGAACCCGCCGTGGTGGCCCAGTCGCACCTGATGATCGCGTCGCCGTTCCGGGCGGGGGAGAACCTGTCCAGGCTGTTCTCCACCCACCCGCCGATCGCCGACCGGGTGCGCCGGCTGGAGGAGCTCGCGCGCTCCTAGCGGGCCTCGCGAGCCACGTTCATCAGGTACTGGCCGTAGCCGGACTTGGCGAGCTTCTCGCCCAGCGCGTAGCACTCGTCCGCGCTGATGTAGCCCATCCGCAACGCGATCTCCTCCGGGCACGCGATCCGCACGCCCTGGCGGTGCTCCAGCACCTGGACGAACTGGCCGGCTTCGAGCAGCGAGTCGTGCGTCCCGGTGTCCAGCCACGCGAAACCGCGCCCCAGGTCCACCAGTTGGGCCCGGCCCTCCCGCAGGTAGGCGAGGTTCACGTCGGTGATCTCCAGCTCGCCGCGCGCCGACGGCTTCAGGCCGCGCGCGATGTCCACGACCTGGTTGTCGTAGAAGTACAGGCCGGTGATCGCCTTGTTCGACTTCGGCTTGGCGGGCTTCTCCTCGATGGAGACCAACCGGCCGTCCGCGTCGACCTCGCCCACGCCGTAGCGCTCGGGGTCGCGCACCGGGTAGCCGAACAGCACGCAGCCGTCCAGCGCCGCCGCGTGGTGCTGGAGGACGCGGGAGAAGCCCTGGCCGTAGAAGATGTTGTCGCCCAGGACCAGGGACACGTCGTCGTCGCCGACGAAGTCCGCGCCGATGACGAACGCCTCGGCCAGCCCGTTCGGCTGGGCCTGCTCGGCGTAGGAGATCCGCAGGCCGAACTGCGAGCCGTCGCCGAGCAGCCGGCGGAACAGCGGCAGGTCGATCGGCGTCGAGATGAGCAGCACGTCCCGGATGCCCGCGAGCATCAGCACCGACAGCGGGTAGTAGATCATCGGCTTGTCGAACACCGGCAGCAACTGCTTGGACACCGCCTGGGTGATCGGGTGCAGCCGCGTGCCGCTCCCGCCCGCCAGGATGATGCCCTTCACCGGTAGTTGGTGAACTGGAGGGCGACCCCGAAGTCGTTGCCCTTCAGCAGGGCGATGACGTCCTGGAGGTGGTCCTTCTTCTTGCCGGAGATGCGCAGCTGATCGCCCTGGATCTGCGCCTGGACGCCCTTGGGTGCCTCGTCGCGGATCTTCTTGGCGATCTCCTTGGCCTTCTCCGAGGAGATGCCCTGCACCAGGGTGCCGGTGACCTTGAACACCTTGCCGGAGAGGACGGGGTCGCCGATCTCGAAGGCCTTCATCGAGATGCCGCGCTTGACCAGCTTCTCCTGGAAGACGTCGATCGCCGCGCGGCAGC
Organism: Actinosynnema sp. NPDC023587; assembly: GCF_040640215.1. Taxonomy (NCBI): domain Bacteria; kingdom Bacillati; phylum Actinomycetota; class Actinomycetes; order Pseudonocardiales; family Pseudonocardiaceae; genus Actinosynnema; species Actinosynnema sp. NPDC023587. The sequence goes on along the minus strand of NZ_JBFABG010000002.1, from coordinate 569,605 downwards.
GCTCCTCCGTCCCGGACTGGAAGGTGATCGCCTCCTCGCCCGCCCAGGACACCTCGCTGCCGGTGCCCCGGAAGTCGAAGCGCGTGCTCAGCTCCTTGGCGGCCTGGTTGAGCGCGTTGTCGACCTCCTGCCGGTCGACCTTGCTCACCACGTCGAACGACGGGTCTGCCACGTGCCGGTACCTCCGCTTAGGTGGGTCTGGAACCGCCCGGGAGCCTACCGGGGTATCCCGGTTGCAGGGTGCCCCGCGGGCTTATGTATTGTCTCCTCCGCACCCGGTGATGCCGGGCGCGAGGCGGGTTGCCCGAGCGGCCAATGGGAGCGGACTGTAAATCCGTCGGCTTACGCCTACGTAGGTTCGAATCCTACACCCGCCACACCCGGGAAAGCCCCCGTGACCTGGTACTACAGGTCGCGGGGGCTTTCTCGTGCGCGCGGTCGGACGACTCGCGGCGCAGCCCCGCGCGTCGAATGCCCGAGGAAGCCGCTGCCCTGCACGGAGTCCGCCCTGGATGTGCGTGCGGGCGTCGGCGCGACCCGCGCGGGGGCGAGGCGCAGGCCCATCGGAGCAGCGACCCCGCGCGCGATGTGCCGAGTCGACGTCTTGGTTCGATAGGTGCAGCACTCATGTGGCGCAGGAGGTAGGTATGCGGACTTGGGCTTTTCTGTCGGTTGGTGATGAACGTCACTTTCAGGGCAACGCTGGCTATCCGGATGTACTGGAGTCCTACTACGTCTACGACTCACCGGTCACCTACGCCGACAAGGTCGAGGTCGGAGATCTGGTGTTCATCCGCAACCGCGATTGGGTGCTCGGATCCGCGGTCATCCAGCGGATCGAGGTCGAGCACGGCGCCGAATCGGTCCGGCGGCGGTGTCCGGGTTGTGGCGACGCGAGCTTCAAGCAGCGCAAGAAGCTCAAGCCGAGGTACCTGTGCCTGAAGTGCCGGAACGAGTTCGACCACCCGACCGTGGAACCGCTCTTGGTCACCCGCCGCATCGCGCACTACGAGACGACCTGGCACGCCTTCGAGGAGCCGTTCGCGGTCGTAGATTTGAGGCGGGCTGCCGCCAACGAGTCGAAGCAGCAGTCGATCAGCCCGCTCAAGCGCAGCGTGCTGGAGGAACTGATGGCAGAGCGCCTGTTGGAGCTCCCCGAGCCGCCGGACACCGAAGCCGTCGACCCCTCGCCGGGCGGAGGGCACCAACGGCGTCTGGTGAACGTGCGGAATGGGCAGGGTCAGTACCGGGCGCTGCTGCTGGCGGAGTTCGGCGAGTCCTGCGCGATCACGGGGCCGTGTCCGAAGGTGGCTCTGCACGCCGCACACCTCAGGGCGTTCGCTGTGCACAAGAAGCACAACGTGCGGGAAGGTCTGCTGCTCCGCGCCGACATCCACCAGCTGTTCGACGCCGGGCAGATGGCCATCGACCCCGCCTCGCTGACGATCCGCGTCGCGCCCGAATTGGCCGGCTACTCGACTTACGGCGATCTGGAAGGGCGCAGCCCCGCCATTCCCGTCCCGGTGCACGACACCCTGCATGACGCGTTGCGCGATCACTTTGTGCAGGCATCGGCTACGTGGGACAGCTGATGTTCGAGCTCGTCGCGTACGCCGCCAGTGCCATGTCACGACATCAGGGCGATGCCGTCAGGTGCCTGGTGTTGCCGTCGTCGGGCGAGCACAGCGATCCACACGACCGTCGGTGGGTGTGGGAACGGGGCGTGGGTGTGGAGCGGCGAGCGCGAGATGCGGATCGGTTGCCGCGCCGGCGTTGTCTCGGGCCTGCGCACGTCCGTCCTCAGGCGAGTGGGCCCCGTTCAAGATGAGGCCGACGCGCAAGCGCTTCCTCTCGCTTGCGTGCCGGCCTCACGATCACAGCATAACGCATGTCGAACGTATGTTCGAGGGTTACGCGATGGCGGCTCTTCCCTCGTCCGTCAGCTCCGCGTCCGACCGCTCGTCCAGCCCTACCGCGCGTCTGGCGCGCAGCAGACCGGCGTGCACCAGGTCGTGGGTCGCCATCCGGTCGCAGCACGGCAGGCCGTCGACGTAGAGGTCCGGTTCCCTCCCGCCGGACAGCTCGCCCCTGCCTGCGGCCACGGCGCGCAACATCGCTTTGGCCCTGCCGGAGAGTTCCTTCGCAATGGTCATGGCGACCCCCTCGCCCGTCCTTCCGGTACCCCTCGTTCCTGTAGGAGGCCTCGACCCGACCACTGAGTACCGCCCGAACGGGTGGTTCACCGCCGCCGGAGCGGGGTCGTCGCCCCCACCTTCCCCCGCGCCGCCGTTCGGATCACGCCGCCACGCCGATCGGCTGGGCTGTTCAGTCCAACCGAAGTCCACCGACCTCTCGGCGCTGGGATCGCGCCGGCCGCCGTTGTCCCGACGCCGCGTCGCCCCGCGAGGCCGAGACTCGAACCCATGAGTGAACTCTGGACCGTCCTGCCCGTCCTCGCCGCCGGTGTCGTCGGCGTCGTTCTCGGAGCCCTCCTCCGGGGCGCGGTCGGGCGCGGGGCGGGCGGACGCCGGGTGGGCGGACGCCGGCCGCGGGCGGACCGGACGGCCGCCGAGGTCGCCGACCGCGACCGCCTGCGCGAACTGCGGCACGCCGCGGACGACCTTGAGTACGGCCTCAACACCGTGCTCGACTTCGGCCCGCTGGCCGCCTCCGAGCTCGGCTCCGTGGACCTGCCCGCCAAGCTCGACCGGATCGCCCGCACGAACGCCGTCGACCACGACACCCTCCGCGACCTGCGCGCCCATACCGAGCGCATCGCCCTGCACCCCTACCCGGAGCGGCGCGACCTGCTCACCGCCGTGCGCGAGGACGACGCGTCCGTCTGGCTCGTGCTCCGCGAGGCCGTGGGCAGCGGCGCGGCCCAGCACCAGGCGGCGACGCAGGCGCGCGAGGTGCTGGACGTCATCCGCGCCGGGCTGCGGGAGTCGGACGCGCGGGAGGAGCTCGTCGCGGTCTAGGCGAGCGCCGGGCGGCGCTGCCAAGTCGTCCACAGTGGACGGTAGCCGTGGGAGTACCAGAACGGCGTGGAGCGCGGGTTGGGCAGCGTGTGGTGCAACAGCGTCGACTCCACGCCGGCGTCCTCCAGCTCCTGGTGCGCACGGGCGGCGAGCGCGCTGCCCACGCCCGTGCTCCGCGCCGCCTCCGACACACCGAGCAGCGACAGGTACGCGATCTTCGACAAGCACGTCAGCGGCACCATGGGGTCCGAGTGCGGCGGCAGGTCGTAATACAGCACCCCGAGCGGCACGCCGTCGCGTTCGGCCACCCACGTGCCGGGGTCGTCCCACGTCATGCGCACCTCGACCTCCTCGCGCAGCCGGGCGGCGGTCGACGGCCGCTCGGTCACCATCCCGAACCGGCTGTCGTACCGGGCCGTCTCCAGGCTGAGCGCCGCCGCGAAGTCCACGTCCGCCTCCGTCGCCCGGCGCACCACCACGTCGGACGCCGGACGCCCGCCGGGCCGTCCGCCCCGGCGCACGGCGGTCACGAGCATCGGCGTGAACCCGTGCCGGGCCAGCACCTCGGCCGCCGCCACCGCCCGGCTGGGCACGGTCACCATCGCCGCCGTCTCCCGGTCGCCCGCGCCGGTCAGCTCCCAGCGCCGCAACTGCCCGTCCAGGTCGGCGTCGGGGTGCCACCGCAGGCTGTGCGTCCGCAGCGCGCCCCAGGTCGCGTACGCGTCATCGGCCGACAACTCGCGGAACGAGTACGGGTCGGCCACCGGCGGGAACGCGGGGAGCAACGGGTCCATGCCCGAAACGTAACCTGGTCCCCGTGCGAATCCACGTGGTCGACGCCTTCACCGACCGGGCGTTCGCGGGCAACCCCGCGGGCGTCGTGCTGCTCGACGAACCCGCCGACGACGCCTGGATGCAGTCCGTCGCGGCGGAGATGAAGCACGCCGAGACGGCGTTCGTGCGCCTCGTGGACGACGGACCGCTGCCGCTGCGCTGGTTCACCCCGGTCCGGGAGGTCGACCTGTGCGGCCACGCCACGCTGGCCGCCGCGCACGTGCTCGGCGGCGACCGCCGGTTCGCCACCCGCAGCGGCGTGCTCACCTGCACCGCCCGCGACGGCTGGGTGGAGATGGACTTCCCGGCCGACCCGGCCCGGCCGGTCGAGATCACCCCGCCGCTGCGCGCCGGCCTGCCGGGCGTGACGATCACCGCCGTCGCGCGGGCCGTGTCCGACGTGCTGGTGCAGGCGGCGTCCGCGACGGAGGTCCGCGCGCTGCGCCCCGACCTCGCCGCGCTGGGCGAGGTCCCCGGTCGCGGGGTGATCGTCACCGCGCCCGGCGACCGACCCGGGCTGGACGTCGTGAGCCGCTGCTTCTACCCGTCCTACGGGGTTCCGGAGGACCCCGTGACCGGTTCCGCGCACTGCACGCTGGCCTCCTGGTGGACGCCGAGGCTGGGTCGCGCCGAGCTCCTCGCCGAGCAGGCGTCGCCCCGTGGCGGGCAGGTCCGGACGACCTTGGCCGGTGATCGCGTGCGGCTCGCGGGCCAGGCGGTGACGGTGCTGGCAGGAGAGCTGATCGTGTGAGCCGTTCTGTTACTTCTCGTGGTAATCGGCTTATCGACCTGCCATTTCGTCGCCCAACCGGGGTACATTGGCACCCCTGGAGGGGTCTCGGTCGGTGTTCGGGACCCCTCAGTCACGCCCGGAGCTCGTAGGCCGCAACCCGGCCGTGCGCGACGACGGCCGACGAGGAGGCTGGATGTCCGACCACGCGTCGGCCACGGTGCCGAGCGCGCCGACCCGGTCCACGAACCGCGCGTTCAGCGTGTTCGCGGTCCTGCTCCTCGCGGCGGGCGCGCTGTCCGCGTTCGCCGTCGGCACGTGGCTCCCGAAGGACGACGACCGGTTCGAGCTGCTGTGGGCCGGACCGCTGCTCGTGGTCGGGTTCCTGCTCGCCGAGCAGCTCGCCATCAACGTCGACGTCCGCAGTGGCGTGGCCTGGACGATCTCCTTCACCGAGATCCCGCTCGTGCTCGGCCTGCTCGTCGCGCCGTTCGAGGTCGTGCTCGCCGCGCACGTGGTCGCGGGCGTCGGCACCCTGCTCGGCAGGCGCGTGCTGGACCGCGCCGTCTACAACGCCGGCCTGATGTTCATGGAGATCTCGGTCGCCTTCGCGGTCGCCCACTCCGTGAAGGAGTTCGTCGGCGACGACGGGCCGTTCTGGGCGGGCGCGTTCCTCGGCACCATCGCCGTGCCGCTGCTGGCCAGCGTGCTCGGTCTGACCGCGCTGCGGTTGATGGGCAAGGGCATGCGGGTCGCGCCGAGCCTGCGCCTGGTGCTCCAGACGCTGGTCGTGGCGCTGCTCAACACCTCCGCTGGCCTGGCCGGCTACGAGATCGCGACCAAGGCCCCCTGGGGCGGGCTGCTGATCGCCCTGGTGTTCGCCGGCATCACCGCCATCTACCTGGCGTACTCCGGTCTGCTGCGCGAGCAGCGCGACCTGGAGGCGCTCAGCGAGGTCTCCCTGCGGGTGGCCCGGTCCGGCCGGCACGCCACCGGCCCGCGCGGCGCGTCCGCCGAGGACGGCGACGGGCAGGCCGAGGACGACGAGTGGCAGCTCATCGCCGAGCGGATCCGCGAGCAGCTCAACGCCAACCGCGTGGTGCTCCGGCTGCGCACCGACCCGCAGGCACCGATGCGGATGCTCGTCGCGGGCGAGCCGCTGCCGCACGGGATGCGCCGCGACGACCCGCGCCAGCTCCGCGAAGACGCCATGCTGCAACTGCCCGGCTCGCAGGTGCGGTACTTCCGCGTCGTCGACGCCGGCGAGGACGTGTCCGAGGCCCTGGCCCGCCGGGACGCGCAGGAAGCGCTGGTGGTGCCGCTGCGCGGCGCGACCCAGCTCCTCGGCGCGGTCGAGGTGCACGACCGGCTCAGCCGGTGGCGCGGCTTCGGCAAGGCCGACCTCCAGCTCCTGCGCACCCTGGCCAGCCACCTGTCGACCGCCGTGGACAACCGCCGGCTGCTCGCCCGGCTGCGCCACGACGCCTACCACGACCCGTTGACCGGCCTGCTCAACCGGCCGGGCTTCCGGGAGGCCGGGCACGAGCCGGTGCGGCAGGCCGGCACGTCGGTCGTCGTGCGGATCGACCTGGACGTGCTCTCGACCGTGTCCGACGCGCTCGGCCAGGCGTGGGGCAACCGGATGGTGGTCGCCGCCGGCCGCCGGCTGCGCGACGAGCTCGGTCCCGAGGTGCCGCTGGCCAGGCTGGAGGGCAGCGCGTTCGCCGCGCTGCTGCTGGACCGGCAGGCCGAGCGGATCCGGGAGATCGCCGAGCGGCTGCGCACCGCGCTGTCGGTGCCCTACCCGGTGGACCGGCTCACCGTCGAGGCCGGGGCGGTCGTCGGCTGGGCGTCCACCGCGAACTGCGAGATCGAGGACCCCGACCCGGACGCGCTGCTCCAGCGCGCCGACGTGGCGGTCCGGGCGACCAGCGAGGCCGAGCCGCTGCGGGCGTACGCGCCGTCGATGGGCCAGATCTTCCTGCGCCGCTTCCAGTTGGTGACCCAGTTCCGGTCGGCGCTGGAGAACGGCCAGGTGTCGGTGCACTACCAGCCCAAGGTCGCGCTGCCGAGCAGGCAGGTGGTCGGCGCGGAGGCGCTGGTGCGCTGGAAGCACCCGGAGTTCGGCCGGGTCGACCCGGACGAGTTCGTGCCCGCCGTCGAGGCCACCGGCCTGGTCGACGTGCTGACCGACTTCGTGATGGACAAGGCCCTGGAACGGGTGCGCGGGTGGCTCGACCGCGGGCTGCGGATGTCCATCGCGGTGAACCTGTCGGTGCGGACGCTGGCCGACGAGGAGTTCCCGGACCGGGTGGCCGCCGCGCTGGTCAAGCACGAGGTGCCGCCGGAGCTGCTCACGTTCGAGCTGACCGAGTCCGGGGTGATGGCCGACCCGGAACGGGCGCTGCCCGTGCTGCGGCGGCTGCACACCATGGGCGTCGTGCTGGCCGTGGACGACTTCGGCACCGGCTACTCGTCGCTGGCCTACCTGCGGCAGCTCCCGGTGGACGAGGTCAAGATCGACAAGTCGTTCGTGCTCGGCATGGGCACCGACCTCGGCGACATGGCCGTGGTGCGGTCGATCGTCGAGCTGGGCCACTCGCTGAGCCTGATCGTGGTGGCCGAGGGCGTCGAGGACGACGCCGCCCGCGACCAGCTCGTGGCGATGGGCTGCGACGTGGCGCAGGGCTACCTGATCTCCCGGCCGCTGTCCGAGGAGCGCTTCGAAGCGTGGCTGCGGGCGCGGACGGTGCAGGTCAGGGGTGCCCGGGATGAGACGGTACTCACCCTCGTGCACTGACCGGCCCCCCGGATTTCACTCTCGCGGGGAGGTTGTGTAGAGTTCTACTCGCTCCGCAAGGAACGCAAAGAGCAGGCCCCTTTAGCTCAGTCGGCAGAGCGTCTCCATGGTAAGGAGAAGGTCTACGGTTCGATTCCGTAAAGGGGCTCCACGACTTGGCCGCGGTGCACAAGCATCAGCGGCTGGTTGTCGTGCAAAGCGGTGTAGCTCAGTTGGTAGAGCAAGCGGCTCATAATCGCTGTGTCGCCGGTTCAAGTCCGGCCACCGCTACTCGTAGTTCGATCCCCGCCAGGCGGTAAGCCCGTACTGGACGTTCCGGGGTACGCGCGCTCTGTGAAAGGCAAGGACCGTGGCTGCAACCGACGTACGCCCCAAGATCACCCTCGCGTGCGAGGAGTGCAAGCACCGGAACTACATCACCAGGAAGAACCGGCGCAACGACCCGGACCGCCTGGAGATCAAGAAGTTCTGCCCGAACTGCAAGACCCACCGGGCGCACAAGGAAACCCGCTAGGGTTCCCGCAGCCGTTCCGACGAGGCCCGTCCCCGCACCAGGGGGCGGGCCTCGTCGCGTAACCTGCTCCGGTGCCTCTCGACCAGTCGTTCACCGGCCGCGCGTACCCGCCCTCACCGCCCTACGAAGTCGGCCGCGAGAAGATCCGCGAGTTCGCCGACGCCCTCGGTGAGACCAGCCCGGTGCACCGCGACCCGGAGGCCGCCCGCGCTGCCGGGTACCGCGACGTCATCGCGCCGCCCACGTTCGCGATCATCGTGTCGTTGAAGGCCAACGACGTCCTGGTGGACGACCCCGAGCTGGGCCTGGACTACACGCGCGTCGTGCACGGCGACCAGACGTTCCACCACGTGCGCCCGATCACCGCCGGCGACCGGCTCGTGGTCGAACTGCACGTGGACGGCGTCACCTCGCGGATGGGCAACGACATGCTCGCCCTCCGCGCCGAGATCAGCACCGAAGAGGGCGAGCCGGTGTGCACCGGCCGCTGCACCCTCGTGGTCCGTGGGGAGGACGCGTGATCCGCGCCGCCGAGGTGTCCGTGGGCGACGAGCTGCCGCCGCTGGCGCTGCGCATCACCCGGGCCGACCTGGTCCGCTACGCCGGTGCGTCCGGCGACCTGAACCCGATCCACTGGAGCGAGCGGTTCGCCACCGGCGTGGGCCTGCCCGGCGTCATCGCGCACGGGATGCTCACCATGGGCCTGGCCGGCCGGATCGTCACCGAGTGGGCCGGCGACCCCGGCGCGGTCGTGGAGTACGGCGTCCGCTTCGGGCGGCCCGTCCCGGTGCCCGACGACGACGAGGGCGCGCTCGTGGAGGTCACCGGCAAGGTCACCAAGGTCCTGGAGGACGGGACCTTCAAGGTCAACGTGACGGCCTCGTTCGAGGGCAGGTCGGTGCTCGGCGGCGCATCCGCCCGGGTCCGCCTGCCGTAGCCCGGCTCCCGGTGCGCGCCGGGCCGGTCCGGCGCGCGACCCCGGGTCAGAAACCCCCGCACAGGGCGCTGGTGAGCGCCCCGGTGGCGGTCGCGGAGCGGCGTTCGACGCCGTCCACGCCGACCTTGCAGCCCACCGAGCCGCCGGCCGGGCCGATCGTCACGGTGAACACGCCGTCGTGCACGTCGTCGCCCGCCACCCGCAGCTCCTGGTACCAGGGGAACGACGTCAGCTCGACCTCGCGGGTCGCGCTGCCGTTCCGGTCGAACGTCGAGTACGTGACGGTGGCACCGCCCGCCTCGCCGAAGACCTCGTAGACCACCACCGCCGGCTCGGCCGGTCTGGCGACCCAGAGGGCGAGCAGCAGCGCGCCCAGCACCAGCACGGCGGACCCGGTGATGACCGGCCACTTGCGGATCGGGCGTCCAGGGGGCTCCGGCAGGGAGGACTCCGTCATGCGCTGCTCTCCTCGGGCCAAGATCCATTGATCTGAACAGACCATCGTCGTGGTTCTTCCGACGGTTACTCTGTTCACCCGTAAGGACTACACGGCGTAGCGGGAGAAGGCCACTCCGGCGGGTGCGGAGGAGCGCCGGAGTGGCCAGGTCGAAGCAGAGCGGGTCAGAAGTTGCAGGCCGCCACGGCGGACGCCCCGGTCGCGGTCACGGTCTTCTTCTCCACGCCGTCCACGCTGATCTTGCAGGTCACCGAGCCGCCTTCGGGGCCGGTCATCGCGGAGAGACCGGCACCGCTGAGCAGGCCCGTCACGGTGACCTCCTTGGTCCACGGCAGCTTCGTGATCTCCTCCTTGTTGGAGGAGCTGTCGCCGCCGCTGTAGGTGGTGAACGTGGCGGACGCCCTGGCCGCGCTGCCGGTGATCTCGTAGACGACCCTGGACTCCTTGCCGGCCTGGCCCTTCAGGTCGTTCATCGACTGGGGGTCGTCGTTCAGCGCGTTGCCGAACACCGCCACCCAGAGCACGCAGACGACCAGGCCCGCCGCGGACAGCACGACGCCCGCGATCGCGAGCCCCCGGCCGCCGGACCGGCCCGCCCGCGCGATGCCCAGGCCGCCGAGCACCAGGCCGAGGATCACCAGCGGCCACGCGACCAGGCCGATCAGCGGGATGAAGCTGGTGGCCAAGCCGACCAGGCCGAGCACGAAGCCGGCGATGCCGAACCCGTTCCGCGGGGGAGCGGACGCGGCGTGTTGGTGGTGTTGCGTCGTCGGCGGTTGGGGTAAGGCCATGTGAGCTCCTCGGGGGGTTTCGGCTCGGTGAGCCGGGGTCGGACCATCGGGCAGCCGTACAAAGCGATTACGTTCGGTTACCGGGATGTGTCCGAAAACGACGAAAGGCACCCCCGGACGAGGGTGCCTTTCGAGGGGGTTGTGAATATTTACAACTTGATCTCGCCGAGCAGTTCCGCCATACGGGTGATGCCGGTCTTCAGGTCGTCGTCGCCGAGGGCGTAGGACAGCCGCAGGTAACCGGGCGTTCCGAAAGCCTCGCCGGGCACCACGGCCACCTCGGCGTGCTCCAGGATCAGCGCGGCGAGCTGCACCGTGTCGGTGATCTCCACGCCGCGCAGCACCTTGCCGAGCAACGGCTTCACCGACGGGTACACGTAGAACGCGCCCTTCGGCGTCGGGCAGTGCACGCCGGGGATGGCGTTGAGCAGGTCGACGATCGTCCGCCGCCGCCGGTCGAACGCCTCGCGCATCTCGTGCGCGGCGTCCAGCGGGCCGGACACGGCCTCCAGCGCGGCGCGCTGCGCCACGTTCGACACGTTCGACGTCAGGTGCGACTGGAGGTTCGCGGCGGCCTTGACCACGTCGGCCGGCCCGATCAGCCAGCCCACCCGCCAGCCGGTCATCGCGTAGGTCTTCGCCACGCCGTTGAGCACGATCGTGCGGTCCGCCATCGCGGGCACGGCCACCGGCAGAGACACCGACTCCGCGCCGTCGTAGACCAGGTGCTCGTAGATCTCGTCGGTGATCACCCACAGGCCGTGCTCCAGCGCCCACTCGCCGATCGCGGTGACCTGCTCGCGGGAGTACACCGCACCGGTCGGGTTGGACGGCGAGCACAGCAGCAGGACCTTGGTCCTCGGGGTCCGCGCGGCTTCGAGCTGGTCCACGGTCACCAGGTAGTCGGTCGCCTCGTCGGCGGTCACCTGCACCGGCACGCCGCCCGCGAGGGTGATCGCCTCGGGGTAGGTGGTCCAGTACGGCGCGGGCAGCAGCACCTCGTCACCCGGGTCCAGGACGGTCGCGAACGCCTGGTAGACGGCCTGCTTGCCGCCATTGGTGATCAGCACCTGCGAGGCGGGCACGGCGTACCCGGAGTCGCGCTCGGTCTTCTTCGCTACGGCTTCCCGCAGCTCGGGCAGGCCGGCGGCGGGGGTGTAGCGGTGGTTCCGCGGGTCGGTGCAGGCAGCCTGAGCAGCGGCGACGATGGCATCGGGGGTCGGGAAGTCGGGCTCGCCCGCACCGAAGCCGATCACCGGCCGCCCGGCCGCCTTCAGCGCCTTCGCCTTCGCGTCGACCGCCAGGGTGGCGGACTCGGCGATGCCGGAGATCCGCCGGGAGATCCTGGGGAGGTCGGAGGTGCCGGGGGCGGAGGTCGTCTCAGGTGAGGCCATGCCCCAATCGTGGCAGACGGCACAGCGGCGCAGCGCTCCGGCACCCCCTCTGACCGGGCCAGTTGGAAGGAGGGGCACCCGGTGCCGTATGCTTCGACTCCGGAACGTCCAGCCGCTGCCTCACGGGCCACGTGAGGAGAGTGGAAGACGTCCTCAGCCAGGGGTTCCCCACCGGGGATCCCAAAGGGGTGTAGCTCAACTGGCAGAGCAGCGGTCTCCAAAACCGCAGGTTGCAGGTTCAAGTCCTGTCGCCCCTGCGTCGAAGCACGACGTGCGATCGCGATGGTGAGCGGAGGACGGCATGAGCGAGGGCCGCGAGCAGGATCAGCCGGACGAGCGCGAGAGCGCGTCCCGGCCGGTCACCGCCGCAGCGCGTCGTGAGCGTCGGGGCTCCGCGCGCCCTGCGGGCCGCAAGGACTCCGCCGCACGTCCCGAGGCGAAGAAGTCGGCCGAGGTCGACTCCGACGACGCGGAGGACAAGAAGGGTCGTCCCACGCGAGCGCGGGATGACCAGGAGAAGCGCGTCGGGTTCTTCGCGAGGATCATCCGCTACGCCCGTGAGGTGGTCAGCGAGCTGCGGAAGGTCATCTGGCCGACCCGCAAGCAGATGATCACCTACACGTCGGTCGTGTTGGTCTTCGTGGCCTTCATGGTGGCGTTGGTGTTCGGCCTCGATTCGGCCTTCGCCTGGGGCGTGTTCAAGGTGTTCGCCTAGAGTCGGACACCCCGGCCGCCGCCCGCGGGCGGCGGCGGGAGCACGTGATGCATTGAAAGGAAGCGAGACCCACAGTGACCTCCGAGAACGGCGTTGACGCCCAGGAGCTGACCGACGAGCAGGACCTCGACCGTGGCGTCGAGGACGTCGAGCAGGACGAGGCGGCGGAGGACACCGAGGGCGTCACCGCCTCCGATCCCGACGACTCCGGCTCCGGCGACGAGGACGACCAGGCGGACGCCGAGGTCGACGTCGCCGCGCTCGACACGACGCCGATCGACGAAGAGCCCGCCGACCCGGCCGCCGAGATGCGCGAGGCGCTCAAGTACGCGCCCGGCGACTGGTACGTCGTGCACTCGTACGCGGGGTACGAGAACAAGGTCAAGACCAACCTCGAAACGCGCATCCAGACGCTCGACATGGAGGACTTCATCTTCCAGGTCGAGGTGCCGACCGAGGAAGTCACCGAGATCAAGAACGGCCAGCGCAAGCAGGTGCAGCGCAAGGTGCTGCCCGGCTACATCCTGGTCCGGATGGAGCTCAACGACGCCTCGTGGAGCGCGGTGCGCAACACGCCGGGCGTGACCGGGTTCGTCGGCGCGACCTCCAAGCCGTCGCCGCTCACCCTCGACGACGTGCTGAAGTTCCTGCTCCCGCAGGTCGAGCGGGAGAAGCCGACCGGGGGCAAGAAGTCCTCCGCGCCCACCAAGACGACCGTCGAGGTCGACTTCGAGGTCGGCGAGTCGGTCACCGTCATGGACGGCCCTTTCGCCACGCTGCCCGCGACGATCAGCGAGGTCAACGCGGACGGCCAGAAGCTGAAGGTCCTGGTGTCGATCTTCGGCCGCGAGACTCCGGTCGAGCTGTCGTTCAGCCAGGTCTCCAAGATCTGATCGGTCCCCCTGCGGGATCGGCAGCCACGCTGCGGCCGGCAGGGCCGCGCGCGGACACCGCAATAGAGGAATCACGAGATGCCACCCAAGAAGAAGAAGCTCGCAGCGGTCATCAAGCTGCAGATCAAGGCCGGGGCCGCGAACCCCGCGCCGCCGGTCGGCCCCGCGCTGGGTCAGCACGGCGTCAACATCATGGAGTTCTGCAAGGCGTACAACGCGGCGACCGAGTCGCAGCGCGGCACCGTGGTGCCCGTCGAGATCTCCGTGTACGAAGACCGCTCGTTCGACTTCAAGCTCAAGACCCCGCCGGCCGCGAAGCTGATCCTCAAGGCCGCCGGTGTCGAGAAGGGCAGCGGCGAGCCGCACCGCGTCAAGGTCGCGAAGGTGACCATGGACCAGGTGCGCGAGATCGCGCAGACCAAGATGGTCGACCTGAACGCGAACGACGTCGACCAGGCCGCGAAGATCATCGCGGGCACCGCCCGTTCCATGGGCATCACGGTCGAAGGCTGATTTTCCACCGAACTCCGTGGGAGAGCCGTCGCTTCGGCTCGTGACCACAACTGTTGGCTAAGGACAGAGAATGAAGCGCAGCAAGGCGTACAAGAACGCGGCTGAGCTGGTGGACCGGGAGCGGCTGTACACGCCGCTGGAGGCCGCCAAGCTCGCCAAGGAGACGTCCAAGGTCAAGCTGGACGCGACCGTCGAGGTCGCCATCCGCCTCGGCGTCGACCCCCGCAAGGCCGACCAGATGGTCCGCGGCACCGTGAACCTGCCGCACGGTACGGGCAAGACCGCCCGCGTGATCGTCTTCGCGACCGGTGACAAGGCCGCCGAGGCCGAGGCCGCCGGTGCGGACGCGGTCGGCTCGGAAGACCTGATCGCGCGCATCCAGGACGGCTGGTACGACTTCGACGCCGCGATCGCCACGCCGGACCAGATGGCGAAGGTCGGCCGCATCGCCCGCATCCTCGGCCCGCGCGGCCTGATGCCGAACCCCAAGACGGGCACCGTGACGCCGGACGTCACGAAGGCCGTGGCGGACATCAAGGGCGGCAAGATCAACTTCCGCGTCGACAAGCAGGCCAACCTGCACCTGGTCATCGGCAAGGTGTCGTTCGACCTGGAGAAGCTGGTCGAGAACTACGCCGCCGCGCTGGACGAGATCCTGCGTGTGAAGCCGTCCGCCGCGAAGGGCCGGTACCTGAAGAAGGTCACCGTCTCGACGACGATGGGCCCGGGCATCCTGGTCGACCCGAACCGCACCCGCAACCTGCTGACCGACGAAGCCACCGCCTGACCGGCTTCCTCCCAGCGCGAAAAAGCCCCTCGGCCTCCCGCCGAGGGGCTTTTCCCGTGTGCGGACCGGTTCGCGATCAGCCGGGACCGCAGCCGGCGGGCTCGGCCTTGTAGTCGGAGATGGCCCACCCCCCGCTCGGCTCCAGCTTCGTCAACTCGAACCAGCCGAGCCGGGGTCCGCCGTTCACCTTGAACTCGCAGGACGACACCCGCACCCGGGTCTCCTGGGTACCGGGGTCGTCGGGGTAGGCCTTCTCGTACTCGGCCAGGTTCGTGACCTGCTCGTGCAGCCGCCGGATGGCCGATTCGCAATCAGGAGCGCCGAACGCCTCGGCGAACTTCTTCTTGGCCGCCCCGTCGCGCGTGAACAGCAGGCAGCCCTGGTCGGGGGTATCCCGGCCCACGTGCTGGTACAGCCTGCCGACGGTGCCGTTCGCGTTCCACGGCGTCTTCGGGATTCGCGCCACCTGTTCCTGGCTGCCCTGGGCGCGGGGGTCGCTCTCTTCGTCGCTCGGGCCGAAGTAGTGGTCGTAGACGAGGGAGAGGATGAGCACCACCACCAGGAAGTAGATCAACCGCCGGAACGCCTTGCTGCCCAGCAAGATCCGCCACAGCGGTGTGCGCGGCGGCTTGGGCGGGGGTGCGACGGGCGGGACCGGTACCGGGACGGCCGGTGGCAGGGCGGGGGTGCCCGCGCCGGCGGGGAGGGCCGGGGTGCCCTGGCCCTGCTGGAAGCGCTGGAATTCCTGGAACCGTTGGAACTCCTGGAACTGCCTGAGCTGTTCCGGGTCGATGTCCGGGGGTGGCGGGTTCCTCGGGGGCTCTTCGGTCACAGGTCACATCATGCCGATTTGGAGCGCGCGGGACACATCCCGTACTGTCTGCGGTGGTTCTACCGAAGACCGCTGGTCTTCCCGCACCCCAGGGTGTGGGAACGAAGGGTTCGCACGGCGAACGGCCCGCGCAGGAGGACGAGGTTCCCGGGACGCACCGCGTCCTGACCGCCCCGTGCTGCTGTGCACCGGGGCGTTTTTCATGCCCTCTCCTCGGCACGGCCGGCTGGTCACCTCACAGCCCAGAGAGGAGGCGATCATGGCGAAGCCCAGCAAGGTCTCGGCCGTCGCCGAGCTCACGGACAAGTTCCGCGGTAGCTCGGCCGCTGTCGTCACCGAGTACCGCGGCCTCTCCATGGCGCAGCTCACCACGCTGCGTCGCGCTCTCGGCGCGGGCACCACGTACACCGTCGCGAAGAACACGCTCGTCAAGCGTGCAGCCCAGGACGCCGGCGTCGAAGGTCTCGACGACCTGCTCATCGGCCCGACCGCCATCGCCTTCGTCGAGGGCGAGCCGGTCGACGCGGCCAAGGCGCTGCGTGACTTCGCGAAGGACAACAAGGCCCTGGTCATCAAGGGCGGCTTCATGGACGGCCGCCCGCTCTCGGTCGACGAGGTCAGCCGCATCGCGGACCTCGACAACCGCGAGGTGCTGCTCGCCAAGATCGCGGGCGCGATGAAGGGCAACCTGTCCAAGGCCGCGGCGCTGTTCAACGCCCCGGCCACGCAGGTCGCTCGTTTGGCCGCTGCCCTGGTGGAGAAGAAGACGGCGGAAGAAGCTCCCGCTGCCGACGCTCCCGCCGAAAGCTGATCCACCCGACAATCTCCGCGCCCCGGCGGTAGTCGGGCGTTGAACGAAAGGACGCCGATCATGGCGAAGCTCAGCACCGATGACCTGCTCGACGCCTTTGCGGACCTGACCCTGCTGGAGCTCTCGGACTTCCTCAAGAAGTTCGAGGAGAAGTTCGAGGTCACCGCCGCCGCTCCGGTCGCCGTCGCCGCTGCCGGCCCGGCCGCCGCCGCTGCCCCCGCCGAGGAGGAGAAGGACGAGTTCACCGTCGTTCTCGAAGGTGCCGGCGAGAAGAAGATCCAGGTCATCAAGGTCGTCCGCGAGGTCGTCTCGGGCCTGGGCCTGAAGGAGGCCAAGGAGCTGGTCGAGGCCGCCCCGAAGCCGATCCTGGAGAACGTGGCGAAGGACGTCGCCGAGGCCGCCAAGGAGAAGCTGGAAGCGGCCGGCGCCAAGATCTCGCTCAAGTGATCTGAGCGCCTCCGGGCGCTTGCGCTGAAGCTCCGAGAGGGCGGGCACCCACCACGGGTGCCCGCCCTCTCGCTGTGTCCGGACGAACCGAGGTGCCGGCGGCCGAGCGCTGACGCCCGAAGCGGCCCACGTCGCGAAGCCACGTCCCCGTGACCTGTCGAACCGACTGGGGAGCGACTACGGCGCTGCGGCCGGATTCGGGCCGATGACCCTGTTCGACAAAGCCGCCTCCACGCTCGCGCTCCGTGAGCCCTCCCGCAAGACCGAGGTCGACCGCGTCACCGCCGTGCGCGCCCCGACGTGCCCGCCCTGACCAGCCTGGGACAGCCACTCGGACTGCCGGTCGAGTTGGAGTGCGCGATGCAGCCGTGGCGGAACGCGAAGAGGCGCTCAGCGTGGACCAGGCGGGAATAGCCGACTTCCCCACCCTGGACTACAAAAGGTAGACGACGACCTGAACCGCTGGTTCGACTCGTCCACCGGAGACCTCCGCACCGAAATCTCCCGGACCTGGACGGCCGAGCCGGAAAAGCGCACCTGATCACCGTGGTGAAACGACGGTGACCCCGGAAGGCATCCAACCGGTGAAGGAGGTCAACCGTTACCAAACCGACCTGACCCGCACCGACGCGGGCTGGAAGCTCAGCGCCGGAGGAGGAGATCCCGTGCCCCCACCCGCCGCCCGGTCCCGTCCACCCCTACAACGGGCCACCCGGCGTCGCTGACCTGCGCAAACACCCCACGGCCACCCTCACCTCCAATCCGGACATCTCGCCGTTCATGGAGGACGTAATCGACTTCCCGGAGCCCCAGCGCGGGCACCACGGAGGTCTCGGGCCAGGTCAGAAGTACCGTGGGGGCGTTTTCCACCGGTAAGGAAGCCGGCACCGGAGCAGAAGTTATGTGGTAACGGTCAAGGCCGTCTCCGGGGGAGTGACCAGCCTGGCCAAAGGACGGGCGGCCGTTGGAAGGCCAACAGCAGGGAAATGTTCAGTCAGGCCGGTGACCAGTCAACAGAACTGGCCCAATGAAACCGGCCCGCGCCGGCACGCCCCACCCGCCGCATCAATCATCCTGGCGGCTCGCCCATCAGCGAGGACGCCTTCATCTCCAACGCACTTCAACGCCGCCACCGCACCTCGCTGTCCAAGGCCACCCGAGGTTCGCCGCCCAAGGTCGCCCAGGGGTACTCCCGCGCGAAGAGCCCCCGACTCACATCCAAGCAGCGGGGTACGACAATCCCGCCCCGCTCGCACCGCATTCCGCGCCACCGCACCTGCATCTTCAGCACCGCACCCGCACCCGCCAGCCCCGCACCGCCAGCGCCTGCACACACATGCCCAGCGGATCGCACGCTCAAACGCTGCACGTCCAACACAGCGCCCCGCAGTCCCAGCGCTACACCTCGCCCCTCACCACACCACCCACCAACATCCCACGCCATGTCAAACGCAGCGTAGGCACGCAGCCACTCCCAGTATCCCAACCACCCACCGCAGAGATCAACTCACCAAACCCCCAGCCCACGCGGCTCTCCTGTCTCCTCGCAGGTCGCATGTGGACGAAAAACCTCCAAAAGCAACTCCTAGAACAGTGAGCTCCATCACACAAAACGACAGGTCACGGAGTGGAACCGGGGACGTCGACCGGAGGACCACGAACACCCGCCGACAGTTCACCTCCAGCCCGCATCCGAGTAATTCCGCTGGTCAGGGCGGTAACCGCGAGTGAACGCGGCTTGCGCCACGAGAGTGATCGCCGCGTGGCATCTTGACTGTGGGCGTCGGCAGGGTCACTCTGTCGGTGATGACGAGGAAGGTCCTTCCAGGTGCCTCTCGACAGTTGGCATGCGCGTGGCTAGACTGCCCCTTTGCGCTGCCCTCTTTCCGTTTGCCCTTCGCCGAGAGCTGGATTGCCGGGCATCGCCGCACCCTTGACAGCCGTGCTAGTTCCGCTGACTAGCCAGCTACCTGTCCCTGGAAGGACGCATCTTGGCGATCTCTCGCGCGACCAAGGCCACTGCTGCGACCAACTCCACGTCGGGGATTCCCGGAGCGCCGAAGCGCGTCTCGTTCGCGAAGATCCACGAACCGCTTCAGACGCCCAACCTGCTCGACCTCCAGATCCAGTCGTTCGAATGGCTCACCGGCGACGAGGCGTGGTTCCAGCGCCGAGTCGACGAGGGCGACGAGACGCCGACGGGCGGCCTCGAAGAGGTCTTGAACGAGATTTCTCCTATCGAGGACTTCTCGGGCTCGATGTCCCTCTCCTTCTCCGATCCGCGCTTCGACGAGGTCAAGGCCTCGACCGAGGAGTGCAAGGACAAGGACATGACGTACGCCGCCCCGTTGTTCGTCACGGCGGAGTTCACCAACCACACCACTGGCGAGATCAAGAGCCAGACGGTGTTCATGGGTGACTTCCCGATGATGACCGACAAGGGCACGTTCATCATCAACGGCACCGAGCGGGTCGTGGTTTCCCAGCTCGTCCGCTCGCCCGGCGTCTACTACGACACGGCGATCGACAAGACGACCGACAAGGACGTCTTCAGCGTCAAGATCATCCCGTCGCGGGGTGCCTGGCTGGAGTTCGACGTCGACAAGCGTGACACCGTCGGTGTCCGGATCGACCGCAAGCGCCGCCAGCCGGTCACCGTGCTGCTGAAGGCCCTGGGTTGGAGCACCGAGCAGATCCGCGAGCGCTTCTCGTTCTCCGAGACGCTGCTGACGACGCTGGAGAAGGACCACACCGCGGGCACCGACGAAGCGTTGCTCGACATCTACCGCAAGCTGCGTCCGGGCGAGCCGCCGACGAAGGAGTCCGCGCAGGCGCTGCTGGAGAACCTCTTCTTCAAGGACAAGCGCTACGACCTGGCCAAGGTCGGTCGGTACAAGATCAACAAGAAGCTGGGCCTGGCCTCCCCGATCTCCACGGGTGTGCTGACCGAGGACGACATCGTCACGACGATCGAGTACCTGGTCCGCCTGCACGCCGGTGAGACGACGATGCAGCCGGGCGAGACCGAGGTGCCCGTCGAGGTCGACGACATCGACCACTTCGGCAACCGCCGCCTGCGCACCGTCGGCGAGCTGATCCAGAACCAGATCCGGGTCGGCCTCTCCCGCATGGAGCGCGTCGTGCGCGAGCGCATGACGACCCAGGACGTCGAGGCGATCACGCCGCAGACCCTGATCAACATCCGGCCCGTCGTGGCGGCGATCAAGGAGTTCTTCGGCACCTCCCAGCTCTCCCAGTTCATGGACCAGACGAACCCGCTGGCGGGCCTGACGCACAAGCGTCGCCTCTCCGCCCTCGGCCCGGGTGGTCTGTCCCGCGAGCGGGCCGGCATGGAGGTCCGCGACGTCCACCCGTCGCACTACGGCCGCATGTGCCCGATCGAGACGCCGGAAGGCCCGAACATCGGCCTGATCGGCTCCCTGTCGAGCTACGGCCGGGTCAACCCGTTCGGCTTCATCGAGACGCCGTACCGGAAGGTCATCGAGGGCCGGGTCACCGACCAGGTCGACTACCTGACGGCGGACGAGGAAGACCGCTTCGTGAAGGCCCAGGCCAACGCGAAGATCGACAACGAGGGCAACTTCCTCGAAACCAAGGTCCTGGTCCGCAAGAAGGGCGGCGAGGTCGAGCAGATCGACCCGCTCGACGTGGACTACATGGACGTCTCCCCGCGCCAGATGGTGTCGGCGGCGACCGCCATGATCCCGTTCCTGGAGCACGACGACGCGAACCGCGCGCTGATGGGCGCGAACATGCAGCGCCAGGCGGTGCCGCTGCTGCGCAGCGAGTCGCCGCTGGTCGGCACGGGCATGGAGCTGCGCGCCGCGGTCGACGCCGGTGACGTCGTGGTGGCCAAGAAGACCGGTGCGGTCGAGGAGATCTCCGCCGACTACGTCACGGTCATGGCCGACGACGGCTCGCGGCAGACCTACGGCCTGCACAAGTTCCGCCGCTCGAACCAGGGCACCTGCATCAACCAGAAGCCCATCGTGAACGAGGGCGACCGGGTGCAGGAGGGCCAGGTCCTCGCGGACGGGCCGTGCACCGAGAACGGCGAGATGGCGCTGGGCAAGAACCTGCTCGTCGCGATCATGCCGTGGGAGGGCCACAACTACGAGGACGCGATCATCCTGTCGCAGCGCCTCGTCCAGGACGACGTCCTGACCTCGATCCACATCGAGGAGCACGAGATCGACGCGCGGGACACCAAGCTGGGTGCCGAGGAGATCACGCGGGACATCCCGAACGTCTCCGAGGAGGTCCTGGCCGACCTCGACGAGCGCGGCATCATCCGCATCGGTGCCGAGGTCCAGCCGGGCGACATCCTGGTCGGCAAGGTCACGCCCAAGGGCGAGACCGAGCTGACCCCGGAGGAGCGCCTGCTGCGCGCGATCTTCGGCGAGAAGGCCCGCGAGGTGCGCGACACGTCGCTGAAGGTGCCGCACGGCGAGTACGGCAAGGTCATCGGCATCCGCGTGTTCAGCCGCGAGGACGACGACGAGCTGCCCCCCGGCGTGAACGAGCTGGTCCGGGTCTACGTCGCCCAGAAGCGCAAGATCCAGGACGGCGACAAGCTCGCCGGCCGCCACGGCAACAAGGGCGTCATCGGCAAGATCCTCCCCGTCGAGGACATGCCCTTCCTGGAGGACGGCACCCCGGTGGACATCGTGCTGAACACGCACGGTGTGCCGCGCCGGATGAACATCGGCCAGGTGCTGGAGACCCACCTCGGGTGGATCGCCAAGCAGGGCTGGAGCATCAACGGCGACCCGGACTGGGCCAAGAACCTGCCCGCCGACCTCTACGACGTGGACCCCGGCACGAAGACCGCCACGCCGGTCTTCGACGGCGCTCGCGAGGACGAGATCACCGGCCTGCTCGGGTCGACGGTCCCGAACCGCGACGGCGAGCGGATGGTCAAGGAGAACGGCAAGGCGCAGCTCTTCGACGGGCGCAGCGGCGAGCCCTACCCGTTCCCGGTGTCGGTCGGCTACATGTACATCCTGAAGCTGCTGCACCTGGTGGACGACAAGATCCACGCCCGTTCGACCGGCCCGTACTCGATGATCACCCAGCAGCCCCTGGGTGGTAAGGCGCAGTTCGGTGGCCAGCGCTTCGGTGAGATGGAGTGCTGGGCGATGCAGGCCTACGGGGCGGCGTACACGCTCCAGGAACTGCTGACCATCAAGTCCGACGACGTGCTCGGCCGCGTGAAGGTCTACGAGGCGATCGTCAAGGGCGAGAACATCCCGGAGCCGGGTATCCCGGAATCCTTCAAGGTGCTGCTCAAGGAGCTCCAGTCGCTGTGCCTCAACGTCGAGGTGCTGTCTTCGGACGGTGCCGCGATCGAGATGCGCGACGGCGACGACGAAGACCTGGAACGCGCGGCGGCGAACCTCGGCATCAACCTGTCGAGGTCCGAGTCGCCGTCCGTGGACGACGTCGTCAACTGACACTCGCCGGCGGTCGGGGGAGGGCCTCCCGCCTTCCCCCGACCGCCGAGCCACCAGCTCCCAAGCACCGCCCGCAAGGGCAACCGAATCAAAAGGGGAAGAGAGTAGACGTGCTCGACGTCAACTTCTTCGATGAGCTCCGCATCGGTCTCGCGACCGCGGACGACATCCGCCAGTGGTCCTTCGGCGAGGTCAAGAAGCCCGAGACCATCAACTACCGCACGCTCAAGCCGGAGAAGGACGGCTTGTTCTGCGAGAAGATCTTCGGTCCCACCCGGGACTGGGAGTGCTACTGCGGCAAGTACAAGCGCGTCCGGTTCAAGGGCATCATCTGCGAGCGCTGCGGCGTCGAGGTGACCCGCGCCAAGGTGCGCCGCGAGCGGATGGGCCACATCGAACTGGCCGCCCCGGTCACGCACATCTGGTACTTCAAGGGCGTCCCCAGCCGGCTGGGCTACTTGCTCGACCTGGCCCCCAAGGACCTTGAGAAGATCATCTACTTCGCCGCCTACGTGATCGTGGGCGTGAACGCGGAGCTGCGCCACAACGACCTGCCGACTCTCGACAACGAGATGCAGGTCGAGCGCAAGCGCGTGGAGAACAAGCGCGACGCCGACGTCGAGGGCCGCGCGCAGAAGCTCGAAGCCGACCTGGCCGAGCTGGAGGCCGAGGGCGCGAAGTCCGACGTCCGCCGCAAGGTCAAGGAGGGCGGCGAGCGCGAGATGCGCCAGCTCCGCGACCGGGCGCAGCGCGAGCTGGACCGGCTCGACGAGATCTGGTCCACCTTCACCAAGCTGGAGCGCGCGCAGCTCATCGCGGACGAGATGCTCTACCGCGAGCTGTACGACCGCTACGGCGACTACTTCACCGGTGCCATGGGTGCCGAGGCCATCCAGCGGCTGCTCGGCGACTACGACGTGGACGCCGAGGCCGACGTCCTGCGCGAGACGATCCGCAGCGGCAAGGGCCAGAAGAAGCTGCGCGCCCTCAAGCGGTTGAAGGTCGTGGCCGCCTTCCAGGCGACCCGCAACAACCCGCAGGGCATGGTGCTGGACTGCGTCCCGGTCATCCCGCCGGACCTGCGCCCGATGGTGCAGCTCGACGGTGGCCGCTTCGCCACGTCCGACCTGAACGACCTGTACCGCCGGGTGATCAACCGGAACAACCGCCTCAAGCGGCTGATCGACCTCGGCGCGCCCGAGATCATCGTCAACAACGAGAAGCGGATGCTCCAGGAGGCCGTCGACGCGCTGTTCGACAACGGCCGCCGCGGGCGTCCGGTCACCGGTCCGGGCAACCGGCCGCTGAAGTCGCTGTCCGACCTGCTGAAGGGCAAGCAGGGCCGGTTCCGCCAGAACCTGCTCGGCAAGCGCGTCGACTACTCCGGCCGTTCGGTCATCGTGGTCGGCCCGCAGCTCAAGCTGCACCAGTGCGGTCTGCCCAAGCAGATGGCGCTGGAGCTGTTCAAGCCGTTCGTGATGAAGCGGCTGGTCGACCTCAACCACGCGCAGAACATCAAGTCGGCCAAGCGGATGGTCGAGCGCGCCCGCCCCGCCGTGTGGGACGTGCTGGAAGAGGTCATCACCGAGCACCCGGTGCTGCTCAACCGCGCACCCACGCTGCACCGCCTGGGCATCCAGGCGTTCGAGCCGCAGCTCGTCGAGGGCAAGGCCATCCAGCTCCACCCGCTGGTCTGCGAGGCGTTCAACGCCGACTTCGACGGTGACCAGATGGCGGTCCACCTGCCGCTGTCCGCCGAGGCGCAGGCCGAGGCGCGCGTGCTGATGCTGTCGTCGAACAACATCCTCTCGCCCGCGTCGGGCAAGCCGCTGGCCATGCCGCGTCTGGACATGGTGACCGGCCTGTACCACCTGACCCGGCACAAGGAGGGCGACGTCGGCGAGGGTCTCGCCTACTCGTCGCCGGCCGAGGCGCTGATGGCCTACGACCGCAAGGCCCTGGGCCTCCAGGCGATGGCCAAGATCCGCATCTCCGACAAGAACCCGCCCAAGGACGAGGAGCCGGAGGGCTGGGAGCCCGGTCAGCCGTGGCTGGCCAGGACCACCCTCGGTCGGGTGCTGTTCAACGAGGTCCTGCCGCAGGACTACGCCTTCATCAACGAGGTCATGCCTAAGAAGCGGCAGGCCACGATCATCAACGACCTGGCCGAGCGGTACCCGATGGTCACCGTCGCCCGGACGCTGGACAAGCTCAAGGACGCCGGTTTCTACTGGGCCACCCGGTCCGGTGTCACCGTCGCGATCTCCGACGTGCTCGTGCCGGAGGCCAAGCAGGGCATCCTGGACGAGTACGAGAAGCTCGCGGACGCGGTGGAGAAGCGCTACCAGCGCGGTCAGCTCTCCTACGTCGAGCGCAACAACGAGCTCGTCAAGGTGTGGACCAAGGCCACCGAAGAGGTCGCCGAGGTCATGGAGGCCAACTTCCCCGAGGACAACTCGATCCGCATGATCGTGAAGTCCGGGGCGGCGGGCAACATGACCCAGGTCCGGTCGCTGGCCGGCATGCGCGGTCTGGTGACCAACCCGAAGGGCGAGTACATCCCGCGCCCGATCAAGAACTCGTTCCGCGAGGGCTTGTCGGTGCTGGAGTACTTCATCGCGACCCACGGTGCCCGCAAGGGTCTCGCCGACACCGCGCTGCGCACCGCCGACTCGGGTTACCTGACCCGTCGTCTGGTGGACGTCTCGCAGGACGTCATCATCCGCGAGGTCGACTGCGGCACCACGCGCGGCGTGAACATGACGGTCGGCGAGAAGCTGGGCGACAAGGTCGGTCTGGCCGAGTTCGCGCAGACCTCCGTGTACGCGCGGACCATCGCCGAGGACATCACCGACGCCAACGGCAACGTCGTGCTCAACCGCGGTGACGACCTGGGCGACCCGGCGCTGGCCACGCTCGTCGAGGCGAGCGTCACCAGGGTCAAGGTCCGCTCGGTGCTGACCTGCGAGTCCGCGGTCGGCGTGTGCGCGTCCTGCTACGGCCGCTCGATGGCGACCGGCCAGCTCGTCGACGTCGGCGAGGCGGTCGGCATCGTGGCCGCGCAGTCGATCGGCGAGCCCGGCACGCAGCTCACCATGCGCACCTTCCACCAGGGCGGTGTGGCCGGCGACGACATCACCACCGGTCTGCCCCGCGTGCAGGAGCTCTTCGAAGCCCGGGTGCCGAAGGGCAAGGCACCCATCGCGGACGTCGACGGCCGCGTGCGGATCGAGGACGGCGACCGCTTCTGGAAGATCACCCTCATCCCGGACGACGGGTCCGAGGAGATCATCTTCGAGAAGCTGTCCAAGCGTCAGCGCCTGGCGAACACGGTCACCGGCCCGTTGCAGGACGGCGACCACGTGCACGTCGGCCAGCAGCTCCTGGAAGGCACGCCGGACCCGCACGAGGTCCTGCGCGTGATGGGTCCCCGCGAAGCCCAGCTCCACCTCGTCCAGGAGGTCCAGAAGGTCTACCGGGCCCAGGGCGTGGCGATCCACGACAAGCACATCGAGGTCATCGTCCGGCAGATGCTGCGCCGGGTGACGATCATCGACTCGGGTGCCACCGAGTTCCTGCCGGGCTCGCTCGTCGAGCGCGCGGAGTTCGAGAGCGGCAACCGCGCCGTCGTGGCGGAAGGCGGCGAGCCCGCCGCCGGCCGTCCCGTGCTGATGGGTATCACCAAGGCGTCGCTGGCCACCGACTCGTGGCTGTCGGCGGCGTCGTTCCAGGAGACCACCCGGGTGCTGACCGACGCGGCCATCAACGGCCGCTCGGACAAGCTCATCGGTCTCAAGGAGAACGTGATCATCGGTAAGCTGATCCCGGCTGGCACCGGCATCAACCGGTACCGGAACATCCAGGTGCAGCCGACCGAGGAAGCCCGCGCGGCGGCGTACGCCATCCCGTCCTACGACGACGGCTACTACACGCCGGACGTCTTCGGCACCGGGACCGGCGCTGCCGTTCCGCTGGACGACTACGACTTCGGTCGCGACTACCGCTGACCGCAGTCCCCCCGAACGACCCCCGGAGCCTCCCGCTCCGGGGGTCGTTCGCTTTCCCGGCCTTGCTCCACCTCCCGGAGCCACCGTGCACCCCTGGGCACGCTCCGAGGACCCCTGCCGAGCGCACTGACGGCCGACGGACCGCTGTAGCGCGCGGTAATTGAACGTCACTTTCAGTGGCGATCTTGGGCCCGATTGGAACAGGTGGAGTAAAGCGATGGGGCATTCAGGTGGCAGGGCGTTGGGCTGCTTGCGACCGATCCTCGGAAGTGGATAGCTTCGCGGTACGGCGTGACTTTGTGCCGATCGGCCGCTACCGGCCGTGTCGAGGCACCTCCGCCGTCACCTGACCTCAACCTGATCGGGACCCACGATGTTGCGTTCGCTGCTGCTCGCAGCCGTGTCGGCGCTCGCCGTCACGTCCTGCGCCGGCACCCCGGATCCGCCGCCCCCGCCCCCGCCCGCTCCGACGGCGGTGGACGTGCGGTCCTTCGAGGCCCTCCCGGAGGCCACCACCTTCGCCGAGATCGACGGCCTGCCCCGGGACGACGACACGTCGCCGACCGCCGGGCAGGTGCTCCGGGCCGTCAAGGCCGTGCCCGTCTACGACCGGCCCGACGGCGAGGCCGTCGCCCGGCTGCCGGGGACCCAGCTCGGCTCGCCGACCTGGGTCCCCGAGATCGCCCGCCGGGACGGCTGGTCGCAGGTGCTGCTGCCGGTCCGCCCGAACCGCTCCAGCGGCTGGGTGTTCACCGGCTCGGGCGACTTCGAGCGCGCCGAGAACGACTTCCTGGTCACCGTCGACCTGGCCGCGTTCCGCCTCGACGTGTCCGAGAAGGGCCGATCGCGCGGCACCTGGACGGTCGGCACGGGCAAGCCCGAGTACCCGACCCCGACCGGCCGGACCTACCTCATGGCGTCGATCAGGGAAACCGTGACGACGTTCAGCCCGCACATCCTCCCCCTGGGCGCGCACTCCGACAGCCACGAGACGTTCGGCGGTGGACCGGGCACGGTCGCGCTGCACGGGTGGCCGGATGCGAGTCCGTTCGGCGTGGCCGGCAGCGACGGCTGCATCCGCGTCCCGGACGACGCCCTCGACCTGCTGCTGACCCTTCCGCTGGGGACCGTGGTGATCGTCAAATGACCCAGAAAGGCATTGCCTTGTCCGGTAAGAAGTTCCTGACCGCCCTCACCGCCGCCGCGTTGGCGCTCGTCGTGACCACCCCGGGTGCGGCGGCCGACCCGTCCGCCTCCGGCGCGAGTTCCGCGTTCGCGCTGTCCGCGTCCGGGCCGCTCACCGTCCCGCCGCTGGCCGCGCTGGACAGCCGCAACGGGTTCCGGCAGACGTCGGCGGCGTCGACGCGGCTCCCGGACGCCGGTTCACCGGTCCTGTCCGCCGGTGCGCTCAGCTCCGAGGCGGACCGGGGCAGAGCGCGGGCGAGCGTCGCGGACCTCAAGGCGCAGTTGGCTCTGCTGAAGCTGCCCGGTGACATCGCCGAGGTGACCGCCGAGGCGGTCAGCGCGTCCTGCGTGGACGGTGCGGGCCAGGTGACGCTCGCCGGCGCGAAGGCGGGCGCGGTGCCGCTCGCGGTCCAGCCGCCGCCGAACACCGGGGTCGGCGTGCCCGGAGTGGCGTCCGTGGTGCTGAACAAGCAGACCCGCGCCGCCGACGGCACGCTCACCGTGGTGGCGATCGCCATCGAGGCCGCCGGGGTCCAGAAGATCGACATCGCGTCCGCGAGCTGTGGCAAGGCATCCGGGACGCCCACGCCGACCGCGCGGATCACGACCGGCCCGGCGGCCTCCGCGCCGGGCAAGGCACCGCGCCCGACCGCCGTCGAGGGCCACCTGGCCGTGACGGGCTGACCAGCGCGGTCACCGGGTGCGGCGGGGTGGCCCGACCCCGCCGCACCCGGCACGCGTCGACTGGGGGAGTGCCGTCCGAACGGCACGGCGGTTCGTGGCCCGGACGCCGGCGAGCGGCGTCTCCACGGCGGTGATCAAGCCGAGCGGACTGCCCGTCCCCCACCCCGGCCCAACCGCGCCAGCCCCGTCACCAGGTCCTCGCGGTCGAGCGGGGTCCGGTCGCCCAGCCTGCGGTGCACCTCGTCCAGCAGGCCGCGGGTGCGGCCGGCGCGGCGCAGTTCCGACACCACGTGCAGCACCTCGTGCAGCCGCACGGCGTCCAGGAGCATCCGGGGTTCCTGGCTGTGGATCGCCAGCACGCCCTCCCGGGCCCACGCCTTGACCGTCTTCTCGGTCAGGTCGAGCAGTTCGCCGGCCACGACGGGCCTGACCGGCGGGGCGTTGCGCAGCGCGCGCGCCACCACGCCGTCGAGCTTGTGCCGCCGCTCGTCGTCCGCCGGGAGGCTCGACGCGACCTCTTCGATCTCCTCGATCTGGTCGAAGAGGTACCGCATCGACGCGGTCTCCGTCGCGACGGACATGACGACCTCCCTCAGCCGCTCCTGAGCATCGCCCGGTCTTCCACCAGTCGCAACGGTGCCGGCGAAACCGGACCCGGACCTGCCGGGACCGGCTCGACGACCGACTCGGATCGCGGATCAGGACGAGAAGAACAGCCCGCCGAGACCGCGGTGCTTGCGGTGGCCGTAGCCGTGGCCGTAGTGCGGCTGCGCGCCCCAACCCGGCTGGACCTGCTGCACCGGCTGCACGTAGTGCACCTGGGCGGGAGCGGGCGCGGCGGGCGGCGGGGGCGGCGGTGCCATCTGGGTCTCCAGGCGCGTGATGGCCTCCAGCTCGCCGTAGTCCAGGAAGACCCCGCGGCAGCCGTCGCACTGCTCGATGTGTACACCCATGCGGTCGAAGGTGCGCATGTTCGCATGACACTTGGGACACTGCATCGTGTGAGCCTCCTGCTCTCGGTGCGATACGCGCGATATTAGCCGCGCGGAATGGGTTCGTGTTCCGAGACGATCCGACCGCACGCGTCGATCAGCGCCTCTTGTGCTTCGGTGAGCGATTTGTCGTCGCGCTCCGCAGCCGACAGCGCACGCGCGGCCATCTGGACCACCAGGGCCCGCGCGGGCACCTCCAGGCGGCTCCACGGGTCGGCGCGCGTCACGGCCGTCCCGCCGGCGTCGAGGTAGGTCTCCAGCAACCGGCCCCACGACTCCGGGTCCAGCACGCCCGCGGCGAACAGCGCGGCGGGGCGGGCCAGGTCCCACGCCGGGTCGCCCAGGCCGAGGTCGTCGACGTCGATCAGCCGCCAGCCACCGCGCCGGACGAGCTGCCCGAGGTGCCAGTCACCGTGGATGAGGGTGTCCCCGGTCGCGCCCCCGAGCACCGGCCCCAGCGTGCCGAACGCCCGGCGCACGACCCGCGCGCCCGGCACGTCCGCCAGGTCGCGCACCGCGCGTTCCATCCGGGGTCGCGCGCCGGCGGGCGGCACCGGGTCGGCGAAGTCCGCCCGACCGAACCGGTGCAGCTCGGCCAGCAGCCGCCCGGCGGCCTCCAGCGGCAGCGCGTCGACGTCCTGCGGCACCGGCACGCCGAGCGGCCACACCGTGACCACCCGGCCCAGCACCACCGCCGGCGCGTCGAGCGGCGCGAGCAGGAGTTCACCCAGACGTGGATCGCCGGCCACCCGGAGCCGGGCGGCGAGCACCGCGCGGTCGGTGCCGCGCTCGTGGGCCTTGACCACCACCTCGCCCACCCGCACCACCACGACGTCGCCGCGCACCGCGAGCACCTCGGCCGGCGCGTCCGACGCGACCAGCGCGGCCATGCCCGCGACGAGTTCGGAGTTCACCCGATCAGTGTGCGCCGTGGCTCACCGGTCCAGGCACACGGTGCGCGGGGGAGCGGCGTAGACGTGGGCCGCCCCGCCGTCGCACGCGGCGCGGTCCGCGACGTCGACCGCGCGGGTCACCCGCCGCACCTCGCCCTGGTCGCACGGCCACGTGTGGAACGCCGAAACGCCTTGGTAATCAACGGGTTTCAGGCAGTCGCCCGGCACCACGTCCAGGCTCAGGCACAGGTCGTCGGCGGCCAAGTAGTCGCCCTCCGGGCACGGTGCGGGGGACACCCGGTAGGTCGCCTCGGGCGCGCCGCAGTCGATCTTCCGCACCGCCATCGGGGTCGTCGGGCCGCCGGAGGTGACCACGCAGTCCCCCGCGGCGGGGTTCGACGTGCGGCTGAGCGCGAACACCGCACCGGCCGCGAGCAGCAGCACCACCACCGAGACGATCACCAGCACGGTCGTCGCCTTGCGGCGGCGCAGCGGGTCGGGGCCGGGCGCGACGGAGTCCACGCGCCCCAGTGTGACCGCCGCCCGGAACCGGCGGCGGAGGTGGTCCGCGCGGGGGAATTCCGCGCAGGTGGGCGGCGTTGGGCACGAACAGCGGGTGAACCGGCGGGGCACCCGCGTGCCCGGCCCCGCGGTGTGACCGACCCGTTTTGACCAGTGGGAAGCGGGCGGGGTATCTTTGGTACTCGTGCCCGACCCATGTCGGGCCGCTCCGTGTGCCTACGCGCCAGTGGTGCTGGATTGCGGGCCGCGGTGACCTCCACTCGTAGGGGCGTCCTGGGATGTTGCCTGCGGACCTGGGGTCTACGGGCGCGACACGCCCGACCTCGGGTGCAGAGAGGGACCAGGTAAACAGTGGTCGACGCCCCCAAGGCGACGGGCACTCGAACGGAAGAAGCAGTCGGCGAATGCCAACGATCCAGCAGTTGGTCCGAAAGGGCCGGCAGGACAAGGTCGCGAAGCAGAAGACCGCGGCGCTCAAGGGCAGCCCGCAGCGGCGCGGTGTGTGCACCCGCGTCTACACCACCACGCCCAAGAAGCCGAACTCGGCGCTCCGCAAGGTCGCTCGCGTGAAGCTGACCAGCGGCATCGAGGTCACGGCCTACATCCCGGGTGAGGGCCACAACCTCCAGGAGCACTCGATGGTGCTCGTGCGCGGCGGTCGTGTGAAGGACCTCCCCGGCGTCCGGTACAAGATCATTCGCGGTTCCCTCGACACGCAGGGCGTGAAGAACCGCAAGCAGGCCCGTAGCCGTTACGGCGCGAAGAAGGAGAAGAGCTGATGCCCCGCAAGGGACCGGCCCAGAAGCGGCCGTTGATCTCCGACCCGGTCTACAGCTCTCCGCTGGTGACCCAGCTCATCAACAAGGTGCTGGTCGACGGCAAGCGCTCCGTGGCCGAGCGGATCGTGTACCGCGCCCTCGAAGGCGCCCGCGACAAGAACGGCACCGACCCGGTGGTCACGCTCAAGCGCGCGCTCGACAACGTCAAGCCCGCCCTGGAGGTCAAGAGCCGCCGCGTCGGTGGTGCGACCTACCAGGTGCCGATCGAGGTCAAGCCCGGTCGCTCGACCACGCTGGCGCTGCGCTGGCTGATCACCTTCTCCCGGCAGCGCCGCGAGAAGACCATGGTCGAGCGCCTGATGAACGAGCTGCTCGACGCGAGCAACGGCCTGGGCGCGAGCGTCAAGCGCCGCGAGGACACCCACAAGATGGCCGAGTCGAACAAGGCCTTCGCCCACTACCGCTGGTGATGTGACGCCCGGCGGCCGGCCACAAGACCCACTTCTGGGCAGCCGCCGGGCTCTCCCGGCCCTAGTGAGCCTGCGAGCTCAAGACAGGGGAAACACCCGTGGCACAGGATGTGCTCACCGACCTGGCCAAGGTCCGCAACATCGGGATCATGGCCCACATCGACGCGGGCAAGACCACGACGACCGAGCGGATCCTGTTCTACACCGGGATCAGCTACAAGATCGGCGAGGTCCACGACGGCGCGGCCGTGATGGACTGGATGGAGCAGGAGCAGGAGCGCGGCATCACGATCACGTCGGCCGCGACGACCTGCTTCTGGAAGAACCACCAGATCAACATCATCGACACGCCCGGTCACGTGGACTTCACGGTCGAGGTGGAGCGCAACCTCCGCGTGCTCGACGGCGCGGTCGCGGTGTTCGACGGCAAGGAAGGCGTCGAGCCGCAGTCCGAGCAGGTCTGGCGGCAGGCCACCAAGTACGACGTCCCGCGCATCTGCTTCGTCAACAAGATGGACAAGCTGGGCGCGGACTTCTACTTCACCGTGCGCACCATCCAGGAGCGCCTCGGCGCGAAGCCGCTGCCGATCCAGATCCCGATCGGGGCCGAGAGCGACTTCACCGGCGTCGTCGACCTGGTCGAGATGCGCGCGCTGACCTGGCACGGCGAGGTCCAGAAGGGTGAGGACTACACGGTCGAGGAGATCCCGGCCGACCTCGCCGACAAGGCCCGGGAGTACCGCGAGGCGCTGGTCGAGGCCGTCGCGGAGACCGACGACGAGCTCATGGAGCTCTACCTCGGTGGCGAAGAGCTGAGCACCGAGCAGATCAAGACCGGCATCCGGAACATCGTGAAGAACCGCAGCGCCTACCCGGTGCTGTGCGGTTCCGCGTTCAAGAACAAGGGCGTCCAGCCCATGCTCGACGCGGTCATCGACTACCTGCCGGCCCCGCTCGACCTCCCCCCGGTCGAGGGCACGCTCCAGGACGGCGAGACGCCGGCCTTCCGCAAGCCCTCCGTCGAGGAGCCCTTCGCGGCGCTCGCGTTCAAGATCGCCTCGCACCCGTTCTTCGGCAAGCTGACCTACATCCGGGTCTACTCGGGTCGGGTCGCGGCCAGCAGTCAGGTCATCAACTCGACCAAGGACCGCAAGGAGCGCATCGGGAAGATCTTCCAGATGCACGCCAACAAGGAGAACCCGGTCGACGAGGCCATCGCGGGCCACATCTACGCCGTGATCGGCCTGAAGGACACGACCACCGGTGAGACGCTGTGCGACTCCCAGCACCCCATCGTGCTGGAGTCCATGACGTTCCCGGAGCCGGTCATCCAGGTGGCGATCGAGCCGAAGACCAAGGCGGACCAGGAGAAGCTGGGCACCGCGATCCAGAAGCTGGCCGAGGAAGACCCGACGTTCCGGGTCAACCTGGACCAGGAGACGGGCCAGACCATCATCGCCGGCATGGGCGAGCTCCACCTGGACATCCTGGTGGACCGCATGCGCCGCGAGTTCAAGGTCGAGGCGAACATCGGCAAGCCCCAGGTCGCGTACCGGGAGACGATCCGCCGCAAGGTGGAGAAGTACTCCTACACGCACAAGAAGCAGACCGGTGGTTCCGGCCAGTTCGCCAAGGTCCTGATCGACCTGGAGCCGCTGGAGAAGAAGGAAGACGGCGCGCTCTACGAGTTCGTCAACGGGGTCACCGGTGGCCGCATCCCGCGGGAGTACATCCCGTCGGTCGACGCGGGCGCGCAGGACGCCATGCAGTACGGCGTGCTGGCCGGCTACCCGTTGGTGGGCGTGAAGGTGACGCTGCTCGACGGTGCGTACCACGAGGTCGACTCGTCGGAAATGGCCTTCAAGATCGCCGGTTCCATGGCGCTCAAGGAAGCCGCCCGCCAGGCGAGCCCGGCGATCCTCGAACCGCTGATGGCCGTCGAGGTCACCACGCCCGAGGACTACATGGGCGACGTGATCGGCGACCTCAACTCCCGCCGTGGCCAGATCCAGGCCATGGAGGAGCGCAGCGGTGCCCGTGTCGTGAAGGCACTGGTCCCGCTGTCGGAGATGTTCGGGTATGTCGGCGACCTGCGGTCCAGGACCCAGGGTCGGGCGAACTACTCGATGACCTTTGACTCCTACGCCGAGGTTCCCGCGAACGTCGCCAAGGAGATCATCGCGAAGGCGACGGGCGAGTAACCCCAACCGGAGCACCGCAGCACCACGCGGGCTCTCCGGGGTCTCGTCCCTGGGGTCCGCACAACCCTGACGTGAAGTTCGGCGGGTGTCGCTGCACCCGCCGGGCAAAGCAATAGAAGTCCAGGAGGACAATCCAGTGGCGAAGGCGAAGTTCGAGCGGACGAAGCCGCACGTCAACATCGGCACCATCGGTCACATCGACCATGGCAAGACGACGCTGACCGCTGCGATCTCCAAGGTCCTGCACGACAAGTTCCCGGACCTGAACCCCTTCACGCCGTTCGACCAGATCGACAAGGCGCCGGAGGAGAAGCAGCGCGGCATCACGATCTCGATCGCGCACATCGAGTACCAGACCGACAAGCGCCACTACGCGCACGTCGACTGCCCCGGTCACGCCGACTACATCAAGAACATGATCACCGGTGCGGCGCAGATGGACGGTGCCATCCTGGTGGTCGCGGCGACCGACGGCCCGATGCCGCAGACCAAGGAGCACGTGCTCCTGGCCCGCCAGGTCGGTGTGCCCTACATCGTGGTGGCCCTGAACAAGGCCGACATGGTGGACGACGAGGAGATCCTGGAGCTCGTCGAGCTCGAGGTCCGCGAGCTGCTCTCCGAGTACGAGTTCCCGGGTGACGACCTGCCGGTCGTGCGCGTCTCCGCGCTCAAGGCGCTTGAGGGCGACGCCGAGTGGGGCGAGAAGCTCATCGGCCTGATGGACGCCGTGGACGAGAACATCCCGGAGCCCGAGCGCGAGGTCGACCGGCCGTTCCTGATGCCGGTCGAGGACGTCTTCACGATCACCGGTCGCGGCACCGTGGTGACCGGCCGCATCGAGCGCGGCGTGGTCAAGGTCAACGAAGAGGTCGAGATCGTCGGCATCAAGGAGACCTCGAAGAAGACCACGGTCACCTCGATCGAGATGTTCAAGAAGTTCCTCGACGAGGGCCAGGCCGGCGACAACGCCGCCCTGCTGCTGCGTGGCGTCAAGCGCGAGGAGGTGGAGCGCGGCATGGTGATCGTCAAGCCGGGCACCACGACCCCGCACACCGAGTTCGACGCGCAGGTCTACATCCTGTCGAAGGACGAGGGTGGCCGCCACACGCCGTTCTTCAACAACTACCGCCCGCAGTTCTACTTCCGCACGACCGACGTGACCGGCGTCGTGACCCTCCCCGAGGGCACCGAGATGGTCATGCCGGGCGACACCACGACCATGGCCGTGAAGCTGATCCAGCCGATCGCCATGGACGAGGGCCTGCGGTTCGCCATCCGCGAGGGTGGCCGGACGGTCGGCGCGGGCTCGGTCACCAAGATCCTCAAGTGACCTGGCTCTAATTTTCGGACCCCCGATTTGGTCTGCGCACCCCGGTGTGCAACCATTGACGGGTTGCTCGTCACGGGGCGGCCGGTTCCATCAGAACCCGGCCGCTCCGTCACGAGGGGATCTAGCAGCACGACAATCCCACAAGGTTTCATCAGTGGGACCGGTCTATGGCCAAGGGTGCGACACGCCCGACCGCGTGGACCGGGCACCGTGACACCGCTGAGGTGTCAGTCCTGAATAGGGGGCGGTACGCGCCGAAGGCTTGACGGCCTCATTCGGTTGCCCGCACCGCAGCGGTATCGAGAAGCAGAGGAACGGCAAGCCACCATGGCGGGACAGAAGATCCGCATCCGGCTCAAGGCCTACGACCACGAGGCGATCGACGCGTCTGCGCGCAAGATCGTCGAGACCGTGACGCGCACCGGCGCTCGGGTCGTCGGGCCTGTGCCGCTGCCCACTGAGAAGAACGTCTACTGCGTCATCCGCTCGCCGCACAAGTACAAGGACTCGCGCGAGCACTTCGAGATGCGCACGCACAAGCGTCTGATCGACATCCTCGACCCGACGCCGAAGACGGTGGACGCGCTCATGCGCATCGACCTGCCGGCGAGCGTCGACGTCAACATCCAGTAAGCGTTGGACGCGGAGAGTAACGAGACCAATGTCTGACAGGCAGGTTAAGGGCCTCCTGGGCACCAAGCTCGGCATGACTCAGGTCTTCGACGAGAACAACCGGATCGTGCCGGTAACCGTCGTCAAGGCAGAGCCGAACGTGGTCACCCAGATCCGGACCCAGGAAAGCGACGGCTACTCGGCCGTGCAGTTGGCCTTCGGCGCTATCGACCCGCGCAAGGTCAAGAAGCCCGTTGCGGGCCACTACGCCAAGGCGGGCGTCACACCCCGCCGGCAGTTGGCGGAGCTGCGCACCACGGACGCGTCCGAGTACCAGGTCGGCCAGGAAGTCACCGCCGAGG
This sequence comes from Actinosynnema sp. NPDC023587, assembly GCF_040640215.1. Lineage (NCBI taxonomy): Bacteria > Bacillati > Actinomycetota > Actinomycetes > Pseudonocardiales > Pseudonocardiaceae > Actinosynnema > Actinosynnema sp. NPDC023587. Next base: position 533,661 of record NZ_JBFABG010000002.1, on the reverse strand, counting down.
TCTTCGAGGCCGGCGCGGTGGTCGACGTGGTCGGCACGAGCAAGGGCAAGGGCACCGCCGGTGTCATGAAGCGCCACGGCTTCCACGGCCTCGGTGCGAGCCACGGCACGCAGCGCAAGCACCGCTCGCCGGGCTCCATCGGCGGCTGCGCCACGCCCGGCCGCGTGTTCAAGGGCCTGCGCATGGCGGGACGCATGGGCCACGAGCGCGTCACCACCCAGAACCTGAGGGTGCACCGGGTCGACCTCGAGTCGGGCCTGCTCCTCATCAAGGGCGCGGTGCCCGGTCCCAAGGGCGGCACCGTGTTCGTCAAGACCGCTGCGAAGGGTGGTGCCTGATCATGACGTCCGTTGAGGTCCGCACCCCGGACGGCAAGACCGAAGGCAGCGTCGACCTGCCCTCGTCCGTCTTCGACGCGCAGGCGAACGTGGCGCTGCTGCACCAGGTCGTCGTGGCCCAGTTGGCCGCGGCCCGCCAGGGCACGCACTCCACGAAGACCCGCGGCGAGGTGTCCGGCGGTGGCCGGAAGCCGTACCGGCAGAAGGGCACCGGTCGCGCCCGCCAGGGCTCGACCCGCGCGCCGCAGTTCGCCGGTGGTGGCGTCGTGCACGGCCCCCAGCCCCGCGACTACAGCCAGCGCACCCCCAAGAAGATGAAGGCCGCCGCCCTGCGCGGTGCCCTCTCCGACCGGGCGCGCGCCGGCCAGGTCCACGTCGTGAGCGGTTTCGTCTCGGGCGACGCCCCGTCGACGAAGACCGCCCGCAAGGTCCTGGAGTCCGTGACCGAGGCCCGTCGGGTGCTGGTCGTGCTGCTGCGCAGCGAAGAGGTTTCGTGGGTCAGCCTGCGCAACCTCACGCACGTGCACATCATCGCCCCGGACCAGTTGAACACCTACGACGTGCTCGTCAACGACGACGTGGTGTTCACCAAGGACGCTCTGGACGTGTTCCTGGCGAGCAAGGCCCAGCAGGGCAAGGGCTCGGCCGAGGCGGTCGCCGGTTCGTCCGAAGTGGAGGACGAGAAGTGATCCCCGACCACAGGGACATCCTGCTCGCGCCGGTCATCTCCGAGAAGTCCTACGGGCTCCTGGAGGAGAACAAGTACACCTTCTTGGTGGCACCCGGCTCGAACAAGACCCAGATCAAGATTGCCGTGGAGAAGGTCTTCGGCGTCAAGGTCGTCAGCGTCAACACGATCAACCGCCAGGGCAAGCGCAAGCGCACCCGGACGGGCTTCGGCAAGCGCAAGGACACCAAGCGCGCCATCGTGACGCTGTCCGCCGAGAGCAAGCCGATCGAGATCTTCGGCGGCCCGGCCGCCTGATGACGACGAGGACTGCGTAGAGATGGGCATTCGCAAGTACAAGCCGACGACCCCCGGTCGTCGCGGTGCGAGCGTCTCCGACTTCGCCGAGATCACTCGGACGACGCCGGAGAAGTCGCTGGTCCGCCCGCTGCACGGCCGTGGTGGCCGGAACGCTTCGGGCAAGATCACGACGCGGCACAAGGGTGGTGGCCACAAGCGGGCCTACCGCCTCATCGACTTCCGCCGCACGGACAAGGACGGTGTTCCGGCCAAGGTCGCTCACATCGAGTACGACCCCAACCGCACCGCCCGCATCGCGCTGCTGCACTACGTCGACGGCGAGAAGCGCTACATCATCGCCCCGGCGAAGTTGCAGCAGGGTGACCGGATCGAGAACGGCCCCAAGGCCGACATCAAGCCGGGTAACAACCTGCCGCTGCGCAACATCCCGGTCGGCACGGTGATCCACGCGATCGAGCTCCGCCCCGGCGGCGGCGCGAAGATCGCCCGTTCCGCCGGCGCGAGCGTGCAGCTCGTGGCCAAGGACGGCCCGTACGCCCAGTTGCGGATGCCCTCGGGCGAGATCCGCAACGTGGACGTGCGCTGCCGCGCCACGGTCGGCGAGGTCGGCAACGCCGAGCACCAGAACATCAACTGGGGCAAGGCGGGCCGGATGCGCTGGAAGGGTCGCAAGCCCACCGTCCGCGGTGTGGCCATGAACCCGGTCGACCACCCGCACGGTGGTGGTGAGGGCAAGACCTCCGGTGGTCGCCACCCGGTCAACCCGGCTGGTAAGCCGGAAGGCCGTACTCGCCGCCGCAAGAAGCCAAGCGACAAGCTCATCGTCCGGCGTCGTCGCACCGGTAAGAAGCGCTGAGCAGGGAGGGAGTGAAGGATGCCTCGGAGCCTTAAGAAGGGCCCCTTCGTGGACGACCACCTGCTCAAGAAGGTGGACGTGCTCAACGAGTCGGGCAAGAAGACCGTGATCAAGACCTGGTCCCGCCGGTCGACGATCATCCCCGACATGCTGGGCCACACGATCGCGGTGCACGACGGCCGCAAGCACGTGCCGGTGTTCGTGACGGAGGCGATGGTCGGGCACAAGCTCGGCGAGTTCGCGCCGACCCGCACGTTCAAGGGCCACATCAAGGACGACCGGAAGTCGCGCCGCCGTTAAGGCGACGAACTAGAGGAAGAGCAAGGGGAAGCAGCGATGAACGCCCGTAACGAAGCCGAAGCGCCGGAGCTCCCGCGCGCCGTGGCTCGGGCTCGCTACGTCCGCGACACGCCGATGAAGGTGCGCCGCGTCGTCGAGCTCATCAGGGGCCGTAGCGCCGGCGAAGCCTTGGCCGTGCTCCAGTTCGCGCCTCAGGCGGCAAGTGAGCCGGTCCGCAAGGTGCTCGCGAGCGCCGTGGCCAACGCCGAGAACAACCTGTCCCTCGACCCCGACACCCTCTGGGTGTCGAAGGTCTACGTGGACGAGGGTCCGACCCTCAAGCGGTTCCGCCCCAGGGCCCAGGGCCGTGCGTACCGGATCCGCAAGCGGACGAGCCACATCACCGTCGAGGTGGAAAGCCGTCCGAAGAAGATCAGCGCGAAGGCCGGCGCAGACTCCAGGAAGGGGGCTCGGTAGTGGGCCAGAAGATCAACCCACACGGCTTCCGACTCGGTATCACCACCGACTGGAAGTCCCGCTGGTACGCCGACAAGCAGTACGCCGAGTACGTGGCCGAGGATGTCAAGATCCGCAAGCTGCTCTCCAAGGGCATGGAGCGGGCGGGCATCTCCAAGGTCGAGATCGAGCGGACCCGGGACCGGGTTCGCGTCGACATCCACACCGCACGGCCGGGCATCGTCATCGGCCGCCGCGGCGCGGAGGCCGACCGCATCCGCGGTGAGCTGGAGAAGCTCACCAAGAAGCAGGTGCAGCTCAACATCCTTGAGGTGAAGAGCCCCGAGTCGGACGCGCAGCTCGTCGCGCAGGGCGTGGCGGAGCAGCTCTCCAACCGCGTGGCCTTCCGCCGGGCGATGCGCAAGGCCATCCAGTCGGCCATGCGCTCGCCCCAGGTGAAGGGCATCCGCGTGCAGTGCGGTGGCCGCCTGGGCGGCGCGGAGATGTCGCGTTCGGAGCACTACCGCGACGGCCGCGTGCCGCTGCACACGCTCCGCGCCGACATCGACTACGGCTTCTTCGAGGCCCGCACCACGTTCGGCCGGATCGGCGTGAAGGTGTGGATCTACAAGGGCGACGTGGTCGGCGGCATCAACGCCAAGCGCGAGCGCGACGCCGCGCCGTCGGCCGAGCGGGCTCCGCGGCGTGACCGCGGCGACCGCCCGAACCGGGCGCGTCGTTCGGGCGCGAGCGGCACCACGGCGACGAGCACCGAGGCAGGCCGCGCCGCGGCCGAGGCCACGGACGCTCCGGTCGCGACCGAAGAGAAGAAGACGGAGGGCTGAGTCGTGCTCATCCCGCGCAGGGTTAAGCACCGCAAGCAGCACCACCCCGGTCGGTCCGGTGCTGCCAAGGGCGGCACGAGGGTCACCTTCGGTGAGTTCGGCATCCAGGCCATGGAGCCGGCTTACGTGACCAACCGGCAGATCGAGTCGGCTCGTATCGCGATCACCCGGCACATCCGCCGTGGTGGCAAGGTCTGGATCAACATCTTCCCGGACCGCCCGCTGACCAAGAAGCCCGCCGAGACCCGCATGGGTTCCGGCAAGGGTTCGCCGGAGTGGTGGGTCGCGAACGTCAAGCCGGGTCGGGTGCTCTTCGAGATGAGCTTCCCGAACGAGACGGTGGCCCGCGAGGCTCTGCGCCGCGCGATCCACAAGCTCCCGATGAAGTGCCGCATCGTTACGCGTGAGGGTGGTGAGTTCTAGCCAATGGCAAGCACTGAAGCGGGTTCCGCGGCGTCCTTGCTGCGAGAGCTCACCGAGGAGGAGCTCGTGCTGCGCCTGAGGGAGGCGAAGGAGGAGCTTTTCAACCTCCGCTTCCAGATGGCCACCGGGCAGCTCGACAACAACCGCCGGCTCCGCACGGTCCGGCACGAGATCGCCCGGATCTACACCGTGATGCGGGAGCGGGAGCTGGGTCTGTCGGCCTCTCCCGACGCTGTTTCCACTGGTGAAGGTGCCGCATGAGCGAGAACACTGAAGTGACTGAGACCCAGACGCGCAACGACCGCAAGGTCCGCGAGGGCTACGTCGTGTCCGACAAGATGGACAAGACGATCGTCGTCGCGCTGGAGGACCGGAAGAAGCACCGCCGGTATGCCAAGGTCCTGCGCTCCACCACCAAGGTGAAGGCGCACGACGAGCAGAACACCGCCGGTGTCGGCGACCGTGTCCTGCTGATGGAGACCCGGCCGCTGTCGGCGACCAAGCGCTGGCGCCTCGTCGAGATCCTCGAAAAGGCCAAGTAGCAATCGGACCGAGCCCGTCAGGTCGGAAATCTGGCGGGCCAGGAATGGTCAAGGAGTGGGTAAGTGATCCAGCAGGAGTCGCGGCTGCGCATCGCCGACAACACCGGTGCGAAGGAGATCCTCTGCATCCGTGTTCTCGGTGGTTCGGGCCGCCGCTACGCGGGTATCGGGGACATCATCGTCGCCACGGTGAAGCAGGCCATCCCCGGTGCCGGCGTGAAGAAGGGTGACGTGGTCAAAGCCGTCATCGTCCGGACCGTCAAGGAGAAGCGCCGTCCCGACGGCTCTTACATCCGATTCGACGAGAACGCCGCGGTGCTCATCAAGAACGACAACGAGCCGCGTGGCACGCGCATCTTCGGCCCGGTCGGCCGCGAGCTGCGCGACAAGAAGTTCATGAAGATCATCTCGTTGGCGCCGGAGGTGCTCTGACCATGAAGGTGAAGAAGGGCGACACGGTCGTCGTCATCGCGGGCAAGGACAAGGGCGCGCGCGGCAAGGTCATCCAGGCCTACCCCGCGACCGACCGCGTCCTGGTCGAGGGCGTCAACCGGATCAAGAAGCACACCCGGGTCACGCAGACCCAGCGCGGTGCGCAGTCGGGTGGCATCGTGACCCAGGAGGCCTCCGTCCACGTGTCCAACGTGATGGTGGTCGACTCCGACGGCAAGCCGACCCGCGTGGGCTACCGGACGAACGACGAGGGCAAGCGAGTCCGCGTTTCCCGTCGTAACGGGAAGGACATCTGATGACCACCGTTGAGAAGATCACGCCTCGGCTGAAGACGCGCTACCGCGAGGAGATCGCCGCGGAGCTGCGCAAGCAGTTCGAGTACGCCAACGTCATGCAGACGCCCGGCGTGGTGAAGGTCGTCGTCAACATGGGTGTCGGCGACGCCGCCCGCGACGGCAAGCTGATCGAGGGTGCCGTCAGGGACCTGTCGATCATCACCGGCCAGCGCCCCGAGGTCCGCAAGGCCCGCAAGTCCATCGCGCAGTTCAAGCTCCGCGAGGGCATGCCGATCGGTGCGCGCGTCACGCTGCGCGGCGACCGCATGTGGGAGTTCCTGGACCGGCTGCTGACCATCGCGCTGCCCCGCATCCGCGACTTCCGCGGCCTGTCGGCGAAGCAGTTCGACGGCAACGGCAACTACACGTTCGGTCTCAACGAGCAGTCGATGTTCCACGAGATCGACCCGGACGCGATCGATCGTCCCCGCGGCATGGACATCACCGTGGTCACGACCGCGACCAACGACGACGAGGGCCGGGCGCTGCTGAAGCTCCTGGGCTTCCCGTTCAAGGAGCAGTGACCGAGATGTCCGTCGCCGAGCGTTGCCACAAGGAGAACTGAGAATGGCCAAGAAGGCGCTGGTCAACAAGGCCGCGGCCAAGCCGAAGTTCAAGGTGCGGGGTTACACCCGTTGCCAGCGTTGCGGTCGCCCGCACTCGGTGTTCCGCAAGTTCGGCCTGTGCCGGATCTGCCTCCGCGAGATGGCTCACCGGGGCGAGCTGCCCGGCGTGAGCAAGTCGAGCTGGTAGTAGCACTTTTTTCGTACTCCACTTCGCTGTAGGCCCGCTCACGACCAGCCGCCCGCAAGGCCGGCTCGGACCCTGACTGGGGAACCGCAGCGAGAAAGGTTGACCAGGTCACCATGACGATGACCGACCCGATCGCAGACATGTTGACGCGTCTGCGGAACGCGAACTCGGCTTACCACGACAAGGTCGTGATGCCGCACTCGAAGTTGAAGGCCAACATCGCCGAGATCCTCAAGCGCGAGGGTTACATCGCGAGCTACCGCGATGAGCAGGGCGACGTGGCGAAGAACCTGGTGGTCGAGCTGAAGTACGGCCCGAACCGGGAGCGCAGCATCGCCGGTCTGCGACGCGTGTCCAAGCCCGGTCTCCGGGTCTACGCGAAGTCGACCAACCTGCCGAAGGTCCTCGGTGGCCTGGGCGTTGCGATCATCTCGACCTCTGGCGGTCTGCTGACCGACCGCCAGGCCAACAAGCAGGGCGTGGGCGGAGAAGTCCTCGCCTACGTCTGGTGAGGAAGGGGGATTAGGTATGTCGCGCATCGGAAAGCTGCCGATCACCGTCCCTTCCGGGGTCGACGTGAACATCGCGGGCCAGGACGTCAACGTGAAGGGGCCCAAGGGCACCCTCTCGCTGACCATCGCTGAGCCGATCATCATCGAGAAGGTCGAGGACGGCACCCTTGAGGTGAAGCGTCCCAACGACGAGCGTCGCAGCCGTTCGCTCCACGGCCTGTCCCGCACCCTGGTGCAGAACATGGTCATCGGCGTGACCCAGGGCTACGAGAAGAAGATGGAAATCCACGGGGTCGGCTACCGCGTCGCGCTGAAGGGCTCCGGCCTGGAGTTCGCGCTCGGCTACAGCCACCCGGTGAAGGTCGAGGCCCCCGAGGGCATCACCTTCGCGGTGGAGACCCCCACCCGGTTCTCGGTGGCGGGCATCGACAAGCAGCTCGTGGGCGAGGTCGCCGCGAACATCCGCAAGCTGCGCAAGCCCGACCCGTACAAGGGCAAGGGTGTGCGTTACGCAGGCGAGAAGATCCGCCGCAAGGTCGGAAAGACGGGTAAGTGACATGAGCGAGACTGCAACGAAGCGCAAGCCGGTGGGCAAGGACATCTCGACCACTCGCCGCATCGCCAAGACGCGCCGTCACTTCCGCCTCCGCAAGAAGGTCGGCGGCACCGCCGAGCGCCCGCGCCTGGTCGTGCACCGGTCGTCGAAGCACATCACCGTGCAGATCATCGACGACCTCGCCGGCCACACCCTGGCGGCGGCCTCCTCGGTCGAGGCGGACGTCCGCGCGGTGGACGGCGACAAGAAGGCCCGCGCCGCGAAGGTCGGCCAACTGGCCGCGGCCCGTGCCAAGGACGCCGGCGTCACCAAGGTCGTCTTCGACCGCGGTGGCAACGCCTACCACGGCCGGATCGCTGCTCTGGCCGACGCCGCCCGCGAGGCGGGTCTGGAGTTCTGACAATGCACATCTTCCGAATTGAGAGGGACGCCTGATGCCAGGACGCACGCGTCGCGAAGGCGGCGGGGGCGAGCGCGGAGAGCGTCGCGACCGTCGTGACGGCGGTCGCGGCGGCGCGGCCCAGGAGAAGACCCCCCACCTGGAGCGCGTGGTCGCGATCAACCGCGTCTCCAAGGTCGTCAAGGGTGGTCGTCGCTTCAGCTTCACCGCACTGGTCGTGGTCGGCGACGGCGACGGCATGGTCGGTGTCGGCTACGGCAAGGCCAAGGAAGTCCCGGCCGCGATCGCCAAGGGTGTGGAGGAGGCGAAGAAGAACTTCTTCCGCGTCCCCCGCATCGCGGGCACCATCCCCCACCCGATCCAGGGTGAGAAGGCTGCCGGCGTCGTGCTGCTCCGCCCCGCCTCGGCCGGTACCGGCGTCATCGCCGGTGGCGCTGTCCGCGCGGTGCTGGAGTGCGCCGGTGTCCACGACGTGCTGAGCAAGTCGCTGGGCTCCGACAACGCGATCAACATCGTGCACGCCACCGTGGCGGCCCTGAAGGGTCTCCAGCGTCCGGAGGAAGTCGCGGCCCGCCGTGGCCTCCCCCTGGAGGACGTCGCTCCCGCCGGTATGCTCCGCGCTCGCGCAGGGGCGGTGTGATCATGGCCCAGGTCAAGGTCACCCAGGTGAAGAGCAGCATCGGTACCAAGCACAACCACCGCGAGTCCCTCCGGACCCTGGGGTTGCGCAAGATCCGCCAGTCGGTGGTCCGTGAGGACACGCCGCAGGTGCGCGGTTTGATCCACACCGTGCGCCACCTGGTGGTCGTCGAGGAGGTCCAGCCGTGACCATCAAGATCCATGACCTGCGTCCGGCCCCCGGTGCCAAGACCGCGAAGACCCGTGTGGGTCGCGGTGAGGGCTCGAAGGGCAAGACGGCAGGACGAGGCACCAAGGGCACCGGCGCGCGGAAGAACGTTTCCCCGCGCTTCGAAGGTGGCCAGATGCCGCTGCACATGCGCCTGCCGAAGCTCAAGGGCTTCCGCAACCCCTTCCGCACCGAGTACCAGGTCGTGAACGTCAGCGACCTGGCCCGGCTGTTCCCCAAGGGTGGCCGGGTCGACGTGGACGCACTGATCCACGCGGGCCTGGTGCGCAAGAACGAGCTGGTGAAGGTCCTCGGCGACGGCGACCTGGGCGACGTCAAGCTGGACGTCGTGGCCAACAAGTTCTCGGGCAGCGCCGTCCAGAAGATCGAAGCGGCCGGCGGCACCACCACGGTGCTCTGACCGCAGCAAGACCGAGAAAGGCCCCCGGAGCCTCCGCTCCGGGGGCCTTTCTCATACCCCCACACAACACACACCCCTACGCCTCCACACCCCTACGCCTCCACACCCCCCACGCCTCCACACACCCCCACCGCCCCCACACAACGCGCCCCCCTCTCGCCCCCACACACCGCGTCATGTCATCCCCGTATGGCCCGCGCGCCAGCGAACCGCGCTTGGTTGGGCAGGGCAAGCACGCTCTTCGCTTGCCCTGCCCAACCAAGGGTGGTTGTCTCCGACCGGGCCGTACGGGGATGACACGACGCCCACCGCATCACCGCACGGCAACCACCCGAGTCCCATCCTTGGCGGCTCGCCCGTCCGGCGAGGACTCTCTAAAACCCTGCCCCGCCCCTCCCTCCCGCTCTGCCTCCCAGCCCCACCACGCCGCCCCGCCACGCCGCCCCACCACGCCCGACACCCATTCGAGACCCAGTTCGCCCAGGGCGTAAACCAATCAAGATCCTCACCCCCGCCTCATCCCACCCTCCGACCTCCACTCCCCACCCCCAAGACCCCCACCCCCCGCCCCCACCCCGTCACCCACTCGCGCGCATCTTCTTCACACCTACACACCGCGATCCGGCACCAGGACCAGGTCACCCGCTCCGCGCGGAGTTCCTGGCCACGGCCACCCGCCCCACCAGGGTTGTTGATCTTCCCCGCCGTCGACCCGCACTTCGCGGACCTCGTGCGCCACGTCCCACCACGCGGTCCGCACTTCTCGGACTCGTATACCTGGCACCGGAAACGCTCCCCTGAACGGGCTGAGCGACCACCGGCGCGGTCATCCGACGAACCCACCCCGCCGCCCGCACCAAACGCGGACTCGACACGGGTGCGGGCACACTGCTGCCGGGTTGGCAGGACTCCTCGCTACCAGCACGACCACCTGAACTTGATCCATTCGGGGGCTTGCCAACCGGAGTAGTGGATCAGGTACGAAGTGTGAAGGACGACTGGCTACGGCGATCAGCCTCGCGGCTGTTAAAGTCGCGGGCTGAACCCGGATGTCCTCCGGGTCGGTCGCGGCTACCCCGTCGCGTCCGCCACCACCGGCCGCCTCCACCGGCCCGGCCAGGTGGACCACCGCAAGGACAAACGCAAGACTGTGCCGGCAACACAGCCGGTACCGCAGGATGCCGACCCCGGCGGGGCGGCAACGCTGATGGAGGTTCGCGTGCTCGGCGCATTCCGCTCGGCTCTCGCGACGCCGGACCTACGGAAGAAGATCCTCTTCACGCTGGGGATCGTCGTGGTGTACCGGTTGGGCGCGACCATGCCCGCGCCGGGTGTCTCCTTCAAAAACGTCCGCCAATGCATCGACTCGGTCGACCAGCAGGGCATCTACTCGCTGATCAACCTGTTCAGCGGTGGCGCGCTCCTCAACTTGTCGATCTTCGCGCTGGGCATCATGCCCTACATCACCGCGAGCATCATCGTCCAGCTCCTCACCGTGGTCATCCCGCGGTTCGAGCAGCTGAAGAAGGAAGGTCAGGCGGGTCAGGGCAAGCTGACCCAGTACACCCGCTACCTGACCATCGCGCTGGCGGTGCTCCAGTCGACCGGCATCATCGCGCTCGCGGTGCGCGGCCAGCTCTTCGCCAACTGCGAGGTCCCGGTCATCCCGGACCAGGGCGTGTGGAACCTGGTCGTCCTGGTCGTCACCATGACCGCGGGCACCAGCGTGATCATGTGGCTCGGTGAGATCATCACCGAGAAGGGGATCGGCAACGGCATGTCGCTGCTGATCTTCACCGGCATCGCGGCCCGCATCCCCGCCGAGGGCCAGGTCATCTGGAGCCGCGGCGGTCTGACCTTCTTCCTCGTCTGCCTCGCGGCGCTGCTCATCATCGCCAGCGTCATCTACGTCGAGCAGGCCCAGCGCCGGATCCCGGTGCAGTACGCCAAGCGCATGATCGGTCGCCGGATGTACGGCGGCACCTCGACCTACCTGCCGCTCAAGGTGAACCAGGCCGGCGTCATCCCGGTCATCTTCGCCTCGTCGCTGCTGTACCTGCCCGACCTGATCTCGCGGCTGACCGCCGCCACCGACGGGTCGCCTCCCGGGTGGTTCGCGACCTTCGTCGCGACGCACCTGGTGACCCAGTCCAGCCCGGTGCACATCGGGCTCTACTTCCTGCTGATCGTCTTCTTCACCTACTTCTACGTCGGCATCACGTTCAACCCGGACGAGCGTGCGGACGAGATGAAGAAGTTCGGTGGGTTCATCCCGGGTATCCGACCGGGTCGACCCACCGCCGAGTACCTCCGCTTCGTCCTGGGGCGGATCACGCTGCCTGGCTCGATCTACCTGGGCATCGTCGCCATCCTGCCGAACTTCTTCCTGGACATCACGGACCAGGGCCAGAACCAGAACTTCCCGTTCGGCGGTACGGCGGTGCTGATCATGGTCGGCGTCGGCCTCGACACTGTTAAGCAGATCGAGAGCCAGCTCATGCAGCGCAATTACGAAGGGTTCCTCCGCTAGTGCGACTCGTTCTCGTCGGCCCGCCCGGAGCGGGCAAGGGCACCCAGGCCCAGATCCTCAGCGCCCAGCTCGGCGTGCCGCACATCTCCACCGGGGACCTCTTCCGCGCCCACATCAGCGGCCAGACCGAACTCGGCCGGGAAGTCAAGAAGTACCTGGACGAAGGCAAGCTGGTGCCCGACTCGGTCACCATCGACATGGTGCGGGAGCGCCTCGCCGAGGAGGACACCGGGAACGGTTTCCTGCTCGACGGGTTCCCCCGCACCACCGCCCAGGCCGACGTGCTCACCGAACTCCTCACCTCCACCGGTCAGCGCCTGGAGGCCGTCCTCGAACTGGACGTGCCCGAGGACGTCGTGGTGGGCCGGCTGCTCGCCCGCGGCCGGGAGGACGACAAGGAGGACGTCATCCGGCACCGGCAGCAGGTGTACCGGTCGGAGACCGCCCCGCTGCTGGACTACTACCGGGACATCCTCCTGACGATCGACGCCGTGGGTTCGGTCGACGAGATCACCGAGCGCGCGCTCAAGGCGCTGCGCGCGAGCGAGTGAACGGACTGCTCGATGCTCTGCGCAACGCGTTGCCCGGCGGTAGCGACCGCATGATCGAGATCAAGAGCCGCGGCCAGCTCGAAGCGATGAGGGCCGCGGGCCTGGTCGTGGCGCGGACCTTGGCCCTGCTCTCCGAGCACGCCAAGGTCGGCGTGAGCACCGCCGAACTGGACGAGCTGGCCGAGCAGAGCATCCGCGACGCGGGTGCGGTGCCGAGCTTCAAGGGCTACCACGGGTTCCCGGCCAGCATCTGCGCCAGCGTCAACGAGCAGGTCGTCCACGGGATTCCGAGCAAGACCCAGGTCCTGGACGAGGGCGACCTGATCTCGATCGACTGCGGCGCGATCCTGGACGGCTGGCACGGCGACGCCGCCGTCACGCTCGCGGTGGGCGCGGTGACCGAGGCCGAGGCGAAGCTGTCCGACGCCACGCGCGCCTCCATGCTGGCCGGGATCGAGGCGGCGCTGCCCGGTGGGCGGCTCGGTGACATCTCGTTCGCGATCGAGTCGGCCACGATCCTGGCCGGCGAACGCGACGGCGTGGAGTACGGGATCGTGGACGGCTACGGCGGCCACGGCATCGGCACCAAGATGCACATGGACCCGTTCCTGCCGAACTACGGCAAGCCCGGCAAGGGCCCGCGCCTGAAGGTCGGCATGGCCATCGCCATCGAGCCCATGCTGACCTTGGGCAGCGAGCAGACCCTAGAGCTGGACGACAAGTGGACCGTGGTCACCGCGGACGGCTCGCGCGCCGCGCACTGGGAGCACAGCGTGGCGATCACGGCCGACGGCCCGTGGGTGCTCACCGCGCTGGAGGACTGACCTCGGGGTGGCACCCCGGGCAAGCGTGGGGTTAGCCCCCTCCTCTTCGGGGGAGGATCGCGCCACCATGGGAGGCGTGACGCAGCCTGTGCGGCCCGAGGACATGCGGGCCTCCGACGCCGAACGCGAACTCGTGCAGCAGTGGTTGCACCGGGCCCACGGCGACGGCAGCCTCGACCTGGCGGAATTCGACCTCCGGGTGTCCCGCGCCTGGCAGGCCAGGACCCGGGGCGACCTGGTCGTCCTCACCGCCGACCTGCCGCGCACGGCGCTCACCCAGAGCACCGTCGTCCCGCCGCCGCTGCTCGTCCCGCCGCCGCTCCCCGTCGTGCCGAGGCGCAACGGCGGCCGGACCGCGATGAAGGTGCTCACCACCATCTGGTTGAGCGTGAGCGCGCTGAACTTCGCGCTGTGGGTCCTGGTCAGCCTGCTCGGCGACGAGGGCTTCGTGCACCCGTGGTTCCTGTGGGTCGCGCTGCCCGCCGGCTCGGTGCTGGGCGTGGTCTGGCTCGTCCTCGGCCGGGACGAGTGACCGACTTCCAGCGCGACGACCGGGCGCGCACCGCCCGCGAACTGGCTCGGGCGAGGGCGGACGGACGGCTCACCGAGGTCGAGTACGAGCAGCGCATCCACCTGGTGGCGTCCGCCGACAGCTACGCCGAGCTCGCCGCCCTCACCGCCGACCTGCCCGGGGACGACGTGCCCGCCGGGCCGGAGCGGCGGTCCAAGCGGAGGATGTACGCGCTCTTCCTCGCGGTGTTCTCGGTGAACTTCCTCGTCTGGGCGATCATCAGCGCGTCCCTCGGCGAGGCCCTGCACCCCTGGTGGGTGTGGCTCCTCTTCTGGGGCATCCTGCTCATAGTCATCCCTTAACCCGGCACCCCGCACCGCCTCTGACCAGGCGCGACCCGTCCGAAGCCCACTCTCCGACCGGCTCCCGCCCACCCCCGCGCCCACCCCCGCGACCACCCCATGCCCACCCCGCCACCACCTCGCGAACAGGGCCGATTTGGGGTTGTCCGGCGACACGCGTACTATGGACGGGTGGCGCACACGTAGCGCCGGTTCCGCCATGCCTGTGACGTTCCGGTCACGGTTGGCAGGGTTCGCAAGGACCTTGAAGGAGTCGGGGTCACGCGTGCCCGCACCCCAAGAGGAAGTACCCACCGTCACGAAACGCGGAGGACATGGGCAAGAAGGACGGGGCCATTGAGGTCGAGGGCCGCGTAGTCGAGCCACTTCCCAACGCGATGTTCCGCGTCGAGTTGGAGAACGGGCACAAGGTCCTGGCACACATCAGCGGCAAGATGCGTCAGCACTACATCCGAATCCTCCCCGAGGACCGGGTTGTCGTGGAGCTCTCGCCCTACGACCTGTCCCGCGGGCGCATCGTCTACCGCTACAAGTGACCTCCACGGTGTTCACGATGCCTCGGGGACACCTGGCTAGCAGCAGGAGAGCTCAGGCGTGAAGGTCCAGCCGAGCGTCAAGAAGATCTGCGACAAGTGCAAGGTGATCCGCCGTCACGGCCGGGTCATGGTGATCTGCGAGAACCTGCGCCACAAGCAGCGCCAGGGCTGATCAGCGCCGAGCACGACCTCGCGGTCTTCCGCGGACGCGACAACAGCAAGCCTCCTCGCACCTGCCCACGCACGCACCGCCGTGCGCGGGCACACCCCCGGACTCCAGGCCGGGGCCGGGACACCGACCGCGAGAGCGGTCGGAACTGACACAGCGAGTCAGTCCCGGAATCGGGCGAGGAGCAGACCTGGAGTGAAACCGACAGGAGCAAGCGCCGTATGGCACGACTCGCTGGCGTCGACCTCCCCCGCGAGAAGCGGATGGAGATCGCGCTCACCTACATCTTCGGCATTGGTCGCACGCGCTCGAAGGAGCTGCTGACCGCCACCGAGATCTCCCCTGACCTGCGTGTCAAGGACCTGGGTGACGAAGACCTCGCGAAGTTGCGGGAGTACATCGAGAACCACTTCAAGGTCGAGGGTGACCTCCGCCGTGAGGTTCAGGCCGACATCCGCCGCAAGATGGAAATCGGCTGCTACGAGGGTCTGCGCCACCGTCGCAACCTGCCCGTCCGCGGGCAGCGCACCAAGACGAACGCGCGCACTCGTAAGGGTCCGAAGAAGACCGTGGCGGGCAAGAAGAAGGCCGGCAAGAAGTAAGACCTCGCGAACTTAAGTAGGAGATCACCCAGAGATGCCACCCAAGTCCCGCACGGGCGCCGGGGTCAAGAAGGTCCGGCGCAAGGAAAAGAAGAACGTCTCGCACGGCCAGGCGCACATCAAGAGCACGTTCAACAACACCATCGTGTCCATCACGGACCCGCTGGGCAACGTGATCAGTTGGGCGTCCGCCGGCCACGTCGGCTTCAAGGGCTCGCGCAAGTCGACGCCCTTCGCCGCGCAGATGGCCGCCGAGAACGCCGCCCGCAAGGCCGCCGAGCACGGTATGCGCAAGGTCGACGTGTTCGTGAAGGGCCCGGGCTCCGGCCGCGAGACCGCGATCCGCTCCCTCCAGGCCGCCGGCCTGGAGGTCGGCACCATCCAGGACGTGACCCCGCAGCCCCACAACGGCTGCCGCCCGCCCAAGCGGCGCCGGGTCTGAGGCACGGGGAGGAGTAAGACAGATGGCTCGCTACACCGGACCGGCCACCCGCATCTCGCGCCGGCTCAAGGTCGACCTCGTCGGTGGGGACCAAGCTTTCGAGCGCCGTCCCTACCCGCCCGGCCAGCACGGTCGGGGTCGGATCAAGGAGACCGAGTACCTGGCTCAGCTCCAGGAGAAGCAGAAGGCCCGCTACACGTACGGCGTGCTGGAGAAGCAGTTCCGCCGCTACTACGACGAAGCGGTCCGCCGCACCGGCAAGACCGGTGAGAACCTGCTCCAGATCCTGGAGACGCGGCTCGACAACGTGGTGTACCGCGCGGGTCTCGCGCGCACCCGTCGCCAGGCGCGTCAGCTTGTCAGCCACGGGCACTTCATCGTGAACGGCCACAAGGTCAACATCCCGAGCTTCCGGGTGTCGAAGTTCGACATCATCGACGTGAAGCCGAAGTCGCTGCCCACGCTGCCCTTCGAGGCCGCGCGTGCGTCGTTCGGCGACCGCCCGATCCCGGCGTGGCTCCAGGTCGTGCAGTCCAACCTGCGCATCCTGGTGCACCAGGTCCCCGAGCGGGCGCAGATCGACACGCCCGTCACGGAGCAGCTCATCGTGGAGCTCTACTCGAAGTGATCCTCCTGGAGGGCGCTCCCCGGACCGGATTTCCCGGGGCACGCCCTCCAGTCGGGTCCCGCGACGGCACGGAATGGTGTGCCGCACGCGTTGGCCGGTCTCCGCGACCGGCGCTCCCGGCGTCAAATAGCGGTCGTCGGGTTTGAGAGAGGAAGAACCCAGTGCTGATTTCCCAGCGTCCCTCGCTCAGCGAGGAAGCGGTCAACGAGACCCGCTCCCGGTTCGTCATCGAGCCGCTGGAGCCGGGCTTCGGCTACACCCTCGGCAACTCCATCCGCCGCACCCTGCTGTCGTCCATCCCCGGCGCGGCCGTGACCAGCATCCGCATCGACGGTGTGCTGCACGAGTTCACGACCGTCCCCGGTGTGAAGGAAGACGTCACCGACGTCATCCTCAACCTCAAGGAGCTGGTCGTCAGCTCCGAGGAGGACGAGCCGGTGACCATGTACCTGCGCAAGCAGGGGCCTGGTGCGGTGACCGCAGGCGACATCGTGCCCCCGGCCGGTGTCACCGTGCACAACCCGGACCTGCACATCGCGACCCTGAACGGCAAGGGCAAGCTGGAGATCGAGCTCGTGGTCGAGCGCGGTCGCGGCTACGTCCCCGCCGTGCAGAACAAGCAGGCCGGTGCCGAGATCGGCCGCATTCCCGTCGACTCGATCTACTCGCCCGTCATGAAGGTGACCTACAAGGTCGAGGCCACCCGTGTCGAGCAGCGGACCGACTTCGACAAGCTGATCCTCGACGTCGAGACCAAGCCCTCCATCACGCCGCGCGACGCCGTCGCGTCCGCGGGCAAGACCCTGGTGGAGCTGTTCGGTCTGGCGCGCGAGCTCAACGTCGACGCCGAGGGCATCGAGATCGGACCGTCGCCCGCCGAGGCCGACACCATCGCGGCGTTCGCGATGCCGATCGAGGACCTGGACCTCACCGTCCGGTCCTACAACTGCCTCAAGCGCGAGGGCATCCACACGGTGGGCGAGCTGGTCTCGCGCAGCGAGGCGGACCTGCTGGACATCCGCAACTTCGGTGCGAAGTCGATCGACGAGGTCAAGATGAAGCTCGTCGGTCTCGGCCTCGCGCTGAAGGACAGCCCCCCTGGGTTCGACCCCTCGGCCGCCGCG
The DNA here is from genome assembly GCF_040640215.1 of Actinosynnema sp. NPDC023587. Lineage (NCBI taxonomy): Bacteria > Bacillati > Actinomycetota > Actinomycetes > Pseudonocardiales > Pseudonocardiaceae > Actinosynnema > Actinosynnema sp. NPDC023587. The sequence continues at coordinate 516,378 of NZ_JBFABG010000002.1, read as the reverse complement.
TCCGACTACCCCGCCGAGGGTTGGGGCGCGGACACGACCGTGGACAGCCACGACGACGGTCAGGACTACGCGGAGACCGAGCAGCTCTGAGGCCGCTTGACGGCCGGGCCGGAGCAGAGGATCAGCAAGTAATCCGAGGAGCAATACGATGCCTACCCCCACCAAGGGACCCCGTCTCGGGGGCTCCCCGGCCCACGAGCGGCTCATGCTGGCCAACCTGGCCACGTCGCTGTTCACGCACGGCCGGATCACGACCACGGAGGCGAAGGCCAAGCGCCTGCGCCCCTACGCCGAGAAGCTGATCAGCAAGGCGAAGGTCGGCGACCTGCACAACCGTCGCGAGATCCTCAAGGTCATTCGTGACAAGGACATCGTGCACAAGCTGTTCGCCGAGATCGGCCCGCAGTTCGTGGACCGCCCGGGCGGCTACACCCGCATCACCAAGACGCTGGCGCGCAAGGGCGACAACGCCCCCATGGCCGTGATCGAGCTGGTGCAGGAGCAGACCGTCACCTCCGAGGCGGAGCGCGCCCGCAAGACCAAGTTCGCGAAGGACCAGGCCCCCCGGGCCACCGAGGTCGACGAGGTCGAGGACGACGCCGAGACCGCGGACGAGCAGACCGCGGACGAGGCCGCCGAGGCGACCGAGGCCGAGGAGCCCGCCACCGACGCGTCCGAGGACGCGCCGAAGGCCGAGAGCAAGAAGAAGGACGAGTCCTGACGGACTTTTCCGCAGACGAGCCCGTCGTCCCCGTTGGGGGCGACGGGCTCGTTCGTGTGCGCCTGGACCTGGCCTACGACGGGACCGGGTTCTCCGGTTGGGCGCGGCAGCCGGAGCGGCGCACGGTGTGCGGGGTGCTGGAGGACACGCTGTCCACCGTGCTGCGCGAGGACGTGCACCTCACCGTGGCGGGCCGCACGGACGCCGGCGTGCACGCGGCGGGCCAGGTGGCGCACGTCGACCTGCCGTCCGGTGTGGACGTGGCCGGGCTGCCCCGGCGGCTGGCCCGCGCGCTGCCCCCGGACGTCCGGGTGTTCGCCGCGCGGGTGGTGCCGGCCGCCTTCGACGCCCGGTTCGCCGCGCTGCGGCGGCACTACGAGTACCGCGTGACGGACGCCCCTTCCGGCGCGCACCCGTTGCGGCGGTTGGACACCCTGGCGTGGCCGCGTCCGCTGGACCTGGGCGCGCTGAACGCCGCTTCGGCGTTGTTGCTGGGGGAGAAGGACTTCTGCGCGTTCTGCAAGCGGCGCGAGGGCGCTACGACGATCCGCGAGCTGCAACGGCTGACGTGGGAGCGCTCCGGGGACGTGCTGACGGCGTTCGTCTCGGCCGACGCGTTCTGCCACTCGATGGTGCGCAGCCTGGTCGGTGCCCTGCTGGCGGTCGGGGAGGGGCGCAAGCCCGTCGGGTGGCCGGCGTCGCTGCTGGCGCTGACGGCCCGGTCCAGCGAGGTCGCGGTCGCGCCGCCGCACGGCTTGTCGCTGGTGCGGGTCGACTACCCGGAGGACGCCCGGCTCGCGGAACGCGCGCTGGTCACCCGGAACGTGCGCGTCGCACCGACCAGGTGAGCCACGCCGCACCGCCCAGCGGGATCTCGGCGAGGAACGTGAAGACCGCGAACAGCAGCACGCCGGCCACGGCCGGCGCGGCGGGCGTGCCCAGCGCCACCAGCAACGCGATCGTGCCGTTCTCGCTCACCCCGAACCCGCCCGGCGTGATCACCGCGAGGGTCAGCAGCCGGCTCACCGCGAACGCCGCGATCAGCGCGGGCAGCGGCAGTTCCGTGCCGGTCACGGCCAGGCAGCACCACAGCAGCAGGGCTTGCAGCACCAGGTAGGCGAGCAGCCCCAGGGTCATCTTCGACCAGCCGTTCCGGACGACGGCCGCGTTCTGCCGCCGCAACCGCACCACGAACCGCCGTGCGCGGCCCCTGAGCACGCCGCTGAGCCACCGCAGGCGCGTCAGGGCGATCACCACCGCCGTGAGGACCGCAGCGGTGCCCAGCGTGGCCGCCAGGACGCCCTGGCCGAACACCGCCGCGCCCTGGATGGCCAGCGCCACCAGCGGCAGGGCGACCCGGCCCAGGGCGTTCCACAGGCCGCTGACGATGGTGGAGGAGGCGATCGCGCGCACCGAGTGGCCCCAGCTCGCCGCCATCACCGCCGTCACGGCCACGCCCGCCGCGCCGCCGAACGGCAGCAGGTTGCTGACCGCGCTGCCCGCCGCGTTGAGGCTGAACGCCTGGCTGTTGCGCAGTCCGGGCAGCGAACCGGTCAGCACGTAGGTGTACGCCCACAGGCCCGCCAGCCACAGCGCGGTGAGGCCCAGCAGGGCGAGCGGGCCGACGTCGGACATCCGGTCGCCGATGGTGGCCCAGTCGACGCCGCCCACGGTCGGCACGATCTCCACCACGAGCCAGGCGGCGAGGGCGAGGGACGCGACCGACGCGCCCAGCCGCAGCCAGGTGCGCCACCGCGAGCCGGTCGGACGGGCGGGCACGTCGGCCTCCGCGGCAGTGGTCACCGAGCTCGCAAGCGCTTGCGTTCCACGTACCACTCCGTGCCCATCACCAGCCGGAACAACGGTTTCGGCAGGCTCAGCAGGGCCGTCAGGGTGCGCGGGTCCTCGCCGCCCGTGGTCTGCGTCGCGTGCGCGGCCAGCGCGGCCCGCTTCTGGTCCAGGTAACGGCGTACGTTGACCCTGTGGGTGATCTCCTCGCGCGGCGTGTAAGCCGACTTGAACGGAGTCAGGTCGAAGTCGCGCACCAGCCGCGCCAGGCGCAGCCCGCGCAGCAGCAGAGTCCGGTCGACCGTCGCCTCCCACACCCTCAGTGTGCCTGCCAGCTCCGCGGCGAGCGCGCCGACCCGGTGCACCTGGACGTGATCGGGGTGCCCGTATCCTCCGGTCGGGTCGTACGTCGTGAGCAGGTCGGCCTTCTCCTCGTGGAGCAGTTCCGCGAGGCGTCCGGCCGCTTCCGACACGTCCGCACGGGCGAATCCCGCGGAACCGTCCAGACCGGAGTCCTCGTAGCCGAGAAACTCGACGCGTGAGCAACCCAGGGCTTTCGCCGAGACGTGGGCCTCCTGCGTCCTGACCGCGCCCAGGTCGTGCCGGTCCGACGCCAGTCCGCGTTCCCCCGCGGTGGCCACGACGAGCACGACCCGGTGGCCTTCCGCCGCGAGGCGGGCCATGGTCCCGCCGGTCAGCAGGGCTTCGTCGTCCGGGTGGGCGTGGAAGAACACACAGGTACGGCTCACAGGTGCAAGAGTGTCAGTTGGTCTGTTCGGCGGCTTGACGGGAGTCCATGTGTCGATCATCCACGTCACCGACTGCTTCCTCCCGCGGTTGGGCGGGATCGAGGTGCAGGTCGCCGGCCTCGCCGGCGCGCAGCGCGGGGCCGGCGAACAGGTGCACGTCGTGACGGCCACCCGGCTGGCCGAACAGCCACCCGGGTACCGGGTGCACCGGGTCGCCATGCGCTTGCCGTGGAACCTGCCAGTGCATCCCCGCGCGGGCAAGCACATTGATCGAATCCTGTCCGAAGTGCGGCCGGACGTCGTATACGCGCACGTGGGCGCGATCTCACCGTTCGCGTGGTCGGGCATCCGCTCGGCGCTGCGGCTCGGGCTGCCGACGGTCGCGGTGGTGCACAGCATGTGGGACCCGTCGGTGCGGCGCGCCTACCGCTGGCTCGACCGCGTGGGCGGCTGGACCCGGACCCCGCTCGTGCTGGGCGCGGTGAGCACGGCGGCGGCCGACCGGATGCGCGCGGCGCTGCCGGGGGTCGAGGTGTCGGTGGTGCCCAACGGGATCACGCCCGTGCAGTGGCGCGGCGGTGCGGAGCGGCGGACCGACGGGACGGTGCACGTCGTGTCGGTCGGGCGGTTGGCGTCCCGGAAGCACCCGATGCGGTTGCTGGAAGTGCTGCGGGAGGCCCAGGAACAGGTCGGGAACCTGCGCGCCACGATCGCCGGCGACGGCCCGGAGATGCGCCCGATGCTGCGCTACCTGCGGCGGCACGGGATGGACTGGGTGTCGCTGCCGGGCCGGTTGGACCGGGCCGGGATCTCCCGGCTGCTGGCCGGGGCGGACGTGTTCGTCAACCCGACGGTGGCCGAGGCGTTCGGGCTGGCGACGCTGGAGGCGCGGACCGCCGGGGTGCCGGTGGTGGCCCGGCCGGGGACCGGGGTCGCGGACTTCGTGCGGGACGGGGTCGAGGGCGTGCTGACGGACGACCTCGTGGGCGGGGTGGTGCGGCTGGCGGGCGACCACGAGGAGCGGCGGCGGATCGCGGCGCACAACCTGGAGACCGAGCCGAATTGCACGTGGCCCAAGGTGTTGGAGGCGTTGCGCGCGTGCGCGGACAAGGCGCAGTGCCGCACGCCCGCGGTCTAGGTGGTGCCCTGGAGCCGTTGACCGACCGGTCTGGTGGCCGTGGTTGACCGATCCGCCTTCGGCGGTGGACGACCGTCCACGAACGGCTTGTGCGCGGCGGCCCCTCACCGCCGGGTAACGGGGTGAGGGGCCGCCGGTGCGCGGAGTCGGTCCGGCGGGGTTACAGGTCGATCGTCCAGCTATCGATGAAGCCGGTGTCCTGGGCGTACCAGTCGCGGACCCTCAACTGCCAGGTGCCGTTGGCGTTCTCGGTCGCGAAGTTCGCCGTGTAGGTGGCGTCGAGGTTGTCCGCTCCGTCCGTGCCGCTCTGCACCTTGAACTGCTTGACCGCACCGCTGGGCGTGACCAGGTCGACCGACAGGTCGCCCCGGTAGCCGTGCTTGACGTGCACCTCGACGGTCACCAGCGCGCCGGCCTTGCCCGCGCAGTCCGCGATCGCGATGGTGCTGGTGCCGACGCCCTGGTCGGGCACGGTCACGTCGGTCGCGTTGGTCTTCGCCGGGCAGCCCGTGGGCGGCGGGGTGGTGTCGCCGACGACGCGCAGGAGCTTGTTCGGCGAGCCGGCACCGGGGTTGCCCACGACGCCGTTCGTCGCACCGTTCACCAGCGCGTCGCGCACCTGCTGCGGGGTCGCGGCGGGGTTCGCCGACAGGTGCACGGCCGCCGCGCCGACGACGTGCGGGGTCGCCATCGAGGTGCCGCTGATCGTGTTGGTGGCGTTGTCGTCGGTGTACCAGGACGACGTGATGTTCGAGCCCGGCGCGAAGATGTCCAGGCACGTGCCGATGTTCGAGAACGACGAGCGCGCGTCCGCGTTGGTCGTCGAGCCGACCGTGATGGCCTCGGTGGTGCGGGCCGGCGATGTGTTGCACGCGTTCGCGCCGCTGTCGTTGCCCGCCGCGAGGCCGTAGGTCACGCCCGCCGCGATGGAGTTGCGGACCGCCTGGTCGACGGTGGCGTCCGCGCCGCCGCCGAGGGACATGTTCGCGACGGCCGGCTTGACGGCGTTCGCGGTGACCCAGTCGATGCCCGCGATGACCCCGGCGTAGGTGCCGGAGCCGGTGCAGTCGAGCACCCGCACGCCGACGAGACTGACCTTCTTGGCCACGCCGTGCCTGGTGCCCCCGACGGTGCCGGCGACGTGCGTGCCGTGGCCGTTGCAGTCGGTGGCGTCGTTGTCGTTGTCGACGGTGTCGCGCCCGGAGGTGGCGCGGCCGGCGAAGTCGGTGTGCGAGAAGCGGATGCCCGTGTCGATGACGTAGGCGGTGACGCCCTCGCCCCCGTTCGGGTAGGTGTAGGAGTTGTCCAGCGGCAGCGCCGCCTGGTCGATCCGGTCCAGGCCCCAGGACGGAGTGGGCGACTGGGTGCCGGCGATCGTGACCACGGCGTCCTGCCGCACGTACGAGACCGCCGGGTCGGCGGCGAGTGCGCGGGCCCGCGCTTCGGACATGGTCGCGGAGAAACCACGGAGCGCGCTGGTGTAGGTGTGCCCGACCTTCGCCTGGTACTTGGCGCTGAGCGCGTCGACGGTGGGCGCGATGTGCGCGCCGACGTCCTTCAACACCACGATGTAGCTGTCCGGCACGGCGTTCTCGGCACCGAGGCCGCGGATGTCGCCCTGGGCGGTGGCCGTGAAGCCGGTGAGCGCGGCGGTCACCGCGAGTGCGGTGCCGGTGGCCAGTGCGACACCGGCCGCCCGTCTCGTCCTGGACGTGTGCACGTCTCCCATGGCAGGGGGTCTCCTCTTCACCGGGGTGTGCGCCCACCGGGTTCGTCCCCCGAAACCGGTCGGACACGGTGAGTAACTTCCTAGTTCGCCCCGAGGTACCCGCGCAAGAATCCGCCGGGAACATGCGACGAATGGCCTCTCCACAGAATTTATTCGCGCTGTGAATGAATAGCTGCGGAGGGTGACTGGACGGACGCGGACGACCGTGCCCCGGACCGAGGGGTCCGGGGCACGGGGTCGGTGCGGGTCGGGTGGGTCAGTCGCCGCGTCGCACGGCACCCAGGATCTGCTGCTCGCCGGGCGTGGTCACCAGGCGCAGGGGCCGCCACAGGTTCGCGCCGAGCGCGATCACCTGGTCGTCCTTCAACGTGGTCAACTGGTGCGCCATCTGCGGCGGCAGCCGCCAGATCTGGCTCGCCAACTGGGCCTGGCCGACCGGCAGCCGTTGCAGCAGCACCAGGTCCGCGGTGTTCGCGGTGGTGGCCGCCTGCGGGTGCAGGTACGGCAGCACGTACATCGTGGTCTGCCACGGCGAACGCGGCGGGAACAGCTCCTGCGGCACGTGGCCGCCGTCGTGCACGACCAGCAGCGGGCTGTCCTCGGACGGCCTCGGCAGCTCCACCGGGCTCAGCCGGCGGAGCTGCACCAGTGGCGAGGGGCGGCCGTCCTGGCCCGCGCCCGCCGCGCGCACCACGGGCTGCCACGCCTGCGGCCGGCCGGTCGCGATGGTGATCCACGCGCCGGTCGCCATGGCCCGCAGCGCGATCTGGCGGGCCAGGTACAGCCCGCCGACCACGACCATGCGGGTCGGCGCGGACCGCAGCACGGAGATGGTGAGCGGTTCGCCCTTGAGGCCCGAGCCGAGCACCATGCCGCCCCGGTCGCCGGACGGCGACACCACGTCCAGCAGTTGCGGCGAGACCAGGAACTCCGGGGCCACGCCCCGGCCCTGGCCCCGGGTGTCCAGCAGCCGCGAGTTCGTCACGCGACACCTCCCAGCGGCAGGGTGGCGGCCAGGCCCGCGACCTGGAGGCCGTTCAACGGGGTGAGCGTGATGTCCAGCTTGCCCGACAGCGCCTTGAGCCGGTCGTCCGCGCGGTCCAGTTCGGACGGCGTGCGGGCGGACACCCGGACCAGGCCGCGCAGGCCGACCTGGCCCTGCTCGCTGCTCGGCGAGATGGTCATGGACAGCGTGGAGGACAGCGCCCGGACGCCGGTCAGCGCGTTCAGGTTGTTGCGCATGCCCTTGGCGGGCCAGCCGGTGATCGCGTAGGACGCGTGCCCGACCCCGCCCGCCGTCACCCCGGACCACTTCTCCCGCAGGGACACCGAGTTGTTCGAGCCCGCCACCGAGGTCAGCTCGGCGGCCGAGATGCCCGCGCGGATCAGCTCGTCGGAGTCCAGCGGCCGGATCGACACGCCCGCCGACTCCAGCGCGTTGCGCACCCGGGACAGCGCGCCGATCAGCGCCCGGTGCGCGCCGACGACGCCGCCGCCGCGCTCCCGGATCGCCGCCGCGCAGCGCTTCGGGTCCAGCCGGACCGCGATCCACGTGGTGCGCCGGGACGCGGCGGGCAGCGGGCCGAGCACCTCCATGTAGGAGTTGAGCGCCGGGGAGTTCGCGGGCAGCGCCGCGCTGCCCGGGTAGCAGTGCCAGATCACCGAGATCGCGTCCAGCACCACGCCCCGGTCCTCCAGGGTCGGCGCGAGCGCGCCCAGCGGCAGCGCGGGCGCGCTGCCCACCGCGGTGATCAGGCCGGGCGCGGGGTCGACCAGCAGCACGGCGGTCCACGCGCCCTGGTGCCAGGCCATGCCCAGCGGGCGGTGCTCGTGGTCCACGCCCTTGGCCACCACCAGGTCCGGCACGGCCAGCCGCAGCAGCGCCACGCGCGGGTCGTCCGGTCCGATGACCGAGGTCTCCTCCTCGGACGGCGGCTTCATCTCCACCGGTCCGGAGCGCTGGGCGCTGCGGGTGTGGCCGCGCAGGTTGTAGCGGACGATCAGGCCGATCCACTGGGTCAGCCACCGGCCGCGAGACCGGGTGAACGCCAGGATCAGCGAGATCAGCACGATCCCGCCCGCCGTGTAGAGCAGGGCGGGGGCGACCACGTCGCCGGTCGTCCCGATCGCGATCAGGATCAGGCCGACCGCGACGCCGACCTCCAGGACCACCAGGTTGGCGACCGGCAGCGAGCCGATGCCGGCCCCGGTGGCGCGGCGGCGCGCCCGGAGCAGCGCGGCGCGCACCGCGCCCCCGGAGGCTTGCGCGCGTGCGGGGGCGGGGTTGGGCGGGCCCGGATGTGGGGTGGTCACGGACATCCGATCTGGTTCTCTTTCCGTCGGCGTTCGGCGGGCGGACCGACCCGGGTCTGACCAACCCGCACACGCGCCACCCGCCGTCCGGCTATCGTGCAGACCGTACCGCGACTGGGAGAGCAGCGAGCCTCGAATGGCATCAACACCCACCACCAAGTCACAGGTCCAGGCGTACCGCTTCGTGCTGCGCCGGATGCAATCCGCCCTGGTGCGCCGGGACGCGGTGATGCTGCACGACCCCATGCGCACGCACTCGCGGGCGACGGCGGTGGGCGTCATCCTCGGGGTGATCGGCCTGATCGGCTTCCTGGTGTTCGGCTTCTTCTCGCCGGACCCGAGGATCGACGGCGACACGCAGATCGCGATCAGCAAGGAGACCGGGCAGGTCTACGTGGTCCGCCAGGACCCCCAGCAGTTGATCCCGATGACGAACCTGGCCTCGGCGCGGCTGCTGATCCTCAACCGGCAGAACCCGGACAAGGCGCAGGGCGCGGTGGGCGGCGGCGACGCGCAGGCCGGTGCGGTCGACGCCGGGCCGCAGGTCGCGGGCGGCGAGCCGAAGCTGGTCAGCGAGAAGGCCCTCGCGAAGCTGCCCAAGGGCCGGTTGACCGGCATCCCGGACGGCCCGGACGTGCTGCCCGCCAAGACCGAGGACCGGATCGGTCCGGAGTGGTCGGTGTGCGACACGCTCGACCTGGACGAGACGCTGAACAACCCCACCGCCAAGGGCAAGTTCGAGACCACGGTGCTCGCGGGCATGAGCGGCGGCCGGCTGCTGGACGGCAACAAGGCGCTGCTGGTCCGCACCGGCACCGACGACAAGCAGGCGTACCTGATCTACAAGGCCCCGGTGAACTCGAAGATCACCTCGACCTCGACCGTGCGGGCCAAGGTGGACCTGACCAAGGCGGACGTGCAGACCGCGCTGAACCTGCGCGGCAAGACGGTCCGCGCGATCAGCTCCGGCCTGCTCAACGCGATCCCCGAGGCGAAGCCGCTGCGCGCGCCGGAAATCCCCGGCCTCGGCGAGCCGGTCACCTACCTGAGCGGGGTGAACCTGGAGGTCGGCGACGTCATCGAGGTCGTCCGCACGGGTGCCGACCCGGTGTTCTACGTGGCGCTCAAGGACGCGTTGCAGGAGATCAGCCGCGCGGCCGGCGACCTGATCCGCGCCGCCTACGCGCAGGGCGCGGACGCGAAGCGGGTCGACATCGCCCGCATCGACACCCGCAAGCCCGCGCAGCCGCTGGACTTCCTCGACTACCCGACCGAGGTCCCGGACGTGCTGGAGCCCAACCAGAACAACCGGGTGGTGTGCCTGAACTGGCGTGCCGAGAACCCCAACGCGGACAACCGGTCCCAGCACACGCAGGTGACCATCGCGCCCGCGCTGCCGGTGCCCGGTGACGCGGTCGCGGTGGACATCAACCAGGTCGGCGCGACCGGCGAGGTGGTCGGCAAGTTCATGATGGCGTCCGGGAAGTCGGCCGTGGTGCGGTCGGCGACGTCCACCCAGGACTTCCGCAGCGGACCCATCCACCTGATCTCCGGGCGGGGTGTGAAGTACGGCATCCCGGACACGGTGGTCAGCGGGGCGCTCGGGCTGGGCGACCAGTTCACCCCGGGACCCGAGTCGATCCTGCGGCTGCTGCCCAACGGCCCGCAGCTCAACCGGACCGACGCGGTGCGGAGCTGGGACTCCATCCCGGTGCCGAAGGACCTCGGCCAGTTGCCCGAGGCCCAGGAGAAGAAGGCTGCCGGCGGCTGAGTCGCCCGTCCGGCGGAACCGCCGCGACCCGGACGCCGTCCGAACGGGAGGAGGTGTCCGGGTGAACGAGGTGTCACGACCGTCCACCCCGGCGCGGACCGGCCGGATCGCGGTCGACGCGCGCTGGGTCGAGCTGTACGCGAAGCGGGTGGACGAGGCGGCCGAGGAGCTGGCCCGCGCCCGCACCGGGCTGCGGGTCGAGCCCGTGCGCCCGCAGAGCTTCGGCGAGCTCGGCCGCGCGCTGCGCAGCGCGGAGTCCTACGGCCGCGCCGCCGCGCTGCTCAACCAGCAGTTGGACCGGGCCTGCGAGGTGCTGACCTCGGCGGCGCACGGGCTGCACGCGGTGGCCGAGCACTACGGCTCCCAGGAGGACGAGGCCGTCGCGCTGATCAAGAACGCGGACCGGCGGTAGGGGGCGTGGTGCGGGGCAGGGACGGGCGGCAGATCGCCGCCGAGGTCGGGCCGGAACTGGACTACCTGTCCGGGATCAGCCGCCGGCTCGGCGTGCTGGACCTGGTCGAGGAGTACTTCACGCCGGTCGTCGGGTCGTGGAACGACCTGCACGACGAGGCCGAGCGGTGGCGCGCGGCGGGCCTGGTCGCCGAGCACGTGACGCGCGACCTGACCAAGCCGCTGGGGAAGCTGGACTCGGCGTGGCAGGGCAGGGACGCGGACTCGTTCGTGGCGCACATGCAGACCGTGGGACTGGCCGGGCACGACATGTCCGACGCGATGCACGCCATGGGCGACGCGCTGGACCTGACCGCCGACGGCATCCGGGACATCGTCTCGGACATGTCGCGGGTGTTCGCCGAGGCCGCCGACACCGTGTCGAGCGCGGCGGCGCTGCCGCTGGACGGCGACCGGCGGGTGATCGAGGCGCTGGACGAGCTGCGGGGCCCGGCGAAGGAGCTCTACGAGTCCGTCCGGGACGTCCTGGAGGCGTTCCTCAAGCTGTGCGACGGCGTGTCCGGGTCGGCGGACTTCGCCGAGGTCACGATGGAGCACCGGTACCCGGAGCGGAACTGGTCGTTCACCGAGCCTCAGGCCGCCGGCGCGCCGGCGGCGGTCACGAGCGGTGGCGGTGGTGGTGGCGGCGACGCACCCAAGCCCGGAGACGCGCCCAAGCCCGCCGCCGGTGGCGGTGGCGGCGGTGGAATTCCCGGTGGCGGCGGTGGTGGAACCCCCGGTGGCGGTGGCGGAACCCCTGGTGGGGGCGGTGTCGGAGGCGGTGGTGTCGGGGGCGGCGGGAGTGTGCCCGCGAGCTCGACGCCCGAGCCGCAGCTCGCTCCCGGCGGGGCCGCCATGGTCCAGGAGCCCCGCCCGTCCGAGGCCGCGTCCAGGCCCGTCGCGGCGGGCGGCGGCGGTCCGGCGTCCGGCGCGGCCGGTGGCGGGATGGTGGGCGGCGGGATGATGGGCGGCGGCATGGCCGGTGCCGGCGGCCAGCAGGGCGGGGACAAGGAGCACAAGTCCAAGGTCCGCATCGCCGGCTCCGCCGAGGAGCTGTTCGGCAAGCCCAAGAAGACCGCGCCCCAGGTCGTCGGCGAGGACTGAGCTCGGCCCGTCCCGCGTCGGCTCAGCCGATGCCGCGCTTGACCGGCGTCGCCCGGCGGGCCCGGTTGCGGTTGACCGTGTGGACGGTGAACAGCGTGAGCAGCAGCAGGGTCACGCCCGCGCCCGTCCCGGACAGCGCCACGATCAGCGGCGTGTGGTCCGGCGGGTCCATCGGGCCGAGGTCGGTCATGAGCTGGGGCGGGGTGTCCTGCCGGCGGCCCTCCTCGGAGGGCAGCTCCGCGGTGAGCGCGGCCACCGGGTTGATCATGCCCGCGCCGACCTTGTGGTCCCGGCCGCCCGGGTTGCCGGGGTGCTGCGCGGTGGCCTTGATCCGGTCCATCACCTGGCGCGCGTCGAGGTCGGGGAAGCGCTGGCGGACCAGGGCCACCACCCCGGCCACGTACGGCGACGCGTAGCTGGTGCCCTGGATGCGGCTGGGCGTGCCGCGCTCGTCGACGTGGACGTTGGCCAGTCCCTGACCGGCCGGGTCCAGCGTGGTGATCTCCTCGCCCGGCGCGGCCACGCTGATCCACGGGCCCCACACCGAGAAGTTCGAGACGACGCCGTTCTGGCTCATCGACGCCACCGACAGCACGTTGTCCGCGTACCAGGGCGGCGACGCGACGACGTTGACCGCGTCGGTGTCCTGGTTGTCGTTCTGGATGCTGCAACCCTTGCCGTCGGTGCCCATGTTGCCCGCCGCCGTCACGATCACGGCGTCCTTCTCGTTCACCGCCCAGTGGATCGCGGCCTGGAGCTCGCGCTCCTGCTCGCTCGGCTCGTGCGGCTGCTCGCAGGAGGTCAGCGAGATGTTGATGACCTGGGCCCCGGCCGTCGCGGCGGCCACGATGGCCTCCGCCAGGGTGCGCACCTTGCCCGCCGAGGACCGGTTGTCCACCTTGGCCGGGTCTTCGTACTTGAAGTGGTCGCTGGTCTGGCGGTAGGCGATGATCTCCGCCTCGGGTGCCGCGCCGATGAACCCGGTCTGCTCGTCCCGGCTGGCCGCCGCCACGCCCGCCACCTCGGTGCCGTGGCCGTCGCAGTCGGTGGTGCCGCGCTTCTCCGTCTCCACGTAGTCGCCGCCGGCGGTCACCCGGCCCTTGAGCCGGGGGTGCTCGGCGTTGACTCCGGTGTCGATGACGGCCAGCTTCACGCCCGCGCCGGTGGCGAAGCGGTGCGCCTCCTCCAGGCGCAACTGCATCTGGCCCCACGGCTTGTTCGGGATCGGCTGGTTGCCGGTGTTGGACTGGAAGCAGAGCTTGCTCGGCGTGTAGTTCACGTCCTCGGCCGGTGCCTTGAACGGCTTGAGGTACTTGCCGAGGTCGACCGGCGGCGGGACCGAGTTCGGCCGCGCCGGCGCGGTGGACGTCGGCTGCTGGGCGTACGCGCCGGGCGCGGACACCAGGACCAGCGCGACGGCTGCCGCGGCGGCGAGGGCGCGTGCGGTGCGGTCCACGGCGGTCAGGCCGGGATCAACTGGCGCATGGCGACGTAGAGGTCCATCACGGCGAGCGCCAGCGGCAGCACCGCGGCGATCAGGATGGCCTCCAGCACGTCCACCGTGCGGCGCAGCACCGGCGAGAACTTCTGGTTGGGGAAGATCACGCCGAGCACCAGCGCGCCCGCGCCGACCACCACGAGGGTGCCGAACACGAACAGCAGCCGGTTCGCGGCGCTCGACTCGACCAGCCAGCCGATCAGCACGCCCGTGCCGGCCACCATGCCGGACACCAGCAGCGCCACGGCCTGCGCGCCGTTGGCGTAGGCCCGGCCGCGCAGCAGCAGCACCAGGGCCACCACGACCGCCAGGATCGGGCCGAAGACGGTGCCGTCGCCGGCGGCGATCACCGAGAACACCGCGGCGATGCCGCCGCAGCCGATGATCATGCCCGTCAGGTACTCGTGGGCGTTCGCGGTGCGCCGCTCGATCACCGCGTACTCCGGGAAGCCGGTGTCCTCCTTGAGGTCCTCGGCACTGCCCGGCACGGTCGGCAGCGGCAGCTTCGCCAACTGGATGGTGAGCCGGGGCAGCGCGGAGAGCATCGCCAGCGACACCGCCGCGGTCGCCGCCGCGATCCCGACCACCGGGTGGTCGACGAAGATCCCGATCAGGAACGCCAGGCCGCTCAGCGCGCCCGCCGTGGCCGCCGCGATGAACACCGTGATGCCGCGCCCGATGAGCAGGATCGCGGCGGACGCGAAGATCAGCACCAGCACGCTGGCCAGCAGCAGGTTCGGCCGCCCGATCTCGCCCGGCACGGTGTAGAGGCCGGCCACGTAGGCCATCGGCAGGCCGCCCGCCGCGGCGATCAGCACGCCCGTGCCGGTCGCGTCGTAGGACCGCGCGATGACCGCGCCGGCCGCCAGCGCCACGACGGCCGTCGCGCCCGCGCAGATCGCCGGCCACAGGCCGCTGCCGCCGACCAGCGGACCGGAGAGCAGGACCGCCACGGCGGCCGTGATCAGGGCCAACGCGCCGGCGAGGTGGCCGTAGCGGCGGGCGGTGTCCTTCGTCCACGGGCGGAAGCTGTCCGGATCGGACTCCGCGATCGCGTCCACCACGTCGTCGTAGAGCGGGGGCGGCGGGTTCTCGTTCCGCTTGCGGAGCTGGAGCAGCTCGCCGTCCACCACGCCCAGCGAGGCCAGCGTGCGGCTCGGGTCGAGCGGGCTGTCGCCCAGCTTCGCCAACGTCCAGCCGCCGTGCCGCACGCCGCCGTCCGGAGTGGCCTCCTTGGCCATGTCCAGCAGCATCGGCAGCAGGTCGGCCACCGCGACGTCGGCCGGCAACGCGACGTCGATACGCGTTCGCGGCGCAACCACCGTCACCCGGCTGAACACCGTCGTACCGGTCGCCACCAGCGCCCCCTAGGTCCTGTTGCTCGTGTGCTTGTGGGCCGCGTCGACCTTATTCGTCCGCGCGGGGGCCCACCGGGCGGCCCCAATTATGGACGCAACGGGTGTTCCGGCAGGGCGGTTCGGCAGAACACGTCCCACGACGATTTTCCCGGACCCACCGCCGCCGGTTCCGGCGATGCGCCATAGTGTCGGTTGCGACTGGTGGGCGCACCCCCGCGTGCGTTGGTTCGAGAGTGTGAAGAGGTGCCTGTCAGGTGAGCACGTTGCAGTTCAAGCGCACGGCACGCCTCGCCGCTCCCCGTCCGCCGGGCGGCGAGGTCCACCTCGAACCGCCGCCCGAGGTGCCCCGGGTCATCCCCGGCAACGTGATGATGAAGGCGATGCCGGCCGTCATGATCGTGTCATCCGTCGGGATGATGGTCTTGATGTTCAGCTACAGCAACAAGAACCCCGCCGCGATGATCATGCCGGGCATGATGATGATCTCCACCATCGGCATGATGGCGGGCGGCATGGGTTCCGGGAAGGGCCAGAAGAAGGCCGAGATGAACGAGGACCGCAAGGACTACCTGCGGTACCTCGGCCAGATGCGGGACCGCGCCCGCGAGGCGGCCAACGAGCAGCGCGCCGAGCGCGAGTGGGTGCACCCGGACCCGCAGATGCTGTGGTCGCTGGCCACCACCCGCCGGATGTGGGAACGCCGGCAGAACGACCCGGACTTCTGCCACCTGCGCGCGGGCCGGGGCTCGCAGCGGCTGGCCACCCGCCTGGTGCCGCCGCAGACCGGCCCGGTGGAGGAGCTGGAGCCCATCGCGACGCTGGCGCTGCGCCGGTTCGTGCGCGCCCACTCGCTGGTCCCCGAACTGCCGATCTCGATCGCGCTGCGCGGCTTCGCCGCCGTCGGCCTGCTCGGCGAGATCGAGGTCAAGCGCGGCCTGGCCCGCGCGCTGCTGGCGCAGATGGCCACCTTCCACTCCCCGGACGACCTGCTGATCGCGGTCGTCACGACCGGCCGCACCAAGGCCCAGTGGGAGTGGCTGAAGTGGCTGCCGCACGTGCAGCACCCGAACATCGTGGACGGCATCGGCCAGATGCGGATGATGGCCGGCTCGCTGACCGAGGTCGAGCAGATGCTCGACGAGCAGTTGCGCGACCGGCAGCGGTTCACCCGCAACGCGCCGCCGCCCGCCGACCAGCCGCACATCGTGATCGTGATCGACGACGGCGACGTCACCCGGGAAGAGCAGATCATCCTGGAGGAGGGCCTGGTCGGCGTCACGCTGCTGGACCTGTCCGAGTCGCTGGGCAACCTGACCGCGCGGCGCGGCCTGCGGCTGGTCATCGAGGACGGCAAGCTGGGCGCGCGCAGCGCCGGCGGCGTCGAGTGGTTCGGCGGGCCGGACTGGCTCAGCGTCGTCGAGGCGGAGGCGCTGGCCCGGCGGATCGCGCCGTACCGGGTCGGTGGCGTGGACGCGGGCGGCAGCGACGAGGACCCGCTGTCGATGTCCAACAACCCGCCGCTGGTCGAGTTCCTGGGCCTCCAGGGCGACCCGCTGACCTTCGACGTGCAGCAGGCGTGGCGGCCCCGGCCGGTGCGCGACCGCTACCGGGTGCCCTTCGGCATCGGCGAGTTCGGCCAGCAGGTCGAGCTGGACATCAAGGAAGCGGCCATGGAGGGCATGGGCCCGCACGGCCTGTGCATCGGCGCGACCGGCTCCGGCAAGTCGGAGTTCCTGCGCACGCTGGTGCTGGGCCTGCTGGCCACGCACTCCTCGACGTCGCTGAACATGATCCTGGTCGACTTCAAGGGCGGTGCGACGTTCCTCGGCCTGGACAAGGCCCCGCACGTCGCCGCGACCATCACCAACCTGGC
Source organism: Actinosynnema sp. NPDC023587 (assembly GCF_040640215.1). Lineage (NCBI taxonomy): Bacteria > Bacillati > Actinomycetota > Actinomycetes > Pseudonocardiales > Pseudonocardiaceae > Actinosynnema > Actinosynnema sp. NPDC023587. Next base: position 499,886 of record NZ_JBFABG010000002.1, on the reverse strand, counting down.
GGGCGACCTGACCCTGGTCGACCGGATGAAGGACGCCATCGCGGGCGAGGTGTCGCGCCGCCAGGAGGTGCTCGCCAAGGGCAACTACAAGAACGTCTGGGACTACGAGAAGGCCCGCGAGAACGGGGCCGACCTCGACCCGCTGCCGGCGCTGTTCATCTGCATCGACGAGTTCTCCGAGATGCTGACGGCCAAGCCGGACTTCATCGACATCTTCCTCCAGATCGGCCGCGTCGGCCGGTCGCTCCAGATGCACATGCTGCTCGCCTCGCAGCGCCTCGAAGAGGGCAAGTTGCGCGGTCTGGACACCTTCCTGTCCTACCGGATCGGTCTGAAGACGTTCTCCGCCGCCGAGTCGCGGGCCGCGATCGGCGTGCCGGACGCGTACGAGCTGCCGCCCATCCCGGGTTCGGGGTACCTGGGCGTGCAGGGTTCGCCGCTGACCCGGTTCAAGGCGCTGTACGTGTCCGGTCCGTACCGGCCCGCCGGCATCCAGGTGGCCGGCCCGTCGGCCGTGGTGTCCAGCGACAAGCGACCGCGCTTCTTCGTGCCGGACTACGTCGAGGTCCCCAAGGAGCCGGTGAAGCCGGTCGAGCCGACCAAGCAGGAGAAGCCGGAGAAGCAGGACAGCAACGAGCCCAGCGAGCTGGAGGTCATCGTCGAGCGGCTGGTGGGCCAGGGGCCCCCGGCGCACGAGGTGTGGCTGCCGCCGCTGAACGAGCCGCCGTCGCTGGACACGCTGCTGCCGCCGCTCCAGCCGACCGAGGACCGGGGGCTGACCTCGCCGGGGTTCTTCTCCAACGGCAAGCTCCAGGTCCCGCTGGGCGTGGTCGACAAGCCGTTCGAGCAGCGCCGCGACCTGCTGTGGGCGGACTTCTCCGGTGCGGCCGGCCACGGTGCGATCGTGGGCGGTCCGCAGTCGGGCAAGTCGATGATGCTGCGGAGCATGATCACGTCGATGGCGCTGACGCACACCCCCGAAGAGGTGCAGTTCTACTGCCTGGACCTCGGTGGCGGCACGCTCGCGTCGCTGGAGAAGCTGCCGCACGTGGGTGGCTTCGCGTCGCGGTTGGACGTGGACAAGGCGCGCCGGATGGTGGCCGAGCTGAGCGGTCTGATCGCGGAGCGCGAGCTCCGGTTCCGGGCGCAGGGCATCGACTCGATGGTGGAGTTCCGCAACCGGCGGCGGCGCGGCGAGATCCGGGACGACGACTTCGGTGACGCGTTCCTGGTGGTCGACGGCTGGATGAACTTCCGGCAGGAGTTCGAGGTGCTGGAGCCGCAGGTCCAGGCGCTGGCGGCGCAGGGCCTGTCCTACGGCGTGCACGTGATCGTGGCCGCCAACCGCTGGGCGGAGATCCGGCCCGCGATGAAGGACCTGCTCGGCACCCGGTTCGAGCTGCGGCTGGGCGACCCGTCGGAGTCCGACGTGGACCGCAAGGTCGCGATCAACATCCCGGCCGGCCGGCCGGGTCGCGGCCTGTCGCCGCAGAAGCTGCACTTCCTCACCGCGCTGCCGCGCATCGACGCGTCCTCGGACCCGGAGTCGGCGGCGGCGGGCGTGCAGGACATGATCGCCAAGGTGTCCGCCGCGTGGCGCGGCCGGCGCGCCCCGCAGGTCAGGCTGCTGCCCGACCTGCTCCAGTACGGCGACTTCATGGGCCAGGTCCAGCAGTTCAAGCCCAACCGGGGGCACCTGGTGCCGGTCGGCGTCAACGAGGACGAGCTGGCACCGGTCTACCTGGACTTCGACGCCGACCCGCACTTCATGTGCCTGGCCGACGGCGAGTCGGGCAAGACCAACCTGCTGCGCACGATCGTGCGCGGGATCATGACCGGCTACACCTCCTCCGAGGCGCTGATCATGCTGGTCGACTACCGGCGCACCATGCTCGGCTTCATCGACTCCGACCACCTGCTGGCCTACGCGGTGTCGTCGGCGCAGCTCACCGACATGGTCAAGGACGTGCGCGGCTCGATGACCGGCCGGCTGCCCGGCCCGGACGTCACCCAGGAGCAGTTGAAGAACCGCTCCTGGTGGAAGGGCCCCGAGCTGTTCGTCATCGTGGACGACTACGACCTGGTCGCCCCGCAGGGCGCGCAGAACCCGCTGCAACCGCTGGCCGAGTTCATCCCGCAGGCCAAGGACGTGGGCCTGCACGTCATCGCGGTCCGCCGGATGGGTGGCGCGTCGCGCGCCATGTACGACCCGATCCTGGGCAAGCTCAAGGAGATCTCGGCCCCGATCATGGTCGGCTCCGGCTCGAAGGAGGAGGGCGCGATCGTGGGCAACCTCAAGCCGTCGCCGCAGCCGCCCGGCCGGGGCACGCTGGTCACCCGCAAGTCCGGCCAGCAGCGCATCCAGGTCGCCTGGATCCAGCCGGACTGACCCCCGGACGCGTGGCAGGCCCCGCCCGCCCGGCGGGGCCTTCCGCACGTCCGGGGTCCGCGAGTGGTTCGGCGCGGGACCCGGCGGTGGCTCGCGGATGTCCGAACGGGGGAGAGTTCGACATCCGCGAGCCGGGGTGCTCACCGCGGCGGTGCTGGGGCGCGTCACCCCCCTGGGTACGACGCGCCTCGACCTGACCCGGGCGGACCGCGGCACCCCCCTCGGTGCCGACCGCCTCGTGACCTCCCGGGCCCTGGGGAACACGGTGGGCGGGACCCAGCCTGGCGCGGCCCGCTCACACTCGGCTCACACCGGGCTCTCATTCGATTGAGCGAACCGCCCGGACGCGGTTGGGTGGTGATCCACGTTCTCCGGGGGGAATCGGTCATGGCTGAGTTCAGAGTTCTCGGGCCGCTGGAGGTCTGGGACCGGAACGGGCCGGTGCGGCTGCCGTCGGGCCGGGCGCGGGTGCTGCTCGCGGCGCTGCTGCTCAACGCCGACCGGGTCGTACCGGTGGACGTGCTGGTCGAGCTGCTGTGGGACGGCGGTCCGCCGACCCCGGGGCGGGCCAAGGCGACCCTCCAGATGGTGGTCACCCGGCTGCGGCAGTCGCTGGCCGGCGTGGACGTGGTGCGCACCGCCGGGCGCGGCTACCTGGCCCGGGTCGAGCCGGGCCAGTTGGACCTGCACGTGTTCCGCGAACTGGTGCGCGAGGGGCGGTTCTCCGAAGGGTTGGCGCTGTGGCGGGGCGCGCCGCTGGCCGACGTCCGGTCCGACCTGCTGCACCGCGACCACGTCGCGCCGCTGGAGGAGGAGTGGTCGGCCGCCCTGGAGCGCCGGGTGGACGCGGACCTGGCGGCCGGCGAGGCGGAGTCGCTGGTGGGCGAGCTGCGGAAGCTGGTGGACCGGTACCCGACGCGGGAGCGGTTCTGGGGGCAGTTGATGACCGCGCTGTACCGCGCGGACCGGCAGGCCGAGGCGCTGGCCGCGTACGGGGAGGTCCGGGCGCTGCTCGCGGAGGAGATGGGGGTCGACCCCGGCCGCCGGCTGCGTGAGGTCCACGAGGGGATCGTGGCCCAGCGGGACGCCGTGCGGGTGGTGCGGCGCGGTCCGGACGTGGTGCCGCGCCAACTGCCGCCGGACGTCGGCACGTTCACCGGGCGCGCGGCCGACCTGGCCCGGCTGGACGAGCTGGCGGGCCGGGACGGGCCGGTGGTGGCGGTGGTCTCCGGCACCGCCGGGGTCGGCAAGACCTCGCTCGCGGTGCACTGGGCGCACCGGGTGGCGGCCTCCTACCCGGACGGCCAGCTCTTCGTGGACCTGCGGGGCTTCGACGAGCGGTCGCCCCTGGGGCCCGCGCAGGTGCTGCCGCTGCTCCTGCGCGCGCTCGGCTCCGACTCGCCGGACACCCCCGAGGAGCAGGTCGCCCGCTACCGCTCGCTGTCCTCGGGCCGCCGGATGCTGGTGGTGCTGGACAACGCGAGCTCCACCGAGCAGGTCCGGCCGCTGCTGCCCGCCGCGCCGGGGTGCGTGACGGTGGTCACGTCCCGCGACGAGCTGCGCGGGCTGACCGCGCTGGACGACGCCGTGCCGACCCGGCTCGGCGTGCTGGCCCCCGGCGAGGCGGGCGACCTGCTCACCCGGTTGGTCGGGACGCGCTGCGCGGTCGAGCCGGCGGCGCTGGCCGAGCTCGCCGGGCTGTGCGCGTACCTGCCGCTGGCCCTGCGGGTGGCCGCCGCGAACATCGACCACGACAGCACGATCGCCGGGTACGTGGCGGCGCTGCGCACCGGGGACCGGCTGACCGAGCTGGCCATCGACGGCGACCGCCGGGCCGCCGTGCGGGTCACGTTCGGGCTGTCCTACGACCGCCTGGACCCGGCCGCGCAACGGCTGTTCCGACTGCTGTCGCTGATCCCCGGCGAGGACCACGGCCCGGCTGCCGCCGCCGCCGTCGCGGGCCTGCCGCCGGCCGAGGCGGGCCGGCTGCTGAACCGGCTCGCCGCCGCGCACCTGCTGGAACGCCGGGCGGGCCGCTACACGTGCCACGACCTGCTGCGGCTGCACGCCCGCGAGCGGTGCGAGGCCGAGGACAGCCGGGCCGAGCGGGACCGGGCCGTGCGCCGGCTGCTGGACCACTTCCTGCACGCCGCCGACCGCGCGTACCGCGCGATGACCGCGGACCGGCCCGCGCTGCCGCTGGTCGAGCCGTCGTTCCCGCCGGACCTGCCCGCCTTCGCCGACCGGCGGGCCGGGCTGGCGTGGTTCGACGAGGAGTTCACCGGGCTGGTCGCGCTGGTCGACCTGGCGGTCGAGCACGGGCTGTGCGCGCACGCCTGGCAGCTTCCGACCGCGATGTGGGGCGTGCTGGTGCTGCGCGGCAACCTGGTGGAGTGGGAGCGGCTGAGCCGGATCGCGCTGGCGGCGGCCCGGCGCTGCGCGGACCCCTACGGCGAGGCGCTGTCGGTGAACACCCTGGGCAGCATCCGCAAGTTCCGCGGCGACCTGGTGGACGCCCTGGAGCACCTGGGCGAGGCGCTGCGCATCCGGGAGCGCATCGGCCACACCCCGGGCGTGGCCACCACGCTGGACGAGACCGCGAACGTGCTGTCGCGGCTGGGACGGCTGGACGAGGCGCTGGAGCTGCACGACCGGGTGGTGGCGCTGCGCCGGGTGCACGGCGGCACGGGGGAGGCGACCGCGCTGAACAACCGCGCGCTCACCCTGGGTCGCAGCGGCCGGTACGCCGAGGCGCTGGCCGACTGCCGGGCGGCGATCGACCTGGTGACCCGCACGGGTGACCAGACGCACGTCGGCGCGATGCGCGAGACGCTCGGCCGGATCCAACTGCGGTCCGGTGACCACGCCGCCGCGCGGGAGACGTTCCGGCGGGTCGTGGAGCTCGGCGAGGTCCAGGCGGACCGGCGGTCGGTGGTCCAGGCGCTGCTCGGGCTGGCCGACGCGCACCGGCACTTCGGCGAGCCCGACCACGAGTCGCGGAGCCTGCGGAGGGCCCTGGAGATCGCCGAGCGGTTGGACTACGAGGAGGCGCAGCGCATCCGGGACAGGCTGGCGGAGTCGGCGGAGCGGTGAGAGCCGAGTCGGCGGAGACCGATGTTGAGGGAACGGGCGGAGGTGTCGGGTGCCCGGCCGTGCGGGACGCACACGCCGTCGAACAGCACGGGGCCGCGGTAGCCCCGCACGCCGCCCGGTCCGGCGATGAGGGTGGTGCCCGCCGGGTCCAGCGGCACCACCAGGCGCAGGTCGCCGAACCGGCGGGAGTCGAGCCGGAACCCGACGCCCTCGACGTCGTCGCGGGCGAAGTACAGCCGCAACCGGGGGCTGACCCGCAGGCCCGTGGTGGCCGCGACCAGCGCGGGCAGGTCCCAGCCCCGGACCTCGGTCAGGGTGCCGTCGCCGATGTGGGCGTACCGCGCGCCGTCGCCGTCGCGGCCGTAGCGGTCCAGCATGCGGTCGGCGTCGGCGCGGATCGCGGTGGTGTCGGGCACCGGCAGCGGCACCGGCAGGTCCAGCAGCCGGTCACCGCCGAGCATCCCGGCCAGCAGTCGCAGGTCGTGGTCGGCGGGCGTGTCGGGCACGGGCAGGTGGCGCACGGAAGCCACGTCGCGCAGCGCGTCGGTCCACCGGGCGGCGTGCCGGAGGGCGCTCTCGCCGGTCAGCGCGTGCGGGCCGGGTAACACCTCGATCGCGGACATGGTCGCTCCGTTCGGCCCGGGAGGCGGGAGGAGGCTCAGGGGTTCGCCGCGCCCCGCCTCCGGGCATCGTTCAGTCCATTATGTGAACTGCCGGCAATAGACCACCCCCGCATCGGGTCGTCGTGTGACGGAGGAGGCCGGCGCGGGCCCCTCCGGAGACGAGGTTGGCCGGGGGCGCTCACACCTCTGTCACACTGTGCTCACCATGCGTGACCTAACGTGGTGACGGGGCGGCGTGGGATCGGTCGTGCGGAGGCGGGACGGGTGCGACCGGGTCTCGGGCGCGTGGGCCGACCCGCGGGGGTGGTCCGGGCCGCGACCGGCGGTTACCCGGGCGGGCCGGGGCGCACACCGCCGTCACCCGGACGGGATCGGGTGACCGGTCTCACGGTGCCCGCCCCGCCCCGGGCCGGCGGTCCCGGCCGACCCCGGATCGGCCGTCCCCGCCGCCGGTCCCGGATACCCTCCAGGCAGCCGGTGACGAGGGGGTGCCCGATGAGCTTGCGCGTGGCGGTCGACTTCGGGACGTCGAGCACCTGCGTGGCCATCTCGGTCGACGGCCGGGAGCCGCAGGTGGTCGTGGTCGACGGCCAGCCGATCCTGCCCTCCGCCGTGTTCGCCGCGGCGGACGGCGCGCTGTTCGTCGGGCAGGAGGCCGAGCGCCAGGCCGCGGTGGACCCCTCCCGCTACGAGCCCCACCCGAAACGCCGGGTGGACGAGGTCGAACTGCTGCTGGGCACCAGCGTGCTCCGGGTCGTGGACGTGGTGCGCGCGGTGCTCAGCCGGGTGGTCGACGAGGCCCGGCACGTGGCCGGCGGCGCGCCGGTGGACGTGCTGGTGCTGACCCACCCGGCGGACTGGGGCGCGATCCGGACCAGGGTGCTGGTCGACGCGGGCCGAGGGCTGGGCCAGGAGTTGCGGCTGGTGCCGGAGCCGGTGGCCGCCGCGGTCTTCCACTCGGCCTCGCACGCCATCAAGGACGGTGCGGTGGTGGCCGTGCTGGACCTCGGCGGCGGCACGGTGGACGCCGGCGTGGTCATCCGGCGGGGCGGCACGTTCCGGGTGCTGGCCACCAAGGGCGATCCGACCTTCGGCGGCGCGGACGTCGACCAGCTCCTGCTCGACCACGTCGGCTCGCTGGTGTCGCCGGGCGACCCGGAGGCGTGGCGGGAGCTCGTGGAGGGGCGCGGGATGGCCGACCGGCGCAAGCGCCGGGTGCTGCGCCAGGACGTGCGCGGCGCGAAGGAGACGCTGTCCCGGCACTCCTACACCGACGTGCCGATGCCGCCGCCGTTCCCCGACGCCCACGTGACCCGCACCGACCTGGAACGCCTGATCGGGCCGCCGCTGACCCGGGCGGCGGGGCTGCTGGCCGGCGCGGTGCGGGACGCCGGGCTGGACCCGCGCGGGCTGGCCGGGGTGTTCCTGGTCGGCGGCTCCAGCCGGATTCCGCTGGTCGCCCGCCTGGTGCTGGAGCAGACCGGCGTGGTGCCGACCAGCATCGACCAGCCGGAGACCGTGGTGGCGCGCGGCGCGCTGCGCGCGGTGAGCGCGGACCCGATGCGCACCGGGGCGCTGCCCGACCCCGGCGCGACGCACAAGATCACCGACGACTCCACCCGCAAGCTCACCCGGCGGATCACCGCCGGCGCGCCGTCCCCGCCGGCGGGCTTCCCCCGGCCGCCGTACTTCCCGCGGCAGCCGCCGCCACCGCCGGCGCGACCGCGCCGCCGCGCGCCGCTGGTCGTCGGGGTGTCGCTCGGGCTGGCCGTGGTGGTCGGCGGGTCGGTCGCGTACGCGCTGACCGTGCGCGGCGACGAGGGGGCCGGGCCGACGACGTCGAGCGGCGACCCGGGCAAGACCATCGCCCAGTACGACTACCGGTTCGTCGCGCCGGCCGGCTGGGACCAGACCGGCGGGGTCGCGGAGACCCGGCAGGTGTTCCTGAAGCCGCAGCCGGCGGAGTCCCCGGACGACGTGATCACGGTGACCGAGCGGAAGCTCACCTACGACTCGTCGGAGGACCGGGCGCGGGCCGAGCGCGAGTTGCGGACCGAGTACGACCGGGGTCGCGAGCTGTCCGGTTTCGACACTTCCCGCCGCTTCGGGGGCAAGGATGCCGTTTACTACCGGGAGCGCGCGGGGACCGCGACGGTCGACTGGTACGTGCTCTTCCAGGGCGACGTCCAGGTGAGCGTGGGGTGCCAGTACCCGGCGTCCGGTGAGGACCGCGTCCGCCGGGCGTGCGAGCAGGTCGTGCGCACGCTGACCGTGACCGACTGAAGTCGTGAGTGGGGACACAACGATGACCGGTACCCCGGAGTCCTTCGCCCGGTTCCGCTCGGACCTCGACGCCGCCGTGACCAGAGGTCGTCGGGCCGCCGCCGACGCGGGCGCGAAGACCGCCGCCCAGCGCGAGCGCAACCGGGAGCTCGCCGACCGGGCCAGGACCCGCGCGGTGCGCCCGGAGGGGCACGAGCCGACCTCCGGTGACGTGCGCCGGGTCGCCGCCGGGTTCCGGGCGCACCGGGGTCTTCCGGTGGAGCGGTTGCCCTCCGGTGGGGAACTGCTCGCGCCGGCACCCGAAAAATCGCATGAGCAAACGGACGCGAATGCAAATACCGCATCCCGGCGGACTTCCGACGGGTCCCGCCCGGTGGCCGGTCCGAGCGGCCGGCTGCCCGCCGAAGTGGCCGATGACGAGGACTTTTCGCAAGCGCGAATCCTCTACTGACCCCCGGCCGGGGTGCCGGTCCGTTTACTAGCGCAACTACTTCCGGGGAAGTCGCGACAGCGCGGAACCGACCGTGGGAGGGTCTGCGTCAGAAGTGCTGTACGAACCGAGAAGGCAAGCACGCCTGGTCTCGCCGACATAGGGGGTCTTACCCAATGGCTGGTTACGCAACCGGAGTTCCGGCGCTGGAAACCGCTGCCAAGGACATCATGGACACCAACGGTAACGTTCAGGGCATTCTGAACAACCTGCGGAACACCATCGACGGCCTGGCCCCGGCGTGGAAGGGCTCCGCCGCGGACGCGTTCACCAACCTGATGAACCGCTTCAACGACGACGCCGCGAAGCTCCAGGAGGCCCTGGTCGCGATCGCCGAGCAGATCACCGGCTCCGTGCAGACCTACGTCCAGCAGGAAGAGGAGCAGTCCTCCGAGATGTCGACCATCCTCGGTCGCCTCGGCGGCGGTGCGTGACAGCGAATTCGCTGTCGCCCGCTCCACAGTTTTTCTTGAATTACCTTCCTGCTCATTGTGAATTCACCTCCAAGGGGAGATCATGAACGACGAGATCAAGATCGACTTCGGCGCTCTCGGTTCGGCCGCCGGCGACATCCAGGGCCAGGCCAACCAGGTCCAGCAGCAGCTCGAAGACCTGAAGGGCCGCATCGGCCCGGTCATCGCGCAGTGGGAAGGTGCCACCTCCGGTGCCTACCAGGAGGTCCAGAACAAGTGGGACACCTCCGCCGCCGACCTCCAGCAGGTCCTGGCCGCGATCGGCACCGCCGTCGCCTCGGCCAACGACGCCTACTCCGCCGCGGAGCAGAAGAACACCGCGCGTTGGTGAACCGCGTCACCGCGTGACCCCCGCGGGCCCCGGAGCCTCACCAGGCATCCGGGGCCCGCGTACGTGTTCCGCCGGCGCGTTCCGCCCCCCGGATGTTCCCCGGGTGCGGCCCGTCCGACGGGGGTGCGTACTCTCGGGGACCTGAACGTCGCGTTACGGGCGTTCTGACGGGTCCTCCCGTCCGGTGTCCAAGTCGTCTCGGCGACGAGGGCTCCGACCCGGTTGGCGGGGGTCGTTTTGACCCGGCCACGACCCAACCGGTATCTTCCTACGTTGTTGTGCGGTATCCGGTGCGCACTCGCGTGCCTCGTTCTGGTCCACTTGCCCACCTGGGGTGTCTGGCCTGAGCAGCCGCCGCAATGACCCCAGACGCAAGTGACGACGAGGTAGACCCGTGCGCACGTACAGCCCGAAGCCCGGCGAGGTGACCCGAGCCTGGCACGTGATCGACGCCCAGGACCTGGTGCTCGGTCGGCTCGCCACCCAGGCCGCGACGCTGCTGCGCGGCAAGCACAAGCCTACTTACGCCCCCCACGTTGACACTGGTGACTTCGTCATCATCATCAACGCGGACAAGGTGGCGTTGACCGGCAAGAAGCGCGACCAGGAGTTCGTGTACCGCCACTCCGGCCACCCCGGCGGCCTCCGCCAGCGGTCGTTCGGCGAGGTGCTCGACACCCGTGCCGACCGGCTGGTCGAGAAGGCGATCAAGGGCATGCTGCCCAAGAACCGCCTCGGCCGCGTGATCGCCGGCAAGCTCAAGGTCTACACGGGCCCGAGCCACCCGCACACGGCGCAGCAGCCGCAGCCGTTCGAGATCAAGAAGGTCTCCCAGTGACCGAGGAAAACGCCGTGACCACCCCCGAGGCCGAGGTCGACGCTGTCGAGACCGCCGACGTCGAGGCCACCGAGACCGCCGACGCGGAGGTGACCGAGGCCCCCGAGGCCGAGACCACCGAAGCCGACGCTCCCGAGGCCGCTGACGCCGAGGTCGCCGACACCGAGGTCGCCGAGTCGGCGGACGCCGTCGAGACCACCGCCGTCGAGGCCACCGACGCCGAGGGCGACGAGGCCGAGCCGGCCCCCGCTCCCGTCGTCCGCCCCGTGCTCAGCGCGGGCGCGCACCACCTGGCGCAGACCGTCGGCCGCCGCAAGCAGGCCATCGTCCGGGTGCGCCTGCTGCCCGGCACCGGCAAGTTCACCCTGAACGGGAAGTCGCTCGAAGCGTACTTCCCGAACAAGGTGCACCAGCAGCTCATCCGCGAGCCCCTGGTGACCACGGAGAAGCCGGAGACGTTCGACGTCATCGCGACCCTGGGCGGCGGCGGCACCACCGGCCAGGCCGGTGCGCTGCGCCTGGCCATCGCCCGCGCGCTGATCGCCGTGGACTCCGAGGACCGCCCGGTGCTGAAGAAGGCCGGCTTCCTCACCCGTGACCCCCGGGTCAAGGAGCGCAAGAAGTACGGCCTGAAGAAGGCCCGCAAGGCACCTCAGTACAGCAAGCGCTGACCTCACGGTCGAGATTTCCGGTTCCACCCCTGCGGGAGCAGCCAGTTCTTCGTCGAACTGCTGCTCCCGCAGTGCTTTTCGCCCGGTGTTGTGCGGTTCATCACGGAGGTCATGGCGATCATGGGTCGGCTGTTCGGCACTGACGGCGTACGTGGTCTGGCGAACGCCGACCTGACTCCGGAACTCGCGCTCTCGGTGGCCGCCTCGGCCGCCCGGGTGCTCGCCGAGCACGACCGCTCGCACCGCCCGGTCGCCGTGGTCGGCCGCGATCCCCGGGCCAGCGGCGAGATGCTGGAAGCCGCCGTGGTCGCGGGCCTGACCGCCGCCGGCGCGGACGTGCTGCGCGCGGGCGTCCTGCCCACGCCGGCCGTGGCGCACCTGGTCTCCGCGCTGGGCGCGGACATGGGCGTGATGATCTCCGCCTCGCACAACCCGATGCCCGACAACGGCGTGAAGCTGTTCGGCTCCGGCGGGCACAAGCTGCCCGACGCGGTCGAGGACGAGATCGAGCGCAAGATGGGCGAGGCCGCCCACCGGCCCACCGGCGCGGGCATCGGCCGGGTGCGCGACATCGAGGACGCCGAGGGCCAGTACGTCCAGCACCTGGTGAAGGTGACCCCGCACCGCCTGGACGGCATCAAGGTCGTCGTGGACTGCGCGAACGGTGCCGCGTCCACCGCCGCGCCGGACGCCTACCGCCGGGCCGGGGCCGAGGTCGTGGAGATCCAGGCCCTCCCGGACGGGCTGAACATCAACGACGGCTGCGGCTCCACGCACCTCGACGTGGTCCGCGCGGCCGTCGTGGAGCACGGTGCCGACCTGGGCATCGCGCACGACGGCGACGCCGACCGCTGCCTGGCCGTGGACGCGGACGGCAACGACGTGGACGGCGACCAGATCATGGCGGTCCTCGCGCTCGGCATGAAGGACTCCGGCGAGCTGACCGACGGCACCCTCGTCGCGACCGTGATGAGCAACCTGGGCCTGCACCTGGCGATGCGCGAGCACGACGTGATCTTGCGCACCACCGCCGTGGGTGACCGGTACGTGCTGGAGGAGCTGCACGCGGGCGGGTTCGCGCTCGGCGGCGAGCAGTCCGGGCACGTGGTGCTGCCCGCGCACGCCACCACCGGCGACGGCCTGCTGGTCGCGCTGCGGCTGATGTCCCGGATGGCCGAGACCGGCAAGTCCCTGGCCGAGCTGGCCGGCGTGATGCGCCGCCTGCCGCAGGTGCTGATCAACGTGGTCGTGGGCGACAAGGCGGCGGTGGCGCGGGACGCGGCGGTGAGCGAGGCCGTGGCCGCGGTGACCGAGGAGCTCGGCGACACCGGCCGCGTGCTGCTCCGGCCGTCGGGCACCGAGCAGCTCGTGCGCGTGATGGTGGAGGCGTCCACCCACGAACTGGCCGAGTCGGCGGCGCGCCGCCTGGCGGGTGTGGTTTCCTCGGTGGGCTGAGGGCCGACTGTCCGGGGGTGCTGGAATGGGTATCGGGTTCATCCCGTTGATCGGGATCGTCCTGCTCGTCGCCGCGGTCGTGGTGGTGATCGTCGTGCTGGTGAAGAAGAGCAAGTCCCACGCGCTGCCACCCGGCCAGAACCCGTACGCCCAGAACCCGTACAGCCAGAACCCCCACGGCCAGGTTCCACCCGGCCAGAACCCCTACGGCGGGCCTGGTCAGGTCCCGCCGGGTCAGAACCCCTACGGTCCGCCCGCGCCCGGGTTCGGCCAGGCCCCTCCCGGCCAGGCCCCCCACGGTCAGGCCCCCCACGGCGCGCCCCAGCCGCCGCCCGGACCCGGCCGACCGCCCCGACAGGGCTGACCCCTCGCCGATCGGCGTTCACACCTGCGAGGAACAGCCCCGAAATGCCGTCGGACATCCGCGCGGGCTGCGACGATGGGAACCACACGCCGAACCGTCGCGTCACAGCGGACGAGTTCGGTTGAGGGTCGTGGCCGTCGCGCCACGGAGGGGAGTGGAGCGCCGTGGCCGGTTACGGCACCAGCACCGAGGCCATGCAAAAAGCCTCGAAGGGCATTTCCGACGCCGCGAAGGACACGGCGGACGATCTCCAGAAGGTCGGCCAGACCGAAACCGTCGAGGGTGAATTCGGCCGGGCGCACAAACAGCACTTCGCCAAGTACAAGTCCGGGATCGAGAATTTCGGCAAGGGCATCACCTACATGGCGGGCACCCTCGGGGGATTCGCGGGCAAGATCGCCTCGGGTGCCGCGACGTACGGTGACGTCGAGGCCACCAACGCGAGCAACGTGGGGAGCCAGTACTGATGGCCGGGCCGAGCTGGGACGACGTCAAGGCGGTCCTCGACGACCCGAACGTGTCGGAGGACAAGAAGCAGGACCTGATGCACGCCTACGTGTCGTCGACGCCGCCCTGGGACATCCCGGACGGCGCGGACACGTACAAGGACCGCTACGACACCTCCAGCTTCTGGAACTGGGGCGACCACGCGGGTCGCGGCGACAACCTCCAGGACCGCCTCGACGAGGCCAAGGCCGAGAGCGACACCAAGGGCTACAACAGCCGCGAGCAGACCAAGGCCGTGGAGCAGGGCCAGACGGCGCTGGACGGCAAGCGGCCGCCGACCGCGTCCGGTTCGGGCACCAAGACCTCCGACGAGCTGTTCGACGCTGGTCAGGCCGGCCTGAAGGTCTTCGAGAAGTTCCTCCCGATCTGGAACAACCGGCCCGGCGACTGCCTCGGCAACACGTCCAACCTGGACTTCGGCCAGCACATCCAGACGCCGTACGACGAGCAGCGCGGCATCAACTTCCAGAAGTTCCTCGCCGAGGCCGACGAGTTCAGCACCGCCAGGTCGAAGATCGACGAGATGAAGACCGACGTCGACGGGCGGCTGAAGGCGCTCTACGGCGAGTGGGAGGGCAAGGCCGCCACCAGGTCGTACGAGCACTACAGCGACCAGATCGTCCCGAAGATCACCGAACTGGGTGACGGGTTGACCGGCGCGGCCGACCTGACCCGCACCGCCGTCGGCGGCGTGTACGAGCTGTGCAAGGGCAAGGCCGACGAGGTCCTGGAGATGTACCGGGAACAGGTCGCCAAGGCCGACACGTACATGGCCGAGAAGGTCGTCTCCTTCGCCCGCGGCGAGGGCGACTACGGCAAGGACCGGGTCCGCGAGATCGCCGGCTGGGTCGACTCGGCGGTGCCCGGCAGCAACATCGCCGAACGCCTCAACGACGACGATTGCAGCCTGAACGACGAGAACAAAGAGTTCGCGATCAACCAGTGCAAGCGGTGGATCCAGCAGTCGTTCAACGTCGAGTTCTGGGGCCTGTACGAGCAGTTCAAGACCTGCTGCTCGGACACCAAGACCTCGGTGGACGCCCAGTGGGAGACCCTGGCGTCCTACATGGCCGAGTTCGAGAACCCGTTCCCCGCGCCCGCCGACGACAAGGGCGGCGAGGAGGGCGACGGGAACGGCAACGGCAACGGCAATGGGAACGGCAACGGGAGCGGGAGCGGGAGCGGCAACGGCGGCGGTCCCGGTTCGGGTTCCGGCGGCGGTTCCGGGTCCGGCTCCGGCGGTGGCGGCGGCACGCCGCCCGTCCCGGAGATCCCGAAGCCGGAGAACCCGCTGGACAAGGACGGCGACGGCAAGCCCGACGACCTCCAGATCCCCGGTGACACCGACGGTGACGGCAAGCCGGACGACCTGGACGGCGACGGCAAGCCCGACGACCTGGACGGCGACGGCAAGCCGGACGACCTCGACGGCGACGGCAAGCCGGACGGGGAGGGCAAGCCCGACGGCCTGAAGGGCGACGAGGAGCCCGAGACCGTCACCATCAAGAGCGGCGACAACGAGATCAAGATCACGGAGCCGGACGAGAACGGCCACGTGCTGATCACCGTCGACACGCCGACCAGCGAGCCGAAGACCTACGACGTCGACTTCAGCGACAACCCGGACGCGCTCAAGGCCCTCACCGGCCAGAACGGCGGCGCGGCACTGGCCTCGGCGCTGGCCGGCGCGACCGCGACGCCGGGCGCTCCGACGACCTCCGGTGCCACCCCGGGCGCTCCCGGCGCGGCGGTCACGGGAGGTGACGGCGGCGTGGACGGCGCGATCCCGATCGAGGCCGGCGCGGACGGCAAGGCGCTGATCGAGCTGGACGGCCTGGCCATCACCGCCGAGGTCGACCCGCTGACCGGTGAGATCAACCTCACCGTCGACAACGGCGACGGCACCCCGCAGGAGTACGGCGTCGAGTTCGGCGAGGACTCGGCGGCGGACGAGCTGCCGCCGCTGCCCGGTCGGGACGAGCCGGTCACCACGATGCCCGCCCCGGCCGAACCGCCGATCGGCCTCGACCCGGACTTCGGGCCGGTCGAGGGGTCGACCGGCGGCGGTCTCGGCGACCTGGGCGGTGCCGACGTCGGCTTCACCGAGCCGGTCGCGGTCGGCGCTGACACTCCCGGCTTCACCGAACCCCCTGCCGCCGTTCCCGGCGCGGTGGCTGCCGACCCGGGCTTCGCCCCCGGTGCCACCGAGCCCGCCGGCGCGGTCGCGGGTGGGTTCACCGAGCCTGTCGCCGCTGCTCCGGGTGGCTTCACCGAGCCCGCCGGCGGCGGTGCGCCGCCGGTCGGCGTGGGTGTCGGGATGGCCGGCGGTCCGGTCGAATCCGGGTTCACCACCGCGTCCGCGCACGACAGCAGCGCGTTGACGCCCCCGCACGGCCAGCCCGCGCAGCCCGGCCAGCAGTTCAGCGGCCAGCAGTACGGCGGCCAGCAGTACGGCGGCCAGCAGTTCAGCGGTCAGCAGTACGGCGGCCAGCAGTACGGCGGCCAGCAGTACGGCGGCCAGCAGTACGGCGGCCAGCAGTTCAGCGGTCAGCAGTACGGCGGCCAGCAGTACGGTGGCCAGTTCGGCGGGTCGCAGTTCGGCCCGGTCGACCAGGGCTTCGCCCCGGCGCACGACTCCGGCGGCACGACCAGCGCGTCCGGCGCGTCGGTGTTCGGCGGCTCGGGCGGCTTCACCGGCGCGGACTCCGTGCTCGGCAGCGGTTCGCCGGGTTCGGACAGCACGTGGAGCAGCCCCTCCGGCAGCGCCGACCAGGGGTTGAACGCCGACACCACCGCGTCCGACGCCGGCCAGGCCGGTTCGGCGACGCTGCCGTCCATGCAGGACCCGCACGGTCAGGCCACGTCGTCCCCGATGGGTGGCGGCATGATGGGCGGCGGGATGATGGGCGGTGGCATGGCGGGCGGCGGCCAGCAGGGCGGCGACAGCGAGCGCAGCCCCGGGCAGTGGCGCACCACCGGGTCGTTGTTCGACGACGACGTGAGCCTCAGCCGCGTGCAGGGCGTGCTGGGTGAGGAGGGCCGATGAGCGTCGCGTCCGATCGGCTGGCGGCGGCGAAGAGCCGCATGGACCAGATCTCCAGGGAGCACGCGGACCGTCGCGAGCTGCGCGAACGCCGTTCCCGGGAGGCCCGGGACAAGGCGGGGGCCAGCCTCGACAAGCAGGCCGCGGTGGCCGAGAAGACCATCGAGCGCATCCAGGAGGCCGGCAAGCGCCAAAAGGCGGCCGGCGGCTGGGGCACCGCGGCGGCGACGGAGAAGAAGAACGGCGAGTTCACCTTCGGCACCGAGGACGACGAGCCGACCTACCAGACCCCGGCCCCCGGCACGGGCTGGGTCCCGGGCCCGCCGCCCGCCGCGCCGGCGGCCCCGCCGGTCGCCCCGGCACCACCGGCCCCGGCACCGGTCCGGCCCGCACCCCGCCGTCGCGCGCCGGCCGACGACGATGACGACTTCGGCGGCCAGAGCTGGCTGACCTGAGCACCCTCGACGGACCTCGGCCCCGCCCCGGACTCCCGGGCCGGGGCCGAGGTGCGTCCGGGGCCGCGTGAGCCTGCGGCAGGTGGTCGGTGCCCGCGATCAGCGGCGGGCGGGTACCGCGCCGCCCCGGGGCGTGGCACCGCGTTGACGGGTCAGCGGCGCGCCCTTGACGTCGTTGTCCAGCAGGGCGTCCCACCGCCGGTCGCCCTTGAGCACGCGCAGCAGGAACGCCGTGGTCAGCGCCCTCGCGAACTTCTGCGCCGCCCGCTCGCCCTTGCCGTCGAGCAGCAGTTCGCTCCAGTGCCGGCCCTCGGCGAACCCGAGGTGGCTGGTCTTCGGCAGCACCCGCAACTGCACCGGCCCCGCCCACGCCTCGGCGATCGCCTCCGCGTGCCCGACCGGCGGTGCGATCCGGTCGTCGGCCGCCGCCAGGTGCAACCCGGGCACCGACACGCCGCGCGCCGCGTCGAGCGCCGACGGCCGGGTGTCGGATGCGGCGAACGTCACCACGGCCCGCACCCGCTCGTCCTCGGCCGCCGCGAGCACGGCCGCGCCGCCGCCCGTCGAGTGCCCGGCGACCGCGAGCCGCTCCGGGTCGACGCTGATGTCGCCCTCGCCCAGCCGGACCCCGGCGCAGACGTCCAGCGTGGTCCGCAGGTTCCCGGCGAGCAGCCGGGACGACATCAGCGGCCCGCGCTGGGTGCCCGGCGCGGCGGCGACGACGCCCCACGACGCCAGGTGCCGCAGCAGCGCCCGGTACCGCTCCACCGGCTGCAACCAGCCGTGGCCGAACGCCACCGCGGGCAGGCCGAGGCCCGCCGCCGGGGTGTAGACCAGGCCGGGCAGCCCCACCAGGGCCAGGTCGCCGCGCAGGACCGGGTGCTCACCGGGCCTGCCGAGCTGGTCGAGCACCTGCTTCGCCGAGTAGCCGCTCACCGGCTGAACGGTAGTCGATCGCGCACCCGCACCGCACGCCTCGATTGGTCTACACCACTCAACGCTCTGACCTGCACGAACGTCCTGAAGTGGCCCTTTCGGGTGATAACCCTGGTCTGGTTACGCTGTCAGCGTGTGCGGAATCGTGGGATACGTGGGCCACCGCTCGGCGTTGGACGTGGTGCTGGACGGGCTTCGTCGGCTGGAGTACCGGGGCTACGACTCGGCCGGCGTCGCCGTGCTGGACGGCGCGGGCGGCTTGGCCGTGGAGCGCAAGGCGGGTCGGCTGGCCAACCTGGAGGCCCGGCTGGACGAGGTGGGACGCGCCGGTTTCGCGGGCACCGCCGGCATGGGCCACACCCGGTGGGCGACGCACGGCGCGCCGATCGACCGCAACTCCCACCCGCACCGCGACGCGACCGGCCGGGTCGCCGTGGTGCACAACGGCATCATCGAGAACTTCGCCGCCCTGCGCGCCGAGCTCGAAGCGCGCGGCGTCGAGATGACCAGCGACACCGACACCGAGACCACCGCCCACCTGGTGGCGTTCGCCTACGACGAGGGCGACACCAAGGGCGACCTGGCCGCGTCGGTGCGCGCCGTGGTCCGCCGCCTGGAGGGTGCCTTCACCCTCGTGGTGACCCACGCCGACGAGCCGGACCTGGTGATCGCGGCCCGCCGCTCGTCCCCCCTCGTGGTGGGCGTCGGCGAGGGTGAGACGTTCGTCGCCTCGGACGTGTCGGCGTTCATCGAGCACACCCGCGAGGCGGTGGAGCTGGGGCAGGACCAGGTCGTCGTCGTCGACCGGTCCGGCTACACCGTCACCGACTTCGACGGCGAGCCCGCCGAGGCCAAGCCCTTCACGGTCAACTGGGACCTCTCGGCCGCCGAGAAGGGCGGCCACGAGTACTTCATGCTCAAGGAGATCGAGGAGCAGCCCGAAGCCCTCGCGAACACGCTGCGCGGCCACTTCCGCGCCGGCCGGATCGTGCTGGACGAGCAGCGCCTGTCCGACCAGGACCTGCGGGACGTCGACAAGGTGTTCGTGGTGGCCTGCGGCTCGGCCTACCACTCGGGCCTGGTCGCCAAGTACGCGATCGAGCACTGGACCCGCCTGCCCGTCGAGGTCGAGCTGGCCTCCGAGTTCCGCTACCGGGACCCGGTGCTGGACCGGGACACGCTGGTCGTCGCGGTGTCCCAGTCCGGCGAGACCGCCGACACGCTGGAGGCCGTGCGGCACGCCCGCGCGCAGAAGGCGCGCGTGCTGGCGGTGTGCAACACCAACGGCGCGCAGATCCCGCGCGAGTCCGACGCGGTGCTCTACACCCACGCGGGTCCGGAGATCGGCGTCGCGTCGACCAAGGCGTTCCTCGCCCAGATCGCGGCCAACTACCTGGTCGGCCTGGCGCTGGCGCAGGCGCGCGGCACCAAGTACCCGGACGAGGTGGCCCGCGAGTTCCACGAGCTGGAGGCCATGCCGCGCGCCGTCGAGCGGGTGCTGGGCACCGTCGACCAGGTGCGCGCGCTCGGCCGGGAGCTGGCCGACTCGAAGGCCGTGCTGTTCCTGGGCAGGCACGTCGGCTACCCGGTGGCGCTGGAGGGCGCGCTGAAGCTGAAGGAACTGGCCTACATGCACGCCGAGGGCTTCGCGGCGGGCGAGCTCAAGCACGGGCCGATCGCGCTGATCGAAGAGGGCCTGCCGGTCGTCGTGATCATGCCGTCGCCCAAGGGCCGCGCGGTGCTGCACTCGAAGCTGGTGTCCAACATCAGCGAGATCCAGGCGCGCGGCGCGCGGACGATCGTGATCGCCGAGGAGGGCGACGAGACGGTCCGGCCGTTCGCCGACCACCTGATCGAGGTGCCCGCGGTGCCCACGCTCCTCCAGCCGCTGATCTCCACCGTGCCGCTCCAGGTGCTGGCCGCCGAGATCGCCCGCAGCCGGGGCTACGAC
This sequence comes from Actinosynnema sp. NPDC023587, assembly GCF_040640215.1. Lineage (NCBI taxonomy): Bacteria > Bacillati > Actinomycetota > Actinomycetes > Pseudonocardiales > Pseudonocardiaceae > Actinosynnema > Actinosynnema sp. NPDC023587. The sequence goes on along the minus strand of NZ_JBFABG010000002.1, from coordinate 479,984 downwards.
GTGGACAAGCCGCGCAACCTGGCCAAGTCGGTGACCGTCGAGTGAGCCGCCACCCGGCGGTGCGGGGAACGCGGCGAGAGGGCAGGCTGGCGCGCTATGCGGGGACTGTGGACCACTGATCGGGTTCGGGCGGCCGAGGAGCGCGTCCTGGCGCGGGTGCCCGCCGGGTCGCTGATGCGGCGGGCGGCGTTCGGCGTGGCCGTCGCGGCGGTCGACGTGCTCGGCGGGCGTGGGCGGGTCGGGCTGCTGGTCGGCGCGGGCAACAACGGCGGCGACGCGCTGTGGGCGGGGTACTACCTGCGGCGGCGCGGGATCGCGGTGTCGGCGGTGCTGCTCGACCCGGCTCGGGCGCACGCCGAGGGGCTCGCCGCGTTCCGGCGGGCCGGCGGGCGGGTGGTGGACCGGCTCCGCGACGTCGACCTGGTGGTGGACGGGATCGTCGGGCTGTCCGGGCGCGGCCCGCTGCGGCCCGCCGCCGCCGAGCACGTCGCCCACCTCGACGCGCCGGTGCTCGCCGTCGACCTGCCCAGCGGCGTCGACCCGGACACCGGGGCGGTCGACGGGCCCGCCGTGCGGGCCGCGGTGACCGTCACGTTCGGCTGCCTGAAGCCCGTGCACGTGCTGGCGGACTGCGGTGACGTGCGGCTGGTGGACCTCGGGCTGGGGCCGGAGCTCGGCGGCCCGGACCTGGTCGAGCTCGACCTCGTGGACGTCGGCGCGGCCTGGCCCGTGCCCGGTCCGGACGACGACAAGTACACCCAGGGCGTGACGGGCGTCGCCGCCGGCTCGGCGACCTACCCCGGCGCGGCCGTGCTGGCGACCGGGTCGGCGCTGCTCGCGACCTCCGGGATGGTGCGGTACGCGGGAGCGGCGGCCGAGGACGTCCGGGCGCGCTGGCCGGAGGCGATCTGCACCGGGTCGATCACCGACGCGGGGCGCGTGCAGTCCTGGGTGGTCGGGCCCGGCCTGGGCACCGGGCTCGGCGCGGAGGACGTGGTGCGCGCGGTGCTGGAGGCCGGGGTCCCGGTGTGCGCGGACGCCGACGCCATCACCGTGCTCGCCAACAACCCGGACCTGTGGGACGCCCGCGACCCGGACACCCCGGTCGTGCTCACCCCGCACGACCGGGAGTACGAGCGGCTGGCCGGCGAGGTCGGCCCGGACCGGGTCGCGGCGGCCCAGCGCGCCGCCGCGAGGTTCGGGGCGGTCGTGCTGCTCAAGGGCCACGCCACGGTCGTCGCGGGACCGGACGGCCGGGTCCTGGTCAACCGGGCCCGCACGTCGTGGGCGGCCACCGCCGGTTCCGGCGACGTGCTGTCCGGGTTGATCGGCTCGCTGCTCGCGGCCGGGCTGGACCCGCTGCTCGCCGCCGGTTGCGCCGTCCGGCTGCACGTCCTGGCGGCCGACCTCGCGGCGGACGGCGCGCCGATCCCGGCCACGGCGCTGCTGGCGGCCGTGCCGGACGCGGTCCGGGCCGTGCGCCGGGAGGTGTCGTAGCCCGCGCCCGGCCACGGCCGCCGACCGACCCCTGTGTCACCATGAACGGTGTTATGGCTGCTCCTCGCGCTGAGGTCGTGATCGACCTCGACAACCTCCGGCACAACGTCGAGTACCTGGACCGCACGGCCGGCCGCGCCGAGACGATGGTCGTGGTGAAGGCGGACGGGTACGGGCACGGTGCCGCGCGGGTCGCCAGGGCGGCGCTGGAGGCGGGCGCGACCTGGCTCGGCTCGTGCTCGCTCGCCGAGGCGCTGGCGCTGCGCGCCGCCGGGATCGACGCGCCCGTGCTGGCGTGGCTGGACCCGCCGGGCACGGACTACGCGCCGGGCGTCGAGGCCGGTGTGGACCTCTCGGTGTCGTCGGTGCGGCAGCTCGCCGCCGTGGCCGGGGCGGCGCGGGCGGTCGGCCGGCGGGCCCGGATCCACCTGAAGATCGACACCGGGCTGTCCCGCAACGGGTCCCGGCCCGACGGGTGGGCCGCGCTGGTGGCGGAGGCCGCGGCCACGCCGGAGGTCCTGGTGCACGCGGTGTGGTCCCACCTCGCCGTCGCCGACGAGATCGGGCACCCGGCGACCGACGCGCAGGCCGGGCGGTTCGACGACGCCTACCGCGAGGCGGTCGCGGCCGGGCTGGACCCGATCCGGCACCTGGCCAACTCGGCGGCCCTGCTGACCCGTCCCGACCTGCACTTCGACCTGGTCCGGCCGGGCATCGCGGTGTACGGGCTCAACCCGGTGCCGGAGCCCTTCGACCTGCGGCCGGTGATGACGTTCCGCTCGTCGGTGGCGCTCGCCAAGCGCATCCCGGTCGGCGAGTCGGTGTCCTACGGGATGAGCTGGACCGCGAAGAGCGAGACGACCGTGGCCCTGGTGCCGGTCGGGTACGCCGACGGCGTGCCGCGCTCCCTGTCCCACCGGATGCACGTGTGGCTCGCGGGCCGGCGGCGGCCCGTGGTCGGCCGGGTGTGCATGGACCAGGTGGTCGTGGACTGCGGCGACGACCCGGTGGCCGAGGGCGACGAGGTGGTGCTGTTCGGCACCGGCGCGCACGGCGAGCCGACCGCCCGCGAGTGGGCCGACACCACCGGGACCATCGACTACGAGATCGTCACCGGCATGTACCGGCCCCGGGTGACCAGGACCTACCGGTGAACACGGTGTGGAAGGCCGTCGGCTGGGCCGGCGGCATCCTCGGCGCGGCGGTCACCGGCGTCGCGGTCGGCGTGGCCGCGAACCAGAAGAAGGTGTCCCACGACCGGTTGGCGGACGACCCGCTGGCGGACGAGCCGCTGGGCAGGCTGACGCCCAGCCGCGAGTCGACGGTGGCCGCCGACGACGGCACGCCGCTGTCGGTCGAGGAGGTCGACCCGGACGGCGGCGGCGAGCCCGACCTGACCGTCGTGCTGGTGCACGGCTTCGCGCTGGACCGGCGGTGCTGGCACTTCCAGCGGCGGGACCTGGCCGGGCTGACCGGGCCGAGGGTCCGCCAGGTGCTCTACGACCAGCGCGGTCACGGGCGGTCCGGCCGGTCGACGGCCGGGGCCGGCACGATCGAGCAGCTCGCGCACGACCTGGCCTCGGTGCTCCGGGCCGTCGTGCCGGACGGGCCGCTCGTGCTGGTCGGGCACTCGATGGGCGGCATGACGATCATGGCGCTGGCCGAGCTCCAGCCGGAGCTGTTCGCCGACCGGGTGTGGGGTGTCGCGCTGGTCGGCACGGCGGCGGGCGCGGTCGGCGGCGCGGGGTTGCCCAGGTCGGTGCTGTCCCGGTACAACCCGGTCACCCTGGGCGTCGGCCGGCTCGCCGGCCTCCAGCCGGGTCTCGTGGAGTGGGTGCGGCGACGGGCGGGCACGGTGACGTGGAGCGGCATCCGGGCGTTCGCGTTCGGCGACCGGAACGTCAGCGCGTCGCTGGTCGACCTGATGGAGCAGATGATCAGCAGGACGTCCGTGCAGGTGCTCACCGAGTTCCTGGAGACGCTCGGCACGCACGACCGCTACAAGGCGCTGGTCGGGCTGCGGCACTGCGAGGTGCTGGTGGTCGGCGGCGACGCGGACAAGCTGACGCCGTTCTCGCACGCCGAGCGGATGGCCGAGGAGATGCCGCACGGCGAGCTGGTCCGGGTGCCCGGCGCGGGGCACATGGTGATGTTGGAGCAGCCGGACGTGGTGACCGGGCACCTGGTGGCCCTGATCCGGCGCAGTGCCGTGGAACGGACGGAGAACAGGCGGCGGTGGTGGCGACGAGCGTGACCCTCCCGAAGGTGGAGGACACCGAGGAGTTCGGGCGCAGGCTGGGCGGGCTGGTGCGCGGCGGGGACCTGCTGCTGCTGGCCGGCCCGCTGGGTGCCGGGAAGACGGCCCTGGTGCGCGGCCTGGCGGCCGGCCTGGGCGTGGCCGGGCGGGTGAGCTCGCCGACGTTCGTGATCGCGCGCGTGCACGACCCCGCGCCCGGCGGTCGGGGTGTGCCGCTGGTGCACGTCGACGCCTACCGGCTGGGCGGCGACCTGGACGAGTTGGACGACCTCGACCTGGACACCGACCTGGTGGACGCGGTGGTGGCGGTGGAGTGGGGCGAGGGCGTCGCGGAGCGGTTGTCCGACGACCACCTGCTGATCACCCTGGAACGGCACGACGACGACGTGCGCACCGCCCGCCTCCAGCCGCACGGGACGTGGGCGGAACGGGAGCTGCCCGGCTGACCGACCGCTACCCGCGCGGTGGTCGCCGGGCGGCGGCGGGGTGGTCGCCGGGCGGCGGGGGTCATCCCAGTTCCCGCTTGAGCACCTTGCCCATCTCGTTGCGCGGCAACGCGTCCAGGAAGCGCACCACCCGGGGGCGCTTGTGCGGGGTGAGCAGGCGGGCCACGTGGTCGGCCAGCTCCCCCTCCGCGACCGGGGCCCCGGTCGGCACCACCCACGCCACGATCCGCTCGCCCAGGTCCTCGTCGGGTTCACCGGTCACCGCCACCTCGGCCACGCCGGGGTGTTCCAGCAAGGCGTTCTCGACCTCGCCCGCGCCGATCTTGTAGCCGCCGCTCTTGATCAGGTCGGTGGCCCGCCGGCCGACGATCCGCAGCGCGCCGTCCGGCTCCACCACGGCCAGGTCGCCGGTGCGGAACCACCCGCCGTCCACGAACGCCTCGCGGGTCGCGTCCGGGAGGTTCAGGTACTCCAGGAACAGGTTCGGCCCGCGCACCTCGATCTCGCCCGGCTCGTCGCCCACCACCCGGACCTCGACGCCGTCCAGCGGCGGGCCCACCGTGCCGGGGCGGCGGTCGCCGGACGCGCGGACGCTGGTGTTCATCAGGGTCTCGGTCATGCCGTACCGCTCGACCACCCGCTGCCCGGTCAGCTCCTCCAGCCGCGCGTGCACGATCACCGGCAGCGGTGCGGAACCCGACACCAGCAGCCGGGCCCTGGCGAACGCCGGCGCGTGCTCGGGCGCGGCGGCGATCCGGTGGTACATGGTCGGGACGCCGAACAGCACGGTGCCGGCGGTGTCCAGCGCCTCGGCCGCCGCCGCCACGCTGAACGACCCGAGGTGGTGCACCGTGCCGCCGCGCCGCAGCGGACCGATCACGCCCACGCCCAGGCCGTGCACGTGGAACAGCGGCAAACCGTGCACCACCACGTCGTCGGCGGTCCACTCCCAGGCCGCCGCCAGCGCGTCCAGGTTCGACGCCAGCGCGCGGCGCGGCAGCACGACGCCCTTCGGCGGCCCGGTGGTGCCCGAGGTGTAGACGATCAGCGCGGGCGCTTCGCCGTCGGGCTCGGGCAGGTCCACCGCCGGACCGGACGGCAGCACGTCGTCGACCACGAGGTCGGGCGCGCTGTCGGCGAGGACGTGCGCCAGCTCGCGCTCCCCGAGCTTCGGGTTGAGCGGCACCACCGGCACCCCCGCGAGCAGCGCGCCCACGATGGTCACGCACGTGCGCACGTCCGGCCGCGCCCACACCGCGATCCGCCGCCGGCCGACCAGGCCGGCGGCGACGGCGCGGGCCCGGTCGGCCAGCTCGGCGTAGGTCAGCTCGTGGCCCGGGAAGCGCAGGGCCACTTTCGCGGGCGGGGTCGCCAGGGCGGGCAGCAGCATCCGCCCACCATGGCCGCACCCGCCGCGACGCGCATCACAAGTGTGGTTCGAGCCACGCCATGAGCTGCGCCTTCGGCCGCGCGCCGACGAGCTGGGCGACCAGTTCGCCGTCCCGGTAGAGCTGGAGCGTCGGCATCCCCAGCACGCCCAGGTCGCGGGCCGTGCGCGGGTTGTCGTCGGTGTCGATCTTGGCGAAGTCCACCGCGTCGAGCTCCCGGTCCAGCTCGGCCAGCACCGGTTCGATCATCCGGCACGGCGGGCACCAGCTCGCGGTGAACTCGACCAGCACCGCTCCGGCGCGGACCCCCTCGGTGAACGTGTCGTCGGTCAGCGTGCGCACGGGCGTCTCCTCTGCTCGGCCAGTTCCAGTTGCGTGCGCACGCGACCGCGGGCGGCCTCCAGCCGGGCGATGCACTCGTCCAGCTCGGCCAGCTTGCGCCGGTACACCGCCACCGAGGCGGGGCACGCGTCGCCGCTGGTGTGACCGTCGCGGAGGCACTCGACGAACGGCCGGGTGTCCTCCAGCGCGAACCCGATGTCGGCCAGCGAGCGGATCTCGGCGACCAGGCGCACGTCGTCCTCGTCGTACTCGCGCTGACCGTTGGAGGTCCGCCGCGCGGTGAGCAGGCCCAGGGACTCGTAGTAGCGCAGCGCCCGGGTGGTCGTCCCACCCCGCTGAGCCAGTTCACCGATGCGCACGAGGCAGATCCTCCGACTTGACGCCGACGTCAAGTCCAGTGTGACCGGCCGCACCCGTACCCTTGGCGATTGTGCTCGTGCTCGCTTTGGACACCGCCACGCCCGCCGTGACCGCCGGGGTGGTCGAACTGACCGCCGGGTCGCCCCCGCGCCTGCTCGCCCAGCGGGTGACGGTGAACGCGAAGGCCCACGGTGAGCTGCTGACGCCCCACGTCCAGGAGGCCATGGCCGAAGCCGGCCGCGCGCTGTCCGAACTGGACGCGGTGGTCTGCGGCGCGGGACCCGGGCCGTTCACCGGTCTGCGGGTCGGCCTGGTGACCGCCGCCGCGCTCGGCCAGGCCCTGAACCGGCCGGTCTACCCGGTGGCGACGCCGGACGCCATCGCCCTGGACGCGTGCACCGGGGCTCCGCTGCTGGTCGCCACGGACGCCCGCCGCAAGGAGGTCTACTGGGCCACCTACGACGCCGCCGGCCGGCGGACCGACGGTCCGCACGTCGACCGCCCCGCCGAGGTGCCGGCGAAGCTCCGGCAGACGCCCCAGCGCGCCGCCGGCGAGGGCGCGCGGATCTACGCCGACGTGCTGGGCCTGCCGCTGGTGGACGCGCTGCACCCGTCGCCGGTGTCCCTGGTCGCGGTGGCCGCCGAGGAGCTGCTGGCCGGTGCCCGCCCGGCCGCGCTCACCCCGCTCTACCTGCGCCGCCCGGACGCCGTGGAGCCCACCGGGCGCAAGCGGGTGACCCGGTGAGGCAGGGCGAGCTGACCATCGGGCCGCTGCGGCCCGAGGACGCCGCGCGCTGCGCCGAGATCGAGCACGACCTGTTCCCCGGTGACGACCCGTGGAGCGAGGACGCGTTCCGCGGCGAGCTCGCCGGCGGCAACTTCTACCTCGGCGCGCACGTCGACGGCGAGCTGATCGGCTACGCCGGGCTGGGCCTGACCGACTTCGAGTCGAGCGTGCACACCCTCGCCGTGGTCGCGGACCGCCAGCGCGGCGGGGTGGGCCGGACCCTGCTGCGGACCCTGCTGGCCAAGGCCGACGAACTGGGCCTGCCGGTGTTCCTGGAGGTCCGCACGGACAACGCGCCCGCGATCGCGCTCTACCTGGCGCACGGCTTCGAGCGCCTCGGCCTGCGCCGCCGCTACTACCAGCCGTCGGGTGCCGACGCGTACACGATGGGAAGGCCCGCGAACCGTGACTGACCGGCTCATCCTCGGTATCGAGAGCTCGTGCGACGAGACGGGCGTCGGCATCGTCCGGCTCGGTCCGGACGGTGCCCTGGAACTGCTCGCCGACGAGGTCGCCTCCAGCGTCGAGGAGCACGCCCGGTTCGGCGGCGTGGTGCCCGAGGTGGCGTCGCGGGCCCACCTGGAGGCCATGGTGCCGACCGTGCGCCGGGCCGCGGAGCAGGCCGGGATCGAGCTGTCCGACGTCCACTCCATCGCGGTCACCGCCGGTCCGGGGCTCGCGGGCGCGCTGCTGGTCGGCGTGTCGGCGGCCAAGGCGTACGCGGCGGCGCTGGGCAAGCCGCTCTACGGCGTGAACCACCTCGCCGGGCACGTGGCGGCGTCCACCCTCCAGCACGGTCCGCTGCCCGAGCGGTGCGTGGCGCTGCTGGTGTCCGGCGGGCACTCGCAGCTCCTGCTGGTCGAGGGCCTGGCGGACAAGATCACCGAGATCGGGTCCACCGTGGACGACGCGGCGGGCGAGGCGTACGACAAGGTGGCCCGGCTGCTGGACCTCCCGTACCCCGGCGGCCCGCCGATCGACGCGCTCGCCAAGCGGGGCAACGGGTGCGCGATCGCGTTCCCGCGCGGGCTGACCGGGCCCCGGGACTCGAAGTACGACTTCTCGTTCTCCGGCCTGAAGACGTCGGTCGCCCGGTGGGTGGAGCGCCGGGAGCGCGCCGGCGAGGAGGTCCCGCTGGCGGACGTGGCCGCGTCGTTCCAGGAGGCGGTGGCGGACGTGCTGACCGCGAAGGCGGTCCGGGCGTGCCAGGACCTCGGCGTGGACACGATGGTGATCTCCGGCGGGGTGGCGGCGAACTCGCGGCTGTCCGGGCTGGCGGCCCAGCGGTGCGCCGAGGCGGGGATCGGGCTGCGGGTGCCGAAGCCCCGGCTGTGCACGGACAACGGCGCGATGATCGCGGCGCTGGGCGCGCACCTGGTGGCGGCGGGCGCGGAACCGTCCCGGATGGACCTGTCCACGACGCCCGGCCTGCCCGTGGGCACGATCCAGGTCGGCTGAGGGCGCACCCGGTCAGGAGCGGTCCGCCCGGCCTTCGGCGAACGCCCGCTCGAAGTGCTCGTCGCCCAGCGCGGCGCGGGTCGCGGCGGTGATCCGGTCCACGTCGTACCGCTGCGCGGGCGGCAGCGGGACGCCGACCGAGAGGCGGTTCGCGGCGGCCCGGCCGAGCAGGCGGGCGGCTTCGCCGTGGTCGCCCGCCAGCGCCCGCGCGCCCGCCAGACCTTCCTGGCCGAGTGCGACGGCCCGGGGGTCGTGCGTCTGCCGGGCCAGGTGCAGGCCCTCCTCCTGGAGCTTCAGCGCGGCCTCGACGTCGCCCCGGAGTTCGGCGACGAACCCGCGTTCGGCCAGCACGAGTGACGAGGCGGCCTCGAACCCGACCCGCCGGTGCCACTCCTGGATGCGCGGCAGGAGCCGGTCCGCCTCGTCCAGGTCGCCCTCCTGGCGCGCGCCGAGCGCGAGCCCGGTCTCCGCGTACATCTCGCCGGGGGAGAAGCCGTGGTCGGCGGCGAGCCGGCGGGCCCTCTCGTGGTACGCCCGCGCCGCCGCGAAGTCCTTGGTCAGCAGCGCGACCCGGCCCAGCCAGGACAGCGTGAACGACACCTCGGGCCACGACTGGAGCTCCTCGGCCAGCCGCAGCCCCTCGGTGTGCACCAGGGTCGCCCTCGGGTAGTCGCCGACCAGTTGCGCGTAGGTGCCCAGGGCGAACGCCGACTGGAGCCGGCCCCACCGGTCGCCGAGCGCGGTGAACAGCTCGTCGGCTCGCTCGGCGGCGTCCCGCGCCCGGTCCAGGTCGCCCCGGTGCACGGCCTGGCTGAACCGGTCGCTGAGCGCCGCCGCCACGCCCCACCGGTCGCCGCGCGCCAGGAACTCGGCGTGGGCGCGTTCGGTGTACCGCTCGCCGGTCGCCATGTCGCCGACCGTGGACAGCACGTACCCGAGGAACCACCCGGCGCGCGGGTCGTCGGCGACGTCCACCGGCTCGGCGAGGTCCACCCGCTCGGCCGCGTCACCCGCCAGCACGGTGAACCCGGCCAGCCACGCCCCGGTCAGGTGCCGCCGGGCCTCCTGGATCCGCCCGCGCAGGAACCAGTACCACGCCAGGTGTTGTGCCAGGCCGGGGTCGAGGTCGAGCGCGGCGCGCAGGTTCGCGGTGTCCGCGTCCAGCCGGGCCAGCCACCCGAGCTGGTCGTGCCCGCGCAGCTCCGGGTCGGCGCGCTCGGCCAGCGACCGGTAGTGGGCCGCGTGCCGGCGGCGGACCTCGGCGAGCTCGCCGGCCTCGCGCAGGCGTTCCCGGCCGTAGTCCGACACCGATTCGAGCAGCCGGTAGCGGGGCGGGCCGAACTGGTCGGGGGCCACCACGAGCGAGCGGTTGACCAGGCTCGCGAGCACGTCCGCGACGTCCCGCGCCGGCACGCCGCCGCCGCCGCAGACCGCCTCGGCGGCGGCCAGGTCGCAGCCCTCGACCGTGACGGCCAGCCGGCGCAGCACGGTCCGCTCGGCGGCGGTGAGCAGCTCCCAGCTCCAGTCGATCACGGCGCGCAGCGTGCGCTGCCGGACCGGCGCGTCCCGGTGCCCGGCGGCGAGCAGCCGGAAGCGGTCGTCCAGGCGGGTCAGCAGGGCGTCGACGCCGAGCGCGCGGACCCGGGTGGCCGCCAGCTCCAGCGCGAGCGGGAGCCCGTCGAGCCGCCGGCAGACGGCCGCGACCGTCCCGGCGTTGGCCGGGGTCAGCGCGAAACCGGGCGCGGCGGCCCCGGCACGGGCGGCGAACAGGCGGACCGCGTCGGGCAGGTCCAGCGGCGGCACGGACCACACGGTCTCGGCGGCCAGCCCCAGCGGTTCCCGGCTGGTGGCCAGCACCCGGAGGTCCGGCGCGGCGCGCAGCAGGTCGGCCACCAGCCGGGCCACCGGCTCCACCAGCCGCTCGCAGTTGTCCAGCACCAGCAGGACGTCCCGGCCCCGCACGGCGGCCACCAGGCGGTCGGCGGGCTCGTCCACCGCGTCCTCGCGCATCCCGAGCACGAGGGCGATCGCGTCCGCGACCGCCGCCGGTCCCGGCCGGTCGGCGCGGTCCAGGCCGGCCAGCTCCACCAGCCACACGCAGTCGGCGGCGGACACCGCGCGGGCGGTCGCCACGGCCAGCCGGGTCTTGCCGACCCCGCCCGGTCCGGTGAGCGTGACCAGCCGGGACGTGTCGAGCAGCGCCCGGACCTCGCGCACCGCGTCGGCCCGCCCGACCAGCTCGGTCACCGGCGCGGGCAGGTTCGTGCGCGGGCGCGCCACCTCGTGGTCGAGCACCTCGCGGTGCACGGCGACCAGGTCCGGTCCGGGCTCCAGCCCCTGCTCGTCGGCGAGCCGCCGGCGCAGCGCGGCGTAGCTCTCCAGCGCCTCCACCTGCCGCCCGGCCAGGAACAGCGCCCGCATGTGCAGGCCGCGCAGCCGCTCCCGCAGCGGGTGCCGGGCCACCTCGTCGGCCAGCTCCACCGGGAGCCCGGCGGCGAGCCGGGCTCGGGCCCAGTCCTCCAGGACGGTGAGCCGCTCCTCGTCGAGCCGGCGCGCGAACCCCACCGCGAACGGCTCGTCGGCGAACTCCGCCAGCGGCTCCCCGCGCCACAGCGCGAGCGCGCCGGCGTGGTCGCCCGCCGCGACCCGGGCCCGGAAGTCCAGCAGGTCCGACGACCCCGCGCCGACCCGCAGCGCGTACCCGGGCGGCTCCCAGGTCACCGCGTCCCGGCCGAGCACCCGGCGCAGCGCGGACACCTTGGTCTGCAACGTGTTCCCGGGGTTGCCCGGCGGCCGGTCGCCCCACAGCGCCGCGCCGAGCCGCGCCACCGGCACCGGCCTGCCCTCGGCGACCAGCAGGTGGGCCAGCAGCGCCCGGACCTTCGCCTCCGGCACCCGGACCGGGGTCCCGTCCGCCGCCCACACCGCCAAGGGCCCCAACACGCCGAATCGCACACCACGACGTTAGCCAGGTCCGCAGCGGACCCGCAGCGGACCCGCAGCGGCCACCGGCACCCTCGGTCCCACCTACCGAGGAGAGCGGGACACCACTGATGAGCACGCCGCTGACGTTGATCGGCCTGGGCCCGATGGGGCAGGCCATGGTCGCGAAGTACCTGGAGCTCGGCCACCCCGTCACCGTGTGGAACCGGACCGCGAGCCGCGCCGACGACCTGGTGGCCCGGGGCGCGCACCGGGCCGCCACGCCGCGCGCCGCCGTCGAGGCCAACCGGCTGGTCGTGCTGAGCCTGACCGACTACCAGGCCATGCACGACGTGCTGGGCGACGTCGAGCTGGCCGGGAAGACGGTCGTCAACCTCAGCTCCGACACCCCGGGCAAGACCCTGGAGGCCGCCGCATGGCTCGCCGAACGCGGGGCGGAACTGCTGGTGGGTGGGGTGATGGTGCCCGCGCCGCTGGTCGGGACTGATGACGCGTACGTCTTCTACAGCGGTCCGACCGCGGTGTTCGAGGAGCACGCCGACGTGCTGCGGGTGATCGGCCGCACCGAGTACCTCGGCGAGGACCACTCCCTGGCCCAGCTCTTCTACCAGGCGCAGCTCGACTACTTCCTGACCACGCTGGCCGCCGCGCTGCACAGCGTCGCCCTGGTCCGCAGCGCGGGCGTGACCGCCGCCCGGTTCGCGCCGTACCTCAAGGAACTGGCCGGGTCGATGTGGGTGTACCTGGAGGAGACGATCACCGCCGTCGACCGCGGCGAGCACCCCGGCGACCTGGCGAACATCGTGATGATGGGCGCGACCGCGGACCACGTCGTGGGGGCGAGCGAGGCCGCCGGGGTGGACGCCGGGCTGCCGAAGGCCGTCCAGGACCTGTACCGGCGCGGGATCGAGGCCGGGTACGGGCGGGATAGCTGGACCGCGCTCTACGAGGTGATCAAACCCGCCGGGTAGGTCGCGGGGTGCGGGGGCTGCCGGCCCCGTCCGGATGCTGGGACGGTGCCGGTGCGGCGGCGGTGCCGGACCGGCCGGCGGTGCGCGCGGGGACGGTGCCCGCGAAGACCGCGCCGCGAGGTGGTCACGAGGCCCCTGAGGTGCGGTTCCGCGCCGGGGGAGCGCGCCTGGGGGTGGCGCTCCCCCGGCCGTCCGGAGGTGGCGCGGCCCACCGTCGGGGCGTTCTGGTGGGGGTTCGTTGAAGCGTTGGCACTCGCATGGGTAGAGTGCTAGTCGCACGGCACCAGCAACCGCCCCGACCCCCGCGACGGCGGGGTGGCAGGAGCCGTAAACGCAACCTGCCAACGCTTTCGACGACCGTGGAGGTCAGCCCGGTGAGCGTGAACATCAAGCCGCTCGAGGACAAGATCGTCGTCCAGGCCAGCGAGGCCGAGACCACGACGGCTTCCGGCCTCGTGATCCCGGACACCGCGAAGGAGAAGCCCCAAGAGGGCAAGGTCATCGCGGTCGGCCCCGGCCGGATCGACGACAAGGGCAACCGCATCCCCGTGGACGTGGCTGCCGGCGATGTCGTCATCTACTCCAAGTACGGCGGCACCGAGGTCAAGTACAACGGCGAGGAGTACCTGATCCTCTCCGCCCGCGACGTGCTGGCCGTCATCAACTGACTTTCGGCCGACACGCAAGACGCCCCGGCGAACCCACCGACACCGGGGGTTCCGGGGCGTTTCGCGCATCATGAGGAGAGGCTCAGGCAATGCCCAAGCAGATCAGCTTCGACGAGGACGCTCGTCGGGCCCTTGAGCGCGGTGTGAACAAGCTGGCGGACACGGTCAAGGTGACCCTCGGTCCGCGCGGCCGGCACGTCGTGCTCGACAAGAAGTTCGGCGGTCCGACGGTCACCAACGACGGTGTGACCATCGCCCGCGAGATCGAGCTGGAAGACGCTTTCGAGAACCTGGGCGCGCAGCTCGCCAAGAGCGTCGCGACCAAGACCAACGACGTGGCCGGCGACGGCACCACGACCGCGACCGTGCTGGCCCAGGCCATGGTGCGGGTCGGTCTGCGCAACGTCGCCGCGGGTGCCAACCCGACGTCGCTCGGCCGGGGCATCCAGGCCGCCTCCGACGCCGTCGTGGACGCCCTCAAGGGCAAGGCCACCCCGGTCAAGGGCCGCGACAACATCGCGCAGGTCGGCACCGTCTCGTCCCGGGACGAGTCCATCGGCGCGCTGCTCGGCGAGGCCATCGAGAAGGTCGGCGAGGACGGTGTGATCACCGTCGAGGAGTCCTCGACGCTGGCCACCGAGCTCCAGATCACCGAGGGCGTGCAGTTCGACAAGGGCTACATCTCGGCGCACTTCGCGACCGACCTGGAAGCCCAGGAGACGGTCTTCGAGGACGCCCGCATCCTGCTGCACCGCGAGAAGATCAGCGCCCTGGCCGACCTGCTCCCGCTGCTGGAGAAGGTCGCCGAGTCCGGCAAGCCGCTGGTCGTCATCGCCGAGGACGTCGAGGGCGAGGCGCTGTCCACCCTGGTGGTCAACGCCCTGCGCAAGACGCTGCGCGTCGTCGCGGTCAAGGCCCCCTACTTCGGCGACCGCCGCAAGGCGTTCCTGGACGACCTGGCTGTCGTCACGGGTGCCCAGGTCATCGCCGCCGAGGTGGGCCTGAAGCTGTCCGAGGCCGGTCTGGACGTGCTGGGTTCGGCGCGGCGGATCGTGGTGTCGAAGGACAACACGACCATCGTCGACGGCGGCGGCGCGAAGGCCGACGTGGCGGGTCGCGCGGAGCAGTTGCGCCGCGAGATCGAGGCCACCGACTCCGACTGGGACCGCGAGAAGCTCCAGGAGCGGCTGGCGAAGCTCTCCGGCGGCATCGCGGTGATCAAGGTCGGCGCGGCCACCGAGACCGAGCTGAAGGAGCGCAAGCACCGCATCGAGGACGCGGTCGCCGCCACCAAGGCCGCGGTCGAGGAGGGCATCGTGCCCGGCGGCGGTTCGGCGCTGGTGCACGCGGCCAAGGTGCTCGACGGCGGCCTGGGCCTGACCGGTGACGAGGCGACCGGCGTCGGGATCGTCCGCGAGGCCCTCGGCTCGGCGCTGTTCTGGATCGCCGCGAACGCGGGTCTGGAAGGCGCGGTCGTGGTCAACAAGGTCCGCGAGGGCGAGTGGGGCTTCGGCCTCAACGCGGCCACGCTGGTCTACGGCGACCTGCTCGAAGCCGGGATCATCGACCCGGTCAAGGTCACCCGCTCGGCGGTCGCGAACGCCGCGTCGATCGCCCGCATGGTGCTCACCACGGAGAGCGCCATCGTGGAGAAGAAGGAAGACGACTCCGCCGCTGCCGGTCACGGCCACGGCCACGGTCACTGAGGTCGAGCCCGCGCGGCTGCGCGCCGACGTGCTCCGGACAGGGGCGGTGCCACCCGGCACCGCCCCTGTCCGCGTTCCGGGACCTCGGCGGGACCGCTCCACAGCGCTCCCGCCGGGCCGGGCAGCAGGGCCCTGACCAGGGCCGGAGCACGGCGAAGGGGCGGCACCTGCGGATGCCGCCCCTTCCGCCGAACTGCCCGAGAGCGCCTCGGGTCAGGTCAGCACCGGCTGTCGTTTGCGGGCCTTGATGATGCTGTCGCGTTCGGATTCCGAGAGCCCGCCCCAGATTCCGTACGGCTCCTGCACCGCCAGCGCGTGCCGCCGGCACATCTCCAGCACGGGACAGGACAGGCACACGGCTTTTGCCCGTGCCTCCCGCCTCGCCCGCGCAGGTCCTCGCTCTCCGTCCGGGTGGAAGAAGAACGCACTGTCCATCCCGCGGCACGAGCCGCGCATCTGCCAGTCCCACAGATCGGCGTTGGGACCGGGGAGCCTTCGGGTGTCCGCCATCGAGACCGCCTCCTTGGCCCACTGACGTGAACTGCTCCATTCGGCCTAACGATGATCCACCGTAGAACCGCGCCAAAACTTGTTCAAGGGGGTCGGCGGCAGAAAGCCGCCAATTCATTCGATGGGTGATCAGCGGAGGGCACTCCAGGAGTTGCCGGTAACGTCTCGTGAACGGACGATGTCAGCGTGATGACGCCCCCCGAGCACACCGCGGCGACGCCGGAAGGCGAGCGGGAAACCGTTGCGGCAGAAGATGATCCTGCGCATTCGGTGACCTTGTCGGTAGCCGCGGTCGCCCGCCGGCTGGGCGTCGCGCCCGCCACTTTGCGCACGTGGGACCGCCGCTACGGCCTCGGACCCAGTGATCACACCACCGGGCGACACCGGAAGTACGCCCCGAAGGACGTCGCCCGCCTCGAACTGATGCAGCGGGCGCTGCTGCGCGGCGCGTCGAGCGCCGAGGCGGCCAAGTACGCGCTCGCCGCCCCCGTCCCGCCGCCCCGCTTGATCAGCGCCGTGCCCTCCCGGCCCCCGGTGCTCACCGGGGGCGAGTTCGACGCCTCGGCACCGCCCTCGGGCGGGCGCGGGCTGAAGCTGCCGGGCGCGAGCCGGTCGGCGCGCGGGGTGGGGCGGGCCGCGCTGGCGATGGACTCGGCCGCCGTCCAACTGCTGCTGGCCGACTCGATCGCGCACGACGGCGTGGTCGCCACCTGGGACGACGTGGTCCGCCCGGTGCTCGCCGGCATCGCCACGCGCTGGGAGCACTCCGGCGCGGGCGTCGAGGTGTCGCACCTGCTGGACGAGTGCGTGCTGGCCGCGATGGTGCGGGCCACGCCGGTCGTCGCCGAGCCGCGCAACCACCGGCCCGTGCTGCTGGCGTGCATGCCGGAGGAACGGCACAACCTGGCGCTGTACCCGTTGGCGGCGGAGCTCGCGCGGCGCGGGGTCGGCATCCGGCAGCTCGGCGCGGCGCTCCCGCTGGACGCCCTGGCCGCCGCCGTCCGCCGGACCGCGCCGGCCGCCGTGGTGCTGTGGGCGCAGCTCCCGCGCTACGCCGATCCGGGCGCGGTGTCGGCCCTGCCCCGCACCCGCCAGCAGGTGCGGGTGTTCGTCGGGGGGCCGGGCTGGGCGCGCGGCGTCGTGCCCCCGCCCGCCGAGCGCATCAACGACCTGGCCACCGCGGCGGACGCGATCGAGCGCGCCGTCTGCTGACCACCGCCCGGACCGGCGGACAATGGCCGGGTGGACTCAGCGCGCGCGGCGGCGTTCGGCGACCGACCTGGGGCCGACGTCCGGCGCGCGGCGGCGGGTCCGCCCCGGGAGCGCTGGATGGCGGCGGTCGCGCTGGGCGGCCAGGGCCACTACGCCGCCGCCGCGACGCTGCTGCTCCCGCTCGTCCGGTCCGGTGATCGCCCGGTGGCGTCGCTGGCCGCGTCCACGCTCGCCTCGCACCGCCGCCAGCTCGGCTCGCACGCCACCGCCCGGCGCTTCGACGCGGTGGCCCTCGCCGCCGCGCCGGACACCTCCGCACCGGACCGCGACGGGGTGGACGCGGCGGGGGCGCGGGCGGACGCCCTGCTGGGCCTGGCGGCCGACGCGCTGGGCCTGGGCCGGCTCGGGGAGGCCCGCCGGCTGCACGCGCGGGTCGTCGCGGAGAGCTGGCGCACCACCGTCCGCGAGCTGTGGGTGGCCGCCGAGATCGAGCTCGCCGCCGGTCACGCGGAGCGAGCGGTCGCGCCCGCCGAACGGGCGCTGCGGCTCGCGGAGGAGGCAGGCGCGACGCGGCACGTCCTCAAATCCAGACTGGTCCTGGGGGCCGCATCAGTGGTGTGGGGGACACCCGAAAGCGTCGAACGGGGCACTCGCCTGCTATGCTGTGACCTAAATCACACTGACCGCCACGGCCTTTTCTCGTTGTCCTGGCCGACGGCACTCGTGCTCCTGACCAGCCCCGTTGTCCGCAATCATGCGGAGACGGAGCAGGTCCGGAAATCCGCCCTCAACGCTCTGAGCTGCGTGTTACGCAGAGCTGATCCGATCAGCCGACGACTCGCGGTCAACTCTCCGTGGATACCGACGGCGCTGCTCCGTTCCGGGGAACCCCCGAACGCAGACGCTCAGACGAACTTCTTGACGGATTAAGCACCGGATCGTGTCAAGGTTCGGCCCCTAGCGTCCGATAGGGGAAGTGGAACGTCACTCGGCTGCAGGAAGGAGTCCCCGTGACCACGGTCCTTATTTGCGACGACCGGCGCAGTGTGCGGGAGGGTCTCACCCGCGTGATGTCGGCTGTCCCAGGGGTCAGCCGCATCGACTGCGTAGCGCACGGTGACGAGTTGTTGGCCCGCTTCTCTCGGCAGCCGGTCGACGTGGTGCTGGTGGGAACCCAGCGCGCCGTCCCGACCGGGGTCGAAGCGACCCGGCGACTCGTCTCGGCCAACCCGCAGGCAAACGTCATCGTGTTCGGCGCACCGGACGACGCGGGCAGCATCGCCGCCGCGATCGCCGGCGGCGCGCGGGGGTACCTCCGTTGGGACGCCTCGCGCCCCGAACTGGTGGCCGCGCTCGCGCACACGTTGGCCAGCACCTCGGTCCCCGCACCGCGCCAGCCGTCCGATCCGGGCGTCCAGCTCACGGAGCGGGAACTCCAGGTGCTCCGCGGTATGAGCCAGGGCAAGAGCAACGGGCAGATCGGGCGCGAGCTCTACCTGTCGGAGGACACCGTCAAGACCCACGCCCGCCGGCTGTTCCGCAAGCTCGGCGTTCGTGACCGCGCCCAGGCCGTCGCGCACGGCTTCAGGCGCGGCCTCGTGTCGTAAGGCCGGTCACACCCACCGGTACTCCTTCCTCCGGTCAGCCCGGTGACGCACCCGTCGCCGGGCTGGTTCGTCGTTCCCGGCGGGCCGGCAGGTGGGAGGGGGTCTTTGGACCCCCTTTCGCGCACATCCGGTCCGCGTACCGGTACGGTGAGTGTCACCGGTACGGGCGACGTCGATCGTCCCGTGCCGTTCGTTGTCGGTACGCCTACACGTAACACCAGGGCTGTTGTCTGCGATGACCAACTTGGGGGACGGACTGGACGCCGAAGTGGGCGCAGCCGTCGATGGCGACCGCCACGCGATCGAGCGACTGCTGGCATCCATACGTCCCCTGGTGGTGCGGTACTGCCGCGCCCGAGTCGGAAGGCAGGAGAGGTCTTTCGCTTCGGCGGACGACGTGGCCCAGGAGGTGTGTCTCGCGGTGCTGACGGCCCTGCCCAGCTATCGCGACCAGGGTCGGCCGTTCTTGGCGTTCGTCTACGGAATCGCAGCGCACAAGGTCGCCGACGCGCATCGCTCAGCCGCCCGGAACCGGTCCGAACCGGTCCCGGAGGTGCCCGACGCCCCGGAGACGGAAGCCGGACCCGAGCAGCGCGCCATGCAGGGCGAGCTGTCGAGCCGGATGGCCCAACTCCTGAAGATCCTTCCGGAGAAGCAGCGGGAAATCCTGCTGCTCCGAGTGGTCGTCGGCCTGTCGGCCGAGGAGACCGCCGACGCGGTCGGCTCCACGCCGGGCGCGGTACGGGTGGCACAACACCGCGCTCTGGCCCGCCTCCGCAAGACCTTGGCAGCGGAGGAGGTGGTCTGAGTGGCCGACC
This sequence comes from Actinosynnema sp. NPDC023587, assembly GCF_040640215.1. Lineage (NCBI taxonomy): Bacteria > Bacillati > Actinomycetota > Actinomycetes > Pseudonocardiales > Pseudonocardiaceae > Actinosynnema > Actinosynnema sp. NPDC023587. The sequence goes on along the minus strand of NZ_JBFABG010000002.1, from coordinate 461,014 downwards.
AGCACGAGAAGGGCGATGGACAAGTCGTGCGCGGACGAGACGAGAGAACCCCGCTCACCTCGGATGACCCCCTGGTGGAACCCGGCGACGACCTCGCGGGCATCCGGGCGGACGACGCGTTGCTGGACGCCCTGGGCGGACGAGGGCAGACCGACGCGTTGGTCGACGACGAGCTGAACGCGCTGCTGCTGGCGTGGCGGCGCGAAGTCGACAGTCGTCCCATGGGTGAGCTGGTCGACACCGACACCGCCGTGGCGACGATCGCCGCGGCCCGCCCCCAACAGCGGGGGCGACACCGCTTCCTGATCCCCCTGGCGAGTGCCGCGGCCGTGCTGGCCATCGCGTTCACCGGGGTCAGCCTGGTCGCCCGCGACGCCCAGCCGGGCGACGCACTCTGGGGTCTGACCAGGGTGCTCTACTCGGACCACGCCCGGTCGGTGGAAGCCGCCGTGACGGTCCGCACCGACCTGGAGACCGCCCGCGCCGCGCTCAGCGCCGGCCGCTACGGCGAAGCCCGGGACCTGCTCACCCGCGCGGGCGAGGCGCTGCCCTCCATCTCGGTGGACGACGGCAAGGCCGACCTCAAGGAGCGGCACGACACGCTGCTGCGCGAGCTGACCAGCACCACGCCGCCCCCGCCGAGCACGTCGGCCGCCGCCCCGCCGCCGTCGACCACCGTGCAGCCGACCACGCCGTCGGTCCAGCCGACGACCACGCAACCGACGACGACCGTCGCGCCGACCACGACCGTCGAGCCGACCACGACGACCACGGCACCGCCGACCACGGACGGCTCGGTCGTGCCCCCGCCGACGGGGGAGTCGCCCGGCAACGGCGAGACCCGGGGCGAACCCGGCAACGAGGGCCGACCCGGCACCGAGCCCGGCAGCAGCCCTGTGGCGACCGACGACAACTGACGACACCTGACCTCGGAACCGCACCGGATGCCCGTCACCTCACCCGAGGCGGCGGGCATCCGCCGTTCCCGGGAGTGCTTGCCGCCTCGGGTGAACCGGTGCCCGGAGTGGGCGGTGCGTCCGGTTCCGCGCGACGGGTGTGACGAGTGATCCGTCACACCCCGGGCAGCGGGATCAGCGGGCGCTCTCGGTCGCGGTCACGCCGTCGGCGTAGCCCCGGCAGTACTCCCAGCTCACGTACGAGGTCGGATCGGGGTCGTAGGCCGGTTCGTGCGGGCGCATCCGCCCGTCCGACAGGAGCTGCTCCAGGCTCGACCGCAGCAGCACCCAGTCGTGGTAGTGCGGCTCCTGGCACTCGCCGCAGTCCACCACGATCCCCCTGACCCCGCGAGGTTCCAGCAGCGCCTGGTAGACGGCGAGGTCGCTCAGGTCGCCGACCAGCTCCCCCCGCTCGACGTCGTCCATCGGCGGGTGGTCGTGGTCGTCGTCGGGCTCCCCGAGGTTCCGCGCCGGGTCCTCGGGGTCGCCCGCGAACGGGTCTGGTGGCAACGCGTCGTGCGGCACGACCACGCACGGTACCGGGCAGACCCCCGACCACGTCCAGATACCATGGGCTGAACCCATCGCCGCCTGCGGGAAACCCCCTCCGCGCGCGGCGGGATCACCGCACGACGGAAGGCAAGCCAGCCGCCATGACCAGCGAGCTCAACGCTGACGGAGTCCCGCCCAAGTTCGCCATGCTGGGACTGACCTTCGACGACGTCCTGCTGCTGCCCGCCGAATCCGAGATCGTGCCCAGCGGCGTCGACACCAGCACCAGGATCTCCCGCAACACCACCCTCCGGGTCCCGCTGGCGTCCGCCGCGATGGACACCGTGACCGAGGGCCGGATGGCCATCTCGATGGCCCGCCAGGGCGGCATCGGCGTCCTGCACCGCAACCTGTCGGTCGACGAGCAGGCCCGCCAGGCGGAAACCGTGAAGCGGTCCGAGGCGGGCATGGTGAGCGACCCGGTGACGTGCACCCCGGACGACACCATCAAGCACGTGGACGACCTGTGCGCCCGCTTCCGGATCTCCGGCGTGCCGGTGACCGACGCCCAGGGCAAGCTCGTCGGCATCATCACCAACCGCGACATGCGGTTCGAGGTGGACCACTCCCGCAAGGTCAGCGAGGTCATGACCAAGGGCCCGCTGGTGACCGCCCAGGTCGGCGTCTCCGCCGACGCGGCGCTCGGCCTGCTGCGCCGGCACAAGATCGAGAAGCTGCCGATCGTGGACGGCGACAACAAGCTGCGCGGGCTGATCACGGTCAAGGACTTCGTCAAGACCGAGCAGTACCCGAACGCCTCCAAGGACCCGGACGGCCGGCTGCTGTGCGCCGCCGCGATCGGCGTCGGCGAGGACAGCTTCAGCCGCGCGATGGCGCTGGCCGACGCGGGCATCGACGTGATCATGGTCGACACCGCGCACGGCCACCAGCGCAACGTGCTGGAGATGGTCGCCCGGGTGAAGAAGGAGCTCGGCGACGAGGTCGACGTGGTCGGCGGCAACATCGCGACCCGGGCCGGCGCGCAGGCGCTGGTGGACGCGGGCGCGGACGGCGTGAAGGTGGGCGTGGGCCCCGGCTCGATCTGCACCACGCGCGTGGTCGCGGGCGTCGGCGTGCCGCAGATCTCGGCGATCTACGAGGCGTCCCTGGCGTGCGGGCCGGCGGGCGTGCCGGTGATCGGCGACGGCGGCATCCAGTACTCCGGCGACATCGCGAAGGCGATCGCGGCCGGTGCGAGCGCGGTCATGCTCGGCAGCCTGCTCGCGGGCACCGCCGAGGCCCCCGGCGAGCTGGTCCTGGTCAACGGCAAGCAGTTCAAGACCTACCGGGGCATGGGGTCGCTGGCCGCGTTGCAGGGCCGGGGCGAGGCCAAGTCGTACTCCAAGGACCGCTACTTCCAGGACGACGTGCTGTCCGAGGACAAGCTCGTGCCCGAGGGCATCGAGGGCCGCACGCCGTTCCGGGGCCCGCTGTCGTCGGTGGTGCACCAGCTCGTCGGCGGCCTGCGCGCGGCCATGGGCTACACCGGGTCGAAGTCGATCTCCGACCTCCAGCTCAGGCAACTGGTGCGGATCACCGCAGCCGGCCTCAAGGAAAGCCACCCGCACGACATCACGATGACCGTGGAAGCGCCGAACTACACCACGCGCTGAGCTAGGGTCCCCCGGTACGCCCGCCCCACGAGAGGACGAACAAAGGTGCGCGATCTGGTCGAGATCGGCATGGGCCGGACCGCGAGGCGGGCCTACGAGCTGGACGACGTCGAGATCATCCCGTCCCGGAGGACCCGGTCGTCCAAGGACGTCTCGACGGCGTGGCAGATCGACGCCTACCGCTTCGAGATCCCGCTGATCACCCACCCGACGGACGCGATCGTGTCGCCCGGCACGGCGGTGGCGGTCGGCGAGCTCGGCGGGCTGGGCGTGCTGAACGCCGAGGGCCTGTGGGCGCGCCACACCGACGTGGACGACGCGCTGTTCCGGCTGGTCCAGTCGGTGGAGGACACCGACGACCCGGCCGCGCCGGTCAAGGTGCTCCAGGAGCTGCACTCCGCGCCGGTCCGGCTGGACCTGGTCGCCGAGGCGATCAAGCAGGTGCGCGAGTCGGGCGTCACGGTGGCCGTGCGGGTCAGCCCGCAGCGGGCCGCCGAACTGGCCCCGGACCTGATCGCGGCGGGCGTGGAGATCCTGGTCGTGCAGGGCACGATCATCTCCGCCGAGCACGTGTCGCGCGACGGCGAGCCGCTGAACCTGAAGTCGTTCATCGCGGACCTGGACATCCCGGTCATCGCGGGCGGTGTCGGCGACTACCGCACGGCGATGCACCTGATGCGCACCGGCGCGGCGGGCGTGATCGTCGGCTACGGCTACACGCCGGGCGTCACCACCACGGACTCGGTGCTGGGCATCGGCGTGCCGATGGCCACGGCGATCTCGGACGCCGCAGCGGCCCGCCGGGACTACCTGGACGAGACCGGCGGCCGGTACGTGCACGTCATCGCCGACGGCGGTGTGCTGACCAGCGGCGACGTGGCGAAGTCGATCGCCTGCGGCGCGGACGCGGTGATGCTGGGCGAACCGCTGGCCGCCGCGTCCGAGGCACCGGCGCAGGGGTTGTACTGGACGTCGTCGGCGGCGCACCCGTCGGTGCCCCGCAGCCACGTGTCGACCGGCGTGGACCAGGTGGTGGACCTGCGCAGCCTGCTCTTCGGCCCGTCGGTGGACCCGCGCGGCGTGACGAACCTGTTCGGGTCGCTGCGCCGGGCGATGGCCAAGACCGGCTACTCGGACATCAAGGAGTTCCAGAAGGTCGGCCTGACCGTGCGGGGCTGAGCGAGGCTGTATTAAATTGCCGCGACTTCGTCGCGGCGGGCTCGGCCGCCTGAAGTCGGTCCGTCGCGCCGCGTTTCTCTCCGATCGAAGGGCGTGATCGGAGAGAAAGGCGACGCGACAGACCGACGCGGCCTCGCGTGTGGGGGCGACAGGTTGACGTGGCCTCGCGTGTGGGGTGCCTTGACGTGACAGGTTGACGTGGCCTCGCGTGTGGGGTGAAGGCGTGTGGGGTGAGGGTGTTTGGGCTGGGGCTGGTTGTTGGGGGTCCTAGCCTTGGTGGCATGGGTGGACTTGTGGGCGACGGGGCCGATTACGACGTCGTGGTCGTCGGTTCTGGCTTTGGCGGCAGCGTTGCGGCCCTTCGGCTCACCGAGAAGGGCTACCGCGTCGCCGTGGTCGAGGCGGGTCGCCGGTTCGCCGACGACGAGTTCGCCAGGACCTCGTGGGACCTGCGGCGCTACCTGTGGGCCCCGGCGCTGGGCTGCTACGGCATCCAGCGCGTTCACGCCCTGCGCAACGTGATGATCCTGGCCGGCGCGGGTGTCGGCGGTGGGTCGCTGGTCTACGCGAACACCCTGTACCGGCCGCTCCCGGCGTTCTACCGCGACCGGCAGTGGGCGCACATCACCGACTGGGAGGCCGAGCTCGCGCCGTTCTACGACCAGGCGAGCCGGATGCTGGGCGTGGTGGAGAACCCCACGACCACGCCGTCCGACCACGTCCTGCGGCAGGTCGCGGAGGACATGGGCGTCGCCGACTCCTACCACCCGACGCCGGTCGGCGTGTTCTTCGGCGAGCCCGGCGAGACCGCCGAGGACCCGTACTTCGGTGGCGCGGGACCGCGTCGCACCGGGTGCGTGGAGTGCGGCGAGTGCATGACCGGCTGCCGGGTCGGCGCGAAGAACACCCTGGTCAAGAACTACCTGTACCTGGCCGAGCGGCACGGTGCGGAGGTCCTGCCGCTGACCACCGTCACCGACCTGCGGCAGGCCTCGGACGGCACCTGGGCGGTGGGCACCCGGCGCACCGGCGGCCTGCTGCGCCGGGGCCGGCGCACCATCACCGCCGGCCGGGTCGTGCTGGCCGCCGGCACCTGGGGCACCCAGCGGCTGCTGCACCGGATGAAGGCCGAGGGCGCGTTGCCCCGGCTGTCGGCGAGGCTCGGCGAGCTGACCCGGACGAACTCGGAGGCGATCATCGGCGCGTCCCGGCTCACCGTGGACGAGGACCGCGACTTCAGCCGGGGCGTGGCGATCACCTCGTCCATCCACCCCGACGAGCGGACCCACGTCGAGCCGGTGCGCTACGGCAAGGGCAGCAACGCCATGGGCCTGCTCCAGACCCTGGCCACGGACGGCGCGAAGAGCACGCCGAGGGCGCTCCAGTTCCTGGCCCAGGCGGTGCGCCACCCGGTCCGGTTCGCCCGGGTCCTGTCGGTGCGCCGGTGGAGCGAGCGGACGGTGATCCTGCTGGTGATGCAGAGCCTGGACAACTCGATCACCACGGTCGGCCGCAGGGGCCTGTTCGGGCGGACGCTGTCCTCGGCGCAGGGCCACGGCGAGCCGAACCCGACGTTCATCCCGGCCGGGCACCGGGCGAACCTGCTGGCGGCCGAGCACATCGGCGGTGTGGCCGGCGGCACCTGGGGCGAGCTGTTCGACATCCCGCTGACCGCGCACTTCATCGGCGGCTGCCCGATCGGCGCGGACGCCGCGTCGGGGGTGATCGACCCGTACCACCGGGTGCACGGGTACCCGGGCCTGTCGGTGGTGGACGGGTCGGCGATCTCGGCGAACCTCGGCGTGAACCCGTCGCTGACCATCACCGCGCAAGCGGAACGGGCCTTCTCGTCGTGGCCCAACAAGGGCGAGCCGGACGGTCGGCCGGAGCCGGGCGCGGGGTACCGGCGGGTGCCGGCGGTGCCACCGGTGAAGCCCGCCGTGCCGCCGTCCGCGCCGGGCGCGCTGCGGCTGCCGATCGTGGAGGTGAAGAGCTCGCAGCGCCGATAGGTGTTGAGGTCAAAAGCTCATGGGCGCGCTCCCGCCGCACCGGTCCTATGGTGGGTGACGTGGCAGCGAAGCCGTTTGCGTCCAGTGCCGACCTCGCTCCGAAGGACGAGGTCTTCATCGAGCTCGCGGAGGGCGTGTACGCGCTGACCGCGGAGGGCGACCCGAACGTGGCCGCCGTCGAGGGCGAGGACTTCCTGGTCTGCATCGAGGCCAGGGCCACCCCGGTGGCCGCCCGGCGCTGGCTGGGCCTGCTCCGCGAGCGCACCGACAAACCCGTCCGCTACCTGGTCCTGAGCCACTACCACGCGGTCCGCACGCTGGGCGCGAGCGCGTTCGGCGCGGACGAGATCGTCGCGCACGAGCTCACCAGGACCCTCATCGCCGAACGCGGCGAGCAGGACTGGGCCAGCGAGTACGGGCGGATGCCCCGGCTGTTCGAGGAACCCGCGTCGATCCCCGGCCTGACCTGGCCGACGCTCACCTTCTCCGACCGGCTCACCATCCCGCTCGGCGGCGACCGGGGCGACCTGGAGCTGCGGTACTGCGGGCGCGGGCACACCGCCGGCGACATCGTGGCGTGGCTGCCGCACCAGCGGATCCTGTTCGCGGGCGACCTGGTCGAGTCGCAGGCCGCGCTGTACACCGGCGACGCCTTCCACGACGAGTGGGCGACGTCCACCCTGGACAACGTCGGCGCGCTCGGCGCGGAGCAGCTCGTCGGCGGGCGGGGCGCGGTGGCGCGGGACCGGGCCGAGGTGGCGGCGGCCATCGCGCAGTCCCGGCACTTCCTGGACGAGCTGCGCCGCACGGTCGGGTCCGTGCACGTCGGCGGCGGCACGGTGGCGCAGGCGTTCGAGGCCGCGCACCGGGCGCTGGCCCCGCGCTACGGGCGCTGGCCGATCTTCGAGCACTGCCTGCCGTTCGACGTCCAGCGGTACTGGGACGAGTGCTCCGGCCTGGACTGGCCGAGGGTGTGGACGGCCGAACGGGACCGCGAGGTGTGGGCGGCGCTCCAGTGAGCCCCGCTCCCATCGGCGGCGAGGTCACCTCGGTCCGGGCCCCCGGCGGCCGGCCGGCCGCCGGCCCGCCGGCCCGGTCCGCCCCGGCGGCGGGCCCGGAGCCGGTGCTCGGCGCGGTCCGCCCGGCGACGTCCCGGCGGCCGGACCGGGCGGGCGGCGAGGACCCGGTGCTGGTGGTGGGCGCGGGACCGGTCGGGATGACGGCCGCGCTGCTGCTCGCGCGGGCCGGTGTGCCGAGCGTGGTGCTGGAGGCGGCCGACGAGCGGGTCCCGGTGGGCAGCCGGGCCATCTGCCTCCAGGCCGACGTGCTCGACATCCTGGAGCGGGTCGGCGCGGGCCGGGCGGTCGTGGCCGCCGGCGTGACCTGGTACCGCGGCCGGACGTTCTACCGAGGTCGCGAGGTCGCGACCCTGGAACTGCCGCGCCGCCGGGGTTTCCCGCCCTTCGTGAACACGCCGCAGACCGAGGTGGAGCGCATCCTGGAGGCCCGGGTCCGGCGGGAGCCGCTGATCGACCTCCGGCGCGGGCAGCGGGTGGTGGCCGTCGCGCAGGGCGACCACGTCGAGCTGACCACGGACACCGGCACCGTCCGCGGCACGCACTGCCTGGCGGCGGACGGGGCCCGCTCCACCGTCCGGGCCCTGCTCGGCATCGGGTTCCCCGGCCACTCGTTCGACGACCTGTTCGTCATCGCCGACATCGCCGTCGACTTGGGGCACCCGGAACCCGAGCGGCTGTTCTACTTCGACCCGGACTGGAACCCCGGCCGCCAGGTGCTGCTGCACCCGCAGCCCGGGGGCGTCTACCGGGTCGACTGGCAGGTGCCGGAGGGTTTCCGGCTGGGCGAGGAGCACATCCGGGAGATCACCGGCGACCGCCCGTACGAGGTGCGCTGGCAGTCCACCTACCGCTTCCACCAGCGCCGGGCCACGGCGTTCCGGGACGGCCGGGTGCTGCTGGTGGGCGACGCGGCGCACGTGATGAGCCCGTTCGGCGCGCGCGGCCTGAACTCCGGGATCTGCGACGCGGACAACGCGGTGTGGAAGGTCGTGCTGGACCGGCGCGGCGAGGCCGGCCCGGACCTGCTGCCGTCCTACGAGCGGGAACGCGCGGCGGCGGCCGACGAGAACCTCCGGGTCACCGGCGACACCATGCGGTTCCTGGTGCCGCGCACCGAGGCGGAGCACGCCCGCCGCCGGGAGGTGCTGGAGCGGGGCCGCACCGCGGAGATCGACTCGGGCCGGCTGTTCGAGCCGTTCGCCTACCGCGACTCGCCGCTGACCAGTCCCGGCTGCACCGGCGAACTGGTGCCGGACAGCGCCCGCCTCGGCCCGGACTTCACCGTGCGCGACGGCCTCCTGATCCGCCCGGACGGCCACCTGGCGGCGGTCGCACCGACCGACCCGCACGCCGCCCTGCGCCGGGCCAAGGGCTTCGCCACCGTCCCGGCGTGAGCCGGGGCGGAAGGGCGCGAGGTGGGGGAGCCCGCCGCGCCGGCTCCGCTCACAGGGCTATGCCGGTGAGCACCATGGTGCGCTCCTCGGTGAAGTCCTCCATCGCCGACCTGATGCCCTCGCGGCCCGTGCCCGAGCCCTTCACGCCGCCGTAGGGCATCTGGTCCGCCCGGTACGACGGCACGTCGCCGATGATCACGCCGCCCACCTCCAGCTCGGCCGCCGCCTGGAACGCCACGGTCACGTCCCGGGTGAAGACCCCGGCCTGCAACCCGTAGTCGGTGGCGTTGGCCAGCTCGAACGCCTCGGCGGTGGACCCGACCACGGACACCACCAGCACCGGCCCGAACACCTCGTCGCGCCACAGGTGCGCCGACGCGGGCACGTCCTGGACGACGGTCGGCTCCACCGACGTGCCGTCCCGCCCGCCGCCCAGGTGCAGCGTCGCCCCGGCGTCGACCGCCTCGGCCACCCACTCCTCGACGCGGCGCGCGTTGTCCTCGTCGATCAGCGGCCCGACCTCGACCTCCGGGTCGTGCGGGTCGCCGGTCTTGAGCGCCCGCACGGCGGCGACCAGCTTGGGCACGAACGCCTCCGCCACGTCCCGGTGCACCAGCACCCGCTGCACCGCGATGCACGACTGCCCGGCCTGGTAGTTGCCGAACGTGGCGATCCGGGACGCCGCCCAGTCCAGGTCCGGCCAGTCCGGGCAGACGATCGCGGCCGAGTTCGAGCCGAGTTCCATCAGCACGTGCTTGCGCGGTGCGGAGTCGGTCAGCGACCAGCCGACCGAGCTCGACCCGGTGAACGAGATCACCGGCAGCCGCTCGTCCTCGACCAGCGACTTCATGTCCGCGCCACGCACCGGCAGCACGGAGAACGCGCCCTCGGGGAGGTCGGTCTCGGCGAGCAGCTCGCCCAGCAGCAGCGCCGACAGCGGCGTCGCGGAAGCGGGCTTGACGATCACCGGCGCGCCGACCGCGAGCGCCGGGGCCACCTTGTGCGCGACCAGGTTCAGCGGGAAGTTGAACGGCGCGACGGCCAGCACCGGACCGCGCGGCACCCGGCGCACCAGCGCCAGCCTGCCCTCGCCGCCCGCGTCGGTGTCCAGGCGCTGGAGGTCGCCGGTGAACCGCCGGGCCTCCTCGGCGGCGAACCGGAACGTGTTCACCGCTCGGGTGACCTCGATGTTCGCCCACTTGAGCGGTTTGCCGTTCTCGGCGGTGATGGTCTCGGCGATCTCCTCGGCGCGGTCCGCCAGCGCCCGGGACACCGCCAGCAGCGCCTCCGCGCGCACGTGGGCGGGTGTGCGGCGGAACTCCTTGGCGACCGATGCCGCCGCTGCGATCGCGCGTTCCACCTGGTCGGGGTCCGGCACGGCGACCGAGGCCACCTCCGTGCCGTCGAACGGGTGGTGCACGGTGATGGCCTGCGTGCCCTGCTCGGCGTGTCCGGCGATCCAGCAGGGACGTGGCTGCGGAATGGTCGCGTCCATGCGCCCAACCTAGGCCGTTCCGTGGACCCGGTGCAGGTCTGAGACGATGTCCGCCGTGTCTGAGAGCAGCAACCGCCCAGTTCTGGTAGTCGACTTCGGCGCGCAGTACGCGCAGTTGATCGCGCGCCGGGTCCGCGAGGCGCAGGTGTACTCCGAGGTCGTGCCGCACACCACGTCCGTGGCGGAGCTGTCGGAGCGGGAACCGGCGGCCATCGTGCTCTCCGGCGGGCCGTCGAGCGTGTACGAGCCGGGCGCGCCCCAGGTCGACCCGAAGCTCTTCGAGCTCGGCGTGCCGGTGTTCGGCATCTGCTACGGCTTCCAGGCGATGGCCGGCGCGCTCGGCGGCACGGTGGAGCACACCGGCACCCGCGAGTACGGCCGCACCGAGCTCGACGTGGCCGGTGCCGGCCTGCTGCACGAGGAGCTGCCCGGCACCCACCCGGTGTGGATGAGCCACGGCGACTGCGTCACCGCCGCGCCCGAGGGCTTCACCGTGACCGCGTCCAGCGACGGCGCGCCGGTGGCCGCGTTCGAGAACCGCGAGCGCCGGTTCGCGGGCGTCCAGTACCACCCCGAGGTCGGCCACTCGCCGCACGGCCAGGAGGTGCTGCGGCGGTTCCTGCACGAGATCGCCGGCATCCGGCCGCAGTGGACCACGTCGTCCATCGTGGACGAGCAGGTCAGGCTGATCCGCGAGCAGGTCGGCGACGGCAAGGCCATCTGCGGGCTGTCCGGCGGCGTCGACTCGGCGGTCGCGGCGGCCCTCGTGCAGCGGGCCATCGGCGACCGGCTGACCTGCGTGTTCGTCGACCACGGGCTGTTGCGCGCGGGCGAGCGCGCCCAGGTCGAGCGGGACTACGTGGCGGCGACGGGCGTGCGCCTGGTGACCGTGGACGCGCGCGAGCGGTTCCTCGGCGCGCTGGCGGGCGTCACCGACCCGGAGCAGAAGCGCAAGATCATCGGCCGGGAGTTCATCCGGGTCTTCGAGCAGGCCGAGCGCGACCTCAAGGCCGAGGGCGACTACCGGTTCCTCGTGCAGGGCACGCTGTACCCGGACGTGGTCGAGTCCGGCGGCGGCGCGGGCACCGCGAACATCAAGAGCCACCACAACGTCGGCGGCCTGCCGGACGACCTCCAGTTCACCCTGGTCGAGCCGCTGCGGGCGCTGTTCAAGGACGAGGTGCGCCGGGTCGGCACCGAGCTGGGCCTCCCGGAGACGATCGTGCAGCGCCAGCCGTTCCCCGGGCCGGGCCTCGGCATCCGGATCATCGGCGCGGTCGACGCGGAGCGCCTGGAGATCCTGCGCAAGGCCGACGCCATCGCCCGCGAGGAGCTGACCAGCGCGGGGCTGGACCGGACGATCTGGCAGTGCCCGGTGGTGCTGCTGGCCGACGTGCGCAGCGTGGGCGTGCAGGGCGACGGCCGGACCTACGGCCACCCGGTGGTGCTGCGCCCGGTGTCCAGCGAGGACGCGATGACCGCCGACTGGACCCGCCTGCCCTACGACGTGCTGGAGCGCATCTCGACCCGGATCACCAACGAGGTGGCGGAGGTCAACCGGGTGGTCCTCGACGTGACGAGCAAGCCGCCGGGCACCATCGAGTGGGAGTGACCCCCCGAGCCGCACCGGGCGGACGACCGGCCTGAACCGACGGCTCAGACGGAAGGGCCGGCTCGCGGTTTCGCGAGCCGGCCCTTCCTCCCCCAGGTTCTCCTGCGCCTCCCCGGTCGGCGCTCCCGCGCCGCCCTCCGGCTAGCGCCTGCGCCGGGCCGAGCCCGCGAGCAGGCCCAGGCCGATCAGCATCGCGCCACCCGCCAGGACCCACCTCAGGTCCAGGAAGGCCGGCCACGACGTCCCGTCGGACAGCATGTAGGCGGCGGCGACCAGGGCGGCGGCCCCGAACACCAGGCCCACGACGTCCACGCCCCGCTTCTCGATCGACTCCTGGTCAGCCACGGCTCACCACCACCTCTCCCACTCCCGCGCGAATGTCCAGCTCCACGACCAGCCCGCCCTTGCCGGCTCCCTCGTCGTCCACCGTCGAGGTGGTGTTCCGGCCGCCACGCTCCGGGCCGAGGCACCGCACCGACCCGAGGCCGGCGCGGCAGGTCGCGACCACGTCCGCGTCGGCGGGCACCCGGATGTGGGCGCTGCCGACCGCCACCTCGACCTCGGTCTTCACCGAGCCGGTGGCGGGCAGGCCGGTCAGGTCCAGGTCGACGCTGCCCGCCTTCGTGTCGTAGCGCGGCTCCACCTGGTCGAGCGTCACCGGCCGGGCGGTCACGTCGCCCACGTGCTCCGAACCGTCGAACGAGGTGAAGTCCGCGCTGGTCAGCACCACGCCCGCGAGGCTCAGCGGGAGCACCAGGCCGATCAGCCCGCGACCACCGCCCCGGAACGCGCCCACCAGCAGGCCCAGGCCGAGGGTCGCCGTGACCAGGCCCATGACGTGCGGTGCGCTGAACCAGGTGCTGTACGAGGACGCCACCAGCCCTCCGGCCAGCACGACCAGCGACAACCCGAACGTCGCGACGCCCACCCGGGACTTGCGCCGGTGTCGCAGCGGCCGGGCCGGCTGCACGACCGGCACCGCGCTCGTGGGCGTCGGCTCGGGCAGGTCCCACGCGAACGGGGCGGCACCCAGCGGGTCCCAGGCCGGCGGCGTCACCCGGGCGGTCGGCGACTCGGCGGTGTCCACGGGTGTCACCTCGGGCGCGGAGGGCGGGCGGTTGAGCGAACCCCGACTGCGGTGCAGCAGGTAGATCGAGCCGACGGACAGCAGCACGCCGGCCACCATGGTGAAGCCGCCGTCCACGAAGAAGCCGGTCGCGGGGAACACCGCGAGGCCGAGCAGGATCGTCAGCGGCACCGGCGTGGAGCTGCGGCCCCGGCCGATCAGCGCCTCGGCGGCGGACACCTCGTCGTCGGCCTGCGCCAGCCACAGCCAGCCCAGCAGGTAGATCAGGAACCCCGCGCCGTTGCACAGGGCCATGGCCACGAACGCGACGCGGACGATGACCGGATCGATCTGGTACCGCTCGGCGATACCGGCGGCGACACCGGCGATCTTCCGCCCCTGGTGTGGCCGCCTGGGTCGGCTGACCCAGAAGTCCTTCAGCGTCTCTTCGACGCCGGCCGTGCTCAGGTTCCCGCTCACGATGACGAGCATGGTTGTCCGGAGGGCCGCGCACATCGGGGACCCACCCTGAACCGGGCATCGGGTGGAACCCTGATGGAACGGGGAACGGCCCGTGTGACCATCAGGAGGTGAGCTCGCAGGTGGATTCCGCGCCCCAACCGGCCACGCCCGACCCGGGCGTGCCCGACCGGACCGCGCCGCACCCGACCGCGCCGCACCCGACCGCGCCCGACCTGGCGGCACCCGACCTGGTGGCGTCCCGCGCGACCGCGCCGATCCCGGTGGCGGCCAAGCCGGGCGCACCGGGCAAGGCGGGTCGCGGGCACGAGCCGGTGCGCAGGCGGCGCACCGGCCGGGTCGTCGCGGGCGTGGCGGGCGGTGTCGCCGACCACCTCGGGGTCGAGGTGTTCTGGGTGCGCGCGGTGTTCGCCGCGCTGACCGCCCTCAACGGCGTGGGGGTCGTCGCCTACGGCCTGCTGTGGCTGTTCGTGCCGCAGCGCTCGGTGGACACCCCGGAGAAGCCCCCGAAGCCCCAGGAGCGCCAGCAGGCGCTCGGCCTGGTGGCGCTGGGCATCGGCGCGGCGGTGATCGGCGGGCTGCTGTCCGGGCCGGTCAGCGGCTGGATCGTGGGTCCGCTCGCGGTCGCCCTGGTCGGCGCGGCCGTGGTGTGGCGGGAGGCCGACGAGGCGCAGCGCAGGCGGTGGCGCGACGGCGCGAAGTCCGGGCTGTTCGGCACCGGCCGGGCCGCCCTGGTCCGGGTGCTGTCCGGGGTGGCGCTGGTCGCGATCGGCATCGGCGTGCTGCTGATCAGCAGCTACGGCATCGACCAGCTCCGGTTCGCGCTGCTCGCCGTGGTGGCCACGCTGGGCGGCGTCGCGGTGCTCACCGTGCCGCTGTGGATCAAGCTGATCAACGACCTGGGCGAGGAGCGCCGGGTCCGCATCCGCACCGAGGAGCGCGCCGAGATCGCCGCCCACCTGCACGACTCCGTGCTCCAGACGTTGGCGCTGATCCAGAAGCAGTCGGACCGGCCGCGCGAGGTCAAGCGGCTGGCGCGCGGCCAGGAGCGGCAGTTGCGGGACTGGCTGTACGGGACCGCGATGGCCGAGGACGGCCGGCCGGCCACGGTGTCCGCCGCGATCGCCGAGGTGTCCGGCGAGGTCGAGGACCGGTTCGCGATCGCCGTCCAGCAGGTCGTGGTGGGGGATTGCGAGCTGGACCACAACCTGCTGGCGATGGTCCAGGCGGCCCGCGAGGCGATGGTCAACGCGGCCAAGCACGCGGGCGTCGGCGAGATCAGCGTGTACGGCGAGGTCGAGCCCGAGCAGGTGACCGTGTTCGTGCGCGACCGGGGCACGGGCTTCGACCCGGCGCTGGTTCCGGAGGACCGGCATGGCCTGGCCGACTCCATCCGGGGGAGGATGGACCGGCACGGCGGGGAAGTGCGGCTGCGCACCACGCCCGGCGAGGGGACCGAGGTGCAGTTGCACATGCCGAGGAAGACCGCCGGTAACCAGAAGACGGAGGCCAGGACGTGACAACCGAGAAGGCGGCGGTGCGGGTGTTCCTGGTGGACGACCACGCCCTGTTCCGCGCGGGGGTGCGGGCCGAGCTCGACTCGATCACCGACGAGGTCGACGTGGTCGGCGAGGCGGGGTCGGTCGGCGAGGCGGTCGTCGGCATCGGGCACGTGCGGCCCGACGTGGTGCTGCTGGACGTGCACATGCCCGACGGCGGCGGCGCGGAGGTGCTGCGGCAGGTCCGCACGGCGCTGCCCGACGTGGTGTTCCTGGCGCTGTCGGTGTCGGACGCGGCGGAGGACGTGATCGCGGTCATCCGGGCGGGCGCGCGCGGGTACGTCACCAAGACCATCTCCAGCCAGGAGCTGGTGCGCGCGGTGGTCCGGGTCTCCGACGGCGACGCGGTGTTCAGCCCCCGGCTGGCCGGGTTCGTGCTGGACGCGTTCGCGGACCGGCCGGGCGCGGCCCCGATCAGCGATCCCGAGCTCGACCTGCTGACGCCCCGCGAGCGGGACGTGCTGCGGCTGCTGGCGCGCGGGTACGCGTACAAGGAGATCGCGTCCGAGCTGTTCATCTCGGTCAAGACGGTCGAGACGCACGTGTCGAGCGTGCTCCGCAAGACCCAGCTCTCCAACCGCTACGAACTCTCCCGCTGGGCCTCCGACCGCCGGCTGGTCTGAGCTCCGGCCGGACCGGGCACGACGCCCCGGAGCACCGGGCCGGTGCGCTCAGGCGACGGCGGCCTTGAGGGCGTCGAGCAGGGTCCGCACCGTCGGCGAGTCGATGCTGTCCTCGCGGATCGCGGCGCAGATGGTGCGGGTCGGCTCCGGGTGGCGGAGCTTGCGGACGATCACGCCGGGGTGGATCACGCCCAGGCCCAGCTTCGGCACGATGGTCACGCCCAGGCCGGCCGCCACGAACCCCTGCGCGGTGGGGTAGTCGTCGGACTCCAGCACGAAGTTCGGCGCGAACCCGGCTGCCGCGCAGCCGTTCAGCACGATGTCCCGGCACGGTCCCGGCGGGTTCACCGCGTCCACCCACGGTTCGTCGGCCAGGTCCGCCAGGTCGAGCACCCGCTTGCGCGCCAGCTCGTGCCCGCGCGGCAGGACCGCCAGGTACGGGTCGTCGAGCAGGTGCACGACGTGCACCCCGCGCGGCACCTCGGCCACCCGGGGGAACACCGACAGCGCCACGTCCGCGCGCCCCGCCTCGACCTCGACCATCGGGTCGTCGGGCTCGGTGAGCTTCAGGTCCAGTTGCACGTCGGCGTGCCGGGCCTTGAACGCGGCCACGGCCGGGGGCACCAGGGCCGCGCCCGCCGTGGCGAAGTACCGAACCCGCAACCGCCCGGTGCGCCCCTCCCGGAGGTCCGCCAGCGCGGCTTCCGCCTCCACCAGGCGGTCGGTGATGTGGGCCGCGTGCTCGGTGAGCACCCGACCCGCGACGGTGGGCCGCACACCCCGCCCCACCCGGTCCAGCAGCGGCAGGCCGGCCTGTTTCTCCAGCGCCGCGACCTGCTGGCTGATCGCGGACGGGGTGTAGCCGAGGTTCACCGCGGCGGCGGTGATGGAACCGGTGGTGACCACGGCCCGGAGCACCTGCATGCGTCGCACGTCCAACATGCCCCGATCGTACAGCTCAGCTTAAAGGTTGTGCAGTTCTCTTCACTTGTCCTGTTGCTTTCCGTATCGCAAGGTGTGGTGGTGAACAGACCGGGCACGGTGGTCAGGATGGGCGTCCTCGCCCTCCTCTGGGGTTCCAGCTTCCTGTGGATCAAGATCGCCCTCACCGGGTTGTCGCCGGTCCAGATCGCCCTGGTGCGCACGCTGCTCGGCGCGGTGGTGCTGGTCGTGCTGGGCTTCACGCGGGGGCAGCGCCTGCCGTCGGGCAAGGGCCTCTGGGGGCACCTGGCGGTCGCCGCGGTCTTCGGCAACGTCATCCCGTTCGTGCTGTTCGCGGTGGGGGAGCAGACCGTCGACTCGGGCGTCGCGGGCGTGCTGAACGCCACCACGCCGCTGTGGGCGCTCGCCCTCGGCCTGCTGCTGGGCTTCGAGCGCCGGCGCAACACCGCCCGCCTGGTCGGCCTCGGGCTGGGCTTCGCGGGCACCCTGCTGATCTTCGCGCCGTGGGAGAAGGCCGGCCTGGCGAGCTGGGGCGCGGTGGCGTGCCTGGCCGCCGCCGCCTCGTACGCGGTCAGCTACACCTACATCGGCCGCACGATCTCCGGGCGCGGCCTGTCCTCGATCCAGCTCTCCTCCGCGCAGCTCGTCACCGCGACCGGCCTGACCGTGCTGGTGCTGCCGGTCGGCGGCCTGGAGGAGACCCACCTGACCTGGCAGGCACTGGTGGCGGTGGGTGTCCTGGGCGTCTTCGGCACCGGGGCGGCGTTCGTCCTCAACTACCGGCTGATCGAGGACGAGGGCCCCACGAACGCCACGACGGTCGGCTACCTGCTGCCCGTGGTGTCCGTGCTGCTGGGCGCGGCGTTCCTCGGCGAAGACCTCAACGCGCGGGTCGTGGTGGGCATGGTGGTGGTCCTCGTGGGGGTCGCGCTGACCCGCCGGCAGCCCGCGACGGCGATCATCCCGACCGACGCGGTCCCGGTGACTACGCTCAAGTGACCTGCGATAACGCTGGGTTACTCGTCGGTATAGGCCAAACGAGACAACCGAACTGGGCAAATGGGTGGACCTGAGACCCAGGTCTCCCCCGATAGCGTGGTATTGGCCCGAACCACGTCCCGATCGGCCTTCTCGGACGTCTCCTCTCCATAGAGAGGGATGAACACGGGAAGGACTCCACCACCATGAGCGCCGAGAGCATCACCGCGAGCACCACGTTCCACCTCCTGGTTCCGGGGGTCGCGCCCGCACCGGTGGAAGCCGAGCTGCACTACGAGCCGGAAGACCCCTACGCGGTCGCCGTGCTGTTCCACACCGGGCAGGGCAAGGTCGAGTGGATCTTCGCCCGCGACCTGCTGGCCGACGGGCTGCTGACGCCGTCCGGCGAGGGGGACATCCTGGTCCGGCCGGCCGCCGACGACCCGGAGCGGGTCCTGCTGGAGCTGAACGCCCCGACGGGCTTCGCGATCCTGTCGGCCCAGGCCGAGGACATCGCCGAGTTCCTGGACCTCACCTACGACGTGGTCCAGCCCGGTGAAGAGGACCTGTGGATCGACTTCGACCGCGAGCTGGCGAAGCTGGTCTCCACCAACTGACCCGGTCGCTTACCCCCTCCCAGGCACGACGGGGGTCCCTGGGGGCGGTAGGCGGCCGGTACCCGGCTGGTCGCGCGGGGTCACACCCGCCGCCCGGCCGCGACGTCGGCCGAGCGGGACGCGCAGCCGCCCGGGGGCGGGGCTCAGGACCCGCCCGGACCGCTCGGGCTAGGACTTCCCGAGGAGCTGGTCCCGGGAGATGAACAGACCCTGGTTCTCCCACTTGAGCACGATCAGCTTGCGCTCGCGGGACACCGAGTTGGTCTTCATCGTGTACGCGACGTCGACCTCGTACGCGTAGGGCTCGTTGAGCTTCACGCTGGTCAGCTCGACCGACTGGACCTGGCTCCACCAGGTCTTGTAGCCCTCGAACCCGCCGTTGCCGCTCTTCATCTCCGCGGTGAGGCGGTTGAAGCCGTCTTCCACGTTCGTGGGCATCAACCCGAAGTAGTCGCGAATCGCCTGTTCCTGCTGGGCGGGGGTCGGGTCCGTGGTGATCTTCGGTGGCGGGGCGGCCGTCTTCTTCGTGGTCGAGACCGGCGGCTCGCCGCCGGCCGCGGGCTGCGTGGTCGAGGTGTTCGGGGTGGCCTGGTTCTCGGCGTCACCGCGCGACAGCATGCTCGCCAGCAGGATGCCCACCACGGCGGCGGCGGCGATGGCCAGCGCGGTGACGACGGTCGAGCGCTTGCTCTTCACCGGCCCGCGACCCGCCGGCTTCGGCTCCTGGCGCGGCGCGGCGGCCGGTCGCCGGGGCGGCGGCGGGGACAGCGCGGGTGCCGGGCGCGGCGGGGTCGGCACCGGGGCCACCCGGGTCGCGGACGGCGCGGGCTGCGCGGGGGCCATCGCGCGGGTCGGCGCGGCCTGCGGCGGCTGCGGCTGCACGGGCACGCCCCGCCACGACGGCGGGTGCGTCTGCGGCAGCGCCACCGGGAACTCCGGCGCGGCCCGCCCGGCGGCCACCGCCGCGAGCGCCTCCTTGGCCTCGGCCATGGTCGGCCGGTCCTCCGGTTCGGCGCGCAGCAGGCGCATCAGCAGCGCGGTCAGCGGACCGGCCTGCTTGGGCGGCGTGACCTTGCCCGACGCGACCTGGTGCAGCAGCGCGATGGTGTTCTCGTTCAGGCCGAACGGGGGCATCCCCTCGATCGCCGCGTACAGCGTGGAGCCCAGCGAGAACACGTCCGAGGGCGGACCGGGGTCGTAGCCCTTCGCGACCTCCGGGGCCAGGTACGCGGGCGTGCCCGCGAGCATCCCGGTGGCGGTCACCGTGACGTCGCCGGTCGCCCGGGAGATGCCGAAGTCGGTGATCTTGACGGTGCCCTCGTTGCCCAGCAGCACGTTGCCGGGCTTGATGTCCCGGTGCACGATGCCCGCGATGTGCGCGGCGGCCAGCGCCGAGGCGACCTGGGAGCCGATCGACGCCACGTCGCGGGGCGACAGCGTGCCGCGCTCGGACAGCACCGTGGACAGGCTCTTGGACGGCAGGTACTCCATCACCAGCCACGGCTGGCCGTCGTCCTCGGCCACGTCGTAGACCGCGATCGCGTGCGGGTGCTGGAGCCGGGCCGCGATCCGGCCCTCGCGCATCGCCCGCCGCTTGGCCTCGTCGGTGTCCGCCTCGGCCAGGCCGGGCTGGAGCAGTAGCTGCTTGACCGCGACGGTGCGGTGGAGGCGCTCGTCGTGCGCCTGCCAGACGATGCCCATCGCTCCGCTGCCGATCCGGTGGCCCAGTCGGTAGCGGCCGGCAACCAGGCGGCCGTCGTCGGTCACAGGTGCTCCAAAGCTAGCTCGGGCTGGTCAGGGGCGAACACCGGTGACAACGCCGCCAGGACAGGGACGTTTCGTCACCCGATCGGGTTCGTCGCCCACCTTACGAGGTTTGCTACCCCTCCTGGGGCAGCACGCTCGTAGTCGTCGCTGCCGGCGGCGTGGTGGTCGGCTGCGCCGTCGTCGGTTTCGGCGTCGTGGTCGGCGGCGGCGTCGTGGTGGTCGTCGTGGTCGTCGTGGTGGTGGTGGTCGTGGTGGTGGGCTGCGGTTCTTCGGTAGTCGTGCGCAGCACCTCTGTGGTGGTGGTCACAGGAGGCGTCGTGGTCGTCGCTGCCGGCGGCGTGGTGGACGTGCTGGTGGTGACCGCCGGTGCCACCGGCTCCTTGGCGTTGAACGCGCCCTGGAGGACCAGCAGCAGGCCGATCAGCAGCAGGCAGCCCAGCACCACGGCGGCGATCACCAGCGCGCGGGTGTTGTTCGACGTGGGCGGGGCGGTCACCGGGGTCGTGGGACCCACCGTGCGCGGGCCGGCCGTGCGCGGCGCGGGCCGCACCAGGTGGGTGCGGTCGGCGTCCATCACGGCGGTCCCGCCCGCCGGCACCGGCACGGCACCGCCGAGGCCGGGGGTGCGGCCGTGGGCCACCGCGTTGAGCATGTCGCGGGCCTGGGCCATGGTTGGCCGGTCCGCCGGGTCGTAGTTGAGCAGCACCAGCAGGACGTCGGCCAGCGGGCCGTCGACGGTCGGCGGGTTGATCCGACCGGCCGCGACGGCGTGCAGCACGCCCAGGGTGTTCTCGCTCAACCCGAACGGCGGCTCGCCCTCGGCCGCCGCGAACAGCGTCGAGCCCAGGGAGAACACGTCCGACGCGGGCGTCGGGTCCTGGCCGCGCGCGATCTCCGGCGCGAGGTAGGCGGGCGTGCCCGCGATCAGGCCGGTCTTGGTGACCGTGACGTCGTCGCTGGCCCGGGAGATGCCGAAGTCGGTGATCTTGACCAGGCCGTTGTCCGCCAGCAGCACGTTGCCCGGTTTCACGTCCCGGTGCACGATCCCCGCCGTGTGGGCGGCGGCCAGCGCGGCGGCGGCCTGCGCGCCGATCTGCGCGACCTCCACCGGTTCGAGCGGGCCGTGCTCGGCCATCGTGTCGGCCAGGCTGCTGGACGGCAGGTACTCCATGACCAGGCACGGAGCGCCGTTCTCCTCCACCACGTCGTACACCGCGATGGCGTTGGGGTGGTGCAGCTTGGCCGCGATCCGGCCCTCGCGCATGGCGCGCTGGATCGCCTCGTCCCGCTCGGTGTTGTCGAGGCTGGGCTGGAGCAGCAGCTCCTTGATCGCGACGATCCGGCCGAGGCGCTCGTCCTGGGCCCGCCAGACGATGCCCATCGCACCGCTGCCGATCCGGTCCAGGAAGCGGTAGCGCTCGGCGATCAGCCGCTCTTCGGAGCTCACCGGACCACCTCGCTGGGGCGCTGCGGGACCGCGGCAAGGGCAGCAGGTCTCACGCTCGGGCTCCTCGTCGTGCGGATCGGTGCGCGGACAGCCTACCTCGGCGGTGACAACGGCTTTCCGACCGTTGCGCAGGTCACGCGAGCCACGTCCGGATCGGGAAGGGATACCCGAATCCGCCGGCGGAAGCCACCTGTTCGGGTGAAGATCGCGTCATTTGGGTCCGAACGGCCCAATCCTGGCACGCCGGGCGTCGCTCGCGTTCCGGCACACCCCGCGGCACGTCTCGCGGCAGCTCCGCAGCAGGTCCCGCAGCGCGGCCGAGGGGCCGACGCCGGGCCGGTGGACGCTCGCCGGTCGCGATTACGCGGCGGGCGAGAAGAAGTCGAACCCGCCGAGCGGGTCGATGACGGGGCCGAGGTCGACGCCGTAGGCCACGACGGGGGCCGTGGAGGTGGGCACGGCGGAACCGGGCGCGGAGGTGGGCGGCGCGGAGGGGGGCGGCGGGGTGCTCACGCCCGAGGACGGGGCCGGGGTGGTGCTGCCGGTGGGCGGCGGTGCGGCGGACGGCGAGGGCGGCGCGGTCGTCGTGGTGGGCGGCGGCGGCACCTCGGTGGACGGTGGGACCGTCGTGGTGGGCGGCTGCTCGACCGGCGGCGGGGCCTGCTCGGTCGTCGTGGTGGGCGCGGGGACCGGCTGCTGGGTGGCCCGCGCGCGCTGCGTGGTCGTCCGGACCGGCGCGGCGGTCGTCGTCGGCGCGGCGGTCTCCTCCTGCTGCACGGGCTGGGCCTGCTGCGCCTTCGCGGCGGCGGCCAGGTCGTTGCCGACGGTGTTGGTGCTCCGGGCCGCCGGGCGGTTGTCGTACCGGACCTCGGCCAGCGGGCGCTCGTCGGGCGAGGACAGCAGGCTGGTGGCGGTGAACGCGACCGCGCCGGCCAGCACCACGCCGCCACTGGCCATCGCGACCAGCTTCGGCACGGAGAAGCCCCCGCCACCGCGCTCTTCCTCACCGGCGCGGCCTTCGCGGCGCAGCAGCTCGGTGATGTGCAGCTCGTGGCCCGAGAGGTTGGCCCGCGCGAACCGCACGGTCTCCTCGCCGGTGATGCGCGGGATCGGCTGGGTCTCCGCCTCGCGCCGGGCGATCAGGTCGGCGACGGACAGCTTGGCCGTCGAGCCATCCTGTCGACGGCGGTTGTCGTCGTTCGACACCGGAGGTCACCTTTCCCGGAAGTGTGCGTTGAGCTACCAACCGGGATCATGGATACCGAATCGTGACCGAATTCGTAACCCCTTTGGGGGAAGTTTCGCAGTCAAGGACTGCACTTATCAACGCTGAGTGATATCTCGGCTCAAGATCGCCACCCAGCGTCAACTGCGCTGGGCCGACCTGACCTCGGACCCGCTGATGCGCGGCGGGCTGGTGTCGGTCAGCCAGAACCGGTGCTCGACCCGCACCCACCGCCCCGACCGCTCCTGCATCGACACCGCCGCGTGCACCGTGCCGTCCGGCCGCAGGGTGGTCGACTCGATCGTGATGGCCTGGATCGCGGCCCACGACGCCACGAAGTCCCGCGCGCTCCCGCCGACCAGGTCCGAGGTCAGCAGCAGCGCCGCGTCGGCGGGCCTGGCGGGCAGCAGCTCGTAGAAGTGGCGCACCACGTCAACCTGGGGCTTGGACCGGGGAGCGGCCTCCCGGGGCGGCACCACGGGGCTCGCCGGCTCCATCGGCAGGTCGGCGACCGGCAGCACGGGCGCGGTCGGTACCGGCGGCACGTCGCGCGGCCCGGCCAGCTCCGCCACCAGCACGTCCGGGCGCAGCGCCGAGGACCCGGTGATCTCGGCGGGCGGGGCGATCGCGGGCGGGCGGGGACCGGGGTCCCGGTCGGCCACCAGGACCGAGGCCGTCACGACCGACACCAGCAGCACGAACGCGCCGGCCGACAGCCCCGCGATCCGGCGCGTGCGGCGGGACGGCCGGGCCTGGTGCGCGGGTTCCCCGAGCGGGCCGGCGACCGGGCCGCGCGCGTCGGCCCGCTCCCGGGACGGACCGCGTGACGGGACGCGCTGCTTGCGGATGAGGTCGGCGACCGAGACCGACCCCGCGCGGCTGTGCCGGCGACCGCTCGTCGTAGGGCGCTGCACTGGCGACTCCCTCGCACCTGTGTCGTCAGCGAGAACTCGTACCGCGCCCCACCAGCGGAAAGCCAGCACTGGTGGCGGGTTCACCCTTTCGTGGCGGTCAGCGGTCGGCCGCTGTCCCTCGATCAGGCGATCAAGTGCGGAGGGGCCGAGGGCTGTACGTTTGCGAACGACCGTTGGCCGTCGCCGGGGAGCCGCTCGGCGTCGCCCTCCGCAGCCGGTTCCGGACCCGGCTCCCGGGCGGTTCCCGACCCGCGCCGGACCGGTTCCCGGGCGGCTACGGGGTGCCGATTAGGCGCTCGGCGTTGATCAGCGGCTCGCCCTCGGTGGTGAAGACCAGCTCGCGCCGCTCCGTGGTGGTGCTGCCGTCCTTCTTCGTCATCTGGAGGGTGCTGACCGTGGCCCCGGACGTCGGGTCGACCGTGATCGCGGTGACCTCGATCGCCGCCACGTCCGCGAAGCGCTGCTCCAGCAGCGCCTCGGCGTCGGTCCGGAACACGTCGGCGACCATCGCCAGCGCCGCCGTCGCGTCGGCCACCGCCTCCTCGAAGAACCGCTCCGTGCGGAACGCGATCGCAGCGCCGTCCACCAGCGGTTTCGCCTCGCTCGGCACGGTGGTCACGGTCGGCGAGGTGCTCGGGCCGGGCCCGCTCGACGGCCGGCCGAGCGCGGTGGCCGGCCGGCCCTCGGGGGGTGCGTCGTCGCCGGCGGGCGCGCCCGCTGGCGCGTCGGGGGACGCCGTCCCGGTGATCGTGCCCGGGGTGCCGGCGCGGTCGTCGTCGTCGGCGGCGGCCCGGAGCGCCGCGGTCTGGTCGACCGACCACTGGTCCGGTCGCGGTGCCGGGCGCTGGTCCGGCCAGTCCTCGCCGAGCGCCGGCGGGGCGGCGGTGGTGGTGCCGAACCCGGTGATCAGCGGGCTCGTGGTCGGGTAGCCGGGCATCCCGATCCGCTCGTCGGGCGAGTCCGCGCCGACCAGCTTGGCCGCCGCGTACGCCAGGCCCACCAGCACGGCGGCCGACGACGCGACGGCGAACCAGGCGGCCCGCTTCCAGGTGCGCGGCGGCGTCACCGAAGCCGGTACCAGCCCGATGTTGAACTTGCGCAGGCCGACCGCGTCGGTGTCGACCAGCGGGTCACGGGTGCGCTGCACCGGGAACGCGTCCGGCCGGACCACCCGCGTCGCGTGCGGACCGGGGGCGTGCTCGCGCCTCCCGCCCGGCGACAGGGCGACGGCCCCGCCCTCGTGCTCCACCCGGTGCCTGCCAGACCGTTCCGGTTGCCCGATGTCCATACCTGTTGTGATCCCTCCCACCCCCGGGCCTGACGCGAGTCGGGCCGCGGTTCACCTGTTCAGGGGCAGGGAAGATGGGGGTGGGACGTCGAAAACCCTGCGCCGACCACAGGTTAGGGGCAGGGGCGGGTGGTGGCTCGACAGGTCAGCCTGCCGGTGCGCAGTCGCACCTGACCGTGTGAACTTCAGCCGCCGCTGTTGAGCTTCTTGCGACTGCTCTGCAACGCGTTCGTGGCAGCCAGGCCCGCACCACCGGCGACCAGCGCGCCGATGATGTCACTGGCGTAGTTGCCGCCCGAGGTGATCAGCAGGCCGACCAGTGCCACGACCGTCGTCACGCCGGCGACCGTCCACCGGCTGCGCACGTACTGCGCGATCGGCGTTCCCGCCGCCCGCTTGGACTTGGCGGCCGAGCCCAGCATGGCCAGGTAGCCGTCGTGCGCGAGCGTGGCGAGCACGCCGAGGATCGCGATGAGACCCGTGATGATGCCGATGACTCCCATGCGTCCAGTGTGCCTGCGATTATTCGGTTTGGCCCATGGGTGATCGCCCTGATATCCACCCGGGGTGGAGTTTTTCTGGCACGACGCCTGCCTGGCGCACGACACCGGCGAGGGCCTGTGGGAGCTGCCCGGCGACTGGGCGTGGCTGGACGTGCCCGAGGCGCACCCCGAGAACGCCGCGCGCCTGCGCACGTTCCGGCACGCCCTGACCCGCGGTCCGGTCGCTCCGCACCTCACGTGGTCCGAGGGCCGGTTCGCCACCGGGGAGGAGCTGGCGCGCGTCCACACGCCCGCGTACCTGTCGGCCTTGTACAAGGCGTGCCACGGGGGCACGCGGGTGTCGATGGAGACCAACACCGTCGTCGGTCCGGGCTCGTGGGACGCGATCCGGGCCGCCGCCGGCACCGCGCTGGCCGCGTACCAAGCCGTCGCGGACGGCTCGACCCGCCTGGCGTACGCGCTGGTCAGGCCACCCGGCCACCACGCCCAGAAGGACCTGGCGGACGGCTACTGCCTGGTCAACAACGCCGCCCTGGTCGCCGAGACGGCCCGGCGGGCCGGCCGGCGGGTCGCGGTGCTGGACTGGGACGTGCACCACGGCAACGGCACCCAGGAGGTGTTCCGGGGCGTGGACGAGGTGCTGACAATCTCCGTGCACATGCGGCACGGCCCGTGGGGCGCGAACCACACCCAGACCGGCGGTCCGGAGGAGAGCGACCCGGGCAACCTCAACGTCGAGCTCTCGCTGGGCGCGGGCGACACCGCCTACCGCCGGGCGCTGGACGAACTCGCGCTGCCCGCGATCCGCGAGCACGGCGCGGACCTCCTGGTCTGCGCGTCCGGGTTCGACGGCTCGGCGTTCGACCCGAACGGCAGGCACAACCTGACCGCCGCCGGGTACCGGGACATCGGCCGGCGGGTGGCGGCGCTGGACCTGCCGACCGTCCTCACCCAGGAGGGCGGCTACCTGCGCGGTTACGCCGCGCTGTGCCTCCACGCGCTGGTGGAGGGGCTGGTGGGGGCCGGGCCGTTGGTGGACGACCCCCTCGCGTACCTGCCCGACGACGTGCAGCTCGTGGACCGCGACCTGGCGCGGGCGGCTAGCGGCCGAGCGGCCCGCGGCCCAGCTTGAGCAGGATCATCGCCAGGTCGCGACCCTCCTGGCCGAGTTCCCGGTAGCGGTTGAGGACGTCGATCTCCCGGTTGTGCACGATCCTCGTGCCGCCGGCGGCCATCCGCGCCGCGCCGATCGTCCGGGACACGTCCAACCGCCGCTTGACCAGGCGCAGGATCTCCGCGTCGAGGGAGTCGATCTCTTGGCGCAGGACGTCGATGTCCTCGTTCGAGGGTGCGGTGTCGGTGCTGTTCATCGGGGTGACCTCTCGACTCTGTGCGGGGAGTCCCGGCCCGGAAGCGACGAAGCCCCGGAATCCGAGGACTCCGGGGCTTCGTGGGTGCTTGGCGCGCTAGCGGTCCACGGGAGCCGGAGTCCGGGTCCCGTAGAAAAACTCGAAGTTGACCGAGCGCATGGACCCATCATGCCACAGCCGGCGGATCGCGCGGAGTCCTGTCGGGGGTAGCGGGTAACGTGGATCCACGATGAGCGCCTTGTTCGACTTGCCGCCAAGTCCCCCCGATTCCCGGTCCTCCCGGCTGCTGGACGACCTCAACCCGGCCCAGCGCCGGGCGGTCGAGCACGCCGGTTCGCCGCTGCTGGTCGTCGCGGGCGCGGGCTCGGGCAAGACCCGCGTGCTCACCCGCCGGATCGCGCACCTGCTCGGGGAGCGCGGGGTGCACCCCGGCGAGATCATGGCGATCACCTTCACCAACAAGGCCGCCGCCGAGATGAAGGAGCGGGTCGCCGACCTGGTGGGCGCGCGCGCCCGGTCGATGTGGGTGTCGACGTTCCACTCCATGTGCGTCCGGGTGATGCGCCGCGAGGCGAAGACCCTCGGCCTGTCGTCGAGCTTCTCCATCTACGACTCCGACGACACCCGGCGGCTCATCACGCTGGTCGCGCGCGACCTCGACCTGGACCCGAAGCGCTACCCGGCCCGCACCCTCGCCATCCACCTCTCGAACCTCAAGAACGAACTGGTGGACGTCGAGACGGCGAAGGCCCGGGCGGCCAACGACCTGGAGCGCCGCGTCGCCGAGGTCTACGAGAGCTACCAGCGCCGGCTGTCCGAGTCGAACTCGCTGGACTTCGACGACCTGATCATGCGCACGGTCGAGCTGCTCCAGAACTTCCCGGACGTCGCCGAGCACTACCGCCGGCGCTTCCGGCACGTGCTGGTCGACGAGTACCAGGACACCAACCACGCGCAGTACACGCTGGTCCGCGAGCTGGTCGGCACCGGCGCGGGCGGCATCCCGCCCGCCGAGCTGTGCGTGGTGGGCGACGCCGACCAGTCGATCTACGCCTTCCGCGGCGCGACGATCCGCAACATCGTGGAGTTCGAGCGCGACTACCCGCAGGCGACGACCATCCTGCTGGAGCAGAACTACCGCTCTACGCAGCGCATCCTGACCGCCGCGAACGCGGTCATCTCGCGCAACCCGGACCGCCGGGACAAGCGGCTGTGGAGCGACCTGGGCGACGGCGAGAAGATCGTCGGCTACGTCGCGGACAACGAGCACGACGAGGCCGCGTTCGTGGCGCGCGAGATCGACCGGCTGGTCGACGGCGGCGACGCGACCAACGGCGAGATCGCGGTGTTCTACCGCACCAACAACCAGTCCCGCGTGTTCGAGGAGATCTTCATCCGGCTCGGCCTGCCGTACCGGGTGGTCGGCGGCGTCCGGTTCTACGAGCGGCGCGAGGTGCGGGACGCGCTGGCGTACCTGCGCGCGCTGGCGAACCCGGACGACACGGTGTCGCTGCGGCGCATCCTCAACGTGCCCAGGCGCGGCATCGGCGACCGCGCCGAGGCGTGCGTCTCGACCCACGCCGAGCGGGAGCGGATCAGCTTCGCGGCGGCGCTGCGGGAGGCCGTGCGCGGCAAGGTGCCGCTGCTCAACCCCCGCTCGCAGAAGGCGATCTCCGGTTTCGTCGAGCTGATGGACGAGCTGGGCGAGCTGGTGGGGCGCGGCGACGACGTGGCCGACGTGCTGGAGGCCGTGCTGGACCGCACCGCCTACCTCGCGGAGCTGGAGGGCAGCGAGGACCCGCAGGACCACACCCGGGTCGAGAACCTGAACGAGCTGGTCACGGTGGCCCGCGAGTTCACCGACCTGGGCGCGGCGGCGGACGCCCCGGCCGAGGACGAGGACGAGGGCCTGCCGGCGGCGGGTTCGCTGGCCGCGTTCCTGGAGCGGGTGTCGCTGGTGGCGGACGCCGACCAGGTGCCGGACGCGGAGTCCGACGGCGTGGTCACGCTGATGACGCTGCACACCGCGAAGGGCCTGGAGTACCCGGTGGTGTTCGGCACCGGCTGGGAGGACGGCGTCTTCCCGCACCTGCGGGCGCTGGGCGACCCGACCGAGCTGGCCGAGGAGCGCCGGCTCGCGTACGTCGGCATCACCCGCGCGCGGCAGCGGCTCTACCTGTCGCGGGCGCTGGTGCGCTCGGCCTGGGGCCAGCCGTCGGCCAACCCGGCGTCCCGGTTCCTGGACGAGATCCCGGCCGACCTGGTCGAGTGGCGGCGGGTGGAGCCGAAGCGCTCCGCGCCGTCCACCGCGACCACGTGGGGCCGCCGCTCGGACGGCCCCGCGCGGCCCGCGCCGGCGAGCAGCCAGTGGAAGGACACGCCCGCGCTCAAGCTCGACGTGGGCGACCGGGTCACCCACGACAAGTACGGGCTGGGCAGCGTCGTCGCGGTGGACGGCTCGGGTCCCCGCGCCACCGCCACGATCGACTTCGGCAGCGCGGGGAAGGTCCGGCTCATGCTGATCGGCGGGGTACCCCTCGTGAAGCTGTGACGGCGGCCAGCAGCGCCGCCGCCACCGGGAACAGCGCGGCCAGCCGGTAGCCCTCCAGCGGTGTGCCGCCGAGGGCGGCGATGGCCGTCACGCCGGCGACGCCGAGCGCCGCGCCGAACTGGAACGACGTGTTGAGCAGCCCGCCCGCGAGGCCCTGCTCGGCGTCCGCGACGCCGTCCGTGGCAACGATCGTCAGCGGCCCGTAGGCCAACGCGAAGGCGAGGCCGAGCAGCAGCGCGGTCGGGAACAGCTCCCAGTAGCCCCAGCCGTGGTCGAGCCGCAGGAACAGCCCGAACCCGGCGGCGGCCAGCAGCAGCCCCGCGGTGATCACCCGGGGCAGGCCGAACCGGGCGACCAGGCGGGGCGTGAGGGTCGGCGCGAGCACCGAGTCGACGCCCACCACCAGCAGGGCCAGGCCGGTCTCCAGCGCGGACCAGCCGAGGACGTGCTGGAGGTACAGCACGGCGACGAGCTGGAACCCGAAGAACGCCGCCGCGAACAGCAGCGCGGAGACGTTGGCCCGGAGCAGGTCGCCCGAGCGCAGGATGCCCAGTCGCACCAGCGGTTCCGCCGTCCGCCGCTCGATCACCACGAACGCCGCGAGCAGCGCCACCCCGCCGACCAGGGCGGGCCAGACGCCCTCGGCGATGGCCAGCACCAGCAGCACCCCGCCGCCGGTGGCGGTCACCGCGCCGGCCACGTCGAACCGCCCGCGCACCCGCTCCGCGCTCGGGGGGAGGACCTGCACCGCGACCACCAGGAGCAGCAGCGCCAGCACGACGGGCGCGAAGAAGACCCACCGCCAGCCCACCGCCGTGAGCAGGCCGCCGACGACCATGCCGAGCGAGAAGCCGGCCGCACCGGCCGCGCCGTACACCAGGAGGGCCTGATCGCGGCGTGGGCCGGCGAACGTGGTGGTGATGATGGACAGACCCGTCGGTGTGAGGAACGCGGCGCTGAGGCCCGTCACGAAGCGGGCGGTGATCAGCACCCAGCCGTCCTGGGCCAGTCCGCCGAGCCCGGAGAAGACCACGAACACCGCCAGCCAGAACAGGAACACCCGCCGCCGGCCGAGCAGGTCCGCCGCCCGCCCGCCGAGCAGCATGAAGCCGCCGTAGCCGAGCACGTACGCGCTCACCACCCACTGGAGCGCGCCGGCGGACAGGTCCAGCTCCTCCTGGATGGACGGCAGCGTCACGCCCATCATCGAGACGTCGACGCCCTCCAGGAAGATCGCGCCGCACAGCACCAGCAGGAGACCCCACTCGCGACCGATCGACCTGGTCGCCGGTTGCGTTGTCGCCACAGCTCCCCCTTTGTCCTTGCATGTGCATGCAACCCTGCGGGAGGATCGGGAACCGTGGAAGACGGCACTTTCAAGTCACCGGGTTACTCCGGGGAAACCGGCGACGACCCGCGCCAGTGGGACACCCGCTCGGACTGCGCGGTCCGCCGGGTCCTGGACCGGGTCGCGGACAAGTGGTCCGTGCTCGTCCTGGCCTACCTCGCCGAGCGCGGGCACCGGTTCGCCGAGCTGTGGCGCGAGATCGACGGCGTGAGCCGCCGTGTGCTCACCGTCACACTGCGGCAACTGGAGCGGGACGGGCTGGTGCTGCGCACCGTGCACCCGACCGTGCCGCCACGAGTGGACTACGCGCTGACGCCGCTCGGCGTGACCCTGCACGTGACCCTGCGCGGCCTCGTGACCTGGGCGGACGAGCACGAGCACGAGGTGCGGGCAGCGCGCGAGGCGTACGACGCACGGACCGGGGCGGCCTGAAGTTCACCCTTTCGCGGTGATCCGGAACTCCTGCGCAACCAGGACGGGCCACGGGCGTCTTAAGGGATGTCACAAGCGGGATGACCGGGGCATTCGGGGTGTTCCGGGCAGGGAGAGCCGCTTGCGGACACCACGTGGAAGCCGCGTCGGGGGCGGTGGAAGCGCGAGGGGAACGCCGCGGGGGCGGTCAAGGGGGTAGTGCAAAGGCCGGGTCGCGGAAGCGACCCGGCCTTTCTCTGTGCTCGTGTCCGCGTGCTCGTGTCCGCCGCGTGCCGGGTTCGCCGTGTGGAGCGCGCTCGCCTTGCGGAGGCAGGGGCGCGCACGGCGCAGACCGGACCGGCGTCAGACCGGGATCAGGCCCGCTGCGGGCCTGGATCGGGGCCGGGATCAGACGCTGATGCCCTTGGCGTTCAGCCAGCCGAGCGGGTTGATCTTCATGCCGCCCGGGTTCCAGACCTCGAAGTGCAGGTGGGGGCCGGTGGAGAAGCCGCGGTTGCCCATCCGGGCGATCTGCTCGCCGGCCTGGACGCGCTGGCCCTGGCGGACCGAGTAGGTGTCCACGTGGCCGTAGACGGTGATCGTGCCGTCCGGGTGCTCGACCCGCACCCAGAGGCCGAAGCCGCTGGCCTGGCCCGCCTCGATCACGACGCCGTCGGCGGCGGCCAGGATCGGCGTGCCGATCGGGCCTGCGATGTCGATGCCGTTGTGCATCGTGCCCCAGCGACCGCCGAAACCGGAGGTGAAGTCGCCGTTGGCGGGCCGGGAGTACTTGGGGCGCTTGGCCTCGGCCTCGGCCGCCTCGCGGTCCTCGGAGATCCGGGCGCTCTTGGTGAGCTTCTGGGCCTCGGCCGCGGGGTCCGCGTTCTTGGAAACCGGCAGGACGTGGGGAGCGGCGGGGCCGGAGCCACCGATGCCGAACGCCGCAGCGCCTTCGGAGGCCGCCGCGAGCGGCGTCACCTCGTCGGTGGCGGGAGCGTCCGAGCCGGAGCCCAGCGCGTGCAGCGTCTGCCCCGCGCCTGCGGCGGCGAACGCGCCGACCGCGACCGCGGCGACCACGATCCGGCCGCGCAGCGCCGAGGGCGGCGGTGGTAGCCGGTGCGCTGCCACATCACGTGTGGCGGTGCGGGCAACCGCGGTTTCGAGCACGTCGGTACTGCTTTGGCCGCCGGGGGAGCGGTGTCGAGAAGACAAAACCTGGCCTTCCGTCTTCGGGGAGTCTGGTCGACGCCGGGCGGGGGATCCCGGGTTGAGCCAATCGGGGGAACCGGCTCGTTATTTCGCTTGTGACCAGACCGTGACAACGGACCGGGGGACAGTAACGGGGCGGAAGACTCGAAGGCAATCCCCGGCGACGTTGTCTACCGAATTGCGCCGGGCGCTCGGACCGGCCGTGGGAGTGGTGACCCTAAGTCACATCAGAGCTACTAAACCCCTCACGTACAGGCACGATGGGGTGGCTTGTAGCGTCGTCCGTTCGGGTGACGGCAGTCACGACCGCCTGCACAACGCGAGGGTCAACCAGGAGCGAAAGGTGACCTGAATCACGTATCCGGTACTCCTCCACGCGCAACGAGGGGTGCTCCAACCGGGCGTGCCGAGGGGGGACCACCACTTGGTCCATCTCGCTCCACACCACCGCGAAATGCGTGCCGCACGGACGGCACGGTCCGGCCAATTCGGACAAGAGCTCCGAACCGGGACGGAGCTGGCGGGTCAGCGGTGTGGGGAAGAGGTAGGCGGCGAGCGTCCCGCCGTGCGGGGTGCCCAGCGTGACCAGCGTCTTGACGCGGGCGTCGCCGTCGAGCCGCTGCACGTAGTAGCGGGCGATCAGGCCGCCCAGCGAGTGGCCGATCACGTGCACCCGGTCGGACCCGGTCTGCTCGCAGATCCGCTCCACGTGCTCGCCCAGCAGGGCGGCCGAGCGCCGGACGTCGCCGGTCAACGCCGTCAGCACGCCGTAGTTCACGGCGTGCACCACTCCGAACCCGCGCCTTCGCAGCGCCCCCGACAGCACTGCGAAGGCGGATCGGTTGTCCCCGATGCCGTGCACCAACACGATCGGGGTGCCCGCCGTTTCCAGGGCCGAAACAACCAGGCCGCGCCTCCGGGGAGGCAGCCGGTCGGTCCGGTGGTGCCTCAGGTGCCCGTCGGGCTGGAGCCGCCGCCCGACCGCGCCCCAGGGGTAGAGGGCCGTGCGCGCGGCCCACCAGGCCGCCTCGACCGCGACCCCGCGCGCGCCGCCCGGCGTCACCGCCGCCCGCGCGAACCCGGCCACGCCACCGGCCATTCCGGCCCCGGTCTCCGCGACGCCCCGCAGCACGTCGACCGCGCCGCCGACCAGCCCCGTCACGTTCCGCAAGGCGTCACCCGCGCCCCCGGTCACGTTCCGCAGCACCGCGCCCGTGCCCGCCACGGCCCGGACCGCGTCCAAGCCCGCTCCCGCCCACCCGGACGGCCGCGCACCGACGTCGTCCAGGGGGCTGGTGGCAGGCGAGTCGGGCACGGGCGGGGACTACCCACCGCCGACCCCGGACACTCCCGGTGCCCGGTGCGCGCCCTGCTAGCGTCGCCCCCGATGACGCGAACCGCTGACCTGACGTCCCCGGCGCACACCAAGATCCGGCTCGTGGTCGGGCTCGCCGCGGCGGGCGGTCTGTGCGGCGCGATCGGACCCGCGATCTCCGTGGTGGACGGCAGTGCTCCACCCGCCTACCCCGCGTGGCCCCTGCTGGCGGTGCTGGCGCTGCTCCCGGCGGGGGTGTCCGGCTACTTCCTGCGTCGCGGGCAGGAGGTCACCGCCGCCGCCGTGCTGGTGCCGGCGGGCGTGTTCGCGGTCGGCCGGTTCCTGGCCGACCTCCAGGTCGTCGCCGACCCGCTGATCGCCGCCCGCCCCGAGCTGTTCCGCCCGGACAGCCTGATCCCGCCGACCCCGACGGCCGGCGCGTGGCTGCTGCTCGCCGGGCACGTGCTGACGCTCGTCGCGGGAGTACTCGCGGCCACCGGCGCGGACCAGGACGGCGACCGGTCCCAGCGGTTCGGGCTGCCCGCCACGGCGGGCGTCGTCGCGGCCGTCGGCCTGTTCACCGCTCCTTACTCCTCCTCCGACGCCTTCATCCCGGCCGCCGGCCCGCTGGACGCGCCGCCGCTGCCGCTGGTCGGCGGTCTGCTGGTGCTGCTGGCCGTGCCGGTGCTCGCGGTGCTCGCGGCGAGTTCCGCCGACGCCGACGCGCGCCGGGGCGGTCTGCTCGGCCTCGCCGCGGTGCTGGTCGCGGTCGCCGCGCCCGGCCTCGTGACGGCGCTCGCCGTGGACGAGGTGGACGTGACGCCCGGCCCGTTCCTGGTGCTGGCCGCCGCCGCCGCGCTCGTGCGGTCGACGGCGGAGACGACGGAGCACGCCCTCGAACTGCCCGGCCGCCGCCGGTTGCACCTGATCACCGCCGCGCTGGGCGTCGCGGCCGGTGCCGCCGCCGCACTCGGCGCGCTGACCGACCACCTGCACGTGCCGGGCGTCGCCGCGCCCACCGACTACGCCGCCCGCCTGCTGTGGCCGGCGGCGGTCGCCGTGGCGCTGCTCGCGCTGCTCCCGAAGGCCCGGCCGGCGTTCATCGCGGCCACCGCGACCGTGCCGCTGGCCGCCGGGCTCGCGCTCGACGCCGCGTTCAACGCGACCCGCGTCCCGTCCGTCGAACCCGCCGCCGGCGTCTGGTTCACCGCGCTGGCCGTGGTGCTCGCGGCGGCGGCGGCGATCACCGCCGCGCTGGCGGGTGCCGTGGAGCGGGACGAGGAGGGCGCGGAACGCGTGCCCCCGCCGTTGCCGCTGCTCGCGGTGGGCCTGGTGGCCGCGCTCCTCGCGTTCGGCGCGTTCGCCCTGCCGGTGCTGGAGGCCCCCGGCTACGTGCCGATCACCGCGTTCGGGCTGCGGGTCGGCTCGTGGGGGCTGCTGATCGCGCTGGTGGCGGTGCTCGGGGCGGTCTGGCTGGCCCTGGTCTCCCGCCCGGCCAGGGGCGCGGCGCTGCTGTTCGGCGCGGCCTGCGTGACCGCGACCCGGGCCCTGGAGTACCCGCTGAGCGAGTCCCGGGTGGCCGGCACCGCGCCCGGCCCGGCCCTGTGGCTGGCCCTGGCCACGACCCTCGCCCTGCTGATCGCCGCGACCCTGAGCGCCGCGCGCTCGTAGTCCCGCCGACCGGCGGCCCGCTCCACCCGGTGTCGCCAGCAGCGCCGGAAGGGCGGCGGTCCCATCGTCCGATGATCACCCGGGTGGGTGCGGTTATCGCTGGAACGGGTGATGCTGAATCGGTGTGGTGATCGACCTCACCACCTTTATGACCGACCTCACGGGTATGGGGTGCGGACTGGTCCGCCCCGGTCGATAGTGTTCTGCGCAGCCGCGTCGAGCCGGTCCCCCCACGGCTGTGCCGGCGTTCCAGGTGATGCCTGGTACGTGTGGGCAACCAGGCCCCGGCCTGGAGCGCCGGACCTATCGAGGACCGCACCAGGACGCGGCGTCCGACACCGACGTCGCAGGAGACCCGAGTGGACCTGTACGAGTACCAGGCGAAGGACCTCTTCGCCGCCCACGATGTCCCGGTTCTGCCGGGCGATGTGGCGAGCACCCCCGCCGAGGCCAAGGCCATCGCCGAGCGCTTCGGTCAGACCGTCGTGGTCAAGGCCCAGGTCAAGACGGGTGGCCGGGGCAAGGCGGGCGGCGTCAAGCTCGCCGAGACCCCGGACGAGACCGAAGCCAAGGCCGGCGCGATCCTCGGCCTGGACATCAAGGGGCACGTCGTTCACCGCGTGCTGGTGACCCCCGCGTCCGACATCGCCGAGGAGTACTACTTCTCCTTCCTCCTGGACCGCGCCAACCGCACCTTCCTGGCGATGGCGTCCGTCGAGGGCGGCATGGACATCGAAGAGGTCGCCGCGACCAAGCCCGAGGCACTGGCGAAGGTGCCGGTGGACGCGGTCAAGGGCGTCGACCGGGCCAAGGCCGACGAGATCGTCGCCGCCGCGAAGTTCCCCGCCGAGGTGGCCGACCAGGTCGCCGACGTGATCGTGAAGCTCTGGGAGACCTTCGTCTCCGAGGACGCCACGCTGGTCGAGGTGAACCCGCTGGTCCGCGACCCCGAAGGCCGGATCGTCGCCCTCGACGGCAAGGTCACGCTGGACGAGAACGCCTCCTTCCGCCACCCCGCCCACGAGGCGCTGGTGGACAAGCAGGCGGAGGACCCGCTGGAGGCCAAGGCCAAGGAGAAGGGCCTCAACTACGTCAAGCTGGACGGCCAGGTCGGCATCATCGGCAACGGTGCGGGCCTCGTCATGTCCACGCTGGACGTCGTCGCCTACGCGGGCGAGAAGCACCGGGGCGTCAAGCCGGCGAACTTCCTGGACATCGGCGGCGGCGCGTCCGCCGAGGTGATGGCCAACGGGCTGGACATCATCCTGCACGACCCGGACGTGCGCAGCGTCTTCGTGAACGTGTTCGGCGGCATCACCTCCTGCGACGCGGTGGCCAACGGCATCGTCGCGGCGCTGGGCATCCTGGGCGACCAGGCCACCAAGCCGCTGGTGGTCCGCCTGGACGGCAACAACGTGGAGGAGGGCCGCCGCATCCTCGCGGAGGCCGCCCACCCGCTGGTGACCGTTGTCGACACGATGGACAACGCGGCCGACAAGGCCGCCGAGCTCGCGGCTGCGGGGGTCTGACGATGGCTATCTTCATCACCAAGGACAGCAAGGTCATCGTCCAGGGCATGACCGGGGCCGAGGGCACCAAGCACACGAAGCGGATGCTCGCTTCGGGTACGAACATCGTGGGCGGGGTGAACCCGCGCAAGGCCGGCGAGAAGGTCGACTTCGACGGCACCGTGCTGCCGGTGTTCGGCTCCGTCGCCGAGGCCGTCGAGGCCACCGGCGCGGACGTCACCGTGATCTTCGTCCCGCCGGCCTTCGCCAAGGCCGCCGTGGTCGAGGCCGTCGACTCGGGCATCGGCCTGGCCGTGGTGATCACCGAGGGCATCCCGGTGCACGACACCGCCGCGTTCTGGGCGCACGCCGTGGCCACCGGCAACAAGACCCGGATCATCGGCCCGAACTGCCCCGGCCTGATCAGCCCCGGGCAGTCCAACGCGGGCATCATCCCGGCGAACATCTCCGGCGCGGGCAAGGTCGGCCTGGTGTCCAAGTCGGGCACCCTGACCTACCAGATGATGTACGAGCTGCGGGACTTCGGCTTCTCCACCGCCATCGGCATCGGCGGCGACCCGATCATCGGCACCACGCACATCGACGCCCTGGCGGCCTTCGAGGCCGACCCGGACACCGCGGCGATCGTGATGATCGGCGAGATCGGCGGCGACGCCGAGGAGCGGGCCGCGGCCTACATCAAGGAGAACGTCACCAAGCCGGTCGTCGGCTACGTGGCGGGCTTCACCGCGCCCGAGGGCAAGACCATGGGCCACGCGGGCGCGATCGTGTCCGGTTCCGCCGGCACCGCCCAGGCCAAGAAGGAAGCCCTGGAAGCGGCCGGTGTGAAGGTCGGCAAGACGCCGTCCGAGACCGCCGCGCTCATGCGGGAGATCATGCAGTCGATCGGCTGATACTCACCCGTTCGCACAGGCCACCCCTGACGCAGAGGTGGCCTGTGCGGCATTCCGACCTGAGTCAATGCGCACATCCGGGGGAACCAGGCCGGTCCGGTCGTCGTCGGAGAGTGTGCATCGGCTAGCGTTCAGTCGTCGCCAGCGTCCTTCGGTGGAGGAGGAGACCTCACCATGTCCGTGCCGTACGGCGCCCCTCAGCAGCAGCCGGGTCCGGCGCAACAGCCGGCGGTGGGGGTCAACTTGAACCTCATCCTCCCGCTGGTCGCGGCCGGCCTCGGGCTGATCGCCTACCTGCTCGCCTTCGCCGACGACGTGTCGTCCGGCTCTGTGGAGTACCTGCTCGCCGCCGCCGTGCTGGCGGGCCTGACCGTGCTGCCCAAGGCACCGAACCTGCTGCCCGCGGCGGCGGTCCTGTCGGCCGTGCCGACGCTGCTCCTCCTCCAGGGGATCATCAAGAGCAGCAACAGCGTCAAGGGCATGGCGATCGTCCTGCTGATCATCGCGCTGCTGGAGACCGCGGCGATCGTGCTCAGCCTGCTCCTCGACGCCGGGATCGTGAAGTTCGAGCCGAAGCCGGCCAACCCGTACGGGGCGCAGCCGGGTGGCTGGAACCCGCAGTCGGGTGCGTTCCCGCAGCAGGGCCAGCAGCAGCCCGGCCAGTACGGCCCGCCGTCCGGCCAGTTCGGGGCCCCGGTGCAGCCGCAGCAGCCCGGTGGCGCGCCGCAGCCGACCTCGTACATGCCGCAGCCCGGCCAGTTCAACCAGCCCGGCCAGCAGCAGCCGCAGCAACAGCCGCAGCAGCAGCAGCCCGGCACGCCGCCCAGTGGGTTCGGCGGCCAGCAGCAGGGCTGATCGGGTCGCGCGAGGGGTGGTGCCGACGTGTCGGCACCACCCCTTTTCGCGTGCGCGGCGTGCCTCACCCGAACGGCCGACACCTCCTGAGACAGTGGAAAGATGCCGGTGCTGCAATCGTCTTCGCACGGTGCCGTGACGGACTCCGTGCGCCCACCCGAGTTCTCCCGCGCCGAACAGGCCCGGGTGCTCGCCACGACGGCCGCCGGCTCCGTGGTGGTCAGCTACGCCGCCGTGGCGGCCCTGCTCGCCCTGGTGTCGTCCACCGCCGCCCACGCCCAGTTCTCCACCACCGGCGTGCTGTCCGCGTCCGCGCCCGCCTGGCTGGTCGCGCACCACGTGCCGCTGCGGTTCGACGGCGGGCAGCTCGGCGTCCTCCCGCTGCTGCCGACCGTGCTGCTGATGCTGCTGGTGTCGCGGGCCGCTGCCGGGGCGGCGGACCGGTTGGGGCTGTTCGAGCCGTTGCAGGCGCGCGGCGTGGTGTTCAGCATCGCCGGCGCGCACGCCGTGGTCGGCGGCGTGGTGGCGTTCCTGATGGGCGACGACGGCGTGGTGCGCGCGACGCCCGCCGTGGCGTTCTTCGGCTGCGCGGCGGTGTCCGGCGTCGCGGCCGTGGCCGGGGTGGCGCAGCGCTGCGGCCTGGTCGAGGTGGTGTTCGAGCGGATCGACCCGGTGGCCCGGCGCGGTCTCCAGTCGGGTGCGATGGGCCTGTTCGCGCTGACCGCGGCGGGCGCTTCGCTGCTGGCGTTCGGCCTGGTCGTGTCGTGGTCGGTGACCAGCGACCTGTTCGGCCAGGGCGGCGGCACCCTGGGCAGCGGGCTGGGGATCTGGCTGATGTGCCTGGCCTACCTGCCCAACGCGGTGATCGGCGCGATGTCGTACGTGGTGGGCTCCGGGTTCTCCATCGGCGCGGTGACCATCGCGCCGACCGCGTTCACCGCCGGCCCGGTGCCGGCGGTGCCGCTGCTGGCCGCGCTGCCCGAGGAGCAGTCGGCGGCCCTGCCGCTGGTGCTGATCCTGCCCGGCGCGATCGGCGTGCTGGTGGGGCTGTCGCTGCGCAACGCCGCCGAGACGCCGCGCGCGCGGCTGCGGGCGGTGCTGGTGGCGGCGGTGACCGGCGCGGTGGGCACGCTGGTGCTGGCCGCGATCGCGGGCGGCAGCCTGGGCAACGGCGTGTTCGACCCGGTGACCGTCCCGGCCGGGTTGCTGGCGGTGCTCACGTTCGGCTGGATCGCCCTGCCCGGCGGGATCGTGGCCTGGTTCGCCGGAGCCCGCCCGGTGCGGGTGCCGGTGACCGCGCCGGACGAGCCGGACGCCGCCGGCGACGACACCGGCCCCGCCGACGAGGTGCGGGCCGACGAGGACGTCGAGCCCGACGAGGGCTACGACGAAGAGGACGAGTACGACGCCGACGACGAGGAAGACGGCGAGGACGAGGAATTCGAGGACGAGGACGACGACGCCGAGTACCTGGACGAGCTGGACGAGGCCGAGGCGGAAGCCGAGGAGGCCGAGGACGACGACGAGTCCGGGCCCGGTCCGGACGGTGACCGGGACGGCGGCCGGGACGACGACCAGGACCTGACCGACAAGCGCGACTAGGCAACGCCTAGGCTGCTCCTGAGCTGCTGTGACAGTCCCCAGCAAGGAGAAGCACGCTGAGCGCCGCGACCACACTCCGGCTTCCGGACCCCGCGCGAGTAGTCGTCCTGGTCTCCGGTTCCGGCACCCTCTTGCAGGCGCTGCTGGATGCCGCGACCGACCCCGGTTACCCCGTGCGGGTGGTGGCGGTCGGTGCGGACCGGACCGGCATCGAAGGTCTCGCCCGCGCCGAGCGCGCCGGCGTGCCCGGTTTCGCGGTGAAGCTGCGCGACCACCCGTCCCGTGACGAGTGGGACGCCGCGCTGGCCGCCGCCGTCGCCGCGCACGAGCCCGACCTGGTGGTCTCCGCCGGGTTCATGAAGATCCTCGGACCCGCCTTCCTGGCCCGCTTCGGCGGCCGGATGGTCAACACCCACCCCGCGCTGCTGCCCGCCTTCCCCGGTGCGCACGGCGTCCGCGACGCCGTCGACTACGGCGTCAAGGTCACCGGCGCGACCGTGCACCTGGTGGACGGCGGTGTGGACACCGGGCCGATCCTGGCCCAGGAGGCCGTCGTCGTCGGTGACGGTGACGACGCCGACAGCCTGCACGAGCGCATCAAGGTGGTGGAGCGGCGACTGCTGGTGGACGTGGTCGCCCGACTGGCCCGCGAGGGCTGCACCGTGAACGGACGAAAGGTGAGCATCCCGTGACCACTCCTGCCGAGAGGCGACCGGTTCGTCGGGCCCTGATCGGGGTGTCCGACAAGTCGGGGCTGCTGGAACTGGCCACCGGCCTGAACGCGGCCGGAGTCGAGATCGTCTCCACCGGCGGCACCGCGAAGGCGCTGGCCGACGCCGGTGTGCCGGTGACCCCGGTGGAGGACGTGACCGGGTTCCCGGAGGTGCTGGACGGTCGGGTCAAGACGCTGCACCCCGGCGTGCACGCGGGTCTGCTGGCGGACACCCGGCGGCCGGAGCACGTGGCGAAGCTGGCCGAGCTGGGCATCGCGCCGTTCGACCTGCTGGTGGTGAACCTCTACCCGTTCGCGCGGACCGTGGCCTCGGGCGCGTCGCCGGAGGAGTGCGTCGAGCAGATCGACATCGGCGGCCCGGCGATGGTGCGGGCGTCGGCGAAGAACCACGCGAGCGTCGCCGTCGTGGTGGACCCGGCGCGCTACGGGTGGGTGCTGGAGCAGGTCGCGGCGGGCGGTTTCACCCTGGCCGACCGGCAGTCGCTGGCGGCGTCGGCGTTCCGGCACACCGCGTCCTACGACGTGGCCGTGGCGTCCTGGATGGGCGGCGCGCTCGCCCCCGACGACGAGGGCTCCGGCTTCCCCGGCTGGGTCGGCGCGACCTGGAACCGCCGGCAGGTGCTGCGCTACGGCGAGAACCCGCACCAGCGGGCGGCGCTGTACACCCGGGGCGACGGGCTGACCGGCCTGGCGACCGCGCGGCAGTTGCACGGCAAGGAGATGTCCTACAACAACTTCGTCGACTCCGACGCGGCGTGGCGCGCGGCGTGGGACCACGAGCTGCCGTGCGTCGCGATCATCAAGCACGCCAACCCGTGCGGCATCGCGGTGTCCTCGGTGGACGGTCCGGGTGCGATCGCGGACGCGCACCGCAAGGCGCACGCGTGCGACCCGGTGTCCGCGTTCGGCGGCGTGATCGCGGCCAACCGCGAGGTGACCGTGGAGCTGGCCGAGCAGGTCGCGGAGATCTTCACCGAGGTGATCGTCGCGCCGTCCTACGCGGACGGCGCGCTGGACGTGCTGTCGCGCAAGAAGAACGTGCGCATCCTGGTGGCCGACGAGCCGAGCCGGGGCGGCACCGAGGCGCGCGCGGTGTCCGGCGGGCTGCTGGTGCAGACCGTGGACACCATCGAGGCGGAGGGCGACGACCCGGCCGCCTGGACGTTGGCCTGCGGCACCGCGCTGGACGCCGAGGGCCTGGCGGACCTGGCTTTCGCGTGGCGGGCGTGCCGCGCGGTGAAGTCGAACGCGATCCTGCTGGCGTCCGGCGGTGCCACCGTCGGTGCGGGCATGGGCCAGGTCAACCGGGTGGACGCGGCGCGGCTCGCGGTCACCCGGGCCGGTGACCGGGCGCGCGGCGCGGTGGCCGCGTCGGACGCGTTCTTCCCGTTCCCGGACGGGCTGGAGGTGCTGCTGGCGGCCGGCGTGCGGGCCGTCGTGCAGCCCGGCGGCTCGGTGCGGGACGCGGAGGTGATCGCGGCGGCCGAGGCGGCCGGCGCGACCGTGTACCTGACCGGCACGCGGCACTTCGCGCACTGACGTGCTTCGCGGTGGGGCCCTCCCGGTTCGCCGGGAGGGCCCCACACCGCCGTGTTCGGCCCCCGCCGCCGGGTCAGCGCCGGGTGAGCTCCTCGCCGGTCTTGCGGACGACGGCTTCGGCGTCCTCGACCGGGAACCC
Source organism: Actinosynnema sp. NPDC023587 (assembly GCF_040640215.1). Classification (NCBI taxonomy): domain Bacteria; kingdom Bacillati; phylum Actinomycetota; class Actinomycetes; order Pseudonocardiales; family Pseudonocardiaceae; genus Actinosynnema; species Actinosynnema sp. NPDC023587. The sequence goes on along the minus strand of NZ_JBFABG010000002.1, from coordinate 418,551 downwards.
GGTGTCGCTGAAGAAACCCTTGTCCCGTCCCGAGTAGCGGATGTTCCACACCACCGCGCCCTTGCGCACCACCAGGTTCACCTCGGTCAGGTCCGCCTTCGCGGACGGCGCGACTAGGATCGCCTCGTCACCGAGGTCGGGCACCGGCTTGGCCTGCTGGCCGGAGGCGTAGCCGGTGAAACCGGAGTAGTTGCCCTTGGCCTGCTCCAGGTTCCGGTCCTGCTTGTCGGAGAACTTGGCGAAGTCGTAGACCAGGAAGCTCAGCACGCGCGGGTCGCGCCCGTCCCGGCCCTTGGTCTGCTCCCACGCGCAGTGCGTCTGCTTCAGGCCCTTCTCGCCCTCGTGCGGGGCCTGCACCAGCCGGAAGCTGCTCACGTGCGCCGCCGACCGCAGCTCCGCGCTCAGCTCGCAGCCGGCGATCGGCTGCTCGCCGGGTCCGCCGCCGGGTTCCCCGCTGTAGTCCAGGTACAACTTGCCGAACACGCCGCCCACGATCAGCACGACGGCCCCCACCGCCAGTCCGACGACCAGGCCGGTGCGCTTCTTCTTCGGCGGCGGCCCGTACCCGCCGGGCGGTCCGTGGCCCGGCGCGCCCGGCGGCGGTCCGTACCCCGGAGGTCCTTGGGGCGCACCGTGTCCAGGTGGCCCGTAGCCCGGCGGTCCGGGCGGCGGTGTCGGCCCGGGGCCTGTTCGACCGGGCTGGTGCGGCCAGTTCTGTCGGGCGTTCACGGTTCCCCCCGTGCGTCGCGGAAAGCTGCGCCGAGCAGTGTGCCAGTCACCCGGTCGTGCCCATTGACACCGGGTGGTCGGGAGGGGATAAGATCACCGTGTCGTTCGAACGTTTGTTCGACAGACAGGTCGCCGGCTTCCCACGGCGGTCCGCGCACAGGGGTGCGCGCGGATCAGTGGGAGGAGGGTTGGTGTCCAGGTCGGCAACGGCGACGTCGGTCGCGCTCGGGGTAGGCGCGGCAGGCGAGTCGGCCACGGCACCGGCCGGAGTCCTGCCGGTTCACGGGGAACTGGCGGACGTCCTCCCGTGGGGCGGCCTGCGGCGGGGCAGCACGGTGTTGGTGCGCGAATCAACATCGTTGCTGCTCACGCTGATGGCCCAGGCGACAGCGGAAGGGTGTTGGGCGGCCGTTGCCGGTCTGCCGCGGTGTGGGGCACTCGCGGCGGCCGAGTTGGGGGTGGCCGTCCACCGCCTCGCCCTCGTCCCCCGCCCCGGCGGGGACCGGAACGAGGTCGAACGGACCGTCGCGGCCCTGCTGGACGGGTTCGACGTGGTGTCGCTGGCGACTCCGGTGACGCCCGCGACCGCGCGCAAGCTCTCCGCCCGCGCCCGGCACCGCAAAGCGGTCCTGCTGCCGTTCGGCGGCCCGTGGCCCGGGGCGGACGTCGAGCTGCGGGTCTCCTGCGGCCCGTGGCAGGGCCTGGCCGAAGGTCACGGGCTGCTCGCCGGCCGCACGGTGACCGTGCACGCCACCGGACGCGGCGCTGCCGCGCGGGAGAGGACGACGACCCTGCCCCTGCCGGGCCGGCCGACCTCTGCGCCGCGTCCGGTCCTCCGCCCGGTTCCGGCGGTGGTGGCCGGGTGCTGACCGCGCTCCTCTCCTGGCTCCGCGCCCCGCATCCGGACCCGGCCCCGCAACTGGCCCCGTGGCGTCCCGGTGGACTGACCCGGTGCGCCCGGCCTCACCACGCCCGGCCTCACCGCGCCTGGTCCCGCTGTGCCCCGCCCTCGTGAGCGCGGCCGATCCCCGAACCCAGACCCGAGGAACGAGGTGACGGCCGTGTACACGCTCGCTGTGTGGTGCCCGGACTGGCCGGTGGTGGCGGCGTCGGCGGACGCCGCCCTGCCGCCGCACGTCCCGGCCGCCGTGGTCCGGGCGAATGAGGTGGTGGCGTGCTCGGCGGTGGCCCGCGCGGCCGGCGTGCGGCGCGGTCGGCGCAGGCGCACCGCCCAGGGCGAGTGCCCCGACCTGGTGGTCTTCGACCACGACGACGCCCGCGACGCCCGGTTGTTCGAACCGGTCGCGGCGGCCGTCGAGGAGTTCGCGCCGGGCATCGAGGTGGTCCGCCCCGGCCTGGTCACGGTCGCCGCCCAGGGCCCGGTGGGGTACTGCGGATCGCCGGAACGGGCGGCGGAGCGGCTCGTCGACCACATCGCCGGGCACGCGGGCGTCGAGGCGCAGGTGGGCTTGGCCGACGGCCTGTTCGCCGCGACGATCGCCGCCCGGCGCGGCCTGGTCGTGCCGCCCGGTGGCACGCCGGACTTCCTGGCCCCGCTGGACATCCGCGAGCTCGACCCGGTCGCCGAGCGCCGTGCGGACCGCGCCGAGCTGGTCGACCTGCTGCGCCGGCTCGGCCTGCGCACGCTGGGCGCGTTCGCCGCCGTGCCGGAACGCGCCGTGGCGAGCCGGTTCGGCAGGCCCGCCGTGCGGGCGCACCGGTTGGCGGCGGGCGTGGTGGAACGCCCGAGGGTCCGCCGCCGCCCGCCCGCCGAGCTGTCCGTCACCCGGGAGCTGGACCCGCCGGTCGAGCGGGTCGACGCCGCCGCGTTCGCCGCGAAGGCCCTCGCCGAGCGCCTGCACCGGGTGCTGGCCGATCGCGGGCTGGCCTGCACCCGGCTCGGCATCCAGGCCGTCACCGAGACCGGCGAGCGGTTGCGCCGGGTGTGGCGGTGCGCGGAACCCCTGACGCCGCAGGGCATCGCGGACCGGGTGCGCTGGCAGCTCGACGGCTGGCTGTCCCACGAGCGGCTCACCTCCGGCCTGCACCTCCTCCGGCTCGACCCGGAGGAGGTCGTGGACGCCGACGCGCTCCAGCTCGGCCTGTGGTCGGGCGCGGGCCGGGACCAGGGGGAGGCCGCCGAGCGGGCCGCCCGCGCCATGGTCCACGTCCAGGGGCTGCTCGGGCCGGACGCCGTGGTCACCCCCGTGCCGCAAGGGGGTCGCGGCCCGGTGGAGCGGATCCGGCTGGTGCCGTGGGGTGACGAGCGCGTGCCCGCGACCGATCCGGCCCGGCCGTGGCCGGGGCAGTTGCCCGCACCGGCACCGGCCACTGTCTTCGCCTCCCCGGAGCCGGTGACGCTGGTGGACGAGGCCGGCGCGGACGTCGTGGTCACCGGCTACGCCGAGCTGGTCGTCCGGCCGCACCGCCTGGTGCACGGCGGCCGGGCGCGGAAGGTCGTGGCGTGGGCGGGACCGTGGCCGGTGGACGAGCGGTGGTGGGACGACGAGCACGCGGTGCGCGCGGCCCGGCTCCAGGTGCTCGGTGCCGCGCCGGACGGGGCAGAGCTGGCGTTCCTGCTGATCCGCACGGGCGGGAAGTGGGCGGTGGAAGGGGTGTACGACTGATGTCCGGAGATCTTCCCGACGACTACCGGGGCCTGGCGGACTGGCTGCTGCACGGCGGCGAACCCGGCCGGCCCGAGGCGGGTGAACCCGCCGGCCCGGCGGGCTTCGGCCGGCCGCCGCTGGTGCCGCTGCCGCGCCGCGCGCCCGACGAGCTGTTCTGAGGTGGGCCGGAACAACCCGCCGGTCCGCCGGCCGGAGCTGGAACGCGCACCGTCCGGCACGCCCCGCCAACGGCCGGACGGCGGCGACGGCCCGGCGTGGACGCGCCGGCGGGAGCGGTACGAGGCCCCGCCGGAGTTCGCGGTCAAGGTCGACGAGCTGGGCGCGACCCGGCCTCGCGTGCCGTACGTGGAGCTGCACTGCCACTCCAACTTCAGCTTCCTGGACGGCGCGAGCCACCCCGAGGAGCTGGTGGAGGCGGCGCAGCAGCTCGGCCTGGACGGCATCGCGATCACCGACCACGACGGCTTGTACGGCGTGGTGCGGTTCGCCGAGGCGGCCCGGGAGCTCGGCGTGCGGACCGTGTTCGGCACCGAGCTGAGCCTGGGGCTCTCCGCGCCGCAGAACGGCGTCCCGGACCCGGAGGGCGAACACCTCCTGCTGCTGGCGACCGGTCGGGACGGCTACCACGCGCTGTGCCGCACCATCACCACCGGCCACCTCGCGGAGGGCGGCGAGAAGGGCCGCCCGGTCTACTCGCTGGAGGAGGTCGTCGCGGACACCCGCGACGAGTGCGTGGTGCTCACCGGGTGCCGCAAGGGCGCGGTGCGCCGGGCGCTGGCCGAAGACGGGCCGGAGGCGGCGTACGGGCAGTTGCGCCGGCTGGTCGGGCTGTACGGCGCGGACCGGGTTTTCGTGGAGCTGACCGACCACGGCTACCCCGAGGACGGGCCGCGCAACGACCTGCTGTGGGGGATGGCGCACGAACTGGGGTTGCCGACCGTGGCGACGAACGCCGTGCACTACGCGGTGCCCGCGCGCGGGCGGCTGGCGGCGGTGATGGCGGCGGTGCGGGCGCGGCGGAGCCTGGACGAGATCGCGGGCTGGCTGCCGCCGGGGCGCACGGCGTGCCTGCGGTCGGGCGAGGAGATGGCCCGCCGGTTCGCCCGGTTCCCCGGCGCGGTGCACCGCGCCGCCGTGCTGGGGTTGCGGTGCCAGTTCGACCTGAAGCTGATCGCGCCGGAGCTGCCGCCGTTCGACGTGCCGGCGGGCGAGGACGAGAACAGCCACCTGCGCGCGCTCGCGTACGCGGGCGCGGCCCGCCGCTACGGCTCGCCCGAGCGGAACCCGAAGGCGTACCGGCAGGTGGAGCACGAGCTCCGGATCATCGAGGAGCTGGGCTTCCCGGGCTACTTCCTGGTGGTGCACGACATCGTCCGGTTCTGCCGGGAGCACGACATCCTCTGCCAGGGCCGGGGTTCGGCGGCGAACTCCGCCGTCTGCTACGCCCTGGGCATCACCAACGTCGACGCGGTCCGCTTCGACCTGCTCTTCGAGCGCTTCCTCGCCCCGGCCCGCGACGGCCCGCCGGACATCGACCTGGACATCGAGTCCGGCCGCCGCGAGGAGGCGATCCAGTACGTCTACCGGAAGTACGGCCGCCGGCACGCCGCGCAGGTCGCGAACGTCATCAGCTACCGCGCGCGCTCGGCGATCCGGGACGTGGCACGGGCGTTGGGCCACTCGGCGGGGCAGCAGGACGCGTGGAGCGGGCAGGTCGACCGGTGGGGGCCGCTGCGGACCGCCGTGGAGGGGGGCGGTGTCCCCGGTCCGGTGCTGGAGCTGGCCGCGCAACTGGAGAACGTCCCGCGCCACCTGGGCATCCACTCCGGCGGGATGGTGATCTGCGACCGCCCGGTGAGCGAGGTGTGCCCGGTCGAGCGCGGCCGGCTGGCGGACCGCACGGTGTTGCAGTGGGACAAGGACGACTGCGCGTCCATCGGCCTGGTGAAGTTCGACCTGCTGGGCCTGGGGATGCTGTCGGCGCTGCACCACGCGATCGACCTGGTGCGCGAGAACGAGGGCGTCGAGGTCGACGTGGGCGGGCTGGACCTGGCGGACCAGAACGTCTACCGGATGCTGCGGCGCGCCGATGCCGTCGGCGTGTTCCAGGTCGAGAGCCGCGCCCAGATGGCCACCCTGCCCCGGCTCAAGCCCCGGGAGTTCTACGACCTGGTGGTCGAGGTGGCGCTGATCCGGCCGGGGCCCATCCAGGGCGGCTCGGTGCACCCCTACATCCGCCGCCGCAACGGGGTCGAGGAGTGGGAGCACGACCACCCGCTGCTGGCCAACGCGCTGGAGAAGACCCTCGGCGTGCCGCTGTTCCAGGAGCAGCTCATGCAGATCGCGGTGGACGTCGCGGACTTCACCCCGGCGGAAGCCGACGAGCTGCGCCGGGCGATGGGCGCGAAGCGCTCCACGCACCGGATGGAACGCCTGCGCGAGCGGTTCCACCGGGGTGCGCGGGCGAACGGCCTGGACGCGGAACTGGCCGACCGGATCTACGCGAAGCTGGTGGCGTTCGCCGACTTCGGCTTCCCGGAGAGCCACGCGCTGAGCTTCGCGCACCTGGTGTTCGTCAGCGCGTGGTTCAAGCTCTACCACCCGGCGGCGTTCTGCGCGGCGCTGCTCCGGGCGCAGCCGATGGGGTTCTACTCGCCGCAGTCACTGGTCGCGGACGCCCGGCGGCACGGCGTCCGGGTGCTCGGCCCGGACGTGAACGCGAGCCTCCCGCACGCCGCGCTGGAGCGCGTCGACGGGGAGCAGGCCGTCCGCATCGGCCTGGCCGGCGTCCGCACGGTGGGGCAGCGGGTGGCCGAGTCGATCGTCGCGGAGCGCCGGGCCGGGCCGTACCGGGACGTGGCGGACTTCGGCGGCCGGGTCCGGCTGTCCGCGCCGCAGGCCGAGGCGCTGGCCACCGCGGGCGCGTTCGGGTGCTTCGACCTGGACCGGCGGTCGGCGCTGTGGGCGGCGGGCGCGATCGCCGGCATCCGCCCCGACCGGCTGCCGGGCACCACCGTGGGCACCGAGGCCCCGCCGCTGCCCGGCATGGACGAGGTGGAGCTGGCGGTGGCCGACGTGTGGGCGATGAACCTGTCCCCGGACAGCTTCCCGACCCAGTTCGTCCGGGAGCACCTGACCGGTCTGGGCGCGCTGACGACCGCCGCGCTGGCGGACGCGCCGGACCGGGCCCGGGTCCTGGTGGGCGGGGCCGTGACGCACCGCCAGCGCCCGGCGACCGCCGGCGGCGTCACGTTCCTGAACCTGGAGGACGAGACCGGCATGGTCAACGTGGTGTGCACCGCCGGCCTGTGGGCCCGGTACCGCCGGATCGCCCGGTCCAGCGCGGCGCTGCTGGTCCGGGGCGTGCTGGAGAACGTGGAGGGCGTGGTCAGCTTGCGGGCCGAGCGCTTGCAGGCCTTGGCCCTGCGGATTCCCTCGCGCTCGCGGGACTTCCGCTGAGCGGTCCGGCACGTCCCCGCGCAGGTCGGCGCGCACCGCGTCGGCGTCCCGGAGGAAATGTCTCCGCTTTTTCCGGTGCGCCGCCTGCCGAGGGCCGGTCTTGTCCGCGATTCGTCCTACGGTGCCGTCAACCGATCGGGCCGCACCCCACTCGGTGATCCGCCGCAGGACTCGATTCCGGCGTTCGCCGGTGCGGCCCGACAGCCGAGGAGAAAAATTCGATGTTCGATCCAGCCGATTTTCCCGAGCCCACCACCGTGCCCGTCAACGGGGTGGAACTCGAAGTCTTCGAGGCCGGCCGGCACAACGCCGGAAAACCCGTCGTGCTCTGCCACGGCTGGCCGGAGCTCGCCTTTTCCTGGCGTCACCAGGTACCTGCCCTGGTCGCCGCGGGCTACCACGTCATCGTCCCGAACCAGCGGGGCTACGGGAACTCGTCCCGGCCGACCGAGGTGACCGATTACGACATCGAGCACCTGACGGGTGATCTGGTCGCACTCCTCGATCACCACAGATACGAGGATGCGACTTTCGTCGGTCACGACTGGGGTGCGATGGTCGTCTGGGGAATGACCCTGCTGCACCCGAGCCGGGTGGACAAGGTGGTCAACCTGAGCCTGCCCTACCTCGAACGCGGGGAGAGGCCGTGGGTCGAGGTGATGGAGGACGTGCTCGGCGACGACTTCTACTTCGTCCACTTCAACCGGCAGCCGGGCGTCGCGGATGCCGTGCTCGACCAGAACACCGCCCGCTTCCTGCGCAACCTGTACCGGAAGAACGAGTCCCCGGCCGAGCCGAAGCCGGGTATGTGGTTGCTCGACCTGGCCAAAGCGGAAACCCCCCTCGGCGAGCCGGTGATGAGCGACCGCGAACTGGCCGTCTTCGTCTCCGCTTTCGAATCCTCGGGGTTCACCGGCGGTATCAACTGGTACCGGAACCTCGACCGCAACTGGCGCTTGTTGGCGGACGTGGACCCGATCGTCCGGCAGCCCACGCTCATGATCTACGGCGACCGGGACGTGGTCGCGCGGGCGGACAACCTGGCCGAGTTCGTGCCCGACGTGGAGGTGGTCAGCCTCGATTGCGGTCATTGGATCCAGCAGGAGAAGCCGGAGGAGACGAACCGGGCGCTGGTGGGGTGGCTGGAGCGGTAGGCGGTCGGCCGCCGACGGCGGCGCGGTCGTCCCGGCGGGCCCACCGGGACGACCGCGACGCGGTGTTCTGCGGAGCGCGGCCCCTTCGCCGGGCCACGCCGGCGGTCACCGGGTCACACGCAGGAGTGCCCGATCACCTGCGGCTGCTCCAGCGGGTCGGTGGGGTCGACGTAGGTGACGATGTGCACGCAGATGTGGTCGATGGCCGGGGTGGTCTGCGGGTAGACGTTGAAGTCCTGCCAGGTGTCCCCGCCGTCGACCCACCGGGCCTCCCAGGGGTTGCTGTCCGCCACGCTGCCCGCGAACACGGTGACGTCGACGTACACGTACCGGGTGTCGGTGCAGTCGACCGTCCAGTCGGCGGAGCGCGCCGAAGGGTTGATCGAGATGTTCGTGGTGGTGCAGCCGGACAACGCGGTCGCGGTGCCGGTGGCCGCGACCGAGGTGCCGGTCGAGGCGGTGAGCGCGCCGGCCGCCACGGCCACCGCCGCGACGGTCCGGACGACGCTCTTGCCGATGGATTTCCGCACAATGCCCCCATTGCGAGATTGGTCTGGACCTCTTGAGGATGGCCGGCGCGCGGTGGAACTCCTACCGCCGTCCGGGGGCGTCCACCGTCACAGTCCGCCGGCCTTGCCAATCGCACGTCCTGTGTGGTTACGCCGCCGCGTAGGTCGTGAACAGGACGCCGGAGGCGAACGACCGCGTGCCGGTCAGGGCGAACCGCGCCGCCGGGAACCCGCCGTCGAACAGCGGGATGCCGCGTCCGAGGACGACGGGGTGGACCTTGAGCACCAGCCGGTCGATCTCCGGCAGCAGCGCGGCGGCCAGCTTGCCGCCGCCGCACAGCCAGATGTCCAGCCCGTCCTCGGCCTTGAGCTCGCGGACCTTCGCGAGCACGTCGCCGGACACGACCTCGACGTCGGGCGGCGTGTCGCGGAGCGTGGTGGACACGACGTACTGCCGCAGGTGCGGGTACGGGCTGGGCAGTCCGCCCGGCACCTGGTAGGTGGACCGGCCCAGGAGCACGGTGTCGAAGTTCGGGTTCGGCACGTCGATGCCGAGCGCCTCGCGGAGCTGGGCGGGCAGGGCGTCCGGGTGCTCCTCGACCAGCGCCGCCATGTGGTCGCCCTCGAACAGGAAGTCGCCGAAGCCCCCGTCCTCGGCGGCGATGAAACCGTCGAGGGTGGTGGCGACCAGGTAGATCAGGTTTCGCATGTGCTCCCTCTCCTAACCACTCCGACTGTAGTACTCTGTCTGTAGTGGTTGTCAAGGAGGAGACGTGGTCAGGAACGCGGCCCGGCGGACGGCGCTGGTCGACGCGGCGATCGGGGTGCTGGCGCTGGAGGGTGCGCGGGGCTTGACGTTCCGCGCCGTGGACGCGGCGGCGGGCGTGCCGGCCGGTACCGCGTCCAACTACTTCGCCAACCGGGACGACCTGCTGCGCCAGGCCGGCGAGCACATCCACGTCCGGCTCCGGCCCGACCCCGAGCGGCTCGCCGCCACCCTGCGGGGGCACCGGGACAAGGCGCTGGTGGTCGAGCTGATGAAGGACGTCCTCGCCCGGCTCTCCCACGACCGCGCGGGCTACCTGGCCCTGCTGGAACTGCGCCTGGAGGCGACCCGGCGGCCCGGCTTGAGGGCGGAGCTGACCGCCACGATCAGCCGCGACCTGGAGGACAACCTCCGCCACCACCACGAACTGGGCCTGCCGGGCGACCGGACCACCGTCGTCGCGCTCTACCTGGCGATGACGGGTCTCGTGGTCGAACACCTGACCCTGCCCGACATCCTGCCGCCGGACACCCTGGACGACCTGATCGGCGCGCTGGTCGACCGGCTCCAGCCCCGCGACGGGCCGCAAGCGGACTAGCGGCTCAGCGGGCCGCCGATGATGGTCATCGCGACACCGATCACCGCGATGCCCAGGCCCGAGTACAGCAGCGCGTCCACGCCCCGACCGCGGATCGCGATCAGGCCCGCCTGCTCGTCGGTCACCAGGACCCGCAGCAGCGCCGCGAGCAGCAGCGCCACGCCGATCAGCACCGCGCCCTGCCGCCAGTGGTACTGCACCACCCGCAGGAGCCCCAGCCCGACCACGCCCAGCACCAGCGCGAACGGCAGGTGCTGCCCCGCCGCGGACCGCCAGCGCTGCTCCGGCATGAGCTCCACCGCTTCCGCCCTCAGCCCGTCACGAGGTCGCGCTCCGCGGCCTCGACCGTGTTGGTCAACAGCATGGCGATGGTCATGGGTCCCGCGCCACCGGGGATCGGCGCGAGGAACCCGGCGACCTCGGCCACGTCCGGGTGCACGTCGCCGACCAGGCCCGACTCGGTGCGGGTGATGCCGACGTCGACCACGGCCGCGCCGGGCTTGACCATGTCCGCGGTGATCAGTCCGGGGCTGCCCGCGCCCGCCACCACGATGTCCGCCCGCCGCACCTCGGCCGCCAGGTCCTTCGTGCCGGTGTGGCACAGGGTGACCGTGGCGTTCTCGCTGCGCCGGGTCAGCAGCAGGCCGATCGGCCGGCCGACCGTCACGCCGCGACCCACGACGGTCACGTTCGCGCCCGCGATCGGCACCTCGTACCGGCGCAGCAGCTCGACCACGCCGCGCGGCGTGGCGGGGAGCGGGGCCTCGTCGCCGAGCACCAGCTTGCCCAGGTTGACCGGGTGCAGGCCGTCGCCGTCCTTGCGCGGGTCGATGCGCTCCAGGACCGCGTTCGCGTCCAGGTGCTTCGGCAGCGGGAGCTGCACGATGTAGGCGGTGCAGGCCGGGTCGGCGTTGAGCTCGTCGATGACGGCTTCCAGCCGCTCCTGCGTGGTGTCGGCGGGCAGGTCGCGGCGGATCGACGTGATGCCGACCTTCGCGCACGCGGTGTGCTTGCCCTTGACGTACGAGTGCGATCCGGGGTCGTCGCCGACCAGCACGGTGGCCAACCCCGGCGTCACCCCCCGCTCGGCCAGCGCCGCGACCCGCGCGCGGAGGTCTTCGAAGATCGAGTCCCGGGTGGTCCTGCCGTTGAGGATCGTCGCCGTCACGTGCCCCATCCTCCCACCCCCGCCCGCGCCCGGTCGCGCCGCCGGGCCGGCAGCGCGGCGATGCCGACCGCCACCAGCGTCAACGCCGTGCCGACGACCGTCGTCACGGACAACGACACCCCCGTCGGCACCACCGCGTCCACCGCGAGCGCGCCCACCAGTTGCCCGGCCACCTGACCCAGGCCGACCAGCAGCACCCCGCTCCAGCGCACCGCGAGCACCGCCGTGCCGATGACCACGATCCCCAGCGCGCCACCCGCGTACAGCCACGGCTCGGCCGGCGCGGCGGCGGGCAGGCCGCGCACCGCGACGTCCACCGCGCACACGACGACCAGCACCGCCGTGCCGGTGGCGAAGTTGACCAGCGTCGTCACCCGCGTGCTCCGCGCGGCCTCCCGCACCAGCCCGTTCACCGCCTGCTGCCAGCCGAGCCCGAACCCGGCCAGCGCGGGCAGCAGCGCGGGCCACAGCGCCTCCGGCCGACCGAACTCCTCGGCCACCGAGACCCCGACCGCGACCACCGCGAGCGCCGCGCCGAAGACCCGGGGCGCGGTGAACCGCCGCACCCCGGCGGGCCCCAGCCCCGCCCGGTCGACCAGGAGGCTGCTCACCACCTGCGCCGCGACCACGGCCACGGTGAACGTCGCGACGCCCAGCACCGGGACGGTGAACCCCTGGGTGGACACGAAGAACGCCCCGCACGCCCCGCCGAGGCACTGCCACCAGCGGATACCGCCCTGCCGCAGCACGTCGCGCAGCCGCACCAGCCCCACCCGGCCGGCGCGCGTCGCGGGCACCACGGCCAGCAGCAGCACCAGCCCGCCGACGAACGACACGAGCGCCGCGAGCACGCCGTCACCGAACTCGTACCCGAGCTGCCCGTTGAGCCGGCCTTGGACCGCCAGGAACAGCCCGCGCAGCAGCCGGACGACGAGGACGGCGACAGCTTCATGGACAGGAGTGGCTGGTGACCGGCGGCGGATTCCAGGTCGACGTTCCCGGGATGCGCCGGGGCGCGGCCCAGTTCAGCGGGTCGGGTGACTCGCTCGACAGCGTGTTCCAGCAGCTCGACGGCGCGTTGCGGGCCGAGGGGCAGTGCTGGGGCGGTGACGAGTCGGGGCAGGCCTTCGCCAAGAACTACGTGCCCAACTCGACGGCCACGCTCGACGCGTTCAAGAACCTCGCGAAGGCGTTGCAGGACATCCGGACGGGTGTCGACCAGTCGGCCGACACCTACGAGGGCGTCGACCAGGGCAACGCGACCGGGATCTCCCGGACCTACTGACGGACTTACTGAGGGGCACTGCGGTGGGCATCGAGATCCCGAGCGAGGTCACCTGGCTCTTCCCGATCGTGGTCGGGCAGAGCTGGCCGGAGGGTGACGAGACGGCGTTGCGGCGCATGGCCGACGCCTACCGCACCGCCGCACAGGGCGTGAAGTCGGTGATCGACGAGGCGAACGGCGCGGCGTCGACGGTGATGGGCAGCCAGACCGGCGAAGCCGTCCAGCGGTTCGAGGAGTACTGGAAGAAGTTCGCCGACGGCGACGAGTCCTACCTCCCGAAGTTGCAGAAGATCTGCGAGCAGCTCGCGGAGAGCTGCGACAACACCGCGCTCGAAGTCGAGTACACCAAGCTCTCGATCATCGCGTCGCTGATCGCGCTGGCCATCGAGATCGCCGCCCTCGTCGCCGCCGCGTTCGGCACGTTCGGCGCGACCACGGCGGGCATCCCCATCGCCCAGCAGGCGACCCGCCTGATCGTGCAGTTCACCTTCCGCCAGCTCATCCTCGCGATCCTCAAGGAGGTCGCGATCTCGGTCGGCATCGACGCGGCCATCCAGGGCATCCAGGTGCTCAACGGCGACCGCGAGAACTGGGACTGGGGCAAGACCGGCGAGGCCGCCGTGTCCGGCGCGGTCTCCGGCCTGGTCGGCGGCGTGTCCGGCGGGCTCAAGTTCGAGGGCGGCGGCCTGCCCGGCCAGGTGGCGGCCGGGGCGACGCGCGGCGCGGTCGAGGGCGCGGTGTCCACGGTCGGCACCGCCGCCGTGCTGGGCCAGGACATCAGCGCCCGCGACGTGCTGATGGGCGCGTCGGCCGGTGCGGTCTCGGGCGGGATCGGCGGTGCCAAGGATGGCATCACCGTGGAAGCGCCGAGGGTGCAGCCCGGCGGTCCGGGCGGCCCGCCCGACCTGGGCCCGGTGTCCCCGCCGCCCACGATCGGCAACCCCTCGGCCACCCCCGGCGGCGCACCGACCCCCGGCGGCGCACCCGGTGGCACGCCGGGCGGCCCGACCGTGAACCGCGACGGCCTGAACCGCCCCGCCGGCGGCGACTCGACGACCGCGTCGTCCGTGACGGCCCCGCCCGCGCCGGCGGCGACGGTGGGCGCACCGCCCAGGATCGGCGGCGACACCGCACCCGCCCCCGGCGGCACGTCCACCCCGGCCGGCTTCTCCGGAGCGCCGGCGACCGCCCCGATCTCCCGCCCCGGCGGCGGTTCCCTGCCCACCGCGCCCGGCACCGGCGGCACACCCTCGATCAGCAACCGCCTGGGAGCCGGCGGCCCCACCCCCGCCGGCGCGACGCCCGGAGGTGCCGCTCCCGGAGGTGCCGCTCCTGGTGGTGGTGCGCCCGGCGGCACGCCCCGCCTCCCCGGTGCCGCAGGTGTTCCCGGCGCGACCCCGCACCTCACCCCCGGCGGTCCGGGCCTCGGCGCGACCCCCGGCGGCGCGACCCCCGGCGCGCCGGGCAGCACGGCGCACGGCACGGCTCCGGGCACGTCTCCTGGCAGTACGGCCGGGGGACGCGTTCCCGGCGGACTCCCGGGCGGACTGCCCGGCGGCACGGGCGTGCCCGGAGGCTCGTCGTTCAACCCCGGCTCCACCCCCGGCCACAGCACTCCCGGCGGTTCGGGCCTGAGCACGACTCCCGGAGGCTCGACTCCGGGTGGCACGACTCCGGCACCCGGCGGGACAACCCCCGGCGCGCCAGGCGGTGCCACTCCCGGCGGACAGGTTCCCGGCGCTCCCGCGACCCCTGGCATCCCCACCACTCCCGGCGGCGCGGTGCCCGGTGCCGGCCCGGTTCCCGGTGGCTCGGTGCCTGGTGGCCCGGTGCCTGGTGGCTCGGTGCCTGGTACCGGTCCGGTTCCCGGTATCACCGGTGGTCCGACTCCCGGGGCGGCTCCGACCAGCGGCGTGGCTCCGCTGGCTCCTCCCGCAGGCGGGGCGGCCGGCGGTCCCGTGCCCGGTGGGCCGGGTACGTCCGGTCCGGCTCCGGCCGGTCCGGGTGTGGGCTCGGCGGCCGGCATGGGTGCGCCCATGGCCGGTGGTGCCGGCTTCGCGCCTCCTCCCGCAGGTGGCGGGGCAGGCGGTGGCGGTGGGCGCGGACCTTCCGCGCCGACGTCGTCCGGCTTCTTCTCGGACCCGAACCCCGGCGGCCACGACCAGACCGTGCACGGCACGGACGCGGTCAGCGCCAGCTCGATGACCGGAGCGCCGGTCCAGCCGTTCCGCGAGACCGGCCCCGCGCCGCAGCACAGCGCGCCGGTCATGCCCGAACAGCGCGGCCCGTCCGGACCGCCCGCCGGGGGGTTCGGTCCCCAGCCCGGTGGTTTCGGTCCCCAGCCGGGCGGCTTCGGCCCCACCGGTCCCCAGCCGGGTGCGGGCGCACCTCCGCAGCCCGGCGCGGGCGCGCCACCGGCCCGCCCCGACGCCTCCGCACCGGCACAGCGCCCCGCGCCGGGGTCCGCCCCGACGACCCCGCGCGCAGACCTGGGCACCGCCCCGCGCACCGACGCACCCGCCTCGCGCGGCACCGACTCGCCGGCTTCGCGCGGCCCGGAAGCCCCCGCCTCGCGCGGCACCGACACGCCTCCGACCGACACCACGCCGACCACCGACCGCCCGGCCCCGACGCCCGAAACGTCCCCGGTCACCGACACCCCGGCAACCGACACCCAGGCCACGGCACCGGACAGCCCCACCCCCGACGCCACCCCGGACAGCTCCAACCCCGACAGCCCCACCCCGGACACGGTCGGCGCGCCCGGTGACGAGCATTCGCCCGCCTCCAGCCACGAGTGGCCCGCCGACACCGACCCGGCCCCCGCCACCACCCCGGCCCCCGCCACGGACCCGTTCCCGCACAAGGGGGTCTGGGGCAACCCGGCCGGTGTCGTGCCGGGCTTCTCCCACGACGGCCCGTTCCACTCCGTCCACGACAGCACCGGCCCGGCGGACCGCGAGGTCGGCACCTACGACCAGCGCGCCGCCGCGATCATCGAGCCGACCTACCAGCCCTACGGCCCGCACGGCAGCTACCAGCCGTTCATCGACGCCCACTCCCACCCGGACGGCTCGATCGCGTGGCCCGTGAACCAGGGCGCGGACGGTCCCCGCGTGGTCGTGGAACTCCCCGCCGGCACGGTCCTGGACCGGTTCGGCAGCCCGAACGGCGACTTCCTCTCGCCGCTGCGCCCGGACGGTCGGCCGTACGGCTTCGGGGAGCGCGCGATCCTCCCCGACAGCCTGGGCAAGGGCTACCACGTCTACGTCCTGGACGCCCCGCTCACCGTCGAGCTCGCGCAGGTCGCCCCGGCGTTCGACCAGCCCGGCGGCGCGCGCCAGCTCCAGCCCGTCGTGGACCCGTCGCTGATCGACCCCGCCACCGGTCAGATGAGCGTGCAACGCCTGCTCGACCTGGGCGTGCTGCACGAGGTGGACGTGCCCCCGGCGGACGGCCGCGTGCTCGCCCCGGACTTCGGCACGTTCGACCGCGACGGCAACGTCCTGCGCCCCGACGCGGCGACCGTCGCGGACGCCCGGCGCGGTGCGTTCGACGACTACACCCCGGCCGACGGCCCGGCGTCGCACACCCCGAACCCGGACCTCGGCCCGGTCTCCCACCAGGGTCCGGTCCCGCTGGGCGAGGTGTCCCAGCGGGTCGACCAGGCGATCCGGAACAGCCAGGTCACGGACGCGGGCGTGGCCCTGCACACCGAGGACCGGTTGCGCGACCTGTCCGGCCGCATCCCGGGCACGGACGGGCACGCGCTGCTCGACGTCCACACCGACGGCGACGGCGTCCGGATCGGCGACACCCACTACACGCGGGCCGAGCTGGTCGACCTGATCGACAACCACCCGGACCTCGCGAACCGGCCGATCACGTTCGTCGGCTGCGACGCGGGCGCGGGCGGCGCGGACAGCCTGGCCTCCTACGTGGCCCGGGAGACCGGTCAGCCGGTGACCGCGCCGGACACCCTGGCCTGGTCCGACCGGCACGGCAACCTCTACGCGAGCTCGCCGACCGGAACCGGCGGCCCGAGGATCCCGCCGGACGGCGGCTGGCACACGTTCGACCCGGACGGCACCAGCGCGCCGGCCGGCGAGCACGGCATGCCGCCCGGCCACGAGCCGAAGGGCGACCTGGTGACCGACGACCAGGCGCACCGCGGTCGGCAGGACGTCGAACCGCAGGTGCAGACCCCGTGGCAGGAGCCGGAGACGCGGCACCGCGAGACCGTGCGGCTGGGCGCGGACCAGTCGCTGTTCGACGGCCGCGAGCTGCCCCGCGACACCCGCATCGAGGTGCGGGACCCGCACGGCGAGGTCCGCACGGTCGTGCACGTCGACGCGGACGGCGGGGTCCACGTCGACGCGATCGCGCCGAACACCCGGCACGGCGACAACCCGGAGGTCCGGCACCCCGCGCCGGACGCCCACTACCGCGTGGAGACCGGCCACCGGCAGGACGCGTTCGTGGCCAACGCCGACGGCACCCGGCAGACCACCGGCGACACGATCAGGGTCGGTGGCCGGGAGGTCCCGATCCAGCGGACCGTGCTCGTCGAGACGCCGCCGACCCCGGCGAACGGCCGCGTCGTGGTCGACCGGGGCCACCCGCTGGCCCCGAGGCCGGGGGAGGCGTTCACCGCCCGCGCGGACCTGCCGCCGGACACCCGGCTGGAGGTCTACGACACGGCCGGCGACTACCGCGGCACGGTGCAGACCGACGCGGACGGCCGGCCGAAGTGGATCGCCGCACCGGACCACCTCGGCGACACCCGCAACCCCGAGGTCACGCACCCGGTCGGCGGCGCGAACTACAACATCGACCGAGGCCCGCTGCACCAGGAGTTCACCACCGACGCGGCCGGCCACCCGCAGAACGCGGTGGACGGCACCGCGCCGGAGGCCCGCCACCAGCGGTCGGTGGGCGACCTGGGGCAGGGCGAGCCGTTCAGCCGGCCCGGCCAGGTGCACGACGCGAACACCGAGTTCACCGTCACCGACGAGCACGGCCAGCGGCGCGGCCGGTTCATCACCGACGACGCCGGGCACGTGGTGTTCGAGGAGACCCACTCGGGCCAGCGCAGCCGGGTCAACACCGAGATCACCCAGGCCCCGGCGGGCGCGCACATCACCTCCGACGGCTTCTACGGGCTCGGCCGCGCCGAGCAGCCCGCGCGGACCTGGCCCGCGCCCGCCGGCGGCGAGGTCCGGCTCCAGGCGCAGCGGACCAGGGTCGACGGCGAGTACCAGCACTCGGTGCAGGTCGTCGGCGGCATCCCGGCGCACTGGACGCCCGCCCAGGTCGCGGCGGTGACCGCGCCGTTCACCAACGCGAGCCCGTTCTCGGCCCGCCCGGACCTGCCGCCGAACACCCGGTTCACCCTCGACGACCACCAGAAGCAGGGCTACGGCACGTTCCAGACCGGCGACGGCGGCGCGGTGTCGCACCTGCACACGTTCCGCCCGTTCAGCCCGGACCTGAACCTGCCGCTGCCCAACGCCACGCTGACCGCCGACCACGGCATGTGGCGGGGCCGGACCAACGGCGACGGCGAGACCGTCGCCACCACCGGCCGGCCGGACATCTCCTCGGGCGGCGCGATCCGCCGGGACGGCAGCGCCCAGATCGAGGTGGGCAACCACGGCGAGGTCGACGGCAACGGGAAGAAGCTGTCCGACGGCGGCCACCACCAGGGCAACGAGCTGGGCTTCCCGGCCGAGGCGGCGAACCAGTCCAGCCAGCAGCGCGACCAGAACCAGGGCAACGGCCGGCCGGCGTTCGCCTCCGCCGAGACCTGGCACCGGATGGAACGGGACCGGTCGAAGTTCATCAAGGCCGGCGGTACGGTCGAGATCATCGACACCTTCGCCCTGCGCGACCCGCTCCAGCGCCACCCGCACACGTACCAGACCCGGTGGCGTGTGACGCTCGCCGACGGCACGACCGAGATCTACGTCAGGAGCTACCCGAATGAGCACAACGCAGCCCTCTGGCCCGCCGAGTTCTGAGCAGCGGCACGACGAGCTGCTCCAGCGCATCGGCGGCCTGCTGCTGACCGCCGCTCCCGAGGACTTCCGGCGCATCGACCTGCTGGTGAAGATGACGGTCGCGGTGCAGGACCTGGCGCTGACGGTGTACCGGCCGGACGGGTCGACGCCGGAGGTGCTGCCGCCGGAGGAGCTGACGCGGGCGTTCCAGGAGATGCGCCAGGTGCTGTACCAGCCGGGGCGCGGCGCGTGGTTCTCCTGCCGGTGCGTGGTCAACGCACCGGTGCGGATCGACATCACCTACAACTTCGACCACGACCCGCGGTTCGAGCCGCCGGTCCCGGCCGAGGACTTCGCCCGTGACCTGCTGGTCTTCCCCCGCGACGAGGGCTTCGTCCCGGACTGGCTGCGGGCGAAGCTGGCCGAGGCCGCTACCGAGGAGCAGAACGCATGACCGCGCCGCAGTTGAACGTCGAGGACCAGAACGCGATCCTCGGCTCGGTCACCACGCTGCTCGTGCAGCGGCTGCCCGGCGACTGGGAGCAGCTCTTCGTGGACTTCCGGGTGGTCGGCCGGTACGTGGAGGCCGAGACGTCCGGGCTGACCATGTTCGGCGGCTCATTCCCGTGGCAGCTCCCGGACGAGGCGCTGCCGTTCCTGCTCCAGCTCCGCGAGGGCATGGCGCGCCCGGACCGGGGCACCTGGTTCTCGCTGAAGTTCCACCTGGTGCACCCGGACACGTACTCGGTGGAGTTCAACCGGGACCACGAGCCCACCTGGACGTCCCCGCCGCCCGCCGCCGCCTACGCGGAGGAACTGGAGCTGCACCCGCGCGAGAACCCGCCGGACTGGCTGCGCGCCCACCTCGCCGGTGCCCCGGCCGCGCCCACGTCCGAGCTGATCGCCGCGCCGCTGTTCGACGGCGTGGACGCCGAGGGCGTGCCCACGCACGACCGGCCGGCCGTGCACCCGCAGGAGCTCGACGACCTGCTCGCGTACCTGGAGGGCGCACCGCTGGTGCTGGCCGCCCGGTCGTACGGCGCGGACGCGTTCAAGCCGGACGCGACGCCCGCCGTGCCCATGTCGTTCCACACCGACGGCGCGTGGGTGTGGCCCGGTGGCGTCGCCTACTACCTGCGCCACCACCACATCGCCCCGGTGCCGCAGCTCGTGCAGCACATCCGGGACAACGGCTACGCGGTGCCGCCGGTCGACCCGGCCGCCGAGAGCGCCGCCACGGCGGTCGCCACCGGCCAGGTCGCGGGCGCGCCGCTGCCGGAGCACACCCCCCGGGTGATCACGGACGCGGACCAGCGGGCGCTGGACCACCTGAAGGCCCGCCTCGACCACTACGGCGTCGGCGAGGGCGAGTACGGCATCGTGGAACCGAAGCCGGACGCCCTGGTGCTGGAGCCCGCGCCCGGTCCGGTCGGCTGGCAGGTCCAGTTCTGGGACGCGAACCGGGGCCCGCACGGCCACCCGAGGGTCTACGAGCACGCCGTGGACGCGGCCAAGGCCCTCCTCGCCCAGCTCCTGTGGCGCGACGACCTGGACGCGGCCCGGTCCGGCGGCCAGGTGCCGGCGGTGCGGCCGGTGGCCGACATCCAGCCGATGGCCGACGAGCCGCCGCTGTCGCTGTTCCGCGACCGGGAGGCCGTGGTGGTGCCGCCGGGCACCGAGCTGGACCGGTTCGGCGCGGAGACCGGCAACCTCGTGTACGCGGCCGGGACCATGTACGGCAACCGATCGCTGCCACCTGATTGGCTGAATCGTCGCTACCACGTGTATCGGGTGCAGAAGCCGGTGCCCGCGCTCAAGGGCGTGGCGGTGCCGTGGTTCGGGCAGGTCGGCGGCGGGACCGGGTACTTCCTCGCCCAGGCCGTGCGCGACCTGCTGGCCGATGGCAGCCTGGTGGAGGTGGCGGAAGCGGGTGCCGAGCCGCCGACACCGAAGGTCTGATTCCGGTCGCGCCGCGTGGTTCGTCCGTTCGGCGCAGCGGGGTCACGTGCGGGCACGGGGAGTCGCGGGGGAAGATGTTGCACGTGTCCGAGCCGAAGCCGTTGAACCCGACCGAGCAGGACGCGCTGGTCAAGCAGATCGGCCTGTCGCTGATGCGCGCCGCCCCGGAAGACTGGCGGCACGTGACGGCGGAGTACCGGGCGACCGGTCGGTACGCCGAACTCGTCGCCGAGGTGCGCTCCGCCGACGGCACCATGCGCGTCTGGTCCCCGCCGCAGGACGTGGCGGCGCTGTTCGCGCGCCTGCGCGGGGGCATGTACCGGGAGGGCCGCGGTAGCTGGTCCAACGCCCGCTACCAGCTCGACCACCCGTCCAGCTACAACCTGGACTTCGACCGCGCCGAACCCACGTGGCAGACGCCGCCGCCGCCGCAGGCGTACGTGGACGAGATGCGGTTCTTCCCGCGCACGGACGAGAACGTGCCGGACTGGCTGCGTCGCCGGGTGGCCCAGGTCGTCGCGCCGCCGGCACCCCCTCAGCAGCAGCCGCGCGGGTTCCGCACGGCCCGGGTGTTCGACGGCGCGGGCCCCGGCGGCCGGCCCTCGGTGAACCGGCCGCCCGTGCCGGAGGCCGACCGCGACCTGCTGCTGGACTACCTGGACGGCGCACCGGTCGCGGTGGTCGGCCGGGGGTTCGACGCGGACGTGCTGAACCCGGACGCGCCGGCCGTGGTGCCGGTGGCGTTCCAGACCGACGGGCACTGGATCTGGCCCGCCGCCGTGGGCTACTACCTGCGCGAGTACGGCGTGCCGCCGGAAGCGGAACTGGTGGAGCGGGCCAGGGCCAACGACTACGAGCTGCCCGAGGTGTCCGAGGACGCCCGGGTCGCCGCCGCCGCGAACCTGGGCGCGCCCGCCGCGCCCGAGGACACGGCGGTGCCGGTGGCCGAGCTCCCGGAGCCGGAGCCCGAGGCGTTCGACGCCCCGGCCTACGCGGGCGCGGAGTTCGGGGCGCGGGCGTTCGACGGTGCCGACCGGGACTTCGAGGACCGGGAGTACGACGGGCAGCGGTACGACGAACCGGCGTTCGCGGAGCAGGAGAAGCCGGTCGAGGTGGGCGCGACGGTCGCCGCCCCGCTGCCGGAGCTGCTCGCCGACGACCGCGACCAGGCCGACGCGCCCACCGCCGTGGAGGAGACCGCGAACCTGGCCGGGCTCAAGCCGGACGTGGTGGAGTACGCCCAGGAGGGCCCGCCGTACCGGGTGCGGTTCGAGGAGGACGGCCCGGTCATCGACGACCGGTACCGGCGCGCGGACTACGTGGACGGCATGGACCTGTTCGCGCCGGTCACGACGTACGACCGGGAATCGGGGGAAGCCCGGCAGGGCGACACGCAGACGTGGAGCCCGTTCGCGGACGAGGAGCCCGAGCGCGAGGCCGCGCCGGCCGCCGGCGGTCCGGTCGTGGAGGAGCCGTCCGAGGACGACCCGGATTTGGCGGACGTGCCGGTGGCCGAGCCCGGCACCGCCGCCGTGGACGAGCGGACCGCCGGGTTCGAGGGCGGCCACGAGGAGCTGTTCCCCGAGCAGCCCGAGTTCGACCGCTCGACGCAGTTCGCCGACCAGCCCCGCTTCGAGGACCGCACCCAGTTCGAAGAGCGGGCGCAGTTCGACGAGCAGCCGCGCTTCGAGGACCGGTCGCAGTTCGACGACCGCCCCCGGTTCGAGGACCAGCCGCAGGAACGCTCGCAGTTCGCGGACGACCACTACGACGAGGACGACCACACCGACCACGAGCACGCTCACGCCGAGCACGCCCGCGTCGAGGATGTCCACGCCGAGGACGACCACGCGGAGCACTCTCACCCTGAGCACGCCCACCCTGAGCACTCTCACGCCGGGCACGCTCAAGCGGAGCACGCTCACGTCGAGCACGCTCATGCGGACCACGACCACGATCACGAGCCGGAGCCGGAGCCGGAGCCGGTCGAGCCGAGGCAGGTCACCGAGGACGAGGAGCGCGAGCTGACCGGTGTCCGCCGGGCGCTGGACGAGCTCGACGTGCCGCCCGCCGCGTACCGCTTCGGCGACCCGGCCGACCGCACGTGGGTGCTGCGCACCGAGGGCCAGGACTGGGAGGTGGCGTGGTTCGACCACGGCCCCACCAACCCGGTCCGCTTCGAGCGGGTCGACGACGCCGCCGCCTACCTGATCGGCAAGCTGGTCCTCACCGGCCGCCGCACCCCGCGCCGGCTGCCGCCGCGCACCCCGCAGCCGCCGCGCCCGCCGGCCGAGGGCTTCCGCGACGACCAGCACCGCCCGCCGGTCGAGGGCTTCCGCGAGGAGCCCCCGCACCCGCCGGTCAACAACGGTTTCCGCGAGGACCAGCAGGCCCGCCCGGCCGCCGAGGGCTTCCGCGAGGACCAGCGCCCCCCGGCGGTCAACGGCTTCCGCGACGACCGCCGGTCGGCCCCGCCGGACCGCCCGGAACCGCCCAAGACCCGGAGCTGGCCGATCACCCCGATGAACGGCGAGCCGCCGCTCACCCTGTTCCGCCACAAGAAGGTGGTCGAACTCCCGGTGGGCCTGGAGGTCGACCGCTTCGGCGACGGCAGCGGCAACCTGGTCTACGCGGCGGGCACCCCGTTCGCGGAGCGCTCGCTCGTCCCGTCCTGGATCAACCGCCCCTACCGGGTCTACCGCCTGCGCCGCCCGGTGGAGGCGCTGACCGGCGTGGCCGTCCCGTGGTTCGAGCAGCCCGGCGGCGGCACCGCCTACCTGATGCCGAAGTCCGTGGAGGACATGCTGGCCGACGGTGTCCTGGTCGAGGTCGCGAACCAGGAGGCACCCACCCCCTGACCGGTCACCGCCACCGGCCGGTCACCGCCACCGGCCGGGCGAGGACCCGGCCGGGCGGTGCCCCGGGTGGAACCCCCGGAACGGTCTTCGGCCCCGGTGTCCGGTCAGTCCACCTGGAGCCCGTGCGCGGCGGCGAAGGCGACCGCGGTCGGCAGGTCGATCCGCGCTCCGCGCAGGTTGCCCGCGACCAGGCCGTCCGCGCTCAGCCGCGCCCCGCGCAGGTCGGCACCCGCGAACCGGCACTCGCGCAGCCGCGCCCCGGTCAGGTCGGCGTCGCGCAGGTCCGCGTCGCGCAGGTCGGCACCCTCGAAGTTGGCCTCCCGCAACCGCAGCCCGCGCAGCGACGCCTTCCGCAGCACCGCTCCGGACAGGCCCGCGAGGGTCAGGTCGGTCTCCTCCAGCACGACGGTCCGCAACCCGCAGTCCACGAACACCGAGCCGAGCAGCGTGCAGGACCGGAACACCGCCGACGCCAGCACGGCGCGGTCGAACCGGCACGAGCGGAACGCCGTGGCGGTGTGCGAAGAGTCACCCAGGTCGGTCCGGTCGAACTTGCACTCGGTGAACGTGCAGCCCGACGTCACCAACCCCCGCAGGTCGGCATCGGTGAAGTCGCACCGCAGGAACGACCGCCCCTCCCAACGCTGCCCCGCCAGCACGGCGTCGCCGTAGTCCTCGTCCGCTTCGATGATGTCCACTGTCACACCTTGCCACCGTTCAACGGTTGGTAACCTCACCGCGTCGGGCGAACCCGCCCGATGCGCCGGTCCCGGAGTAGAGACCGCCGCTGACAGGTGCAGCCTGCCTAGTGGTCGTGCCCGAGGACTGAAGCCAGTTCGATCGTCATTCGGGAAGGCTCATGACCCGCACGCCCGTGAACGTCACCGTCACCGGTGCGGCCGGCCAGATCGGCTACGCACTGCTGTTCCGCATCGCCTCCGGCCACCTGCTGGGCCCCGACGTGCCCGTCCGCCTGCGCCTGCTGGAGATCCCGCAGGCCGTGAAGGCCGCCGAGGGCACCGCGATGGAGTTGGACGACTGCGCGTTCCCGCTGCTGTCCGGCATCGACATCACCGACGACGCCAAGACGGCGTTCGACGGCGTGAACGTCGCCCTGCTGGTCGGCGCGCGCCCGCGCAGCAAGGGCATGGAGCGGGGCGACCTGCTGGAGGCCAACGGCGGCATCTTCAAGCCGCAGGGTGAGGCGATCAACGCGGGTGCGGCGGACGACGTCCGCGTGCTCGTCGTCGGCAACCCGGCCAACACCAACGCCCTCATCGCGCAGCAGCACGCGCCGGACGTCCCGGCCGAGCGGTTCACCGCGATGACCCGCCTGGACCACAACCGGGCGCTGTCGCAGCTCGCCAAGAAGCTCGGCGTGACGGTGACCGACATCAAGAAGCTCACCATCTGGGGCAACCACTCGGCCACCCAGTACCCCGACCTGTTCCACGCCGAGGTGAACGGCGAGATCGCGGCGCAGGCCGTGAACGACCAGGCGTGGCTGGAGAACGACTTCATCCCGACCGTCGCCAAGCGCGGCGCGGCGATCATCGAGGCGCGCGGCGCGTCCTCGGCGGCGTCGGCGGCGAACGCGGCCATCGACCACGTGCACACCTGGGTCAACGGCACCGACGAGGGCGACTGGACGTCGGCCGCGGTCGTGTCGGACGGCTCGTACGGCGTGCCGGAGGGCCTCATCTCGTCGTTCCCGGTGACGGCGAAGGCCGGCCGGTACGAGATCGTGCGGGGCCTGGAGATCGACGAGTTCTCCCGCACCCGCATCGACGCCTCGGTGGCCGAGCTGGTCGAGGAGCGCGACGCGGTCCGGGGCCTGGGCCTCATCTGAGTTTCGCGCCGAACACGGGGGAGCCTCCACGCCGGGGGCTCCCCCGTGGCATGTTCAGGAGCGTGACGAAGAACCCCTGGCCCGTTCCGGAACCGCTGCTGTCCGAAGACGTCCACCCGGCGCTGGCCGCCACCGCGCGGGCCGCCGCCCGCGCCTTCCAGGAGGCCCGGCAGTTGCACACCCGCGTGGAGCTGCGCGAGGAGGTCGCGGACGGCGCGGACGGCACCCCGACCATGCGGGTCGACGCGATCGTGGAGGGCGCGATCCTGGAGGCCGCCGAGGCGGCGGGCGTCAACCTGCTGTCCGAGGAGGCCGGTTTCGTCGATCACGGTTCCGCCGCGACCCTGGTGGTCGACCCCGTGGACGGTTCGGCGAACGCGGCCACGGGCGTCCCGCTGTCGTGCTTCGCCGGGGCGCTGGTGATCGACACCGTGCCGGTGGAGGCCCTGACGGTCTGGTTCGACACCGGCCGCGCGTGGTCGGCCAAGGCCGGTCGCCCGACCCCGTTCCGCACGTCCGGCCGGACCCGGCTGCGGGGTGCCTCCCTCTGCGTGATGCGCCCGAAGCGCGGCACCGAGGAGGCGTGGACGCGCCTGGCGGACGCCGCCGACCGGATACGCATCCTGAGCACGACGTGTCTGGAGACGATGCTGGTGGCCGAGGGTTCGGTGGACGCGTTCGCCGACCCGGGCTCGGACACCCACCGGCTGATGGACCTGATCGCGGCCCTGGTCACCGTCCCCGCCGCCGGCGGCGCGCTGCTGGACCTGCGCGGCCGTCCGCTGGAGTTCGACCTCGACCTGTCCCGCCGCTGGTCCGGCATCGCCGCCGCCACCCCGGCGCTGGCCGACGAGCTGATCACCACGATCCTGGGCTAGGGCCGGGTCCGGTACCACTCGGCGGTCCGGGCGACGGCCTCCTCGTGCGGGGTGGCCGGCAGCGACCCGAACGTCCGCTCGAACGCCGAGTGGTCCACCACCCACGGCCGGGTCCACTGGTGGTCGAGTTCCCCCATCCCGCGCAGCCGCCGGTCGAACAGCGCCGCCAGCGCGACGGTCGCCTTCGGCAGCCGCAGGGGCTTGCGCCGGTTGTCCAGCACCCGCCCGGCCAGCGCGATGAACTCGCGCACGGTCACGGTCCGGGCGGCCGGCGTGTGCCACACCCGGCCGTCCGCGTGCTCGTCGTCGCCCAGCACGATCTGCGCGTGGGCGGTGTCACCCAGGTAGGCGAAGGTGTGCGGCACGTCCAGCGGCCCGAACCACATCGCCTGCTTGCCCAGCGCCAGCGGCTTGACCACCAGCTCGCCGACGAGCGAGCCGATGCCGTGCGGGCCGTAGTAGTCGCTCGACCGGCCGAGCACGACCGGCACGGCGGCTTCCCGCAAACGTTTGCCCAACGTGCTGCGCAGCTTCTCCTTGGGCCCGGCCGGGCGTTCCGGCGTGTCCTCGGTCAGCGGTCCCGACACCGGGCCGTAGGAGTACAGGTTGTCCGCCAGCACCAGCTTCGCGCCCGCCGCCTCGGCCGCCGCGACGGCGTTGTCGTAGAGCGTCGGCAGGGTGTCCGCCCACGACGGGTACGGCACGTTCGCCGCGAGGTGCACCACGGACGCGCCGCGCACCGCCTCGATCGTCGCCGTCCGGTCCAGGAGGTCCGCCCGCACGTCGGCGGCCCCCTCGGGCACTCCACCGGATCGGGTGACCGCCCGCGTCTCCCGCCCGTCGGCCACCAGTTGCCGGGCGATCTCCCACCCGATACCGCGACCCGCGCCCAGCACGACCACCGTCATGACGACTCCCTGATTGCCTCTTACGGATGTAAGAAGTTCTAACACAAGTTAGAGTGTGCCTGTCAAGGGAGGTGCGGCGTGACCATGACCCGGCGCGAGCGGTACCGCGAGGAGACGCGGGGCGAGGCCAAGCGCATCGCGCTGGAACAGCTCGCCGAACTCGGCGTGGAGGGCGTCTCGGTCAACGCCATCGCCAAGCGCATGGGCATCACCGGCCCCGCGCTCTACCGGTACTTCAAGAACCGCGAAGACCTGCTCACCGAACTGATCCGGGACGCCTGGCGGGACCTCGCGGAGGCGGTCGAGGACGCCGCGGAGCAGAGCGCGGGCCGCCCGCCGGACGAGCGGGTGCACGAGTTCGGGCGCGCGTTCCGGGACTGGGCGATCGGTCGGCCGCACCGCTACCTGCTGCTCTTCGGCACGCCCCTGCCCGGCTACCACGCACCGCCGGACACCGTCGCGCTCGCGCACCGCACGATGAGCGCGTTCATCGGGGTGCTCACCGCCGCGCGCACGGCCGGCACGACCGACCGGTCCACATTGGACGAACAACTGGTCGACTGGGCCCGGTCCCGGGGAGAGGGCGAGGTCGACCCCGCCGTGCTGCTCACCGCCGTGCGGGCGTTCACCAGGCTGCACGGCGTGCTCAGCCTGGAGGTGTCGGGCCAGTTCGGCCCGATGGGGTTCGACCCGGCGCTGCTCTACCGCGCCGAGGTCGAGTCACTGCTCGCCGGCGACTAGTCGCCGGTGCGGGGCTCCACCAGGCTGTCCGGGCCGGGGTAGACCAGCCCCTCGTAGCCGTCGGGGAAGCGGACCAGGTACGGCGGCGCTCCCTCGGTCCCGCGCACTTCCAGGATCTCGCCGACGCGCTCGTCGAGACCCACCGCGCGGCTGTGGACGTGCAACCGGTCGCCAACTATCGCGTGCATCGCAACACCTCCGGTGCGCCCCAGCGAGGACGACTCCCAGCGTGGGACGACTCCGAAGGTACCGACCGCGTGGCACTTCCGCTCGGCACGACCATTCCGCGCGAGGGGGCGCGACCCGAACGGGTCAGCCGCAGGCGGCGCTGAGCTTCGCGACCTGGTCCAGCTTCTTCTGCGTCCAGTCCGCGAACTTGCCCGGGTCGAGGTCGCTCAGGGTCACGTTGGACATCGTCTCGGACACGCCGGTGATGGCGTCCTTGAGCGTGGCGTCGCCGGTCTTCTCGGCCAGCTTGGTCAGCTCGTCGGCCTTGGCCTTGGTCTCGTCCACGGCCTTCTGCGGGTCGGTCGCGCTCGGCGTGAACCCGGCCAGGCTGACCGCCTCGGTGCAGAGCTTGACCTTGTCGATCGCCTGACCGGCCTGGTCCGCGGCGTTGGACGCCTCCTGCACGGCTCCGCACGCGGACAGCGCGCCGACGAGCCCCAGCGCCAGCAGGGTGGTGGCGACCGGACGACCTGCGCGCATGGCTACTCCTCAAGTGGGAAAACGTGACCGTTTCGTCCGACTCTACCGACGCGCGTACAAACGGCGCACCACATCGTCGATCTCGGGTTCCTCGACGACCAGATCGTGCACGTCGGCCCGGGTCGCGACGGCGGAGATCAGTGCGGCGGCGGTGGTTTCCGCGCGGCGGAACGTGAGGTGCTGTCGCAATCCGCCCAGTTCCACCCGCACCGAGACCACGCCCGGCAAGCCCTCCAACGGCCCGGTCGGCGTCTCCAGGTCGACCACCAGGACGCGTTCCGGCGCGACCTCGGACCGCAGCTCCTCCAGCGGCCCGTCCGCCAGCACCGTGCCGCGGTCGATCACCACCAGCCGGGGGCACAGGCGCTCGATGTCGTCCAGGTCGTGCGTGGTGAGCAGCAGCGTGGTGCCGCGCGCGGTGTTGAGCTCGGCGAGGAACTCGCGCAGCCGCTCCTTCGACTCCAGGTCGAGCCCGATCGTCGGTTCGTCCAGCACCAGCAGCTCCGGACCGTGCAGCAGGGCCGCGGTCACCTCGCCGCGCATCCGCTGCCCCAGCGAGAGCTGGCGGACCGGCGTGTCCAGGAAAGGGTGCAGTTCGAGCAGTCCGGCGCACTCGGCCAGCCGCCGCGCGAAATCCGCCGACGGCACCCGGTAGATCGCGCGCAGCAGCTCGAAGCTGTCCCGCAGCGGCAGGTCCCACCAGAGCTGGCTGCGCTGCCCGAAGACCACGCCGATCCGGCGGGCCAGCTCGCGCCGCGACCGGGACGGGTCGACGCCGGACACCCGGACGTGCCCGGAGGTCGGCACGAGGATGCCGGTGAGCATCTTGATCGTGGTGGACTTGCCGGCCCCGTTCGGCCCGACGTACCCCACCGCCTCGCCGGCGGCGACGTCGAAGCTCACCGCGTCGACCGCCCGCACGGTCCGCCGGGTGCGCCGGAACCGGCCGGTCCTGCTCGTCACGGTGAACTCGCGGCGCAGGTCGCGCACTTCGATCATGACCCGGTCCCTCGGTAGTGGCGAACGGCGGAGCGCCACACCAGCCCGGCCGCGCCGGCGGTGGCGAGTGCGACGAGAGGCGAGATCCACCCCAGGAAACCGGGGCCGCCCAACGGGTCCGGGCGGCCGAGCAGCGCCAGGGCGGGGTAGTAGGCGACGAACGCGCCGGGGATCACGAACGCCATGACCCGGCGCAGCCAGCCCGTGTAGATGGTGACCGGGTACGTCGTGAACGCGTTGCCGCCGTACGTGACGCAGTTCGCCAGCTCCTGCCCCTCCACGAGCCAGAAGCACACCGCGCAGGCCGCGACCCACACCGAGGAGAAGATCACCGCGCCGGCCGCCGGTGCCACGACGACCAGCAGCGCCGTCCAGGGCGACCACGCGATGTCGTTGTGCACCAGGGAGAAGACCAGCGCGACCACACCGGTGGCGACCCGGCCCAGGCGGTGCAACCGGACGTCCGACACGGCGATCTGGGGCAGGGTCCCCAGTGGTCGCAACAACATCACGTCGAACTGCCCGGTGCGGATGTACTGCGGCAGGTCGTTGAGCTGCCCCACCACCGTGTCCGCGATCCCGAACGCGACCGACGCGAGCGCGTACACCAGCACGACCTCGGCCGCGGAGAACCCGCCCAGCGCGTCGACCTGGGTGAACAGCACCAGGATCACGATCAGCTCGGAGCCCTGCGCGAGCGCCTGGGACGTGCAGTCCAGCACGAAGGAGGCCCGGTAGGACATCTGGCCGCGCAACCGCGCGGCGACCAGCTTCCGGTAGACGCGGTCACCCACCCTGGACCACCACCTTGCGCACCGCGCGGCCGAGCACCACGTGCCCGGCGAACAGCACGGCGACCGCCCAGAACACCTGGTGCGCCAGCGTGGTCCACTGTGGACCGTGACCGGTCCAGATGTCGACCGGGCCCTGGATGATCGCCGGGAAGGGCGTGGCCCACAACAGGGTCCGCGCCCATTCCGGGAAGAACGACAGCGGCAGCGCCAAACCGCACAGGACGCTGGACATGACGGAGTAGAGGCTCATCACACCCCGGTTGTCCATCAACCAGAACGTGCTGGCGTTGAGCAGGAAGCGCACGCCGAAGCTGACCGTGAGAGCCAGCAGCGCGCTGAGCGCGAACACCGGCCACGCGGCCGGTTCGGGCCAGTGGAAGGGGAAGACGAGCGCACCGATCAGGACCGTCGGGGTGAACCGGATCAGCAGCGAGTACGCGGCGCGGCCGATGTCCGTGGCGAACAGGGCCGCCTGGAGGTGCCACGGCCGGTAGAGGTCGACGACGACGTCGCCGCTGCGGACGCGTTCGGCCAGCGCGGTGTCGCCCCAGAGCTGCGCGAAGGCCATCAGGCCCTGGCCGACCCACACGTAGGCCACGGCGGTGGGTACGTCGTAGCCGGCCTTGGGCACCGCGCCCACCACCGCGACCATCACCGCTGTGCGGAGCAGGCCGAAGGTGGTGTTCGCGGCGAGGCCGGCGAACATCGCTTGTCGATAGGTGGAGTAACGGCGGAATCCGGCGAGCGCAAGCTGCCCGTAAGCGCGCACGTCTTACTACCCTAGGAATGGGCGCAAACCATTTTGCGACCGTCCCGGCGGCCTGTCGCGGTTCACCGGGACGCGGCGAGAACGCCGTTCACCAGGCCGTCACTCGCGTTCGAACCACCTCAGGACCCGAAGGCGCTGGTCGTGACCTCGCCCTCCTCGGGGTCCTTCGCGAAGCAGTGGAAGTAGTTCCGGCTGCCGTCGTTGAACGCGACGGCGGAGATCTCCCAGGTCGACGTGTCGACGGACGGGCGGGTACTGGCCGTCATCACCTCGGCCGTGCACACGTTCTTGACCTCGGCGGCCTTGACGAACTCGTCGTTGTCGACCTGGGGGATCGCGCCGGACAGCCAGCCGCCGGAGAACGCCTCCCAGTAGTGCGGGGTCGAGCAGTCGCCCGCGCGCCGGGCCGACGCAGCCTGGCCGCCGATGGACGTGATGCCGTGGTAGCAGGTGGGTTCGGCCATGCAGTAGCCCGCGCCGCAGGACTTGAGTCGCGGCGGCACGGTTTCGAGGGTGTCCTCGGCGGTCGGAGCGCTGCTCGTCCCGGTGCCGCTGCCCGCGTTGCCGCCCGGGGAGTTCGTGCTCCTGGTAACCCACCAGACCCCGCCGGCCACCGCGACCGCCAGCACCGCGACGATCGCGACGAGGGCCCACGGCCCGCGCCGGGGAGCCGCGAGCGGCCCGGAGTGCGCGTACTGGACGGGAGGCCCCGAGTGCTGCGGGAACTGCGGCGAACCGGGCCGCTGGTGCGGCCCTCCGTACGGCGGCCCCGACACCACCGGCCGCGCCCCTGATGCAGGCTGCACCACCACCTGCGGCCCGGACACCGGCGACACCGCCACCTGCGGCCCGGACACCGGCGGCGCTACCACCTGCGGCCCGGACACCGGCGACACCGCCACCTGCGGCCCGGACACCGGCGGCGCTACCACCTGCGGCCCGGACCCCGGCGATACCGCCACCTGTGGCCCGCCACTTCCCACCCCCTTCAACTCGTCCCGCAACCGGGCGGCGCTGCCCGTGCGGTAGGAGATGTCCGGGATGAGCGCGCGGACGAGCGTGTCGTGGAAGTCCTGGGGCACGCCTGCCACCGGCGGCACCGGCGACCGCAGCACCTCTCCGAGGTGGTCGAAGGATTCGACGGGCCACGGCACCGGCCGGGGCGGCTTGCCCGCGAGCAGGTCGTAGAGGGTCGCGGCCAGTGAGTACACGTCTGCGGCGGGGGTCGGCTGGGCCATCGCGAACGCCTCGGGGGAGGCGTAGCTGGGGCTCAGGGCGTCCCGGGTGACGGTGGAGCTGCCCTCGGCGTCCAGCAGCGCGGCGAGCCCGAAATCGGCGAGCTTCGCGGTCCCGTACCGGTCGAGCAGGATGTTGCCGGGCTTGATGTCCCGGTGCAGGACGCCTTCGGCGTGAGCGGCGGCCAGCGCGTCGGCGAGCTGAATCCCGATCTCCCGGACCCGTGCGGTCGGCAGCGGCCCGTCGCGCCGGACCAGGTCGGCCAGCGAACCGCCCGTGCACAGCTCCATCACCAGGTAGGGAGTCCCCTGCGGGGTGAAGTCGGCGTCGTGCACCGACACCACGTGCGGGTGCCCGGACAACCGCGCGGCGGCCTGCGCCTCCCGCAGGAACCGCCGCCGGTCCCGTTCGGTCTGGAGGACGCGGTTGTCGATCTTGACAGCGACGTCCCGCCCCAACTGGACCTGGCGGGCGCGGTAGACGGTGGCGAACCCGCCCTGCCCCAGAGGTGTGAGATCGGCCAATCCCGGCAACAGCACGCGGCGACTCTAACCCGGAGGGCGGACAGTCCCGGATAGCCGGTTGAGCACCGCCGACACCACGCCCCAAGGCATCCGCAGCGGTGCCACGACTCGCCGCTCGAACCCTCCCCGAGACCTCACCCGAGCCCCCGGTCGCCGCTCTGTCCACCTTCGGTCCCTCGGTCCCTCGACAGCCCTCTCCACCGGGATCTGCTGGACGTAACACACCGCTGGATGTCCGTATGTAACGTTTTGTCGGTTACCCCCGACTAACTCTCCTGCCGAGGTATGGCACGAAGCGTCAGCGATTCGCTCAACAGTGGGGTTGTCCCAATGGTCGTTCAGGGCTCCGGTACCTCAGGGTTGCAGATCGGGCAGATCACCACGCAGACCTCGGGCTCGTCGCAGTTGTCGCCGAAAGTCTCGCTGAAGCAGAAGATCGGCGTGTGGGTGATCTTCGAACTCGCTTTTGCGATCCTGCCGCTGGTGATGAACCTTTTAGGGTCGATGGGGCATCGTCGGCCGGCCGACTGGTCCGCCCTGCTGGGGAAGGGCGAACTCCTGCTCGTCTCGGTGGCAATCGTGGCCACTGCGGTCGGCCACCTGCTGAACCGGGAGATCGCTACCCGCCTTCGCGGGGTCAGGGTGCTCCTGGTTGGCGTGGGATTCCTCTTGGGCTGCATCGGGACGGGCATCTACGCGCAGTCGATCCCGGTGGAAGGAAATCTGCAAACCGTCGACATCGGGTTTGTCGTCGCAAGTTCGGCGATAATCGGTCCGTGTGCCTTCGTGTTGAGCCTTGTTTGCCTGATCGTCGCCGAGGTGGATTGATATGTGGAGTCTGGTAGTTCCGATTCTCGCGGCAGTGGCAACAGGCGCGACTGCGGCCTTCGCGTTGGTTCGCGCCCTGTTTTCCCGTCGGAGCAAGGACGTGTCCATCAAGATCGTCGCTGACGGCAGTACCCTTGAGATCAAGGGCAGCAACCTGTCGGAAGTGCAGGTGCGGGAACTGCTGGGACAGTACCTTGAGCGGTCCGCGCAGGAAACTGCGGACGAGGAAGACGCCTCCACGGCTTCGGGTTCGGGTCCGGGTAATGCGACCAGATCGGACACCGTGTAATCTTCCTGGTCGCAACGGCCCTGCGACCGGGTGTGGAGTTGGTGTCGCCAGGTCCATGGAACCGGGAATGGGTGAACGGCCGGTACCTCGGACATGACAACGGCGAACTCCTCCTCGCTCGCCTCCGCGATCCGGTGCACGCTCAGTTCACCGCTCATGCGGTCGGCGATGACCTTCGGGCCCTTGAAAGCCTTTTTCATGGGAATTTGTTGATCCAGCAGCATCCCGAATAGCGGGGCGAGAGAACTGCTGGAAAGCAGTTCGTCCGCTTCCGGGTCCTGGGCCAGGTACAGCTTCGGGCTCATGCGCGACATGGTGGCACGCGTTGGTCCCGTTTGCCGTCAGGAGGATGCGCCGCCGAGACGGCGGTGGCGGTTTTGGCGGTACTCGTCCACCCAGTTCTTGCTGCTGCGCCACAGGCCGTCGTCACCCTTGATCGCGCGCAGCCGACCCCGCATGGAGGCTACTCGAAGTGCGTTCTCGGTCAAGTCATCGGTGGCCAGGGCGGCGAGCGGCACGAGTTTCACGGGGCCTGCCACGGCCGGGATGACGAATTTGTACAGGTTGGCGGTCACGCTGCGGGCGATCAGTTCGCCGAGTGGGCCGTACTCGCCGCGATCCGCGCGTCTCATCGCCTGGAGGTACTTGTCGCGGTCCCTCTTGAAGATGATCGCGGGCGGGTAGCCGAGGCGTCCAAGCAGCAGGTTGAGGACCAAGCGGCCCGCCCGTCCGTTGCCGTCCAGGAAGGGGTGGATCTGTTCAAGGGAGTTGTGGGCTCGTGCCAGTGATTCGGGAAGCGGGTCGTTGTCGAGGTCGCGCAGTCCGGCCGTCCCGCTGACCCAGTCGCGCATCAGGTGGTCGACGTCGGTCCAGGATGGCGGCTTCATGCCTCCGGGAAATGCCGCGATCTCGTGGCGGCGGAAGCTGCCGGGGCTCTCCGTGTCAGAGGCGTGGGGTGGGGGTCGATGGTCCACACCGGGGACATGCAGAGGTGGTGGATGTGGCGAACCTCCTGCAAGGAGATGAGGTCGCCGGTCTGCCAGTCGCCCGGGTCGAGAGCTTGGCCGTACACCCACCGCGCGGCGTCGCCGTAGCCGCGCACCTCCATGTAGTCCCTGAGCGGCTTCGCGCCGACCGCGCGGCCTTCGTCCAGGAGGCGTTCTACTTCTTGCAGGACAAGGGTGTTGCCTTCGAGCGCGGTGCTGTTGTGGGCTTCCTGGTGCCAGATGTTGGACCAGATGTCCTCGGCTTCTGCCGGAGCGGGCAGGCCGCCGAGGCGTTCGCGAAGCTCGGCGACGGCTTCGTTCAGCCGTTAGTACACGACCGCTCGTGATGGACGCCCTGCCATGCGTGTCCTCAAGTTGTTCGCGCTCCGTCGAATGAATTGAACCGAACAACTAGGCCCGGTAGGGGGGCTCCAGGCCGGCTGGAGGTCTGTCACGGCTTGTCATGCATCAGGCAGTGTGCTGGTCCCGCAGCATCCCGAGTAGCAGGGCGAGAGCACTGCTGGGAAGCAGTTCGTCCGCTTCCGGGTCCTGGACGAGGCCCAGCTTCGGGCTCATGGTGGAAGCATCCCATGGCGGTGGGGAAGTGCTGGTGCGCTACAGGCATCTTCGACATGCGCGGGGAAGGCTGCGAGCTTGCCTTGCGATGGTACCCGAGTACCCTTGGGTACCGGAGGTGGGTCATGGCTGTCCGGTCGGCTCCTGTCAAGGTTGATCAAGAGACGCACGCTTTGATCGCTCACGGTGCTACCGCGTTGCACATGACCCAGAAGGAACTGCTGGCCGCTGCCGTCCGTGAGTACCTGGGCGCGAGGCGGGAAGAGATCGACGCCGCGTTGCGTCGCACGATGCAGATGCTCGACGGCACCCAGAGCGGCCAGGTGGCCGCTCTGACGGGCATGTCGAAGGAACGCCTCGATGAACTGGGCGGGGTTCGCGAGTCCTGATGACTGTTCGTCCCACCCTTCGCTGTCCTCGTGAGGACTTGGGCCTGCCGCCGATCGATGAACCGCTTGATGAGATCGATCATCCTCTGATCAGGAAGGTCAACGATCAGTTCGCTCTGCCCGCTGGTCCCCGCGAGCGCATCCGGTCGATCGACGACGTGGTCATGTTCAAGGTCAAGGTCCAACATTGGCGAGCAGCCCTTGTCGAGGCAGGCGATCCTGGTTGGGTGGTGGCAGCCGGCGTTCTGCGGCCAGTGGCTCGCTGACGGAGATGACCACGACCGGTACCGCGCTGAAGCTGCTGTTCGAATGCTGCGTCCCGGCGAACAGGTCTATTCGAACCTGATGGACCCGGAAGCCGCCGCTCGGTTGCTTGAAGAGAGCAGCTAGTCGTACCTCAGGCAGTGTGCTGGTAGAGCAGCTTGCCGAACAGCAGCGACAAAGGGGCAGAGGAGTTGGTCCGCTTCCGGGTCCTGGCGAGGCGCAGTTCGGGGGTCGTGCACGGCTCGGTGGTCGTTGTCCACCTGACCAGGGGTGGTCAGGCTTGACCGGTGAAGACTGCCTTGTCCGCGCCGAAGCCGGGTTGCAGGGTGATCTGGAGGTCGCCCGGTTCCGCGCCCACGGAGAACGCTTTGTCGTAGGTGTAGGTCTTTCCCGGCAGGACCGTGGCGTTTTCGAGGCCGCCACCACCGCAAGGGCCGTTGGAGTCGAAGATCGTATCGGCTTTCTTGCCGGCGAATTGAGCTTCGTTGCCGATCGACAGCAGCGTCGTGTCGAAAGCCTTGTCTGTTCCGTTCACGATCGTGACGGTGATTTTCGCGCCTCGAACCACGTTCGGCGGGTGCGCGTACTCTCCCGGCGTGCACGCCGTGGGGGCGGACACCTCGACGGCCAAGCCGTCCTTCCACGTGTAGCGCTGGCCCCACGTGGGCGGGCTGGTGGCGGCGGCTTCCTTGGTGTCTCCGCTGCTCACGGTGCCCTCGTTGGTGGTTCCGTCGACGATCTTCTCCAACTCCCGCACGGCTGCGCCCTGCGCCATCACGGTGAAGACGATCGCCAGCACGCAGAGCACCACGCCTATGGTCGCGAGGATTTTGCGGCTGCCGAAGAGCGCGATCACACCCAGCACGACGCCGACCCCGGCGATGACGGCGGTGAGGTTGTTCAGGATTATGATCGGTGAACCGACCACGCCCGCGATGCCGAGGATGAGCGCTGCCCACGCCAGCGCACCGAACCTTTTCGGTTTGGGCTCCTGGTGGTCGGTCGGGTGGTGCTGGGTTTCCTGGGGGTAGCTCATGGCGCACATCCTCGGAATCGACGTACTGGGGAATCGCGACCATCCGCCGACCCGTTACCCGAAAAATTGTTCTCACTCGTTGGAGTGGTTTCAGGTAACGCGCCGAACAGGTGTGCCGATGGTCGCGTCCCGTGTCGGGTGTCGAACTCCGGGATCAGGTTCTCGGGTCAACGGCACCAGCCGCGCGGCACGGCCGTGCCGCACCAGCCGTGCGGCAACGGCCGTTCAGGTGCCGGTGGTCGCGACCCGCGTCAGACGTCGAACTCCGGGATCAGGTCGCCGATCAGCCGCAGGCTGGTCATGACCGACTCGTGCGACAGGCTGCCCACCTGGTGGAACGCCATCAGGCGGTCGATGCCCAGGTCGGCGTACGTGCGCAGCTTCTTCCGGCACGTCTCCGGGCTGCCGACGATCAGCGAGTCCTGTTCGTTGAGCGCCTCGAAGATCTCCTCGTCGGGCACGTCCTCGCCCTGCAACACGCGCCCGATGACGACCTGGGCGCGGTTCGGACCCGTGAACGACTCGGCTTCCGCCCGCAGGAAGTCGCCGGTCAGGCCGCCACCCGACGGGTCTTGCAGAATTTCCTGTTGGTGGCGCACGGTTTCCACGAACGAATCCGCCGCCTCGAAGAACGTCAACGCCCGCACGGTGTACCACGCCGCTGCGGCCACCGCGCCGTTCTTCACCGCCTGCTCGTCGGTCTCCGCGCAGTGCACGAACGTGAAGAACGCGACCTGGTTGTTCACGAACGACCCGACCGGGTCCGTGCACGCGTCGGCCGCCTCGCGGTACAGCCGGACCATTCTGCGCACGCGCTCCGCGGACTCCCAGATCGTCGTCCCCAGCACGCCCACGCCGCGCCTGCCCGCCTCCTCGAACGACGCCGGCGTCCCGGCGGCCTGCCACAGCGGGGGGTGGGGGCGCTGCAACGGCTTCGGCACGATCGGCACGTCGTGGATCTCGAAGTCCTCGCCGGAGTACGAGAACCGGTCCTGCGTCCACATCTTCGGCACCATCTCGAACGCCTGCTGGGTCTGCCGGCGGACGTCGGCGGGGTCGATGCCGAACAGCCGCCACTCCGGCGTCGTGGACCGGGTCAGCCCGAGCTCGACCCGGCCGTTGCTGAGGTGGTCCAGCATCGCGGCCCGCTCGGCGACCCGGATCGGGTGGTTGAAGCGCGCCGGCGCGAGGACGGCCGAGTGGCCCAGGCGGATGCGCGACGTGTGCTGGGAGATGGCCGCGAGCATCAACTCCGGGGCGGACGACAGGCTGAACTCCTCCGCGCCGTGGTGCTCGACCTGCCACCAGCAGCCGTAGCCGAGCTCGTCGGCCAGTTTCGCCTGTTCGAGGGACTCGGTGATGCGCGCGTGCTGGTGACCCTCGTGCCACGGGCGCGGGTCCTGGATCTCGTTGAAAACGTCGACCTTCACCGCGTGTCCTCCACTTGTCCGCAGCGTCGGCAGAACCTAGCCCGGCGGACGGCCGTGCGGCAGCGGCCATTCAGGTGCCGCTGATCGGCACCACCTGCGCCAGCAGCAGGCGGTACGCCTCGCGGTCCACGGTGGCGGGGTCCTCGGCCAGCCACTCGCCGATCTCCTCGACGAACTGGGCCGGGGTCGTCGGCGGCACGAGGGTGTCCGCCGGCTCGTCCGTCGTCACCTCTCCGGCGCGGCTCGGGTACACCACGAGCACCGTCCGGATGTCCAGCCACGGCAACAACTTCCGGTACACCGCGAGGCTCCTCGGCAGCCGCGTGCCGCCGCCCCGGAACGGGTGGCCGTTGCGCCACAGCGTCCCGTCGTCCTCGGCCGCGTAGTGCCCCGGCAGCCACGACTTCGACTCGATCAGCACCAGCCGCCGCCCGCACAGCACCGCGTGGTCCACGTCGGCGAACACCGAACCCGGCCACGCCAGGCCGTGGAACACCCGCGCGCCGGGCAGCCTGGTCAGGTACCGGCTCAGCAGGTCCGCGGTGAGCCGTTCGCACACCCGGTCGTCCGTGGTGCCGTGCACGACCTCCGCGTCCACCCCGTGCGCGAACGCCCGGTCGGCCCGCGCCGCCAGCAGGTACCGCCGCACCAACCGGAACGCCACCACGGCCGCCGCGCCCACCACGAGCAGCCACAGGGTCAGCGTCAGCGGCGAGAAGTCCACCGCCACCACGGGCAGCAGCAGGAAGAACCAGCCGCACACGGCGGCCAGCGCCGGCGCGTGACCGGGACCGGCGACGGGCACGTACCGGACCCGCTGCCCGACGTCGACCAGGTGCCACCACGGGACGTCCCCGACGTCCACGCGCGGCTTCGGGGGTACGAAATCCGGATCGTCGCCGAAGTTGCGCAGCCGCCCCGTCCGGCCGGTGCGCGGCGGGCGGGTGGACGTCGTCCGGGACTGGGGTCGGGTGAACGACCAGCCCCGGTCGTAGTCGCGCCGCCGCGTCGGGTCGCGGAGCGTGTCGTAAGCCTCCTGCAACATGCGGAAGGTCAGTGACGAGCCCCCCGCGTCGGGGTGCATGACCTTCGCCAGCGACCGGTAAGCGGACTTGATCTCCGCCGTGGACGCGTTGCGGCCCACTCCGAGGAGTTCGTAGTAGTCGACCCCGCGCACGCGGCAGACCTTAGCGGGACCGATCAGCGCACTCTGTTCGGCACTGTCTTCCGGAGCGGGCTGGTGGTTAGGGTTGTGCGGAGCCCGGTTGTGCGGCGTCCGCCGCGCGGGTCGGGCTCGTCGGGACCTGTAGCGCAGTGGTTGACGCGCCCGTCTTCCGGGACGGGAGTACGTCGGTTCGAATCCGGCCTGGTCCGCATCGTCGTCCCCGCCGCGCGCGGACGTCCCGGGGGCGCGCCGCCGGCCGGGTGGCGTTCGGGTTGCCGGACCGCCGGACAGGCCGCACGCTGCGCTTATGGCGACTTGTGACGTCTGCGGGAACGACTACTGGATGGCGTTCGAGGTGCGCACGGTGAGCGGCGACGTGCACACGTTCGACAGCTTCGAGTGCGCGGTCCAACGGCTCGCGCCGCGCTGCGAGCACTGCGACTGCCGCATCCTCGGCCACGGCGTCGAGGTCGAGGGCCGGTTCTTCTGCTGCGCCCACTGCGCGCGCAGCGCGGAGGGCCTCGGGGCGCTCATCAAGGACACCGTCGGCACGCACCCGGGCTGACGGTCAGACGTCCAGGACCAGCTTGCCGTCGACGAACCGGGGCTGGAGGTCGCCGCGCGCGTCGACGCTCTTGACGCCGTGCGGCAGCACCTCGTCGATCGCGCTGAACGCCAGGATGTCGGACACGCCGTACCGGCCCCGCAGGGAGCGCTGGCCGGGGAACCGCAGGGCACGGCCCTCCTTGCGGTACCGGTGGGCCAGCGCGGCCCTCAGCGCGCCCCTGGCGAGCTGTTCCGGGCCCGCCAGGCGTTGCAGGCTGCCGTTGTGCACGGCCACGCCGTAGCCGCGCTCGATCAGCGTCGACACGGTGTTCTCCGACGGGTCGTCGGTCAGCCGGAACGACATGGCGTGGCTGTCCTCGACCGCGTGCACGCACACCACGTAGGCGTGGAACAGCAGGGACTCGTACAGCGCCAGAGCGGTCCGGTCCGCCGCTCGAGGGTCGCCGTGGCCCGCGTTGAGGCCGAGCCAGGTCGTCATCGCACGTCCACGTGGATCTGTCCCCTCCGCCACCGGATCGCGGTTCCCGGCGAGGCTAGTCCGATCGGGTGAGGTGCGGGTAGCCTGCGAATGGCGGTTGTCCGAATTTCAGATCGGCAGCAGGTCGAACCCGTCCAGGAACGGCAGCACGCCGGTCCGCTGGAGCGCCGCCGCCGACAGCCAGACGGACAGGATCGTGACCAGCGGTCCGACGATCGCCATCTCCACGGTCCCGCCGGTCTTCATGCGCATGATCTTCGGCGGCGCGACCGGGAACCACGTCTTGCCCGCCAGCGGGATCGGCCACAGGATCGGGCAGCCCTGCTCGGTGATCGCGTCGCCGAGGTAGTGCGCCACGCACCCCACCCCCACGGCGACCCCGCAGGCCGCCGCGCTGGCCGGCGACTGGTCCGTCCAGACCACGCACAGCACCGTGATGCCGCCGGACACGGCCGTGATCAGCAGGGCGTCCTTCCGGGGGCACCAGTCGTTCATGATCCCGCGCACGGCCAGGCCCGCGAAGACGAACATCAGCACCGGCAGCGCCCACTTCTGGGACTGCTGGACCACGGCCGTCGTGCCCACGGCGGCGACCAGGGCGAACGCCAGCGTGTGCGTCAGCCCGCGGTGGCCGCCGTCGCGGTTGGAGTCCTTGCGGGTCCGCGTGGTGCGGTAGACGAACGAGCTGATCGTGTTGATCAGCGCCGACGCACCCGCGCTGACCGGCCCGAACGTGCGGGAGATGGTCGAGGACGGGTGGTCCAGGTCGGGCAGCAGCGCCGCGCCCGTCGCCAGCACCGCGCCGACCGCCCAGCTCTGCGGGCTGAGCTGGCCGACGGGGTGGTTCTCGGCGAGCGCGGTCACCGCCGCCCAGGCCAGCAGGCCGCTCATGGCGTGCGTGGGTCCGGTCGACATGTGCCCCCTCCAAGATCGTCACCCGGAGGCTAGGGCATTGTGACCCCGTTCCCATTTGGCCGGGTGGCCGCACCTCCTGCCGGACCTAGCAGTACGCTTGTCTTGCTTGCACTGTCGCGAGAGGAGCGCCCTGCGTATGGGTAAGATCAAGGTTCAGGGGACCGTCGTCGAACTCGACGGCGACGAGATGACCCGAATCATCTGGCAGTTCATCAAGGACAAGCTGATCCACCCGTACCTGGACGTCGACCTGGAGTACTACGACCTGGGCATCGAGCACCGGGACGCCACGGACGACCAGGTCACGATCGACTCGGCGCACGCCATCAAGAAGCACGGCGTCGGCGTCAAGTGCGCCACGATCACCCCGGACGAGGCGCGGGTCGAGGAGTTCGGCCTGAAGAAGATGTGGGTCTCGCCGAACGGCACGATCCGCAACATCCTCGGCGGCGTGGTCTTCCGCGAGCCGATCATCATCTCCAACATCCCGCGACTGGTGCCGGGCTGGACCAAGCCGATCATCATCGGCCGCCACGCCCACGGCGACCAGTACAAGGCCACCAACTTCAAGGTGCCCGGCGCGGGTGAGCTGACCATCACCTTCACGCCCGAGGACGGCTCCGAGCCGATCAAGCACGTCGTGGCCGACTTCGGCCCCGACGGCGGCGTGGCGATGGGCATGTACAACTTCAACAAGTCCATCGAGGACTTCGCGCGCGCCTCGTTCGCCTACGGGTTGCGGCGGAACTACCCGGTGTACATGTCGACCAAGAACACGATCCTGAAGGCGTACGACGGCGCGTTCAAGGACATCTTCCAGGCGGTCTTCGAGTCCGAGTTCAAGGCGGAGTTCGACGCCGCCGGCCTCACCTACGAGCACCGCCTGATCGACGACATGGTCGCCGCCGCGCTCAAGTGGGAGGGCGGCTACGTCTGGGCCTGCAAGAACTACGACGGTGACGTGCAGTCCGACACCGTGGCGCAGGGCTTCGGCTCGCTGGGCCTGATGACGTCGGTGCTGATGACGCCGGACGGCCGGACGGTCGAGGCCGAGGCGGCGCACGGCACGGTGACCCGGCACTTCCGCCAGCACCAGGCCGGCAAGCCGACCTCCACGAACCCGATCGCCTCGATCTACGCGTGGACCGGCGGCCTGAAGCATCGCGGCAAGCTGGACGGCACGCCCGAGGTCACCGGCTTCGCCGAGACCCTGGAGCAGGTCATCATCTCGACCGTCGAGAGCGGTCGGATGACCAAGGACCTGGCCCAGCTCGTGGGTCCGCAGCAGGAGTGGCTGACCACCGAGGACTTCCTCGGCACGCTGGACGAGAACCTCCAGAAGCGGATGGCCGGCTGAGCCGACCGGACGCACGCGAAGGGGACCGCTCTCGGGCGGTCCCCTTCGGCGTTCCCCGCCTGGCCTGGACGCAGGCGCGCCGCCTCCGCACGGCCCTGGGACCCGTGGTCGCGCCGGGGCAGCCCGCCGGCGTTCGGGTGGCGGTGTTCCGGTGACCAGCCGGTAGCGGTGGTCACCCCATCGGTTCCCCTGCCGGGTGGATTCGGGCCGGGAACGTTCGGCGAG
Source organism: Actinosynnema sp. NPDC023587 (assembly GCF_040640215.1). Classification (NCBI taxonomy): domain Bacteria; kingdom Bacillati; phylum Actinomycetota; class Actinomycetes; order Pseudonocardiales; family Pseudonocardiaceae; genus Actinosynnema; species Actinosynnema sp. NPDC023587. The sequence continues at coordinate 375,526 of NZ_JBFABG010000002.1, read as the reverse complement.
GCACCGCATCGCGCTATATCTGCACCTCAGGACCGGTGTTCGGGGAGGCGGGGCGATGTTCGGGATTCCTACGCGCGGGTTGATCGTGATCGGCGTGCTCGGCGCGGCCGGGGTGATGTGGGTGACCAACGGCGGCAAGCCGATGGGGTCGGAGAAGGCGGCGGCGGAGTGCCGGGTCGCGGTGACCGCCGACATCCTCAACGTGCGGACCGGGCCGGCCGACACCCAGCCGATCGTGTCGACCATGCAGCGCGACTCGGTGGTGAAGGCCGAGCGGCGGGTGGAGAACGGCTTCCGGCTGCTGGCCGACGGGCGGTGGGTGAACAACGACTTCGTCGCGCCGACCTCGGACAGTGACTGCGGGTGAGATGTGAAAGTCGCTCAGGAAGCGGTGTCCGGGCGTGGACGGGAGTGGCACGGTGGGTGACATGGGCCGCTACCCTCCGCAGGTGTCCGGCGCGTTACCCGTGCTGGGGCACCTGGTCGAGTTCCTCCGCAGACCCGTCGAGCTGATCGGGCGGGGGCACCGGGAGTGCGGGGACGTGTTCTCGCTGCGCCTCCCCGGCAGGCGGGCGGTGGTGCTGCTCGGTGCGGAGCGCAACCGGTTCTTCTTCGGGGAGACCGACCGGAAGCTGTCGATCCGCACGGCCTACCCGTTCTTCGAGCGGATGTTCTCGCCCGAGTTCTACTTCTTCGCGGGTCCGGAGGAGTACCGGCGGCAGCGCGAGATCGTGGTGCCGCGCTTCCAGGGCCGGCAGCTCGACGGCTACGTGGCGACGATGCGCGCCGAGACCGCCGCGTTCACCGACCGCCTCGGCGACACCGGCGAGTTCGACCTGACCGCCGAGCTCGGCCCGCTGGTGATGCGCATCGCCGCCCGCTGCTTCCTCGGCCCGGACTTCGGCTCCCGCATGGACCACGACTTCTTCGCCGAGTTCCGCCGCTTCTCCGCCGGCATGAACCCCGCCGCGCCGCAACGCGTCCCGCTGCCGTCCGTGGTGCGCAGCAACCGCGCCCGCGACCGGCTGCGGAACGCGCTCGGCGGCATGCTCCGGGAGCGCCGGGAGCACCCCACGTCGCCGCCGGACTTCCTCCAGGCGTTGGCCGAGGCGGTGTACGCGGACGGCGCGAAGGTGCCGGACCCCGTGCTGGTCAACATGATCCTGCTGTTCACCTGGGCCGGTCACGAGACCACCACCGGGCACATCTCGTGGGCGCTGGTCGACCTGCTGACCCACCCCCAGCACGTCGACCGGGTCCGCGCGGAGACCGGCGAGCTCGACCTGGCGGGCGTCAAGGCGTTGGCGCACCTGGACAACTGCCTGCACGAGACCGAGCGCCTGCACCCGGTCGCGCACCTGCTGGTGCGCCAGGCGGCCGAACCGATCGAGCTCGACGGCCACGCGATCCCCGAGGGCGCGATGGTGATCGCCGCGCCGTCCGTGTCGCACCGGCTGCCCGAGGAGCACGCGCGGCCCGACGAGTTCTGGCCCGACCGGTACACCGAGGGGCGGGAGGGCAGGCTGGAGCGCCAGGCGCTGATCGGCTTCGGCGGCGGTCTGCACCGCTGCACCGGCGTGCACTTCGCCTACCTGGAGATGAAGCTGGTCGTCGCCACCCTGTTGCGGGACTACGACTTCCACCTCCTCGACCCCGATCCGCGCCCCGTGCCGGGGATGCACACCAAGTGGCCCGACTCCCCGTGCCGGGTCCGGTATGCGCGGCGGGTGCCGTCGGTGGTGTGATGGGGGGCATGTTCCTGAGGTGGCGTTCGTCCCGGCGCGGTGCGGTGGTCGCATGCGCGTGCGCGCCGGAGTGGCCCGGCCTGCGGGCCGAGCTGGACGGGCACGAGGTGCGCGGCGTGCCGTCGCCGGGCGGCAGCAGCCCGCTGGTGTGGCAACTCGGCCTGGAGGCGACGTGCACGGGCTGCGGGGCGGACTACCCGCACGGCTGGGCGGTCGCCGCCCGCGACTAGGCTCCCGACCCGTGCTCACCGTGTCGACCGTGAACGTGAACGGGCTGCGCGCAGCCGCCAAGAAGGGCTACCGGGAGTGGCTGGCCGCGACCTCGGCCGACGTCGTGTGCGTCCAGGAGGTCCGCGCGGAACCAGGCCAGCTCAGCGACGACGTGCGGTCGCCCGAGGGGTGGCACGTGGCGCACGCGCACTCGGAGCAGAAGGGCCGCAACGGCGTCGCCGTGCTGACCCGGGCAGCGCCCGAGGCGGTCCGGATCGGGTTCGGGGTGCCGGAGTTCGAGCTGTCCGGGCGGTACGTCGAGGTGGAGCTGCCGACCGTGGTGGTGGCGAGCGTGTACGTGCCCAGCGGTGACGTGGGCACCCCGCGCCAGGACGAGAAGGACCGGTTCATGGCCGGGTTCCTGCCGTACCTGGTGGAGCTGCGGGAGAAGGCGGCGGCGGCCGGGCGCGAAGTCGTGGTGTGCGGCGACTGGAACATCGCGCACCGCGAGGCGGACCTGAAGGCGTGGAAGGCGAACCTCAAGTCGTCCGGGTTCCTGCCGTCGGAGCGGGCGTGGCTGTCGAGCGTGTTCGAGTCCGGGTACGTGGACGTGGTGCGGGCGCTGCACCCCGACGCGGCCGGGCCCTACACGTGGTGGTCGTACCGGGGCAAGGCGTTCGACAACGACTCCGGCTGGCGGATCGACCTGGCTTGCGCGACCGGCGGTATCGCGGCCACGGCGACCAGCGCCGTGGTGGAGCGGGCGGCCACCTACGCCGAGCGCTGGTCGGACCACGCGCCGGTGACCGTGAGCTTTGACTGGCCGAGGGCCTGAGAGCGGGCACAATCGTGGTCAGGAGGTGACGCCCGTGCACGAGATCATCGCGGCCAAGCGGTCTGAGGTCGAGGACCTGTGCCGCGCGTCGGGCGTTCGACGTCTCGACGTGTTCGGTTCCGCTGTCGGTGACTCGTTCGACGTGGTGTCCTCTGACGTGGACGTTCTCGTGGAGTTCGACGCCGGCCCGGGATTCGACTACTTCGGCGGCTACTTCGCCCTGAAGGAGGGGCTGGAGCGGATCTTCGGCCGACCGGTCGACCTCGTGAGCGGTTCCAGCATCCGCAACCCGTACTTCCGGCAGCGAGTGATGGGCACCAGGGAACAGCTTTTCGCGACGTCCTGATCCACGGGTACGCCTCGGTCGATGACGCCCTGGTCTGGCAGACGCTCATCGACAAGGTCCCCGCGTTGGACCAGGTGCTTCGCCGACTGCTCGATCGGGCGGCCACCTACGCCGAGCGCTGGTCGGACCACGCGCCGGTGACCGTGGGCTTCGACTGGCCGAGGGCCTGAGATCACCTGACCGGAGTGCCGGGCACGCCTTTCCGAGGGCCCGATGACCACGGGCCGTCCCGGGTGGGCGATGGTCCGGTGTCGCCAGGACGTCGTGCGGGAGGAGTGGGCGGTGGCCGAGCCGGGGTCGTTGGACGAGGTCCGGGCGCGGATCGACGCGCTGGACGGGGAGCTGGTGCGGTTGCTCGCCCAGCGGCAGGCGCTGGTGCGGGCGGCTGCGGGGTTCAAGGTCGACGAGTCGGCCGTGCGCGCGCCGGACCGGGTCGAGCGGGTCGTGGCCGGGGTCCGGCGGCGGGCCGTGGCCGAGGGGTTGTCGCCCGACGTCGCGGAAGCGGTGTGGCGGGCCATGATCGGGGCGTTCATCGACGTCGAGCTGGTCGAGCACCGGCGGGCCCCGACCGGCCGGTGACGTCCTGGCCGACCCGCACACCGACCTCCGCGCCGTCGGCGCACCGACCGGGCGGAACGCGGAACCGCTGGTCGCGGGGCGCTCACCGGTCACCGCGTGGGCGAGCCGCGCCCGCGCCGCCCCGGTCGCGCGGGCGCGGGCACCGCCGACACCCGAACGTGCCTCATCTCACTCCCGGCGCGAGGCCGGAATTCTGGCCGCCTAGTGTCGTTGACGTGGCCGTGGACATCTCGATCACCCCGCCCGAGTCCCACCCCAGCGCGGCGGCGATGCGGCGTGCGCTGCGCCGGGCCGCCGACGGTGCCGTGCTGGACGTGACCGAGGCGTCCGTGCTGCTCCACGCCCGTGGCGACGACCTGGACGCGCTGCTGGCGGCGGCCGGCCGGGTGCGGGACGCGCACCTGCTCGCCGAGGGCCGCCCCGGCGTCGTGACCTACAGCCGCAACGCGTTCATCCCGCTGACCCGGCTGTGCCGCGACCGCTGCCACTACTGCACGTTCGCGACCGTGCCGCACCGGCTGCCCGCCGCGTTCCTGGAGCGCGACGAGGTGCTGGACATCGCCCGCCGGGCCGCCGCGCAGGGCTGCAAAGAAGCGCTGTTCACGCTCGGCGACCGGCCCGAGGAGCGCTGGCCGCAGGCCCGGGAGTGGCTGGAGGCGCGCGGTTACGAGTCCACCCTGGACTACGTCCGGGCCTGCGCGATCGCGGTGCTGGAGGAAACCGGCCTGCTCCCGCACCTCAACCCCGGTGTGCTGAGCTGGGAGGAGCTCCAGCGGCTGCGCCCGGTGGCGGCCAGCATGGGGATGATGCTGGAGACCACCGCCGACCGGCTGTGGAGCGAGAAGGGCGGCCCGCACCACGGCAGCCCCGACAAGGAGCCCGCGGTGCGGCTCCGGGTGCTCACCGACGCGGGCCGGGTCAACGTCCCGTTCACGACCGGCATCCTGATCGGCATCGGCGAGACGATCACCGAGCGCGCCGAGTCGCTGCTGGCGATGCGCGGGATCGCCCGCCAGTACGGGCACGTCCAGGAAGTCATCATCCAGAACTTCCGGGCCAAGCCGGACACCGCGATGCGCGGGATGCCCGACGCCGACCTGCGCGAACTGGCCGCCACGATCGCCGTGGCCCGGCTGGTGATGCCGTCGTCCACCAGCGTCCAGGCCCCGCCGAACCTGGTCGGCGACGAGTTCGGCCTGATGCTGCGGGCCGGCGTCGACGACTGGGGCGGCGTGTCCCCGGTGACGCCCGACCACGTCAACCCGGAACGCCCGTGGCCGCACGTCGACACGCTCACCGAGCTCACCCGGACCGCCGGGTTCGACCTGCGGGAGCGCCTCGCGGTCTACCCGCGGTACGTGCGCTCCGCGCCCGGTCAGTGGATCGACGCCCGGCTCACCGGGCACGTCCGGGCGCTGGCGGCGGACGACGGCCTCGCGAACCCGGACGCACCCGTGGTCGGCCGAGAGTGGCAGGAGCCGGACGGCGGCCTGGACACCTACGGCCGCGCCGACCTGCACACCGCCATCGACACCGAGGGCCGCACCGGCGACCGGCGCGGCGACTTCGACTCCGTCTACGGCGACTGGGACTCGCTGAGCGTGCCGGTGGCCGCGACCCGGCTGCCCGAGGACACCGCCCGCGCGCTCGCGCTGGCCGCCGACGACCCGGCCCGGCTGCTGGAGGACACCGACGCGGCCATGGCGCTGCTGACCGCCGACGGCGAGGCGCTGGAGGCGATGACCCGGCTGGCCGACGACCTGCGCCGGGACGTCGTGGGCGAGGACGTCACCTACGTGGTCAACCGCAACATCAACTTCTCCAACGTCTGCTACGTCGGCTGCCGGTTCTGCGCCTTCGCCCAGCGCGAGCGCGACGCCGACGCGTTCCGGCTGGGCATCGACGAGGTCGCCGACCGCGCCCGGGAGGCGTGGGACGCGGGCGCGACCGAGGTCTGCATGCAGGGCGGCATCGACCCGAAGCTGCCGGTCACGTACTACGCGGACGTGGTCCGGGCGATCAAGGCGCGGACCCCCGGGATGCACGTCCACGCGTTCAGCCCGATGGAGATCGTCAGCGCGGCGGCCAAGGCCGGCGTGAGCGTGCGCGAGTGGCTCACCGACCTCAAGGCCGCCGGCCTGGACACCATCCCGGGCACGGCCGCCGAGATCCTGGACGACGACGTGCGCTGGGTGCTCACCAAGGGCAAGCTGCCCGCCGCCACCTGGCTGGAGGTCGTCGCCACCGCGCACGAAGTGGGCCTGCGGTCGTCGTCCACGATGATGTACGGCCACGTCGACCACCCCGGCCACTGGCTGGGCCACTTCCGGGCCCTGGCGCGCCTCCAGGACCGCACCGGCGGCCTGACCGAGTTCGTCGGCCTGCCGTTCGTGCACCGCAACGCGCCGATCTACCTGGCGGGCGTGGCCCGGCCCGGCCCGACCCGGCGGGACAACCGCGCCATCCACGCGTTCGCCCGGCTGGCGCTGCACGGGCGGGTCGACAACATCCAGTGCTCGTGGGTCAAGCTCGGCGACGAGGGCACGGCGGAGGTGCTCCGGGGCGGTGCGAACGACCTCGGCGGCACGCTGATGGAGGAGACCATCAGCCGGATGGCGGGCTCCGAGCACGGCTCCGCGCGGACCGCGCGCCAACTGCACGCGACCGCCGCGCTGGCCGGTCGGCCGGCCCGGCAGCGCACCACGACGTACGGCCGGGTCGACCCCGTCCGGTGAGCCCCGGGGACGATCACGGGGAGTGTCGTGGTTAGTCTGCCGCGAGCCGCGTTTTCGACCGATCTGCTCACCGGAGCCCCACAGCTTCGGTAGGTTCGCGGCCGTCCGTCAACAGGGTTCACCCGTAGCGGTGACGCGGTGTTGGTGAGGAGGCTCGGCGGTGCGCTGTCGCAGTGCAGCTCTGGGTGTGTTCCTGGGTGCCCTGGCGGCACCCCTGGCCACGACGGGGGTCGCCCTGGCGGGTACCGGCACGGCCGCCCTCGGCGCGTCGTCGGTGAACACGCCGGTCGGTCTCGCCGCGGTGGTGTTCGGGGTGGTCGGGCTGGTCGCCGGCCTCGTCCGCCGTCGCCGGGCCGCCGCCGCCGTGCTCCGGGCCAAGTCCGAAGAGCTCGTCGCGCCGGTCGTCGCGGCGGTGGTGCCCGCGGTGGCGCTGCCCGCCACGGCCGCCGCCCAGCCCGCGGTGCCGTCCACCCGCGCCTGACGCCCCCGGGACCCGCCGCGCGGTGCCACCCGCGCGGGGCGGAGCACGCCCGTGGGGGTCCCGCCTGAGCGGACCGCCGGCCCGGTCCCGCGCCGCCGGCGGGCCCTGGGAGAATCACCCGGTGGCTCCTGAGAACCCCGTCGAGAACGCACCCGAGGCCGGTCCGCACACCCCGGTGAGCCGGCCGCGCGTCCTGTCCGGCATCCAGCCGACCGCCGGGTCGTTCCACCTCGGCAACTACCTCGGCGCGATCCGCCAGTGGGTGGCCCTCCAGGAGACCCACGACGCGTTCTACTGCGTGGTGGACCTGCACGCCATCACCGTCGAGCAGGACCCGAAGACGCTGCGGCAGAACACCCGGGTCTCGGCCGCGCAGCTCCTGGCGCTGGGCATCGACCCGGAGCGCGCCACGCTGTTCGTGCAGAGCCAGGTCCCCGAGCACGCGCAGCTCGGCTGGGTCATGCAGTGCCTCACCGGGTTCGGCGAGGCGTCCCGGATGACCCAGTTCAAGGACAAGTCCGCCCGCCAGGAGTCCCAGGTCGGCGTGGGCCTGTTCACCTACCCGATCCTCCAGGCCGCGGACATCCTGCTCTACCAGGCCCACCACGTGCCGGTCGGCGAGGACCAGCGGCAGCACCTCGAACTGACCCGCGACCTCGCGCAGCGGTTCAACACCCGGTACGGCAGGACGTTCCGGGTGCCCGAGGCGTACATCGTCAAGGACACCGCCAAGATCTTCGACCTCCAGGACCCGACGTCGAAGATGAGCAAGTCGGTGCCCACCGGCGTGGTCGAGCTGCTGGAGGACCCGAGGCGGGGTGCGAAGAAGATCCGCTCGGCGGTCACCGACGCGGGCCGCGAGATCGTCTACGACCCGGCCGCGAAGGCCGGCGTGAGCAACCTGCTGGTGATCTACTCCGCGCTGACCGGCCGCCCGGTGGACGAGTTGGTCGCGGCGTACGACGGCAAGGGCTACGGGGACCTGAAGAAGGACCTCGGCGAGGTCTACACCGACTTCGCGACCCCGGTGCAGGCGAAGGTCCAGGAGTACCTGGGCGACCTGCCCGAGCTGGACAAGGTCCTGGCCCGCGGCGCGGAGCGGGCGCGCGAGGTGGCCGGTCGGACGCTGGCCCGCGCCTACGAGCGGATCGGCTTCCTGGCGGGCTGAGCGGGGACGATCGCCCGTTCGAGATGCGGGTGATCATCCCAACCCTTAACGTTCAACCGTGGCGGAAGAGTCGAAGCTCGACAGGTTGCGCCGCGAGCGCCCGTGGGTGGACCACCTGCTCCGCGCGGCCCAGCGGTACTCCGTGCAGTACGGGTCGCACTACGCCGCCGCCGTCACGTACTTCAGCGTGCTGTCGCTGGTGCCGATGCTCATGATCGGCTTCGCGATCGCCGGTTTCGTGCTCGCCTCGCAGCCCGGATTGCTGGAGGACCTCAAGGGCAGCATCGCCGAGGCGGTGCCGGGCGCGCTCGGCGACACCATCAACACCGTCGTCAAGCAGGCCGTCGAGTCCAAGGGCACGGTCGGGGTGTTCGGCCTGCTCGGTGCGGCCTACTCCGGGCTCGGCTGGATGAGCAACCTGCGGGACGCGCTGACCGCCCAGTGGGGTCACGCCAAGGAAGACCTGCCGTTCCTCAAGACCGCCCTCAAGGACCTGCTGGCGCTGATCAGCCTGGGTGCGGCGCTGGTCGTCTCGTTCGGCCTCACGGCGGTGGGCAGCGGGTTCGCGCACCTGGTGCTGGAGTTCGTCGGCCTGGACGGCGTGTGGTGGGCCGAGGCGCTGCTCAAGGTCGGCACGATCGTCCTGGCGCTGGCGGCGAACTGGCTGGTGTTCCTGTGGGTGCTGGCGAAGCTGCCGCGCAAGCCCGTGGGGTGGCGCAGCGCGCTCAAGGGCGCAGCCGCCGCCGCGATCGGGTTCGAGGTGCTCAAGCAGGTGGGGACGATCTACCTGACCACCGTGACCGCGTCGCCGGCCGGTGCGGCGTTCGGCCCGGTCATCGGTGTCCTGGTGTTCGCGAACCTGGTGGCGCAGTTCCTGCTGTTCATCACGGCGTGGACGGCCACCGCGCGGGAGAACCTGCTCAAGGACCCGCCGGCCCCGCCGCCGCCTGCGGTGATCCGGCCGGTGGTCGAGGTGCACCGGGCACCCAGCCCCCGCACCGCCGCCGGTCTGGTCGGTGCGGGCCTGCTGCTGGGCGCGCTGTTCCGGCGCAGGTGAGCGGCTACGTCCAGAAGACGGCCACGCCCACGTTGAGCACGACCAGGCCCGCGAGGGCCGGGGTGAGCCAGGACGGGACCTTCGGCTTGTTCAGGTTCACCGCGACCAGGCCCGCGACGACCACGACGACCAGCAGCTTCACGCCGATCTTGACGTGGTCGTAGTCCTGGTCGGTGAGCGGTGCCAGGCCGACCAGGGCCACGCCGGTGAGCAGTTGCAGGGCCGCGCCGTGCAGCCAGCCCTTGTTCAGCGGTCCGTCCTTGCCCGCGCGGTTCTGGACCAGGAACATCGCGACGAGCATTCCCATGCCCAGCAGGTGCAGGAACACCAGCAGCAGGCGTACGAACTCCACGGGGAGCCTCCAGGAGGTGTGGTGGGTTACGGGCGGCCGGCTCGGAGACCCCGGACGCCCAGCACGCCGATGACCGTGCCGAACGCGAGCGAGACGGCGACGAGCACCAGGTGCACGGTGAAGAACCCGGTCGGGCCGTCATCCCACGAACGGGGGTCCTTCCAGAAGTTGCGCAGGAAGGTCGGCCAGATCACCCAGGACCACACCCCGAAGGCCACCAGGAACGCCGACGTGCGACGGGAGAGCTTCACGGAGGCAGTATCCGACGTGGCGGGTGCACATCACTCATCCGGGGTGGCTAGCCTGGACGGGTGCGTTCCCCCGCGTCCCGACGCCCCGTTGCCCTGGTGCTGGCTGCCTGCACGCTCATGGCCACCGCAGTGTTCGGCGCAGCCCCGACCGCGCAGGCGCAGGCCGACCCCTGTGACAACCGCGTGTCACCGCCCCCGGCGGTGGACACCTCCGAACAGGTGGCACCCGGCACCAAGCCACCCGCTCCGCTGGCCGTCCCGGAGAACCCGGTCGGCGGTGAGCGGATGGGCGAGTGCGGCATCGTGCTGCCCGCCAACGCCCGGAAGCCGCCGGACAGCATCACCGCCGAGGGCTGGTTGCTCGCCGACCTCGACTCGGGCGCGGTCCTCGCGGCCTACGACCCGCACGGCCGGCAGCGCCCGGCGTCGGTGATGAAGGTGCTGCTGGCGATGGTCGTGGCCAAGGAGCTGTCCCCGGACGCGACGGTCGCCGCGAACGCGGACGACATCGCCCAGGAGTGCACCTGCATCGGCCTGCGCAACGGCGCGCAGTACACCGTCGAGCAACTGCTCCAGGCGCTGGTCATGGCCTCGGGCAACGACGTGGCGCACGCCCTGGCCCGCCGGCTCGGCGGCCTGCCCAGCGCGATCCGCAAGATGAACGCGCTGGCCATGGAGCTGGGTGCGCTGGACACCCGCGCGGTCACGCCGTCCGGCCTGGACGCGCCGGGCACCAGCACGTCGGCCTACGACGTGGCGCTGATCTTCCGCGCCGCCATGAAGTACCCGGACTTCGCCCGTGCGGTGGTCACCCAGCGCATCGACTTCCCCGCGCCCAACGGCGTCGGGACCGTGCCGGTGCTCAACGACAACAAGCTGCTGACCTCGTACGAGGGTTCGCTGGGTGGCCGGTCGGGCTTCACCGACGACGCCCAGCACACCTACGTGGGTGCTGCGCAGCGCAACGGCCGCAAGCTCGTCGTGGTGCTGCTGCGCGGCCGGCAGGCCCCGATCAAGATGACCGACCAGGCCACCCAGTTGCTGGACTACGGCTTCGAGCTGCCCTCCGGCGCGCCGGTGGGGCGGCTGGTGGACGGCGCGCCGCAGGCCAAGAAGAGGACCCAGGAGGCCGACTCGTCGCCGACCAGCGCGAACGTGGGCCAGGTCGCGGAGTCGCGGAACACCTCGAACACCGCGATGTCCAAGGCGTTCGGCAACGTCGGCGGCCCGATCACCGCCGTCGCGGTGCTCGGCCTGGTGCTGGGGTTCGTGATGTACCTGCGCAGCAAGAAGGCGAAGGCGGCCCGCGCCGCCCGCGCCGCCGCCCAGGCCCGCCAGACGGGCTGAGCCGCCCGCTCGCCGCCGGGCGGTCGGCCCCGGCCGTGGGCGGACACCGGCTCGGGAGCGGTCGGCACCGGAACGGGAAGAGGGGCGGAGCCGCAACGGCTCCGCCCCTCTTCGCGGGTCGGCTCAGACGCGCTTGAACAGCAGCGCGCGCTTCACTTCCTGGATCGCCTTGGTCACCTGGATGCCGCGCGGGCAGGCGTCCGTGCAGTTGAACGTCGTCCGGCAGCGCCACACGCCGTCGACGTCGTTCAGGATGTCCAGCCGCTCCTCCGCGCCCTCGTCGCGCGAGTCGAAGATGAAGCGGTGGGCGTTCACGATCGCCGCCGGGCCGAAGTACGAGCCCTCGGTCCAGTACACCGGGCACGACGTGGTGCAGCAGGCGCACAGGATGCACTTGGTGGTGTCGTCGAACCGCTCCCGGTCCGCCACCGACTGCACCCGCTCGCGGGTCGGCTCGTTGCCGTAGGTGATCAGGTACGGCTTGACCGCCCGGAACGCCTCGAAGAACGGCTCCATGTCGACCAGCAGGTCCTTGTGCACCGGCAGGCCCTTGATGGGCTCGACGGTGATCGTGGTCTGCTTGCCGCCGCTCGCGAGCAGGTCCTTGAGCAGGACCTTGCAGGCCAGCCGGTTCACGCCGTTGATGCGCATCGCGTCCGAGCCGCAGATGCCGTGCGCGCACGACCGGCGGAACGTCAGCGTGCCGTCCAGGTACCACTTCACGTAGTGCAGCAGGTTCAGCACGCGGTCCGACGCGAGCGCCGGGATCTCGAACGAGTCCCAGCGCGGCTCGTCGTCGATCTCCGGGTTGAAGCGGCGCACCTTCAGGGTGACGGTGATCGCGCCGTCCGGGACCGGGGGCTGGGAGCCGCGCGAGCCCGTGGACACTTCAGCGGTAGCGGTCATCAGTACTTGCGCTCCATCGGCTGGTACCGGGTGAACGTCACGGGCTTGTAGTCCAGGCGGATGTCCGCCGCCAAGCCCTCACCCTGCTTGTAGTACATGCTGTGGCGCATGAAGTTCGTGTCGTCGCGGTTCGGGTAGTCCTCGCGGGCGTGACCGCCCCGGGACTCCTTGCGCGCCAGCGCGCCGACGACCAGGACTTCGGCCAGCTCCAGCAGGAAGCCCAGCTCCACGGCTTCCAGGAGATCGGTGTTGAACCGCTTCCCCTTGTCCTGCACGGTGATCCGCTGGTACCGCTCCTTCAGCGCCTGCACGTCGTGCAGCGCCGTCTTGAGGGTGTCCTCGGTGCGGTACACCGACGCGTTCGCGTCCATCGTGGCCTGGAGCTCGGTGCGGATGTCCGCGACCCGCTCGTGGCCGTGCTCCGACAGCGCCAGCGCCACCTGCGCCTCGACCTGGACGGCCGGGTTCTCCGGCAGCTCCACGTGCTCGTGCGCGTTGGCGTACTCGGCGGCGGCGATGCCCGCGCGCCGGCCGAACACGTTGATGTCCAGCAGCGAGTTCGTGCCCAGGCGGTTCGCGCCGTGCACCGAGACGCACGCGCACTCGCCGGCCGCGTACAGGCCGGGGACCACGTGGTCGTTGTCCCGCAGCACCTCGCCGTGGATGTTGGTCGGGATGCCGCCCATCGCGTAGTGCGCGGTCGGGTAGACCGGCACCGGCTCGGTCACCGGGTCGACCGCGAGGTACGTGCGGGCGAACTCGGTGATGTCCGGGAGCTTCGACTCCAGCACCTCGGCACCGAGGTGCGTGCAGTCCAGCAGCACGTAGTCCTTGTTCGGACCCGCGCCGCGCCCCTCCAGCACCTCCAGCGCCATCGACCGGGCCACGATGTCGCGCGGGGCGAGGTCCTTGATGGTCGGGGCGTAGCGCTCCATGAACCGCTCGCCGGACCCGTTGCGCAGGATCGCGCCCTCGCCGCGGGCACCCTCGGTGAGCAGGATGCCCAGGCCCGCCAGACCGGTCGGGTGGAACTGGTAGAACTCCATGTCTTCCAGCGGCAGGCCCTTGCGGAACACGATGCCCATGCCGTCGCCGGTCAGGGTGTGGGCGTTCGACGTGGTCTTGAAGACCTTGCCGAACCCGCCCGTCGCGAACACCACGGACTTGGCCTGGAAGACGTGGATCTCGCCGGTCGCGAGCTCGTAGGCCACCGCGCCGGTGCAGACGGGGCCGTCCGCGGTCTCGGTCAGGCAGATGTCGAGCACGTAGAACTCGTTGAAGAACTCGATGCCGTGCTTGACGCAGTTCTGGTACAGCGTCTGGAGGATCATGTGACCGGTGCGGTCGGCCGCGTAGCACGCCCGGCGCACGGCGGCTTCGCCGTGGTTGCGGGTGTGGCCGCCGAACCGCCGCTGGTCGATCCTGCCCTCGGGCGTGCGGTTGAACGGCAGGCCCATCTTCTCCAGGTCGAGGACCGCGTCAATGGCCTCCTTCGCCATGATCTCGGCGGCGTCCTGGTCGACCAGGTAGTCACCGCCCTTGATCGTGTCGAAGGTGTGCCACTCCCAGTTGTCCTCCTCCACGTTCGCCAGCGCGGCGCACATGCCGCCCTGCGCGGCACCCGTGTGGGAGCGCGTGGGGTAGAGCTTGGTGAGCACGGCCGTGCGGGCGCGCTGGCCGGACTCGATCGCCGCGCGCATACCGGCACCGCCCGCGCCGATGATCACGACGTCGTACTTGTGGAACTGCATGTCGAAGACTCCCCGCGGCGGGTCAGGAGGTGATGTTGGGGTCGAAGGTGAAGATCACGTACGAGCCGAGGGCGATGATCAGCACCATGGACGCGTAGAGCAGCACCTTGAGCCAGAACCGGGTGGCATCCTTGCGGGCGTAGTCGTTGATCACGGTGCGCAGTCCGTTGCCGCCGTGGATCTGCGCCAGCCACAACATCGCCAGGTCCCAGAACTGCCAGAACGGCGAGGCCCAGCGGCCCGCCACGAAACCGAAGTTGATCCGGTGCACGCCGCCGTCGAGGATGTTCATGATGAACAGGTGGCCGAGCACCAGCACGACCAGCGCGATGCCGGACACGCGCATGAACAGCCAGCTGTAGAGCTCGCCGTTGCCGCGCCGGGCGGCGGGGCGGCGCGGGGAGCGCGGCTTCGCCAGGGTCAGGTCGCTCATGGTCAGTGACCCCCGAACATGTCGGACACCGTGCGGACCACCATGAAGTAGGTGCCCGGGATCATCACGGCCACCCACACGCCGAGGACCGCCCACAGCATCGGCCGCTGGTACTTCGGACCCCTGCCCCAGAAGTCGACGAGCATCACGCGGATGCCGTTGAGCGCGTGGTAGAGCACCGCGCCGACCAGTCCGACCTCGAACAGGTTGACGATGGGGTTCTTGTAGGTCTCGATGACCTTGTCGTACGCGTCCGGCGACACCCGTACCAGGGCGGTGTCCAGGACGTGCGCGAACAGGAAGAAGAACGTCAACACACCGGTGATGCGATGGGCGACCCAGGACCACATGCCCAGATCGCCACGGTAGAGCGTGCCGCCTCCTTTGGAGGTGCCCGACCGCTCTGTTGCGGTGGTGCCGGCCATGCGCAACGGCCTCCAGCGTCAGTGGTGGACTGGTCTCCCCGAGGTGAAGGGGACCTTGACCCCCGGATGCTAGTCCCGGGTGGTCTGCGCGACCCAACGGCCGCCGCCGTCTGTGAGCGACGAGACATCCACCGCGCCCTGGATCAATTCACCTCGTGGTGTGACGTGCCCCACCTGTGCGGAAGGGTGTCCACAGCGGACGCCGGAGCTACCGGTAGTGCACCACGTGCAGGGCGAGCACGCCCTCCTCGGTGAGCTCGACGGGCTCTGCCCGCAGCCCGTCGACCAGCTCCAACCCGCCTTCGACGCGGCGCGCGTTCACCACCAGGCCCACCGTCTCCCGGCCGCGCCGGTCCCGCCGGCGGACCCAGACCAGGCCCGCCGAGCCCGGCGGACGGCCGCCGAACTCGGCGAGGACGTCACCCCACCGGGTGTGCGCGCTGGTGCCGGTCACCTCGCCGAGCCGGCGCGTCGTGGGCCCGAACCAGGCGGCCGGTCCGGGCGCGGGCGTCGCGGTCAGGTCGTCGTCGCCCGCGTCCCAGCGCGCCAGCCACGGCCACGGGTCGGAGTTGGGCAGCCCGAACGGGGCCTGCCGCGCGTCCTTGGGCACCACCAGCGCGGCGTCCAGCATCTGGTCGCGGGCGTCGCCGGAGGCCAGGAAGGCGCGGGTCGTGCAGGCGAACAGCCAGCCCCGGTCGAGCTCGTCGGCCGGATCGGGGTCGACCAGCACGACCTCGTCGCCGTAGGTGGCGGCCAGGTGCCGTTCCGCCCTGCGCACGGCCTCGTCCAGGGTGCGGAGGTCGGGCGCGGGCGCGGGTCGCGGCCGGTGGAAGCGGGCCAGGACCAGCTCCTTCACCGTCGCGGTCTCCAGGTCGGCCGGTCCGCCGCGCAGCCCGTCCAGCACGGCCACCCCGCCGCCGTCGTGGTGCGCGTAGACGAGGTGCCCGGTGACCTCGACGCCGGCCAGCTCGCGCCGCACCCACACCACGCCCCGGGTGTCCGGGCCGCCGTCGTGGACCGCCGACACCACCTCCGACCAGTCCTGGCAGGCGGACACCTCGCAGTCCCCGAAGTGGTTCCCGCGCAGCCGGTCCCACCAGCCCGGACGCTCGTCCCCCGGCCGCCACGGCAGGGCGGACGCCGGTGCCCGGTCGACCACCGAGTCCACCACGACCACGCAGTTGCGGGCGTTGACCCGCCACACCCAGTCGCGCTCGCCCGGTGCGCGCCAGTCGCCGGGGCCGTCCTCGTCGAAGCCCAGGTCGGCGAACGGCCGGTCGTTGGGCAGCGGGAACGGCGCGTCGCCGTTCTTCGGCACGGCGACGGAGGCGGCCAGCATCGGCAGCGACTCGTCCCGGAAGCGGCAGCCGTAGACCGCCACCCGCGCGGTCTCCAGCACCGCGTACCGGGTGGGTTCGGCCGCACCGCCGTAGACCCGGTCGAGCCACTGTTCGGCAGTGCCCCGTGGTTGCGTCACACGCACCTCATCGGTTGGTCGTCTCATCGGGCCGGTCGGTAGGGTCACCGAGGCTAGGGCACCCGGGCCGGCGCGGCAGTGCCGGACGCGGGCGGGGGCGGGGGCTGTGCCGGTGGGGGCTGGGCAGGTGGGGGCTGGGCAGGTGGGGGCTGGGCAGGCGGGAGCTGGGCAGGCGGGAGCTGCGCCGGCGGCAGGTGCGGCAGCGGGATGTACTGGATGCGGGTCGCGGTGTGCTCCAGCCTGGCCGGCAGGTGCGTCTGCGCGTCGTAGAACGTGATGCCCCGGCCGTCGTTCCAGCCGTTGAACACGTGGGCCGAGCCGTCGTCGCGGGTGATGCCGACGCTGACGTGCCGGCCCGGCTGCTCGCCGAGGTGGTCGACCACCTGGTGGTAGTTCGCCGCGTCCCGGAACCGCGTGCCGAAGTGGTTCTCCAGGTAGCTGCCCGGCTGCGGTCCGGTCAGGGCCGGCGCGGGGGCCGGGCGGCCGTGCAACGCCTCGTGGGTGGCGATGACGCAGTTGGTGCAGTTGACGTTGTGGCCGGCGACGTTGTTCCGGAACTTGTCGCGGTTGATGGCCGCCAGCCCGGGGTACTGGTCGTCGGCCCAGGTGACGGCCGCCGCGTCGTCGGCGAACGCGCCGTGGTGCTTGGTGTCCGGCGGCAGCCACTTCCGGAGTTCGGCCTGGTAGACCGGGTCCTGCCGGGTGTGGAGCCGCTGCTCCGACTGCCTGCGCTCCTCGGTCTGGCGCGTGTCGAGCTCGTGCTCCACCCGCGCGCGCTCCCGCTGTTGGCGGTCCTGGAGCTCCTGCTCGGCGGTCTTGCGCTCCCGGTCCTGCCGGACTTCCAGGTCCTGCTCCACCTTCTGCCGCTCGGCCTGCGCCGCGCTCTCGAACTCGCGCTCGGCGAGCCGGCGCTGATCCTCCCGCCAGGCGGTGAACCGCTGGTCGGCCTGCTGCCGCTCGGCCTGCTGCGCGGCGGCCAACCGCTGTTCGGCGCTCTGCCGCGAGTGCTGCTGGTGGGCGGCGAGCTGCTGCCGCAACTGCTCCACGGCGACGGGGGTGATGCCCGGCTGCGTGTGGACGTGGTGGACGAACTGCTGCTGCTCGGCCGCCTCGCGCCGGAACACCTCGTCGCGCACGCGCTGCTGTTCGGCGGCCTGGCGCTCGGTGATCTGCTGCACGGCCCGCGCCTGCTCGACGCGCATCCGCTCGGCGAACCGGTTGCCCGCCCCGGTCCGCTCGGTCGCCTGCCGGGCGAGCACGTCGGCGGCCACCTCAGCGGCCTCGGTCGCCAACCGGGTGGTCAGGGCCAGGCTCTCGCGCTGGTGCTCGGCCTGCTGCGCGGCGGCCAGGTTGGCGGACGCCTGCGACTTCTCCGCCGCCTGCCGGGACAGCACCGCGTTGCGCTCGGCGGTCCGCTCGGCCAGTTGCCGGGCGGCCAGGTCGCCGACCGCCTGGTCGCGCACGGCCTTCCGCTGCTCCGGCGTGAGGGCCGGGGCCGGGGTGGCGGGCGCGGTGGCCGACGTCGCGGCGGGGGTGCCGGCGGGCGGCGCGCCGAAGCCGCCCCCGACCGTGCCGCCCCCGACCGTGCCGCCCCCGACCGTGCCGCCCCCGACCGTGCCGCCCCCGACCGTGCCGCCCGGGTCCGGTGCGCTGCCCCTGCCCGTGCCGCCCAGGTCCGGCGCGCTGCCGAACATCCGCTGCGATCCCTCGGCGCTGGTCGTCGTCCGGTCGCCGGCCGGTTGTCCACCGCTGCCCGGGGAGTTCGGTGGCTGCGGGTCCGGCGCGGCCCCCGTCGGAGCCGGAGCCGGTGTGGCGTTGAGGGTGTCGATCCTCCGCTCGACCTCCCGCTTGGCGTCCCACCAAGCCCGTTGGGCGGCCTCCGCGTCGGCCCGGCTCGCGGCCAGCCGCTGCTCGGCGGCGGCGAGGCTCTGCTCCAGCCCGGTCAGGGCCACCTCGGCTGCCCCGTGCGCGGCTCGGGCCCCGTCGAGCGCCCTGCCCGCCGCCTCGACCGCCGCGTCGGCGTCCGCGAGGGTCCGCTCGGCGGTCTCGACCGCCTCGGTCCTGGCCTCGACGTCGGCGCGCGCGTCCTCGAACCGGCTCCGCGCGTCGCCCAGCCCGGCCTCGGCGGCGACGATCTCGGCCTGCTTCCCGGCGGTCTCCCGGAGCCGCTCCCGCACCTCGGGGAGCTGCCCGGTCAACCGGTCGAGCTCCTGCCGCTTCGCGGCCAGGTCGCTGTTCGCCGCGTCGACCTCCCCGGCCAGGTCGGTCTCCACCCGGTCCGGTGCGGGGGTCTCGCCCGCCACGGGGACCGGGCGGTCGGCGAGGTGGTCGGCCCACGCCCGCTGCGCCGCGCGCGCCGAGTTCTCGGCGGCCTCGACGTCCTCGGTCGCGGTGCGGAGGTCCTCGGTCAGGTCCGCCAGGGCCCGGTGCCGCGCCTCGACGGCCGACTTCGCGTCCGGCAGGGCCGTGTTCGCGTCCGCCAGCCGCCGGTCGGCGGCCTCCACCTCGGCGAGCCGGTCCGCCAAGGTCTCGGTGGCGGTGTCGAGCTCCGACTTCGCGGTGTCGAGCCGCTCGGCCAGGTCCGGAAGCCCGGCGCTCGCCGCGTCGTGGGCGTTCCGCGCCGCCTCGACCACGGCCGCCGCGTCCCGCACGGCGTCCCCGGCGGTGGCGATCCTCGGCGCGAGGTCGTTCACCTGCCCGTTGACGTCGGGTTGGACCCGGCCCAGCGCGACCTCGGCGGTCCGCCACCCGGTCGCGGTCGTCCGCACCCGGTCCTGCGCGCCGGCCAGGTCGTCGAACCCCTTGCCCAGCACGGTTTGCGCGTCCGCCTCGGGCATCCGCACCTGCGCCGCGCCGGGCACCTTCAGCCCGACCACGGCGACCTTGCCCCGGCCGAGGTCCGCGACGACCTGGTACTCGACGTCGAACTCCACCAGACCGGTGCGGCCCTCGCGCTTGAGGTCGTTGATCTGGTTGTGCGTGGTGCCGGCGCTGGTGCCGTCCGACACCTCGCCGCCGTGCCTGAACTCCAGACCGGTGGTGCTGAACGAGACGGCCGGGTTGTCCTTGCTCACCAGGCCCCCGGCGACCGCGCCCACGACGACGTCGTTGAACTCGGACTTCCTGGCGTCGCCGGAGGTTGAGGTGATCGTGCTCCTCGGGTTCTCCAGCTTCACCCCGTCGCTCAGCCCGGCCAGCGACGGGTTGGTCATCTTGGCGTAGACCTTGACGTCGGCGTGCCGGCTGAACGTCAGCGCGGCCTCGTGCAGGCCGGGCACGGCCAGCGGCCCGGCGAGCATGCCCGGCAACTGCGGCTGGAGGGTCTCGGAGCTCAACGAGGACAGCAGCGAGTTCAGCGAACCCGAGCCCTTGGCGGTCAGCGGGGTCCTCGGGTCCGCGTCCGTCAACGCCTTGATCGCGGCTTCCCGCACCTTCGCCGCGCCCCGCAGCGCTTCGACGGACGCGGCCGGCGGCAACGTCGTCCCGTCGGTCCCCGCCTGCCAGCGCCGCACCTCCGCCTCGGTCCGGCCGGGGAGGGACGTCGGGACCGGCGCGGGCGCGGCGTCCCGGTCGGTGCCCTGCCCGACCGGGGCGGGGGTGATCGCGTCCGGGTCCGTGCCGGCCGGGGCCGGGGCTAGCTTCTGGTTGTCCGCGTGCAGCCGGATGGTCATCGGCTTCGGGTCGCCGCTGGTCGCGACCGCGACGGTCTTGTCGCCCCGCTCCACCACCAGTTCGAACCGCACCGGCACGTGGTACCGCGCGACCGGACCGGCACCGACCCGCTTGTGGCCGACCTGCGAGGTCGTGGAGTCGGAGACGGACGTGGTCGTCTGGTGGGCGACGTTGGCCGCCACCGCCACGCCGGCCGAGCCCGACAGGTCCGGACCGGCGGCGGCCGGCAGGCCCGAACCCGGCACCTTCACGCCCGCGCCCCACGCGGTCGTCCGGCTCTGCCCGGTCGAGGACTTGGTGCTGCCGGCGATGATGTGCTCGATGTCGAGGCCGTCGTGCGCCATGCCGGCGAACTGGGGCGTGCCGAGCGTCGCCTTGAGCGTGACCTGGTACGTGTCGGTGCCGAACGTGCCCGGCTGGTGCACCAGCAGCGGGACGCCGCCGTCGATCGCGCTGTCCATCAGCGCCTTCACGCTGGTCGGCGACGACAGGTCCACCAACCGCTGGAGGTTGTTCATCGAGTCGTCCAGCACGGACTCGGGGAAGAGCTTCGGGGCCTGCCCGGCCAGCTTCTCCCGGAGGTCGGGCACCAGCGTGCCGAGCTCGGGCGGCAGCGCCTCGATCAGCCCGAGCCCCAGGGAGCCGGGCAGCGTGGGGTCCAGGTTCTTCGGCGGTGCCATCCCGGGCAGCGGCGCGGGGTTCGCCGCCGGGTCCGGGTTCGCCGTGCTGTCGGGCGCGGGGTCCGGCAGCGCGCCGAGGGACCGGGCGACGTCCTCGTCGACCCGCATGAACACGCCGCCGGGCAGCTCGACCCGCCGGGTGCCGGACCGCACGTCACCCTTGAACGCGGTGTTGCCGTTGCGCGTCTCGGCGACGATCGTGGCGGTCGCGTCGACCCGGACCAGCACCGTGCGCGCGTTCGCGGGGGTGATCTTGACGCGGTCGACGTTGCCGGCCACCTCCGTGCCGGAGGTGGCCTGCTTCGACCACGGCGTCCACTTGCCCAGGACACCGACCGCGCCCTGACCGGTCGGCCCGCTCGACGGCTTCGCGGGCACGTTCACGCCGGCGGTGAAGTCCCACGACGACCCCGTGCCGGTGCTGTCACCGGCCTTGAAGCCGCCGCTGGTGGTGCTCTCCGCACCGGTGTTGTCCGCGATCGACACCAGTCGGGCCTCGCCGAGCTCGAACTTCACGCCGATCGCGCCGGTCCGGTCGTTGAGCCGGCGGCTGTGCTTCAAGCCGCCCTCCTGCATCCCGGTGTCGATCAGCCGGGTCAGGTTGGCGCGCAGGTTCTCCGGGCTGAACATCTTGTCGACCTGGTTGCGCGCGTGCGAACCGGGCACGGTCAGCGAGCTGTCGACGCCGCCCGCCGCGTCGGTCATCGCCTCGATCGCGGCCTGCTTGAGCGCCGCGCCGTGGGCGACCGCCTCGACGTGCAGGATCTCCGGCGCGGGCTTGACCGGTGCCGTCGTGAGCAGGGTCCTGATGTCCGCCGGCGGGTTGTCGGCGGTGACCGGAACCGGGTCCGCCGGCTTGAGCGCCGTCGGCGGGGTGGCGAACGTCGAGCTGTCCGACAGCCAGAAGTTGACGTTGCCCGTGATCGGCGGGATGGCGACGACCCCCGCCACCCGCGCGGGCCCGGTCTGGGTGGTCGCGGGGGGCGTCGGCGTGGCTACCGTCCTCGCGACCACCTTGGGCGTCGGGACCTGCGTGTGCGGCGAGCCGGGCGTGATCCGCTTGACCCACGCGCGATTCCGGCTGTATTCGGTGATCTCCACCTTGATCTCGACGCCGTGCCGGAACACCTGGGCGTGCGACGCGCCGACGTTGAGCCCGGAGCTGTTCACCGCCGGACCGGCGGTCGTCTTCACCGACGAGGTGTCGTTGTACCGCACGCCGACGGTCGGCGTGGGCGTGAGGCTGCTCGAACCCGACGTCTTCGGGATCACCGCCTTCGCCTCGACGCCGACGCTCACGCCCTTCTGCGTGGTCGTGGAGCTGTCCAGGCGCGGACCGCTGCCCGCCCACCCGCGCACGTTGTGGTTGTCGACCCGGCCGAGGTGCTCGGTGCTCGTCAGCTCGGCGGTGACCTTGATGTTGAGGTAGTCGTTGGTGAACCGGCCCCGCCGCTTGAGCTGGACGTCGACGCCCGGACCGATCAGGCTGTCCATCTTCGTCTTCAGCGCGGTCGGCGACAGCTCGGCGGACAGCTTGCGCTGGTTGTTCAACCGCTCGACCAGCTCGGCGAAGTTCTTGCCGTTCTTGCGGGGGTCGGAGTTCGTCGCGGTGAACTCCGGCAGGAAGTCCGCCATCCCGGGCAGCTTCGTCAGCGCCGCCTCGACCTCGGCCTGGACGTTCGCGGCGACGTCGAACTCGCCGACCTTGACGTTGGCCCCGCCGATGTCGGAGGCCAGGTACGGCGGCTCGAACCTGGTGTTCGCCGTGCCGTCGGCGGTGAGCCGCGTCGGCCCGGTCGTCGGCACCGGGAGGCCGTGCGCGGCGGCTTCGGGCAGACCGATCCGCAGGTAGGTGGAGACGGTCACCGGCTCGATCGCGCCGTTGGGCGTGCGCACCTCCAGCTTCGCGTCCACCTTGTACAGACCGGACTCGGTCTTCACCTGCACGCCGGCCCGGTTGCCGGTGTTGGTGCCCGAGTTGGACGTCTGGGTGATCTTCGCGGAGTAGCCGAGCACGAGGCCCGCCGTGCCCCCGAGCCGGCCGGGCACCTGGAGGCCACCGCCCAGGGCGGCGGTCACGTCGAACCCGGTCTTCGAGTTGGCGGTGCTGCCGGTGCCGGTGGTGGCGATGTCGTGCAGGCGGAGCTGGGCGTTCTGGTTGGTGGTGATGAGCTCGACGCTCGCCGGGTCGAGCGTGGCCTTCATCTGCACCACGCCCGCGTAGCTCGCGTTCGGGCTCGACAGGTCGGGCGAGGTGACCCAGCCGTTGAGCATCGAGCCGAGGTTGTCGCGGATCGTGGTCGGGCTCAGGAAGTCCTGCAAGGCCGCCCGGCCCGGCGCGCCGATCTTGACCACCGAGGGGTGCAGGCGCTTCGTGACGTCCTCGAACAGCCGCTTCGAGTCGAGGTCGGTGACCGCCTCCGGCGCGGGGTGCTCGATCCTGGCCCCGAAGTCGGCGGCCGGCACCTTCCCGCCCGGCCGCACGTCCGGCTCGGCGGTGATGGTCAGCTCGCTCGGGATCTGGAGCGTGACGCGGCCGTCGACCGGCTTCGCGACGTCCTTCGGCTTGACGACGTTCCCGGCCGAGTCCACCACCTCGACCTCGAAGCTCACCGGGACGGTCGTGACGGACGAGTTCCCGCCCGACCGGATCGCCCGCTGGTCCAGCGTCGAGGTCTGGACGACGGTCGTCGTGCCGGGACGGGCGAGCGCGACCCGGCCGCCCAGCGACCCGTACGGGCCGCCCAGCTCGCCGATGCCGCCCGCCGTGGCGCTGAGGCCGATCTCGCCGGCGGTCGCGACGGTGTTCGTGGAGTTGCCGGTGACCCCGCTGTTCGCGGTGAAGTCGACCTTGGTCGTGGGGCCGGCGGAGGTGACCACGTCGGTGCCGGCCGGCTGGGGCACCAGCGTCGCCCGGACGGTCGCCTCGAACCACTTGTTGCCGACCCGGACCTGGAAACTGCGGCCACTGCCGAGGAGCGTCTCGAAGTTGTTGTCGATCGCGGACTCGATCTGGTCCAGCCCCTGGGTCCGGGCGGGGTCCGGGTCGTCCAGCAGCGCGGCGACCCGCGCCCTGACGTCGGCCGCCCCGTCGACCCCGGTGGCCGCGATCGTGCCGAGGGCCTTCCCGTCCTGGATGAACGCGGGGAGGTTCTTCGAGGGCAGGACGCGCGGGTCGGCCTCGGGGGCGCGGTGGTCGCGGTCGCCGTCCCGGCTGCCGGACCGGTCCTGGTCGGGGGCGACCTCGATCGCGTCCGGGTCGGCCGGCGTGACCCGGATCTCGGGGGTCTGGGTCTGGGCCTGCGGTTGGGACTGGGGCTGGGACTGCGGTTGGGACTGGGACTGGGACTGGGACTGGGGCTGGGGTTGCGGGTTCGCCGAGGTCGAGCCGCCGCCGACCGGCCCCATCTCGGTCGACTCGACCTTCGTCCGGCCCGCCCCGGAGAACCCGGGCAGCCTGAACTTCAGCGCGTTCGGGAGCGACGGGAAGTTCGGTGCCTTCCGCGCGGGGTTCGCCCCGGTGTCCGGGTTCGCGCGGTCGAAGATCGTGGTGCGCGCGCCGGTCTCCGGGTCGACCTTGATGACCTTGTCGACCTTCGGGTTCGCCTGGAGGGCGGGGAACTCCGTGGTGTCGAAGACGTTGTCGACCCGGCGGTTCCCGCCCAGTGACACGTAGACGTCGCCGGACGCGTTCTCGGCGAAGAACTTCGAGGCGTTGTCCCAGATCCGCTGCGACTCGGGGTCCCGCATGGTGAACGTGGGCATCTCCACGTTCGAGTCGTCGAGCTTGTCCTCCAGGGTGGTGCCGCCGTCGCCGAACGCGTCCTGCCCGGCGATGTTCATGATCGTGTGGATCTTGCCGTCGTACCCGGTGAAGTTGCCCGACCAGAACCACGCGCCGTCGGTCCTGGTGTCCAGCAGCGCTCTGAACTCGGCGTCGGTCAACGTCCGGGGGTCGACGACCGGGTCGGTGTCGACGTCGGCGCGGTAGCCGGTGTCGGTGTCGCTGGACGGGTTCGCCGCCGGGGCTGGGTCGCCCAGGTCCGCGAAGTCCGGGATGTCCGCACCGCCCGGCGGAACGATCGGCGTCGGCGAGTCGGTGTCCGACCGGACGTCGTGGGAGCTGTT
The DNA here is from genome assembly GCF_040640215.1 of Actinosynnema sp. NPDC023587. NCBI lineage: Bacteria > Bacillati > Actinomycetota > Actinomycetes > Pseudonocardiales > Pseudonocardiaceae > Actinosynnema > Actinosynnema sp. NPDC023587. The sequence continues at coordinate 350,948 of NZ_JBFABG010000002.1, read as the reverse complement.
CGGCTCGACGTCGGCGTCGTAACCGCTGCCGGTCCCTGGGCTGCTTTCCTTGGGCCGCTTGGTGCTGCCCTCCGGGTCCGGCGAGTGGGGGCGCTTGTGGCCGCCGTCCGGCGGGTTGTTGGGGGGCCTGTTGCCCGGGTGGCGCGGCGCGGGGGCGGTCGCCGGGCCGGTGGTGTTCGGGTTGACCGGCGGCGCGTCGAGGTTCGCCACGCTGGTGGGCGTGATCATCTCGGTGGAGGGGCCGCGCTTGTCGATCAGCCACAGGTCGCGCGGCTTCACCGCCGCGTTCGGGCCGGCGTGGGGACCCATGATGCCGTTGTCGTCGACGATCCGGCCGGTGCCCACGGTCTCCGTGGAGCCGTCGAGGTGGGTGACCCGCTTGCCGTCCGAGTGCTGGAAGACGCTCGCGTCGGGGTTGCCGACCTCGCTGTAGACGTCGTCCAGCCCGCCGAAGTGGCCGCCGATCTCGTGCGCGAAGTGCGCCGGCGTGGCGTCGATGGGCAGGCTGAGCTGGTTCGGGCGGCTGCCCGGCGGGGCGATCCCGATCCGGCCGGTGGCGTCGCCCGGATCGGGGGTGAACTCGATGTTCACGTTGAGCTGGTCGCCCGAGGGCAGGCGCAGGCCCCGGTTCCAGAAGTCCGCCACGCCCTTCTTCGCGTTGTCCGCGAAGTTCCGGAGCTCGGCGTCGGTGAAGTCCGCGCGGTTGTCCAGGTGGAGTTTGAAGTTGTGGTCCTGCACCACGGTCGGCGCTTTGCCGTCGCCGTTCGGGAACTCGATCCGGCGCACGTCGAACGAGATCGGACCGCCCCAGGCCGTGAAGTCGAACCTGGGTCGGCCGTCGGGGCCGATGGTGATCCTGCTGTCGTCGGTGAGACCGCCGGACTCGCTGGTGAACCGGGTCGGCGGCACCTTGCCGCGCACGGCCGCGACCGCGTCCGGGTCCACCGGGTTCGGGTGGGTGGCCCACTCCGTGCCGGGGTCGCCGATGCTCTTGTCGCTGTGCCGCCAGCTCTCGTCGTTCAGGATGCGGTCGGCGTCGGTCCGCTTCGGACCGGCCACCGGCGGGACGTCGGTGCCGGACTTGCCGTGGGGGGACGGCGCGGTGACCGGTTTCGGTGCTGCGGGGGCGGGCGGGCCCGGGTTGCCGGGTTTCGGTGTGCCCGGGGTCGGTGTGCTCGGGTTCGGGGCCGCACCGGGGTGGGGCGTCGGTGACTTCGTCGGTGCCGGTGCGGGTGGGGGAGTGGACGGTGACGACGTCGGGGCCTTGCTGATGGTGCCGTCGCCGGCCTTCGGCGGTGGCGCGTCGAACGTGCCCTTGCCGGGGCCGCTCGTGTACCTGCTCGAACGCTCGCCCGCGCCCGCCCCACCCGGTGTTCCGCCCATCGGCGGCGCGGCGGCCGGCGGTACCCCGCCCGCCATCGGGGACGTCGGCGCGGGAGTCGGGGACTTGCCGGCCGGCGGCGCGGTGGCCGTCGAGGTGGGACTGGTCGGCGGCGTCGTCCCGCTGGTCGGGGCCGGACCGGTCGGGGACGGCGTGGTGGGGGACGGCGTGGTGGGGGACGGCGTGGTCGACGGGATGCCCGCCGGTCCGCCGGTCTTCGGTGACGCCCCGCCGCCGGGACTGCCGCCGGGTGAGCCGGCCTGGGTGCCGAGCGCGGAGGTGCCGGGGGCGGTGGTGCCGGGGGCGGTGGTGCCGGTCGGGGAGGGGATGCTCGGAGAGGGGATGCTCGGCTTGGGGGCGGGCGGTGGCGTGGAGGACGTGCCGGTCGGGGCCTTGCTGATGGTGCCGTCGCCGGTCTTCGGCGAGGGTGAGTCGAACAACCCCTTGCCGGGGCCGCTCGTGTACCTGCTCGAACGCTCGGACGCCCCCGCTCCTCCCGGCGCGCCGCCGGGTGCGCCGGCCATCGGCGGGACGCCGCCGAGCGAGGACGGGGCCGCGCCGCCCTTCGGACCGGCCGTGGTGCCGGGTGGCGTCGCGACGGGAGTGCCACCGACCGCTGTCTTCCCACCCGGCGGCAGGTTGGCCCCGCCACCGGGAACACCACTGCCAGGGACACCGCCACCGGGGATACCGCCACCCTTGCCGGCCCCGCCGCCCGGAACGCCACCAGACGGGATGCCGCCCGGCACCCCACCGCCGCCCTTCGGACCCGTGACGGGCCCGACCGAAGGTCCACCCGTCCCCTTGGGACCACCGGACGGTCCGGTGCCGGCACCGCCCTTGGGTGCGCCGATCGGCCCTACCGCCGGTCCGCCCGCCCCCTTGGGACCACCTGCCGGTCCGGTGCCCGCGCCGCCCTTCGGCCCGCCGACCGGGTTCACCGCCGGCCCGCCGGCACCCTTGGGGCCGCCGGGACCGCTCGGACCACCGCCGCCCTGGGGCCCATCGCTCTTCCGGACCGTCGGACCACCGGACTTCCCGCCGCCGCCCGGCCCGCCGCCGGGCTGACCGGGCGGGCGCTGGGCGTTCGCGTCCGGGTTGAACTTGCCGAACTCCCGGCGGCTGTTCTGGTCGGTCTGGACGTGAGTTTCCTGCGTCGCCTTGAGACCCGACTGGACGTTCCCGAACGTCGTCGCCGCCCGCTCGGTCTGCGAGACGGTGTTGTTGTTCGAGTTGTTCAACGCCGGCACCGCGAACAGCCCGATCGGCCCCAGCGCGTTCGGGCTCAACTGCAAGCCCCGCAGGCCGCCGGTGATGGCGGTCAACCGCGCCTGGAAGTCGCCCGCCTTGCCCTGGAGGCCCTCCATGGTGGACACGTTCATGCCGAACCCGGAACCGCCCGTGGGCCCGCCGACCGGCGGCGGTGGCGGCGCGGGCGTCGGACCGGGGCTCGGCGACGGGTTCGGGTTCGTGCCACCGGGGTTCTTGGGAGCCATGAGCGGGGTTCTCCGGACGACTGGGCGGGACGACTAGACCTGGGTGGTGGGCGCGTCGGGGGAGGGCGTCTGGCCACCGGACTTGTTGTCGTACTTGGCCTTGTAGTCCTTGTACGACGTGCCGGCGGCCTCGCCCGAGGCTTTCGCCTCGGCGGCGGCGGCCTCGGCGCGCCTGCCCGCGTCCTCCGCCGCCTTGGACGCACGCTCGGCGGCGGCGATGTCGGCCTCGCTGCCGGACGCGAACGCCTTGGCGTTGGCCTCCGCGGCCTTGGCGTTGGCCTCGGTGAAGTCGACGTTGGCCTGCTCGTACTTGGCGTTGGCCTGCTTGGCCGCGTCGTTCTTGGTGCTCAGGTCGTTCTCGGCGGCGGTCCGCGCCGGGTCGACCTGGCCACCGGGGTTGTTCTGCTTGTACTCCTCGTACGCCTTCTTGGCCGCCTCGTCGGTCGGCTTGGTGGCGTCCAGCGCCTCGTTCGACCTCTTCGACGCGTCGGCCAGGTCGCGGGCTTCCCCGGCCGAGTTCTTCGCCGCCTCGGCCGCGTCCGCGCGGGCCGCGTCGGCGTCCGCCTTGGCCGCGTCGTACTTGGCCTTGGCCTGGTCGAACGCCGCCTGGTCGCCGGACGCGGCGGCCCTGTTCACCTCGTCGGCTGCGGCACTGGCCCGCTTGTTCGCCTCGGACGCCCGGTCGGACTTCTCCTTGAGCTCCTCGTTGGCGGTCTTGAGCTCGTCCGCTTCCTTCTGCTCGTCCTTCTTGGCGTCCTCGTACTTCTTGTTGGCCGCCTCGGAGTCCTTGTCGACCTTGTCCCGGGCGTCGTCGTCCTTCAGGCCCTTGTCGATCTTCTTGTCGACGTCGTCCTGGGCCTTGTAGCCCTCCCAGCCGATCTCGCCGACGTCGGCGATGTTCTCAAACCGGTCCCAGCCCTTGCCGATCTTCTTCACCACGCCGTCGAGGTCGTCGATCCGCTTCGTGTTCCGGGTCAGCGCGGCGATCAGGCGGGCGATGCGGGCGGCGACGTTGGTGGCCAGCGCGATGCCCTTGCCGACCGCGAAGCCGATGAAGGCCGCGATGGACGCGCCGAACGTCGGGATCGCGAGCGCGGCGGCGGCCAGCGCGCCGGCCAGCAGCCCGCCGAGGAACTGGGCGATCAGGTCGCGCACGATGTCGCGCAGGACCTGCACGAGCATCCCGCAGACCGCGACGATCTTGGCCTTCGTCTCGATCGCGCCGGCCATGTTGTCGAGTTCCTGGCCCATCGCCTCCATGCTGGCCTGGAACCGCTCGGACGCCTGCCCGGTCCAGCCGTCGAACGTGGCGAGGCCCTGCCTGTGGTCCTGGGCCAGCACGCGCATCTCGACGGCCTGCTTCTTGGTGGCCTCGACGTTGGCGTTGATGTCGTCCGGGTCGCCCATGAGTTGGTCGAAACCCTCGCGGATGAACGAGATGTGCTCGATCAGCCAGCCGATGCCCGCGCCGAGGATGCTGCCGAACGGGTCCATCGCGAACATCGCCACCGACGACGCCGCGCCGATCGCGTTGAACGTGATGTCGAGGACGCGCTCGGTCTCCGACTCGGCGTCCTTGCCGATGGAGTCGATCAGACCGTCGAACGCCTCGACGAACAACGACCCCTTGAACTTGTTCTCTTCGGTGATCTCCATGCCGGGAGGTGCCGCGATCGGCGTTTCGGGGGCGGTCATGACAGGGCCTTCCTCGGTCACCAGGGCTGGTTGTCGTCGTCGTCTTCGTCGTCGCGGCGCGGCGGACGGGCGGCGGGCGGGCGCGGCTGGGCCACCGGCTGCGGGTGCGCGGGCGGGCGCTGCGGCGCGGGCTCGGGTTCCGGTTCGTAGTCGTCCACGACGTCCGGTTCCTCGTCGTGCGCGATCGAGTCCAGGACGATCCGCATCGCCTCGGTGTCGGTGCCCATCGGCGCGAACGCCTCCACGACCTTGGCCGAGGCCGCCTTCTGCGCGGCGCGGGCGGTGGTCAGGATGAGCGCGGTGAGCCGGGAGGGGCCGAGGTCGCACGCGCGGTGGCCGAGTTCGAGGTCCAGCAACCCGCCGCCGGGACCCACGGTGACCTTGACCGCGCCGTCCGGGCTGGTGGCCGTGCCGTTGGCGGCGGCCAGGTCGTCCTGGAGCGCGTCCGACTTCTGCTTGAGGTCGGCCAGGCGCGACTCGTAGTCGTCCAGCCACTGCCGGGGGTCCAAGGCTGCCTCCTGCGGGGGATACCGGTGCAGCCTGGAGTTCACCGAACGTCGCCAACGCCGCCCCAACGCCCCACCAACGGGGGACAGAACAGCCCGATAGCCGGGTCCGACCTCAGCCACCACCACGCGAGACCGCGTCGGTCTGTCACGGTCCGCTTCCGGTCGATCACGCCCTTCGATCGGAAGCGGACCGTGATGGATCGACTACCCGGCGGCCGGGCCGCCACGACGAAATCGCGGCAAACAGGCAACTGAGTGGCGGCCCGCGTCGGGAGCACCAACGATTAGGTCACGTGCGGACCGGTACGTGCGCGGCCGTCGTTACCACGGGGTACGGTTCGCCACTCGGAACCCTGGCAACGCGGTCAGGGAGTTGTCTGCTCATCGAGCAGGGAGGGAGACGAGCCTTGCGTCGTCGAATGCGTGGCATCGCGGTGGCCGCGATCGCGCTGACCAGCGTTCTGTCGATGGCCGCCTGTGCCAAGGACAACGGTGGGACCAGCTCCGGCAACACCGGCAGCGCCTCCGGCGGGTGCAAGCTGGCGGACAAGCCGCCGGTCGCCGCCGGGAACACCACCAGCTCCGCCGCCGGTGAGAAGGTGGACGGCAGCGCCCTCAAGGTCGGTCTGGCCTACGACATCGGCGGCCGTGGCGACGCGTCGTTCAACGACTCCGCCGCCGCCGGGCTCGACAAGGCGAAGGCCGACCTCGGCATCGCCGAGATCAAGGAGCTCACGGCCGCTCCCAACGAGGCCGAGGACGCCAAGCAGACCCGCATGCGCCAGCTCGCGACCGAGGGCTACAACCCGATCATCGGGGTCGGCTTCGCGTACGCCGAGTCGCTGAAGGTCGTCGCGCCGCAGTTCCCGGCCACCAGGTTCGCGATCGTGGACGGCGCGGTCGAGGGTGCGGCCAACGTGACGCCGCTGGTGTTCGCGGAGGAGGAAGGCTCCTTCCTGGCCGGCGTGATCGCCGCCTACCAGTCCAAGTCCTGCCACGTCGGCTTCGTCGGCGGCGTGAAGATCCCGCTGATCCAGAAGTTCGAGGCGGGTTTCGAGCAGGGTGCCAAGGCCGCCGCGCCGGACATCCAGATCGAGAAGAAGTACCTGACCCCGGCCGGTGACTTCACCGGGTTCCAGGAGCCGTCCAAGGGCCAGGAAGCCGCCAAGGGCCAGATCGAGGCCGGCTCGGACGTGCTCTACCACGCCGCCGGCGCGTCCGGCAAGGGCGTGTTCACCGCCGCGAAGGCGGCGAACGTGAAGGCGATCGGCGTCGACTCCGACCAGTACAACCAGACCACGGTCGCGGAGTCCAAGGACGTGATCGTCTCGTCGATGCTCAAGCGCGTCGACGTCGCGGTGTACGACTTCGTCCGGGCGGTCGCCAAGGACGACCTGGCCAACCTGCCCAAGGTGTTCGACCTGAAGGTGGACGGCGTCGGCTACGCCACGTCCGGCGGCAAGATCGACGACGACCTGAAGGCCGTGCTCGACGGCTACAAGGCGCAGATCATCGAGGGCAAGATCAAGGTCTCGGACAAGCCGACCGGCTGATCCGGCCGGTTCCGCACTGGGCCTCGCGAGCTCCTCGCGAGGCCTTTGCGCGGTTTGTGACCCCGGTTCCCCGGACGGAGTCCCCATGAGCACCAGCACCCCCGCCGCCGACGTCGCGCCCGCCGTCGTCCTGTCCGGCATCACGAAGCGCTTCCCCGGTGTCGTCGCCAACAGCGACGTGCACCTCACCGTGCGCGCCGGTGAAGTGCACGCGCTGTGCGGCGAGAACGGCGCGGGCAAGTCCACCCTGATGAAGATCCTGTACGGGATGCAGCACCCCGACGAGGGCACCATCGAGGTCGCCGGCGAGCAGGTCCGGTTCAAGTCCCCGGCGGACGCCATCAAGGCGGGCATCGGCATGGTGCACCAGCACTTCATGCTCGCCGACAACCTCACCGTGCAGGAGAACGTCGTGCTCGGCGCGGAGGCGCTGCACGGCATCGGCGGCAAGGCCCGCAAGGTCATCCTGGGCCTGGCCGAGTCCACCGGCCTCACCGTCGACCCCGCCGTGCTGGTCGAGCGCCTCGGCGTCGCCGACCGCCAGCGGGTGGAGATCCTCAAGGTGCTCTACCGGGGTGCCCGGGTGATCATCCTGGACGAGCCGACGGCCGTGCTGGTGCCGCAGGAGGTCGACGAGCTGTTCGCCACCCTGCGCGGGATGCGGGAGCGGGGCTTCACCTTCCTGTTCATCTCGCACAAGCTGGACGAGGTGCGCGCGATCGCCGACTCGGTCACGGTGATCCGGCGCGGCACCACGGTCGGCACCGCCGACCCCCGCGCGGTGAGCTCGCGCCAGCTCGCGGAGATGATGGTGGGCAGCGAGCTGCCCAGCCCGGAGACCCGCGAGTCCACCGTCACCGACGAGGTGGTGCTCCGGGTGGAGGGCCTCGGCCTGGTCGCCGAGGAGGGCACCCGGCCGGTGCTCGACGGCATCGACCTGGTCGTGCGGTCCGGCGAGATCGTCGGCATCGCGGGCGTCGAGGGCAACGGGCAGACCGAGCTGGTCGAGACGATCATGGGGATGCGCAAGGCCCACCACGGTCACGTGCGGCTCGGCGGCCGTGACCTGACCAGGCTCGGCACGCTGGCGCGGCGCGAGGCCGGCATCGGCTACGTGCCCGAGGACCGCCACCGCCAGGGCCTGCTGCTCACGCAACCCCTGTGGGCCAACCGAATCCTCGGCTACCAGACCCGGGAACCGGTGTCCCGCGGCGCGTGGCTGGACCTGGCCGGCGCGAAGGAGGACACCCGGCGGATCGTCGAGGAGTTCGACGTCCGCACGCCCGGCATCGACGTGCCCGCCGCCGCGCTGTCCGGCGGCAACCAGCAGAAGCTGGTGGTGGGCCGGGAGCTGTCGGGCGACCCGGTGCTGCTCATCGCGTCGCACCCGACCCGCGGCGTGGACGTCGGCGCGCAGGCGCTGATCTGGGACGAGATCAAGAACGCGCGGGCGCGCGGCCTGGCCGTGCTGCTCGTCTCCGCCGACCTGGACGAGCTGATCGGCCTGTCGGACACGATCAAGGTGATGCTGCGCGGCCGGCTGGTCGCCGACGCGGACCCGGGCTCGGTCACCCCGGAGGACCTGGGCAGCGCGATGACGGGCGCGGGCGCGACGAGCGCCGCCGTCGCGGAACTGGAAGGCGAGTAATGGGAATCCTGCGCGGCAAGCTGCTGCCGCCCGCACTGGCGATCCTGTTCTCCGCACTGCTGTGCGGCATCGCGCTGGTGATCTCCGGCGCGAACCCGGCCGAGGCGTTCGGCGCGATGGTGTCGCAGGTCGGCGAGGGCACGACCGCCGTCGACATCGTCAACAGCACCGGCACGTTCTACATCGCGGCGCTCGCGGTGGCCATCGGGTTCCAGATGAACCTGTTCAACATCGGTGTCGAGGGCCAGTACCGGGTCGCGGCGGTGGTCGCGGCCGTGGTCGGCGGCTCGATCGCGCTGCCGCCCGGCCTGCACGCCCTGGTGATCATCGTGGTGGCCGCGCTGGCCGGCGCGCTGTGGGCGGCGGTCCCGGCGATCCTCAAGGTGACCCGGGGCGTGAACGAGGTCATCTCGACGATCATGATGAACGGCCTGGCGCTCGGCCTGGCCGCGTACCTGATCGGCGAGGACGTCTTCGGCGAGCTGCGGGGCAACAACATCCGCACCCCGGAGATCCCGGAGAGCGGCTGGGTGCCGGGCATCCCGCTCGGCTCGGCCGGCACGATCTTCGGCCTGGTGTTCCTGGCGGTGCTGCTGGGCGTCGGCTACTGGGTGATGATGAACCGCACCCGGTTCGGGTTCGAGCTCAAGGCGTCCGGCGAGTCCGCGACGGCCGCCGCCGCGGGTGGCGTCAGCGCGAAGAAGATGGTGCTGATCGCGATGCTGCTGTCCGGCGGCATCGCCGGTCTGGTGTCGATGCCGGAGATCCTCGGCCGCGACCACACCTACAACCTGAACTTCCCGGCGGGCCTCGGGTTCTCCGGCATCGCGATCGCGCTGCTCGGCCGCAACCACCCCGGCGGCATCGCGTTCGGCGCGCTGCTGTGGGCGTTCCTGGACAAGTCGGGGCTGGCCCTGGACAACATCGGCGTGTCCCGGGAGATCGTGACGATCATGCAGGGTTCGATCGTGCTGTCGGTCGTCGTCGCCTACGAGGTGGTCCGGCGCTTCGAGCTGGCCGCCGAGCAGCGTCGGGTCGGCAAGCAGTTGGGGACGGTGTCGGCGTGAGCGAGTTCGCGAGCGGACCACTGAACGCGGTGACCTGTGCTCCCGACCCGGAGAGCGTGAGCGAGGCGGCATCATGAGCACTTCGTTGCTGAACCCGTCGGAAGCTCCTTCCACCGTTCCGCCGCCGCGCAGGGCGCGGAAGGTGCCCGGGTGGCTCGTCGGCGTGATCGGGGTGGCCGGCGCGGTCGTGCTGCTGTCCACCACGTCGTACCTGACCGACGTGCCGCAGTTGACCTCCACCGGCACGATCCAGACCGCCGTGCGGCTCGCCCTGCCGATCCTCCTCGCGGGCCTCGGCGGCCTGTGGGCGGAGCGCGCGGGCGTGGTGAACATCGGCCTCGAAGGCATGATGATCATGGGCACGTGGGGTGCCGCCTGGGCGGGCTACCAGTGGGGCCCGTGGGCCGCGCTGGTAGCCGCCGCCGTGTTCGGCGCGCTGGGCGGCCTGCTGCACGCGATCGCCACGGTGTCCTTCGGCGTCAACCACATCGTCTCCGGTGTGGCGATCAACCTGCTCGGCGCGGGCATCACCAAGTACCTGTCCACGCTGATCTTCTTCCCGCTGTCGGACAACCCGCGCGAGTCGCCGGCCGTGCCGAAGTTCGACACGTACTCCACGCCCGGCCTCTCCGACTGGCTGGCCGACCTCGAAGCGCAGCAGCGGGTCGGCCTGTCCGACGTGGCGGGCATCCTGCGCGGCCTGGTCACCGGCGTCTCGCCGTTGACGGTGCTGGCCATCGCGCTGGTGGTCGGCAGCTACCTGGTGCTCTGGCGGACCCGGTTCGGCCTGCGCCTGCGGTCCTGCGGCGAGAACCCGGTGGCCGCGGAGTCGCTGGGCGTCAACGTCTACCGGCACAAGTACGTCGCGGTCATCGCCTCCGGCGCGCTGGCCGGCATCGGCGGCGCGGCCCTGGTGCTCAACCCCGGCCAGCCCGGCTACCTGGAGGGCCAGACCAACGGTCGCGGCTTCATCGGCCTGGCCGCGATGATCTTCGGCAACTGGCGGCCGGGCGGCCTGCTCGGCGGCGCGGCGCTGTTCGGCTACGCGGACGGCCTGCAACTGCGCAGCGGCGGCAAGACGTTCCTCGCCCTGATCTACGGCGCGGTGCTGCTGCTGGGCGTGCTGGTGGTCTGGCAGCTCGTCCGGCGGCGCTGGTTCGCGGCGGCGGGCGGGATCGTCGCGGCGGTCGCGCTGTACGCGGTGTACTACAGCGTCGACGAGGTGCCCGGCGAGCTCACCACGTACGCGCCGCACCTGGTCACCCTGATCGTGCTCGCCGTCGCGTCGCAACGATTGCGCATGCCCGCGGCCGACGGGGTGGTGTACCGCCGTGGTTGACGTCGACTGGGAGGACCTGCGCGCCCGTGCCGTCGAAGCCGCCCAGTCGGCCTACTGCCCGTACTCCGGGCTCCAGGTCGGCTCGGCGGCGGTGTGCGACGACGGTCGGGTCGTCCTCGGCTGCAACGTGGAGAACGCCTCGTACGGCGTGGGCATGTGCGCCGAGTGCACCATGGCCGGCCAGCTCCGGCTGACCGGCGGCGGGAAGTTCGTCGCCGTCGCGTGCCGCAGCGGCACCGGTGAGCTCCTCATGCCGTGCGGGCGGTGCCGACAGGTGCTCTACGAGCTGGGCGGTCCCGACTGCCTGGTCGACACGCCGCTCGGCGTGCTCCCCATGAGCCGGGTGCTGCCCGCCGCGTTCGGACCGGAGGACCTGCCATGACCTACACCGCGGTGGACGTGATCAGGGCCAAGCGGGACCGCACCGCCCTGACCGACGCCCAGATCGACTGGGTGGTCGACGCCTACACCAGGGGGCGGGTCGCCGAGGAGCAGATGTCGGCGCTCGCCATGGCGATCTACCTCAACGGCATGGACGCCCGCGAGACGGCCCGCTGGACGCGCGCGATGGTGCGCTCCGGCGAGACGCTGACGCTCGACGTCGGCCGGCCCACCGTGGACAAGCACTCCACCGGCGGCGTCGGCGACAAGATCACCCTGCCGCTGGCCCCGCTGGTGGCGGCGTGCGGGGCGGCCGTGCCGCAGCTCTCCGGGCGCGGCCTCGGCCACACCGGCGGCACGCTGGACAAGCTGGAGTCCGTCCCCGGCTGGCGCGCGCAGCTCTCGGTGGACGAGGTCACCGCCCAGTTGCGGGACGTCGGCGCGGTGATCTGCGCGGCCACCACCGGGCTGGCCCCGGCGGACCGGAAGCTGTACGCGCTGCGGGACGTGACCGGGACGGTCGAGGCCATCCCGCTGATCGCGAGCTCGATCATGTCCAAGAAGATCGCCGAGGGTGCCGAGGCGCTCGTGCTGGACGTGAAGGTCGGCTCCGGCGCGTTCATGAAGACCGAGGCGCAGGCGCGGGCGCTGGCCCAGGCGCTGGTGTCGATCGGCGTGGACCACGGGCTGAAGGTCTCCGCGCTGCTCACGGACATGTCGGTGCCGCTGGGCCGCGCGGTCGGGAACGCGGTCGAGGTGGCCGAGTCGGTCGACGTGCTGCGCGGTGGCGGGCCCGCCGACGTGGTGGAGCTGACCGTCGCGCTGGCCGCGGAGATGCTGGACCGCGCCGGGATCTCCGCCGACCCGGGGGCGGTCCTCGCGTCCGGCGAGGCGTACGAGACGTGGGCGCGGATGATCCGGGCGCAGGGCGGCGACCCGGAGGCCGCGTTGCCGGTCGGGAAGCACAAGCACGTCGTGACGGCCCCCGACGACGGGGTGCTGATCACCCTCGACGCGTACGCGGTCGGCGTCGCGGCGTGGCGGCTGGGTGCCGGGCGGGCGCGCAAGGAGGACCCGGTGCAGGCCGGTGCCGGGGTGTTGTGCCTGGCCAAGCCCGGTGACCGGGTGGTCGCGGGGCAGCCGTTGCTTGAGCTGCACACGGACACGCCGGACGCCGTCGCCGGTGCGCTGGCGGCGCTGGAGGGCGGGTACGCGCTCGGCGACACCGCGCCGATCCGGCCGCCGCTGGTGATCGACGTCGTGCGGGGCTGATGTCGTCAGGTCGGCGTCCGGTGTTGTCCGGTATCGGGTGACCAGGTGACCGCCGCATCACTCCGGGGCGTACAACCGGGCGTGCGGAGACTCGGTGTCCCGCACTGGAACACCGGCGTCGACTACCGCGACCTGCTCGACCGGTCGGGCGGGAGGGCGCTGGTGCGCGCGGCCTGCGCGGGCCGGGTGTCGCGCCAGGAGAACCTGAGGCAGCACGCCGTCGACGGGGCCGGGCACTGCCGGGTCACCGCGTCCGAGGAGATCACGGCATTCACGCGGCTGTTCGCCCGCGTGGACACCGGCCGGTGGTCCACCGCCGACCCGTACCCGCACCCGCGCCGGCTGCCGTTCTAGGCGTCGATCCGAGCGTGCACCGCACCCGGAGCGCGGAACAGCCCGGCTCCTCGCGGGAACCGGGCTGTGCGCGGAGAAGATCAGGCACCCTCGGCGGCGAGGTCGTCGTCGTCGCGGTTGTCCGAGGTCTTCGGGCCGTTCTTGCGGGTGCGCCGCTGCGGGCGGGGCAGCGCGGTGGGCGGCGGGGGAGGAGTGGGGGAACCGCCGCCGAGGATCAGCTCGGCGAAGGTCGCCATGGCCTCGTCCAACTGGCCGCCGATGCGGAGCTCCGACTCCTGGTTGCTCTTGCGCACCATGGACGCCAGCGAGTCCGAGTCGGGACGGGTCGACAGCGTGCCCTCGACCTTCGCGATGCCCTGCTCCACGACGCCGGACAGCTCGCCGAGGCGGGCCGCGAAGTCGTCCTCCACCGAGTCCAGGCGGGTGGTCATCGTGTCCAGGCGCGAGGTGACGCCCTCCAGCCGCTGGGCCAGCGCCTCCAGGCGGTCGGTCGCGTCGACCTGGTCGCGGGTCTCGTCCAGCGCGGCGTGCAGCGCCTCGCGGGCCTCGTCCAGCTTGCCGTGCACGGTGCTGCGGGTGTCGTCCAGCGAGGCCGCCAGCGACTCGCGGGTCTCGTTCAGCGAGCCGGTCAGGCTGTCGCGGGTCTCGGCCACGGACGCGGCCAGGTTGTCGCGGGTCTCCACCACGGACGCGGTCAGCTTGTCGCGGGTGTCGGCGAGGGTGCCGGCCAGCGAGTCGCGGGTGGCGTTCAGGTTGTCGCGGGTCTCGTCGAGGCGGCCGTGCAGCGCGGTCGACGAGTCGGTCACCGAGCGCTGCAACGCCTCGCGGGTGCCGTCGAGGTGCTCGTGCACGCCCTCGTCCACCTCGTCCAGGCGACCGCGCAGCGCGGCTTCCAGCGCCTCGATGCGCTCGCGCAGCGGACCGGTCACCGCCCCCGGCACGGTGTCGACCTTGGTGTCCTGCTTGTCGAGGTGGACGTCCAGGTCGTCGAGTCGCTTGTGGATGTGGGAGAGCTTGTCCTCCAGCCCGTCCATCCGGCCCGCGACGCCCTCGAACCGGCCGGCGACGCCCTCCAGCCTGCCGTCGAGCTGGGCGAACGGCTTGGCCAGCTTGTCGACCAGGCCGTCCACGGCGCGGGTGATGCCCTGGACCGCGTTGTCCTGCGCCTCCAGGCGCGCCAGCGCCTCGTCCAGCCGCTCGGCCAGCACGCCGACCTCGGTCCGGTCGGGCAGCTCGGACAGGCGCTTGCGAACGGAACCCAGCGACTCCAGCGGGGACATCCGCGCGTGGATCTCGTCCAGTGCATCGAAGATCTGCTGCTGTTCGCTCTCACGGATCTCCGCGGCGCGCGTCAGCATGTTGCGCATCCGATCGAAGGACATCGTGGAGTTGTTGTTCTCGTTCACGGCGTTGAATGCCTTCGTCCAGGGGAGGGGAGACCTTCGGGAGCCTAACCGCGTCGGGGGTCGAGGCTGTACGAGCCCCCGGCGCGCATCGCCTGTCTCGCGCTTGCGGTTGCTCCATACGGGTTACGTCAATCGGCCTTACCGGGAGGTAATCGGCTGAGCGCTCCTGACGGCCCGCAGTGACCATCCGCCGGGTGGGTGACTCAAGTTCGGCGGGCAGTAGCGGAAAGTTCTGCATCACGAGTGCACAACGGAGAAAGGTCCATCCGAGGAGGTGGTTCTCGACACACCGGATGACTCCGCGCTGATCATATCGCGCCAAGATCATCCGGTTGCGCGGGGATGCCGCCGCGCCACCGGTATACGGTGAGACGCATGCCTACCCCGCTTACCACGGAGGCCATCCGCAGCGCGCCCAAGGTGCTGCTGCACGACCACCTCGACGGTGGACTCCGGCCCCAGACGGTGATCGAACTCGCCGCGGCCTGCGGTTACCAGGGTCTGCCCACCACCGACCCGGTCGCGCTGGGCGACTGGTTCCGCGACAACGCCAACTCGGGTTCCCTGGTCCGGTACCTGGAGGGCTTCGCGCACACCTGCGGGGTCATGCAGGACGAGGCGGCGCTGGTCCGGGTCGCCGCCGAGGCCGTGCAGGACCTCGCGGCGGACGGCGTGGTGTACGCGGAGATCCGCTACGCGCCCGAGCTGTTCACGGACCAGGGCTTGAGCCTGGAACAGGCCGTGGAGGCCGTGCAGGAGGGCTTCCGCCAGGGCGAGGCCGCGTCCGGCAACCGGATCAGGGTCGGCACGCTGCTGTGCGCCATGCGCCAGAACGACGGCTGGCAGCGGATCGCCGACCTGGTCGTGCGGTACCGGGACGCGGGCGTGGTCGGGTTCGACATCGCGGGTCCCGAGCTGGGCTTCCCGGCGACCCGCGAGCTGTCCGCGTTCGAGTACCTGCGGCGGCAGAACGCGCACTTCACCATCCACGCCGGCGAGGCGGACGGCCCCGAGTCGATCCACCAGGCCGTGCAGTACTGCGGTGCGGAGCGGCTGGGCCACGGCGTGCGGCTGGTCGAGGACATCGAGGACGGCGAGGTCGGCCACCTCGCCGCCTACGTCCGCGACCGCCGGATCGCGCTGGAGATGTGCCCGACCTCGAACGTGCAGACCGGTGCGGTGCCCTCGCTCGCGGAGCACCCCGTCAAGCGGCTGGCGGACCTGGGTTTCCGGATCACGATCAACACCGACAACCGGCTGATGAGCGACTGCACGGTGACCGGCGAGCTGGAGTCCGTGGTGACCCAGTTCGGCTTCGGCTGGGACGACCTGCGCGGCTTCGCGGTCAACGCCGCCAAGGCCGCGTTCCTGCCGCTGGACGAGCGCCGCGCGCTGATCCAGGACGTGCTCGAACCCGGTTACGCCGCACTCGCGAAGTAGTCCCGGGCGTGGAAGAGGGGGCCGGTTCCGCGGAACCGGCCCCCTCCGCCGTGGGCGCTAGTGGACGTTCAGCCGGTCCTCGAACGCCGCGACCAGCCCGCGCCACGCGGTGACCTCGGCCTCGTACGGCGCGCTCGGCGCGAGCCGCGACGGGTCCGGCTTCAGCACGTAGGACAC
Organism: Actinosynnema sp. NPDC023587; assembly: GCF_040640215.1. Lineage (NCBI taxonomy): Bacteria > Bacillati > Actinomycetota > Actinomycetes > Pseudonocardiales > Pseudonocardiaceae > Actinosynnema > Actinosynnema sp. NPDC023587. Next base: position 335,230 of record NZ_JBFABG010000002.1, on the reverse strand, counting down.
CAGCCAGCCCAGCGACTCGGACTGGTTGAGGGCGACCTTCACCGCGTCGTCGCCGGCCCACTCGCCGGTGTCCTCCAGCAGTTCCACCGCCAGGTCGAGCTGCGTCGGGTCGACCGCGTCCGGGCCGTCCGAGATGTCCTCGTCCAGACCGGTGAACACGTAGACGTTGTCCGGGTCGACCTCGACGTCCAGGTCGCCGCCGGTCGCCTTGACCACCAGCTCGCCCCACGTCGACACGTCGGCCAGGTCGTTGCCCTCGGCCTCGACGATGAACCGGGACAGCGCGCGCGGCGAGCCGAACACGTCGATCCGGCCCTTGCGGCCCAGGAACAGCGGCTGGTCGTCCAGGTAGCAGCGCAGCGTGTAGTACTCGCCCGCGCCGGTGATGATCTTGATCGGGTCGATGCCGACCTCGCTCCAGAAGGTGACCGGCTCGGTGCCGCCCTCGTCGTCGGGGTCCGCGTGCTCCTCGGCGGCGACCGCGTTGGCCTCCTCGAAGGCGGCCAGCTCCTCCTGCGCGACCTTGAGCGCGTCGGCGTCCACCTCGGGCGCGGTCACCACCTCGTCGATGGCGTCCAGCACCTCGTCCCACTTCTCGGCGACGACCCGCGCCAGCTCGGTCCACAGCGCCTGGCCCTCGCGGCCGGTGAACGGCAGGGTGCCCTGCGGCAGCAGCGCGAAGCCGTCCGCCGAGTCCAGCACCTCGTGCACCTTGTCCAGCTCGCACACCTCGGCCAGCGACCGCACGATCGACACCACGTCGGCCAGCTCGCCGATCACCCAGGTGTCCGGCTCCTCGGCGACCAGTTCCGGCACGCCCACCAGGTCGAACTGGTGGTTGTCGTCCGGCGACAGCTCACCCACCGACAGGCCCGGCACCACGTGCCACGCCGGGTGGTCGGTCAGGTCGTGCTCCTCCGCCTTGCGCACGAACGCCGCCAGGTGGGCCGCGTCCGGGAAGGCGTACAGGTCTTCCTCGTGGCCGAGGAATGCCTCCCACTCCTCGCCCTCTTCCCGCCAGCGCGGGGCCCACAGGGTGACGACATCACCCTGGGTGAGCCCCAGCTCGATCGGGACGATGTCCTGTGCCATCCGTGCCTCCCGGTCACGCCAAGCCCGTTGCCATGCGGGGGCAAGAGTACGGGGTGGATCTAGTCCTACCGCCGTTGACCACGGAATGGGTCGGCGAAGAAGTCGTCCTCGTCGTCCTCGACGTGTGCCGCGGGGCGGGGACGTGCAGGCTGAGGCCCTCGTGGGCGTGCCGCGCCCCACGGCGGGGCGGTGGGTTCACCCGGTCCGGTACCGGACGGCTGTCCGGAACCCGACGCGGGCCGGGGCCCGTCCGGCGGCTCGGTCCGCCGGTGCGGCGGCGGCGGGCCCGCGAAGTCCTCGACGGCCATCGCCACGCTGTCACCCAGCGTCTTCGCCAGTTCGTTGTAGCTCGTCCGGAGGGCCGCGTCGGTGGCCAGCCGGGCGGTCTCGACGACCAGCCGGCCCACCGCGTCCGGGCCCTGCCCGAGCGCCGCCGGGTGCAGCCGCACGGCGCGCAGCGCGCCCGTGGCGGACGCCGTCACGGTCACCAGCCCGGACGGGTGCTCGGCCGTGCCGGTGATCCGGGCCAGCAGGCCGGTCAGCCGGTCGGCGGCGGCGATCCGCTCCTCCCGCACGCTCATCGCGGTCCCCTCGGGTACGTACTCCCGAAGTCGTCTTCCGGGGTGGTGCCCGCGTCGTCCGCCGGGAAGCCGATCTCGGTCAGCGCCCGCGCCGTCGCGGGGTCCACCACCCGCGCCAGCGACCGGTGCAACCGGGCGGCGGCGTCCCGCGCGGCCCGCTCGGCGACGCGCACGATCTCCGCGCCCAGCGCGTCCGCGCCCATGTTCAGCGCGGCGGGCGAGATCCGGACCTCACCGGGCGGCGCGCCGGGCGCGGTCACCACGGTCACCGCGCCGTCCGCCGAGGACGCGCGCCCGAACACCGGTCCGGTGCGCGCGAGGTGCCCGGACACCCGCTCGCCCACTTCCGCGACCCGCCGGGCCGCGCGTGCCGTCTCGTCCACGTCCTCAGCCCGTCGGTCGGTAGAAACCCAGGAAACCCATGCCGATGTTGCCGGTGCGGACCGGGTTGACCTGCACCGGGTCCCCCGCCTCCACCATCTGGCCGTTGCCGATGACCATCGCCACGTGCCCGTCCCACACCACCAGGTCACCCGGCAGCAACTGGTCCGCCGGCACGGACGCGCCCATCGCCTGCGACGACGCGGGGCGCGGGACGTCGAACCCGGCACCCTGGTACGCCCACTGGGTCAGGCCGGAGCAGTCCGTGCCCTGCGGCGGGTTCGCGCCGCCCCAGACGTACGGGGTGCCCAGCGCGGACAGCGCGTTGCGCACGGCCCGCGCGGCGGTCTCGTTGGGCGCTTCGGCGGAACTGCCGTCCGGCAGGTTCACGCCCACGCCGGTGCCGGGCTGCGGCGGGATCGCGACCGGCAGCCGGGGCCCGGTCGCGCCGCCACCGCCGCCACCGCCACCGGAACCGCCACCCGAGCCGCCGCCGCCGTCACTGCCGCCGCCGCTGCCGGACGAGCCGCCGGAGCCACCGGAGGGCCCGCCGGACGAGGACGGGTCGCGCTTGCCGTCGTCACCGGCGCTCGAAGTCGACGTGGTGCCGCCGGAGTCCGCGCCCAGCGGATCGCCCAGCCCGGCGAAGTCGGGCTTCTCCAGCCCCCTCAACGAGGCCGCCACGGCGGTGAGCTCGGCGCGCACCCCGTCCAGTTCCCGCCCGGACCTGCCCTCGTACTCCCGGGCCTTCGCGGTCACGTCGGCGGCCACCGCGAGCACCGCGCCGATCCCGCCGAACAGCGACGCCGCGACGGCGGCGGCGAGCCGGGGCTGGGCCCACCCGGTGAACTCGTCGATGAGCCCCTGGATGGCCTTCCTGCCGCCGTCGACGGCGGTCACCGCGGTGGTGGCGGCCGTCTGGGTGGCGGTCGCGTTGCGCGCCAACGCGCCCACGCCGCCGGAGAACGCCGCGACGCGTTGCTGGAACGCGTTCGCGCGGTCGCCGTACCAGGTGCCGAGCACGGCGTTCGCCGCGCCGGTGTGCCGCCCGTCGATCTCGGTCAACGCCGAGGAGGCCCGCCCGAAGGCGTCGGCCGCGCGGGTCGCCCCGCCCGGGTCGCCCTCCAGCTTGGCCAGGTCGTCCTTCATCGGTCGGACCAGGCCGGCCAGGAATCCCGCGACGTCCACCTCAGACCCCGTAGGCCCGGTCGAGGTCGGCGCTGTTCCGCGCCTCCTGCTCGGTGTAGGCCGCGCCGGTCTCCGACACCGCGCCGGCGAACGCCGACAGCCCGTCCGACGCGGCGGCGACACCGTCCACTTGGGTCTGCGCGGCCTGCTGGAACGCCGCGCCCAGACCGACCTCGTCACCGATCACGCCGAAACTCCCCGCCGCGAGCGACGTGGTGCCGGACAGCGTCGACGTGCCGACCTCGCCGACCTCGTCCGCCAATCCGGACGCCGCGCCGCTGTACGTCGACAGCGCCGCCAGGTCGACGCCGAAACCCCGTTCCACCGCATCTCCCCTCGGGTACGCCCTCCGGCCGCGATCCTGCACCATCGAACGGGGGCAGGGGTGGCCTTTCGGGCAGATCCTCCCCTGATGGGCGGTACCCCGCGCCACGTTCAGACCTGATCATGGGTACGTGGGTGTTATGCGCCATTGGGAGCGGATCCTGGCGTGGCTCGACCACCACGCCCCCTTGACCGGTTCGGCGTTCATCCCCAGCGAGGACGTCGCGGCGGTCGAGGCACTGTCGGTCGCGAGCGGCCTGACGCCGCCCGAAGACCTGCGCGCGTGGTGGGCCGTCTGCGGCGGCACCGCGGACCTGGCTTTCGCCGAGGTCCTGCCGCCCTTCTACACGCCGCTGGGACCGGGCAACGCGCTGCGCTCGTGGCGGCTCAAGGAGCGGTTCTGGCCGCGCGACCTGGACACCGAGGCCGGCACCCCGACGACCGGGTTCCACCCGAGGTGGCTGCCCATCGCGTTCGACGGGTGCGGCGACGCGCTCGCCGTGGACCTGCGGCCGGGCGTGCTGTCCGGGTGCGTGGTCGAGTGGGACCGGGAGCGCGGCGAGATGCTCAAGCCCGAGTGGACGAGCCTCGACGAGATGCTCGACCAGGTGGCCACCGCGCTGGAGCACCGGAGCCGGATCGGGCACTGCGAACCACTCGTCACGGCCGACGGCCACCTGGGGTGGCGGACCGACTGAGCGGACCACGCGCCCGCGACGGTGCTCGACGCCACCGGGCCCGAGTCGCCGGACGACCCGGGCACCGGACGTCCTCACGCGCGGGGAGCGCGGCGAGCTCTGCCGGACGCGGTGATCGGCCGCGCGTAGCACAATGCGCCCATGCCCGACGTGTTCGTCGCCGGTCCCGCGTCCTGGAACCGCCTGGTCGCCTTGGACCACCTGCCGGAGCCCCGGCCGCACACCGCGTTCGCGTCCGGCCACCGGACCGCGCTGGGCGGCACGTCGGCCGGCAAGGCGCTCAACCTGGCCGCGCTGGGCGCGCGGGTCACCCTGCGCACGGTGGTCGGTGACGACGAGGCCGGGCGGTCGGTCGTCGGGTCGTTGAGCGGTGCCGGGGTGGACCTGATCGCCGAGGTGGTGCCCGGTCCGAGCGAGCAGCACCTCAACCTGATGTCGCCGGACGGCGGTCGGGTCTCGATCTATCTGGAGCTGCCGCACCTGGCCGAACCGGTGCACGACGAGCGCGCGCTGACCGCGCTGGCGGACGCCGACGCGGCGGTGATCGACCTCGCGGACTCCGCCCGGCCGTTCCTGGCCGCCGCGCGCGAGGCGGGTGTCCCGGTGTGGTGCGACGTGCACGACTACGACGGGAGATCGGCCTACCACCAGGACTTCGTGGACGCCGCCGACTTCCTGTTCCTCAACGACGACGGGATGCCCGAGCCGGACCTGATGGCGTTCCTCGGAGCGCACGGCCGCCCGGTGGTGGCGACCAGGGGTGCGCGGGGTGCGGTGGCCGTCGTCGCGGGCGTGCCGCACCAGGTGCCGGCCGCGCCGGTCGACCGGATCGTGGACGCGAACGGCGCGGGCGACGCGTTCTTCGCCGGCTTCCTGGTGGCGCACCTCGCGGGCGCGGACGTGCCCAGGGCGTTGGAGGCAGGGGCCGCCCAGGCGGCGCGCTGCCTCCGTTCACCCGACCTCGCCTGACCCCCGGGCTCGACCTCCCGTGCCCAGACCCCGCTGTGCTCGGATTCCTGCTGTGCTCAGATTCCTGCTGTGTTCAGATTCCTATTGGGTGCCAGACGGTCTTGGACTCCAGGAACGACCGCAGCCGGGCCAGGTCGGGCTCCCGCGTGAAGTCCTCGGACGGACGGGCCCGCAGCACCCGTTTGACCGTCCCCGCCGCCGACCGCTCCAGGTCCGCGCGCAACGATTCCGGCGCACCGGTCAGGTCCAGCGCGTTCACGTCGGCGTGCGACGCCAGCCAGGGCGCGATCTCGGCCGTGCGGCCGGTGATCACGTTGACCACCCCGCCCGGCACGTCCGACGTCGCCAGCACCTCGGCCAGCGTCACCGCCGGCAGCGGCCGGTCCTGCGAGGTCACCACGACCGCCGTGTTGCCGCCCGCGATCACCGGCGCGACCGCGCTGATCAACCCCAGCAACGAGGACCGCTGCGGCGCGAGCACCGCGACCACCCCGGTCGGCTCCGGCACGGAGAACGAGAAGTACGGCCCCGCCACGGGGTTCGAGCTCCCGAGCACGGTGGCGATCTTGTCGGTCCACCCGGCGTACCAGACCCACCGGTCGATCGCCGCGTCGACCAGGGACCGCGCCTCCTCGGCCGAGGCCCCTTCCGCCGCCGCGACCTCCGCGACGAACTGCTCGCGCCGGCCCTCCAGCACCTCGGCCACCCGGTAGAGCACCTGCCCCCGGTTGTAGGCCGTCGCGCCGGACCACCCGCCGAACGCCTTGCGCGCCGCCGCGACGGCGTCCCGGGCGTCCTTGCGCGAGCCCTGCGCCGCGTTCGCCAGGAACGCGCCCCCGGCGTCGTTCACCGGGTACGACCGGCCCGACTCGGACCGGGGGAACGCCCCGCCGATGTAGAGCTTGTACGTCTTCGCCACGGCGATCCGGTTCTCAGACATCGAGGTACGCCTCCAGCCCGGTCCGGCCGCCCTCGCGACCGAAGCCCGACTCCTGGTAGCCGCCGAACGGGGCGGTCGGGTCGAAGCGGTTGAACGTGTTGGCCCACACCACGCCGGCGCGCATCTTCTGCGCCGCCCACAGGATTCGGGAGCCCTTCTCGGTCCAGATGCCCGCCGACAGCCCGTACGGCGTGTTGTTCGCCTTGGCCACGGCCTCGTCCGGGGTGCGGAACGTGAGCACCGACAGCACCGGCCCGAAGATCTCCTCACGGGCGATCCGCATCGCCTGCGACACGTTGGAGAACACCGTCGGCGCGAAGTAGAAACCCTTGTCCGGCAACGGGCACGACGACGTCCACCGCTGCGCGCCCTCGGCCTCGCCGGACGCGGTCAACTCCTGGATCTTGGTGAGTTGCTCGCGCGAGTTGATCGCGCCGACGTCGGTGTTCTTGTCCAGCGGGTCGCCCACGCGCAGCGTCGACACCCGCACCCGCAGCTTCTCCAGCAGCTCCTCGGCCACGGATTCCTGCACCAGCAACCGGGAGCCCGCGCAGCACACGTGCCCCTGGTTGAAGAAGATGCCGTTGACGATGCCCTCGACGGCCTGGTCCAGCGGCGCGTCGTCGAACACGATGTTCGCCGCCTTGCCGCCCAGCTCCAGGGTGAGCTTCTTGCCGGTGCCGGCCAACTGCCGCTGGATGACCTTGCCGACCTCGGTCGACCCGGTGAACGCCACCTTGTCCACGTCCGCGTGCCCGACGAGGCCCGCGCCGACGTCACCCGCGCCCGGCAGGACGTTCACCACGCCCGGCGGCAGGTCGGCCTGCTGGATGATCTCCGCGAGCACCAGCGCGGTCAGCGGCGTGGTCTCGGCGGGCTTGAGCACGACGGTGTTGCCGCACGCCAGCGCCGGCGCGATCTTCCACGCCGCCATCAGCAGCGGGAAGTTCCACGGGATCACCTGGCCCGCGACGCCCAGCGGCCTCGGGTCCGGGCCGTGGCCCGCGTAGCCGAGCTTGTCGGCCCACCCCGCGTGGTAGAAGAAGTGCGCGGCGGCCGTGGGCACGTCCACGTCCCGCGATTCCTTGATGGGCTTGCCGTTGTCCAGCGACTCCAGCACGGCGAGCTCCCGCGCGCGCTCCTGCACCAGCCGCGCGATGCGGAAGAGGTACTTCGCCCGCTCGGAGCCGGGCATCCGGCCCCAGACCCCGTCGTAGGCCCGGCGGGCGGCCCGCACGGCCCTGTCCACGTCGGCGGGCGCGGCCGTGGAGACCTCGGCCAGCACCTCCTCGGTGCCCGGGTTGATCGTCTTGAGCGGCTCGCCGCCGCCCTCCACGAATTGCCCGTCCACGAACATCCGGTAGGCCGGCTTGAGGTTGGCGATGTCCCGCGACTCGGGCGCGGGCGCGTATTCCCACATGTCTCAGTCCACCGTCACGTAATCGGGGCCGCTGTAGTGGCCGTCCAACTGGGTGCGCCGCTGCATCAGCAGGTCGTTGAGCAGGCTCGAAGCGCCGAACCGGAACAGCTCCGAGGTCAGCCACTCGGCCCCGGCCACCTCGTGCACCGCCACCAGGTACCTGATCGCGTCCTTGGTGGTGCGGATGCCGCCGGCGGGCTTCACGCCGCGCAGCTCGCCGGTCTGGTCGCGCCAGTCGCGCACCGCCTGGAGCATCACGTGCGTCACCGGGAGCGTCGCGGCGGGCGTCACCTTGCCGGTGGAGGTCTTGATGAAGTCCCCGCCCGCGAGCAGCGCCAGCCACGACGCGCGCCGCACGTTGTCGTAGGTCGCCAGCTCGCCGGTCTCCAGGATCACCTTCAGGTGGGCGTCCCCGCAGGCCTGCTTGACCCGCACGATCTCGTCGAACACCTGGCCGTAGCGGCCGGACAGGAACGCGCCCCGGTCGATCACCATGTCGATCTCGGTGGCACCCGCGTCCACCGCGTAGGCGGTGTCCGCCAGCTTCACCTCCGGCGACGACCGCCCGGACGGGAACGCCGTGGCCACCGACGCGATGTCGACGCCGGTCCCGGCCAGCTCGCCGACCGCGGTGGCGACCATGTCCGGGTACACGCAGATCGCGGCCACCGCCGGCACCTCGGGCCGCTCCGGGTCCGGCCGGCGCGCCTTCGCGGCGAGCGAGCGGACCTTGCCGGCGGTGTCCGCGCCCTCCAGCGTGGTCAGGTCGACCATCGAGATCGCCTTGTCGATCGCCCACAGCTTCGCGGCCTTCTTGATGCTGCGCGTGCCCAGGCCGGCCGCGCGCTGCTCCACCCCGACCTGGTCGACACCGGGCAGTCCGTGCAGGAAGCGGCGCAACGACGCGTCGTCGCGCACCGCGTCCGCGAGCGCCGGCGGCAGCGACGGCGCAGTCGATGTGGCAGCCATGCGACCGAGTCTAGGCGGACCGGCACGCCCGTCCCAGGTGAACGCGTCCGCGCAGGTCAGCCCTCCAGCTCGGGGTTCTTGGACCCCTTGACCTTCTTCCGCTTGGGGCGGCGCACGTCGACCCCGGCCATGATGGCCACCCCGGTGATCCGGACCACCGGACCGCCCGGGACGGTCGGCGTCTTGTGGGTGGTGTCGTCGAACGCGCCCATGATCCCGGCCCCGTCCACCCGCACGGTGACGTCCTCGGGCACGAAGATCTCCACGCCACCCCAGAAGGCGAAGATGTTGATCACCGTCTCGGCGGACTCGAACCGCGCCTTGGACAGGTCGAGCACGACCCCGCCCATGATCGCGACCACGGTGTGGTTGGCGGGCACGACCCAGTCGCCCTTGCGGTCCACCCCGGACCAGAAGGCGATGGACGTCGTCGCGCCGGGCGTGCCGCCGATCCGCGACGCGGGCAGGTGCTGCCCGACCGGCGACGGCAGGGTGGTGGCGGGCAGGCCCATGCCGAGGTCGGAGGTCAGCGGGGCCAGCTCGCCGTAGGTCTTGGCGGCGTACACGGCTCCCAACCGCTCGTCCAGCTCGTGCAGGTCCAGTCGGCCCTCCCCGTGGGCCTGCTGGAGCACCCGGGCGACCTTCTCGCGGTCGTCGTCCGAGGCGCGCATCTGACTGGGGTCCGGCACCAGCTCGTCGCTCACGCCGGTGAGTTTAGGAGGTCGTGGGCCGGTTGAGCACCAAACGGGCCGTTCGGACCTCAGGTCGGGGCCGACGACCACCCCCGGCGGACGTCCCCGGTCGGCCGTTGGCGACGGACTTCGAGGCCGGCCTGTTAGTGCCGGACGGCTCGAAGGACGTGGACCCGGCGACCGAGGGGCAGCAGGAGGCGGTGGACGACTTCGCCCGCCGTGAACTCGACCGGCCGAGCACAACCGTGGCGCGCCGGACCCCGCCAGGCCGCCGTTCACCGCGCTGTTGCGGGTCGGCGTCTGGTCCGGGTTCTCCCGCCGCACCCACTGCGACACGTAGTCGTAGAGCTCCTGCGCGGTGATCTCGCCGTCCTGTCGGCGTTCACCGACCCGCACGGGGCGACCGCTGGCGCGGATCGCCCGCCGTGATCAGCGCCCGAACCGGGTACACGTGGACGGCATGACCAACCGTGTGCCGTGGCGGGCCGATGCCTACCTCGACCTCGCCCGCCGGGCCTGCTTCATCTGCGAACTGCTGGCCGGCAATCCCGACTACCCCCACCACACCGCCTACCGGGACGCCGACGCCGTGGTCTTCGCCAGCCGCTTCCCGTCCGTGCTCGGGCACTTCCTGGTCGCTCCGGCCGCACACCGCGAACACGCGGTCGGCGACTTCACCGTCGACGAGTACCTGACGCTCCAACGGGTTGTGCACCGGGTTGGCAGCGCGCTGGCGGACCTTCTGCCCGTCGAACGGCTCTACGTGCTGTCTTTGGGCAGCCAGCAGGCGAACCGGCACGTGCACTGGCACGTGGCCCCACTGCCGCCCGGGGTTCCCTACGAAGAGCAGCAGACCGCGGTGTTCGACCCCGCACGCGGGCACCTGGAAATCTCCGACGACGACCTGGCCGACCTCGCGCGCCGACTCGGCGAACACCTGACCGCCTGACCCACCCCTGTCACGCGCGGCCCGGCTGTTCGGTGCGGAGCCGTCGAACATCGGGTCGGGGTGCCACATACTGTTCGACCATGGACGTCCTCGTTGTCGAACACCCCCTGGCCAGGGCGCGCCTCACGACCATGCGTGACGCGCGCACCGACAGCGCGGCGTTCCGGGCCGCGCTGCACGAGTTGACCGTGATGCTCGTGTACGAGGCCACCCGTGACGTGCCCGTCGCCGAGGAGAAGGTGCACACGCCGGTCGCGCGCACCACCGGGTACCGCCTGGCGAACCCGCCGCTGCTGGTGCCCGTGCTGCGCGCCGGCCTCGGGATGGCCGACCAGGCGCACCGGCTGATCCCGGACGCGCAGATGGGGTTCGTCGGGCTCGCCCGCGACGAGGAGACGCTCCAACCGACGCCGTACCTGGAGTCGCTGCCCGAGTCGCTGGCCGGGCGGCCGGTCCTGGTGCTGGACCCGATGCTGGCCACCGGCGGGTCCATGCTCCACACCATCCGGCTGCTCACCGATCGCGGCGCGACGGACGTGACCGCGGTGTGCGCGCTCGCCGCGCCGGAGGGCATCCGGCACCTGGCGGACTCGGGGTTGCCGGTGCGGCTGGTGACCGCCAGCGTCGACGAGCGCCTGAACGACTCCGGGTTCATCGTCCCGGGGCTCGGCGACGCCGGCGACCGCCAGTACGGCGCGGTCTAGCGCACCGTCGGTTCCACACCTTCAGTCCGACACCGTCAGCTCGACGCGGTCAGTTCGGCGGCGTGGTCACGTGCCCACTGGGCCAGGGTCCGGCCACGCCGGCCGACGACCTGTTCGAACTCCGGGGACACCTCCGGCGGCTCCTCGTTGTGCTGGGCCGCGTAGCCCAGGACGTACTCGGCGATGTCCCAGGGCAGTCCGACGTCCCGGATCAGCGACGCCCGCGCCTGGCCGTAGGTCTGCGCCTCGAACCCGATCGGCCGGCCGAGTCCTTCGCCGATCGCCGCCGCCTGCTGCCGGTGGGTGAGCAGCTCCGGTCCGGTCAGCGCGTACGCCCGGCCCCCGTGCCCGCCGTCGAGCAGCGCGCGCACCGCGACCTCCGCGATGTCGGCCTCGTGGATCGGCGAGCCAAGGGCGTCGGGGTAGGCGTAGCGGACGACGTCGTCCTGCTTGATGCTGTCGGCCCACATCAGCTTGTTGGACATGAACTCGCCGGGGCGCAGGTGTGTCCACTCGACACCGGACGACTCGATCACCTGCTCCACGGACAGGTGGAGCTCGTAGCTGCCCGGCCGCCGCACGGTCACCGCGCTGCTGGACAGGAACGCCACCCGCCGGACGTCCGGGGCGTGCGCCAGGAGCTGCCCCGCCAGACCCGCCGAGTCGTCGGATTCCAGCACGGGCAGCAGGAACAGCGCGGTCACGCCCTCCAGCGGCAGTTCGGCGGGCCGGGTGAGGTCGCCCCGCACCACCTCGACCCCCGCCGGCAGGCCGGCCTTGTCCGGGTCGCGGGTCAGCGCCCGGAACGCCGCTCCCGCCGTCACCAGTTGGTCGACCACCCGCCGGCCGACGTTGCCGCTCGCCCCGGTCACCAGGATCGTCACGATTTCCCCCTCGTCACCTGCTTGTTCAAACTTGAACACGACGACGTTAGCGCGACCCGGGACCTCGGCGCACATGCAAAAGTTTGCAACCTCTGTGAAAAGTGAGTCCGAAGCGAACTCGCCGGTAGGCGCGGATTCGGCCGTTCGGCCGTAGAGGTGGTCTAGACCTCACGCCTACCGTGGTCTGGACCACACTTAGTGGCCCCTGCCCCGCGAGGAGAAGCATGACAAGCCGGAGATGGGTGCTCCCCGCCCTCCTGATCTCGGCCCTCACCGTGACGCTCGCCCCTCAGGTGGCTCAGGCCCACGGCGACCGGCACCAGCCGCGCACCGTCGGGTACTACACCAACTGGAGCGGCTACGACCGGAACTTCCTGATCAAGGACCTGGTCACGAACGGGACGGCACCCCGGCTCACCCACCTGAACTACGCGTTCGGGTTCCTCGACGCCGGCGGCAAGTGCGTCAGCTCCGACCCGTGGGCCGACTACCAGCGCCCCCTGAGCGCTGAGCAGAGCGTCAACGGCAAGGCGGACGTGGCGGGCCAGCCGCTGCTGGGCAACTTCAACCAGCTCAAGCAGCTCAAGAAGAAGTACCCGAAGCTGAAGGTCTACATCTCCCTCGGCGGCTGGTCGGGTTCCCAGTACTTCTCCGACGCGGCGCTGACCCCCCAGTCCCGCGCGGCGCACGTGAAGTCCTGCGTGGACCTGTGGCTCAAGGGCAACCTGGTCGGCGCGGCACCCGGCGCGGCGGCGGGCCTGTTCGACGGCATCGACCTCGACTGGGAGTGGCCGTCCAGTGAAGCCGCTCCGGGCAACGTGATCCGCCCGGAGGACAAGGAGAACTTCACCGCGCTGCTCAAGGAGTACCGCAAGCAGTTCGGGCAGTTGACCTGGCGGACCGGCAAGTCCTACGACCTCACCGCGTTCCTGCCCGCCAACCCGGGCATGATCGACCGCGGTTTCGACGTGCCCAAGGTGTTCAGCCTGTTGACCTTCGGCACCACCCAGGGCTACGACTACCACGGGTCCTGGGACCCGCTGACCAACCAGCAGTCCGCGCTGCGGACGCCGGCGGGCGACCCGACGTCCCCGGGCTTCAGCACGCAGGTCGTCATCGACCACTACTTGAAGAAGGGCGCTCCGCGCGACAAGATCGTGATGGGCGTGCCGTTCTTCAGCCGTGGCTGGACCGGTGTGCGCAATGAGAACAATGGGCTCTTCCAGCCCGCGACCGGGGCTGCGCCCGGCACCTACGAGGCCGGGTACGAGGACTACCGGACCCTCAAGGCGCAGCTCGGCAAGTTCAAGGTCCACCGCGACCCGAAGGCCGGGCACGCGTGGCTGTTCGACGGCACGACGTTCTGGACCTGGGACGACCCGGTGGAGTTGAAGCGCAAGGGTCGTTACGTGGCCGATCGTCGGCTGGGTGGCGCGATGATCTGGTCGCTGGACAGCGACACCGCCGATGGCGAGCTCATCCGCGCCCTCAAAAACGGACTGTCCTGATCAGGACAGTTCACCGGGGTCCGGGGAGGTTTCGCGGCGGCCGCCTCCCCGGACCCCACCTTTGCACCGTCGGCGGATCCCTTCCGGGGTCCGCCGGCGGTGTTCTCGCTGTCACCACCGGGAACGACGACGCCCGGCCGGGCGTCCGCGCGCGCCGCTACCGGCGTCGCCAGCCGTCCGCGCAGGCGCGGATCGCCCGCTCGTAGGCGGGGGCGATCTCCACGCCCGGTGGGAGGTTGCCGTTCAGCTCCAGGCTGACCAGGCCGTGCACCACGCCCCACAGGGCGAGGGCGATCTGGTCGTGCGGTGCCGCCACGAACATCCCGCACCCCACCGCGCGACCGACGTTCTCGACCAGCGGCAGGAACGTGTCGGCCGCGGCGGCGTCGGTCTCCGCCGAGGGCGTGAAGTTCGGGATGACCTTGCTGAACATCACCAGGTAGAACTGCGGGTCGGCGAGCGCGCTGGCGCGGTAGACGAGCCCGAGCCGGATGATGTCCTCGACCGGGTCGTCGGTCGCGGGCAGCGCGGCGAGCCGGTCCCCGAACCGGCGGAACGCCTCCTCGTACAGCGCGTCGAGCAGCGCGGGCTTGCCCCCGAACAGGGAGTACACGGCGGTGGTGGAGGTGTTGACATCCGCTGCGAGCCTGCGCAAGCTCAGAGCGCCCGGTCCTTCGGTGGACAACAACTCGCCCGCGCGGTCGAGCAGTCGCACCCGGAGTGCGTCATCGTGGGTCTTCGGTCTCGGCACCGCCGCATCTTATCGCAACAGTGTTACAAAACTCGGTCTGGTCAGCGTGGTACCAAGTTGGTACCGTCGGTCCATGGCGATGACCTTGCGTCTGAGCGACGAGGAGAACCGGCGGCTCGACGAGCTCGCCGCCGTTGAAGGTCGGTCGAAGCAGGAGGTCGTGCGACTGGCGCTGGCCGACCGCTGGGCGCGGCTCCAGAAGGAGGAGCAGCTCTCCGAGGTGCTGGGGCGGGTGCTGCCGAAGTACCGGGGGTTGCTCGACCGGCTGGGGTCTGCCTGAATCCGCCGTTGCCGGCCCGCACGGCGGAGGTGATTGCTCCGCACGTTCGAGTGATCCACCCGGACGTTCGAACTCTTGTTCGATAGTCTGGGTTCATGCAGCTCAATCGACGTAATCGACGCACGTCCCTCGCCCACCGCTGCGATCACCCACGCCGATCACCCGTGCCCGGGTATGGTGCGCCGTTGAAGATCGGGCCGCGTCCGGGGTGCACCGCCCCGGTGCCGCGCGCGGCCGACAACATCCTCGCCGTCGGACGGGCGGTCAGGCGATACAGACCTGAGGTGGTGGGCCGTGGTGCCGGTGGCACCCCGGACGCGGCACGGCCGCGCCGAAGTCCCAGCCCCCCAGGACAGGGAGCGCGTCAAGCAGTGGTCAACTACCTCGACGCCGGCGATTTGCTCGTGCTGGCGACCGCCGTCACCGGTGGAGATCTGGTCGTGCGCGACTTAGGTCTCCTCGATTCCGCGGCACACCGGCCTCGCGCCACCGTGCTCGGCGTCGAGGCGTACGACACGCTCTGGCTGAAAGCCTCGGCCCTGCTCGACTCGATAGTCCGCACCCGGCCCCTGGTCGAGGGCAACTGGCGGCTGGGTTGGGTAGCGGCGGTGACGCTGTGCGACATCAACGGCTGGTGGGTGGACGCGGAGGAGGACGAAGCCCTGGACCTCGTCCGGGCCCTCGGCAGGGACGAGGTCGACGTCGGCGGCATGGCGGCACACCTGGAGGCGTGGGGCATCCCGAAGGACCACTGACGCCCGAGCGGTCACGCCGCGCGCTCGGCCGCCCCGATCCGCCGCTGCCGGCCGGGTCCGGCAGCCGCGCGCCCGAGTCGCGCCCGGCCGGCGCGCGAGACCGGAGTCACGCCCGGTCCGGGTCGGAGCCCGGGTCCGCCGGTCGTGCCGGGAGCGCACCCGCTCGGCACCCGGCGCACGAAATCGCACGCGCGCACGTGAGTTGAGGCGTATCGGGTTGACCTGGAGCGCACTCCAGCTCCTACCGTCGAGGGGTGACTTACTCGATCGCCCAAGCGGCCGAGCGCAGTGGGTTGTCCATCGACACGCTGCGCTACTACGAACGGATCGGGCTGGTCGACCCCCCGGCACGGGACTCGGGCGGGCGGCGCAGCTACAGCGACGACGACCTGGGCTGGCTGTTCTTCCTCACCCGGCTGCGCACCACCGGCATGCCCATCCGCATGATGCGGGAGTACGCGCAGCTCCGGCACCGGGGCGCGGCCACCGCAGGCCGGCGCAAGCAGATGCTGTTCGAGCACCGGACGTCGGTCCGCGAGCGGATCACCGAGCTCCAGTCGTGCCTGGACGTCCTGGAGTACAAGATCGCGCACTACGAGCAGGTCGAGCACACGTTCGAAGGGATCACCGCGTGACACTGCTGGGCACCGCCCTCGAAGTCGGCCCTCAGGGCCTGGGCTGCATGGGCATGAGCCAGTCCTACGGCAAGGGCGACGACACCGAGTCCATCGCGACCGTGCACCGGGCGCTGGAACTGGGCGTGACGCTGCTGGACACCGCCGACGTCTACGGCGCGGGCGCGAACGAGGAGCTGGTGGGGCGGGCCATCGCGGACCGCCGGGACCAGGTCGTCCTCGCCACGAAGTTCGCCCTCGCCGACCCGGACCGCCGCCCGCGCGGCGACGCCGCGTACGTGCGGCAGGCGTGCGAGGCGTCGTTGCGCCGGTTGGGGGTCGACCACATCGACCTCTACTACCAGCACCGGGTCGACCCGACCGTGCCGGTCGAGGAGACCGTGGGCGCGATGGCCGAGCTCGTCGCCGAGGGCAAGGTCCGGTTCCTCGGCCTGTCCGAGGCGAGCGCCGACTCGATCCGCCGCGCGCACGCCGTGCACCCGATCACCGCGTTGCAGAGCGAGTGGTCGCTGTGGACCCGGGACATCGAGGAGGTCATCGCGCCGACGTGCGCCGAGCTGGGCATCGGCATCGTGCCGTTCTCCCCGCTCGGCCGGGGCTTCCTCACCGGCCGGGTGACCTCGACCGCCACCCTCGACCAGGACGACACCCGCCGGACCATGCCCCGGTTCGCGGAGGAGAACTTCGACCGCAACCTGGCCATCGTGGAGGCGCTCAAGGCGCTGGCCGCCGAGCGCGGCGTCACGGCCGGGCAACTGGCCCTGGCCTGGGTGGGGCACCAGGGCGACCACGTCGTCCCGATTCCCGGCACCAAGCGGATCGAGTACCTGGAGGAGAACGTCGCGGCGGCGGGCCTGCGCCTGTCCGCCGCCGACCTCCGCGCGATCGAGGCCGCCGCACCGGCCGCCGCCGGCGACCGCTACCCGCCGGCGATGCTGCGCCTGTCCGGCAGGTAGTCCGCCCCGCCGGGCCCGGGTCCCGGGTGGTGCAGGAGTGCGTCGAGGAGCTCCCGGCCCTGGTCCCAGGGGCCGGGGCCCTCGGCGACCGTGAGGTGGCCGACCTCGCCGACGTCCGCGAACCGCGCGCCCCACGCGTCCGCGAAGAACCGCGCCCGCTCGGGCGTCATCCACCGGTCCGTCCGACTGGCCGCGAGCACCGCCGGGAACGGCAGCGCGTCGACCGGCAGCGGCGCGAAGCCCCGGATGGCCGGATCGGGATTGCGCTCCACGTCCGCCGGCGTCACCAGCAGCGCGCCCCGCACCCGGCGGTCGGTGCCGGCGGCCGGGCGCGGCCGGGCCGCCCAGTGCACGACGGTCGGCACGCCGAGGCTGTGCGCGACGAGCACCGGGGGTTCGTCGCACGCCGCGATCGCCTCGTCCAGCCGCCGCACCCACGCCGTGCGCTCCGGCACGTCCCAGTCGTCCTGCCCGACCCGCGCCGAACCGGGCAGGTCCCGGGCCCACAGCTCCTGCCAGTCACCGGGGTCGGGGCCGAACCAGCCGTCTACGAAGAGCACCGTCATGGGTGTCATTCCAGCACTGCCGGCCGAGCCCCCGCCTGCCGTCCCGGCTTCGACCACATCGCCGGGCACGTGGTCCGGGTCACCCGCTCCCGCCGGTCGTGAGGCGTGCTCGGGTGCCGGCGCTCGCTACCCTGATCACGGCGAACGAGCGGCGAACGCGCAGCGCCGCGCCCGGTCCGCACGGGTGACGGCCGTCCACGACGGGAACCTGCGCCGCCCTCGTGCGTCTGGGTAAGTAACTCGGGAGGGAGACATGGACACTCGCAGCATCGCGACGATGACCCGGAACCGGAGGATCACCTGGGGCGGTGGGGTCGGCATCGGGGTGGGGCTCATCGGGTTCCCGCTGGTGTTCATCGGGGTGTGGCCCGGTGTGGACCACAGCCCGTGGGACGTCAACACGATGATCCTGGCCACCGGCGTCAGCCTGCTCACGGTCAGCTACATCGCGGTCCGGATCGCCGTCGCGGCGGCCACCGACAACCGGGTCACCCCGCCGACCAGGCGTCCCTGGCTGGTGGCGGGTGGTGCCCTGGCGGTCGCGGTGCTCTGCCTGCTGATCGCCTTCGCGTCGTGAGCACCGCGCGGTGAGCGGTCACCGGAGCAGCTCGGCGACCTGAGCCCGCAGCGCGCCCAGGCGTTCGGCGGCTCGGGCGCGCGCCGTGGCCAGGTCGTCCACCGGTTCGACGACCTCCAGGTACGCCTTGAGCTTCGGTTCGGTGCCCGACGGTCGCACGACCACCCGCACGCCCTCGGCGGTCAGCCGCACGACGTCCGCGTCCGGCAGCAGGTCCTCGAACGCGAAACCGCCCGGCGGGTCCCGCCGGAGCTTCGCCATCAGCGCGCCGATCCGGCTCAGGTCGGTGAACCGCAGCGAGACCTGGTCGGTCAGGTGCAGGCCGTGGTCGACCGCCAACCGGTCCAGCGCGTCCGGCAGCGTCCGCCCGGTCGCCTTGAGGCCCGCCGCCAGGTCGCACGCGACCACGGCGGCCGAGATGCCGTCCTTGTCGTTCACGTACCGGGGGTCGACGCAGTTGCCCAGCGCCTCCTCGTAGGCGAACACCAGCCCCTCGCCCGCCCGCACCAGCCACTTGAACCCGGTCAACGTCTCCGCGTACCGCGCGCCGTGCGCGGCGGCGATCGACTTCAGCAGCGACGACGACACGATCGTCGTGGCCACCAACGGGTCCGGGGTGTCCACTGTGGACAGCACCAGGGAGCCGAGCAGCACACCGGTCTCGTCACCGCGCAGCATCCGCCACCTGCCGTCGCGGTCCCGCACGCCCAGCGCGCAGCGGTCGGCGTCGGGGTCCAGCGCGATCGCCAGGTCGGCGTCCTCGGCCTCGGCCAGCGCCAGCAGGCGGTCCGCCGCGCCCGGTTCCTCCGGGTTCGGGAACGCCACGGTGGGGAAGTCCGGGTCCGGCACGGCCTGGTCGCGCACCACGCGCACGTCGGTGAAACCCGCGCGCCGCAGCGCTTCCACGGCGGTCTGCCCACCGACGCCGTGCATCGGGGTCAGCACCACGCGCAGGTCGCGGGACGTGCCCCGGGGCAGCGACGCGACGCGCTCCAGGTACTCGTCCACCTCGGCGTCGGCCACCGGCAGGTAGCCGTCCGACGTGGGCACCGACACCGCTGCCGGCACCGCCGCGATGGCCGCTTCGATCTCCCGGTCGGCGGGCGGCACGATCTGCCCGCCGCCGGCCAGGTAGAGCTTGTAGCCGTTGTCCGCGGGCGGGTTGTGCGACGCGGTGATCTGCACGCCCGCGACCGCGTCGTGCCCGCGCACCAGGAACGCCAGCACGGGGGTGGGCAGCGGGCCGGGCAGCACCCGGACGGTGAAGCCCGCCGCCGCCAGCACGGACGCGGCGGCGGTGCAGAACTCCTCCGAGCCGTGCCGGGCGTCCCGGCCGACGAACACGGTCCCGCTGTGCCCGTTGGCCTTCAGCCACGCGGCGAGGCCCGCCGTGGTGCGCACCACGACGGCCCGGTTCATGCCGTTCGAACCCGCCCGGACCGGGCCGCGCAGGCCCGCCGTGCCGAAGGTGAGCGGGCCGGCCATCCGGTCGGCCAGGTCGTCCGCCGCAGCGGGGTCGCCGCCCATGGCGCGCGCCAGCACGCCCTGGAGCTCGGCCCGCGTCCCGGGTGACGGGTCGTCGGCGATCCACCGGAACGTGGCGTCGCGCAGCGCCGGGGTCAACGTCATGCGCGCGCCACCAGCTCGCGCAGGAGCGCGCCCATCCGACCGGCGGCGGCGGCACCGGCCTCCAGCACCTCCTCGTGGTTCAGCGGCTCGCCGGTGATGCCCGCCGCGAGGTTGGTGACCAGGGACAGCCCGAACACCTCGACGCCCTCCGCGCGGGCCGCGATGGCCTCCAGCACGGTGGACATGCCGACCAGGTCCGCGCCCAGCGTGCGCAGCATCCGGATCTCGGCGGGGGTCTCGAAGTGCGGTCCGGGCAGGCCCGCGTAGACGCCCTCCTCCAGCGACGGGTCGATCTCCCGGGCGAGGTCGCGCAGGCGGGGCGAGTACAGGTCGGTCAGGTCCACGAACCGCGCGCCGACCAGCGGCGACGAGGCGGTGAGGTTCAGGTGGTCGCTGATCAGCACCGGCTGGCCGACGGACATGCCCTGGCGCAGGCCGCCGGCGGCGTTGGTCAGCACGACGGAGCGGACGCCGCCGGCGGCGGCGGTGCGCACGCCGTGCACGGCCTTCTGGATGCCCTTGCCCTCGTAACCGTGGGTGCGGCCGAGCAGCACCAGCACGTTCTTGGCACCCACCGGCACGGAGCGGATCGTCCCGCCGTGGCCGAACGCGGTGGGGGCCGCGAACCCCGGCAGCTCGCCCATCGGCACCTCGGCGGCGGGCTCGCCGATCAGGTCGGCGGCCGGACGCCACCCGGAACCGAGCACCACGGCGATGTCGTGCCGCTCCACCCCCGTCCGCTCGGCGAGGGCGGCTGCGGCCTGGGCTTCGAATGCGCTGCTGTCACTGGTCGCGGTCACGACGGCGAGCCTAATGTCCCGGCGTCCGCGACGCCGCTGCCAACCCGGCGGCGTCGGGCGGCCCCGCCCGCCGAGCGGGGGACCGCCCGGCTAGCCGACGACGGAGAAGGTGCCCGCGATGCCGGGGAACAGGGTGCCGCGCCCCATCTCCTCCTGCTCGGTCGGGAACACCACCTCGACCACCCACAGGTCCGTCCCGCGCGGCAGCACGCGCGAGTACCGCGTGCGGCGCTGGTCGGGGCCGGCACCGGCGGAGCCGCGACCGAGGTCGGTGGCCGTCTCCACCGTCCGGTAGCTGAACTGGACCGGCGCTTCCGGCGCGGCGGGGTCGATCGGGTCGGTCACGTCGGTGGCCTCGCCGAAGTACCGGTCCGCCGGCCACCGGTCGCGGACCACGGCCAGGTACTCCTCCAGCGACCTCTTCGGGTAGAAGTCGGCGAAGCGCTGCACGGTCACCTCGTACCGGCCGCTCGGCGCGACCAGGTGCACGACCGTGCTCGGCACCAGACCCCCGTTCGTCCGCTGCTCCAGGAACGACGTCCAGTCCGCCCCCACCTCGATGGTGAACTCCGCGCCCTGCTCCCCGTTGGCGGTGGCCGCCGCCGTGGTGGTCGGGTGGAGCAGCACCTCGTCGGTGATCGCGGGCAGCGCCGGCGCACCGACCGAGGGCGGCGGCGGGAGGGGCGCGCCGGCGAGCGTCCGGGTCAGGGCGAAGCCCGCGCTGCCGCCGATCGCGAACAGCACCACCGCCGCCACCGCGACCAGCACCGCCGACGTCCGGCGCGCCGGCTCCCGGGACGGGGTGAACGGCAGCGGGCCGGGGTCGGCGGCCAGCGGGGTGTCCGGCGGGACCGGGGTCCTGACCCGGGGCGGGCGGACGAGGTCCGGGGTCGGGCGGGTGGTGCCGGACGGGAAGACGTCGGTGCCCGGCTCGGGCAGCAGCGCGCGGACGTCGCGGCGGACGTCGGGCAGGGACATCCGCGCGGCCGGGTCCTTGGTCATCAGCCCGGCCACGACCGCCTCCAGCGCGCCGCACGCCGACGCGGGCGGTACTTCGCCGTGGATCACCTGGTTGACGGTCTGCATCACGTTCGTGCCCTCGTAGGGCTGGTGGCCGGTCATCGCGGCGAACAGCGTCGCGCCCAGCGACCACAGGTCGGCCGCCTCGGACACCGCGCCGCCCGCCGCGACCTCGGGCGCGATGAACGCGGGCGTGCCCAGCGCGGTGCCGCGACTGGTCAGGGTGGCCTCGGCGACGTTGCGGGCGATGCCGAAATCGGTCAGCTTCACCCGGCCGTCGTCGGCGACGAGCACGTTGCCCGGTTTCACGTCGCGGTGCGTGATGCCGGCCCGGTGGGCGGCCTCCAGGGCCGCCGCCACGGCGTCCGCGACCACCGCGCCCTGCTCGGCGCTCAGCGGCCCGCGCTGCCGCACGACGTCGGCCAGCGATTCGGACGGCACCAGTTCCAGCACCACGTACGGGTCGCCGTCGACCTGCGCCACGTCGTACAGGGTGACCACGTTCGGGTGGGTCAACTGGGCCACCGAGCGGGCTTCGCGCAACGTGCGCTCGCGCAGCAGGTCGGCTTCGACGTCCGGCATCCCGGGCGGGACGAGCACCTCCTTGACGGCGACGTCCCGGCGGAGCACCTCGTCGTGCGCGGCCCACACCGTGCCCATCGAGCCACGTCCCAGGACGTGCCGCAGGCGGTAGCGGCCCGCGATCAGGCGTTCGGTCTCCACCCGCGCCATTGTTCATCAGGACGGGGGACCGGCTGCATCGTTCACGGCGGTGAAACTCACATAGCCGTCGGGATACCACTAAGTAACACTGCGGAGCATGACGGAGCCGACTGGCGACCTGGCGCTGGCCGCCGAGTTCCCCACGCCCGACCGGGAGCGGTGGCGGGAGCTGGTCCGGGGCGTGCTCCGCAAGTCGGGCGCGGACTTCGACTCGCTGGTGACCACCACCTACGACGGCATCCGCGTGCAGCCGCTCTACACCGCCGAGGACGTCGCGCCGCCCGCCGGGTTCCCCGGCCTGCCGCCGTTCACCAGGGGTGGCCGCCCGCAGGGCGCGGTCGACGGCTGGGACATCCGCCAGCAGCACGCCGTGCCCGACCGGAACGCGGTGCTGGCGGACCTGGAGAACGGCGTCACCTCGCTGTGGCTCAGGAACCTCCCGGCCGACCGGCTGGACGACGTGCTGGACGACCTGCTGGCCGACGTCTACCTGGACCTCGCGCCGGTCGTGGTCGACGCGGGCGCGGACTTCCGCGAGGCCGGCCTGGCGATGCTGCGGGTCTGGGGCCGGCGGGCCGTGCCGGCCGACGAGGTCCGGGGCAACGTGGGCGCGGACCCGCTGGGCGTGCGGGCCCGCACCGGTGCCGCCGCCGACTTCGCCGCGCTGCACGACCTGGTGCGCGAGGCCCGCGACTTCCCCGCCCTCCGCGTGGTCGTGGTGGACGGGCTGCCGTTCCACGAGGCCGGCGGCTCCGACGCGCAGGAGCTCGGCGCGTCGCTCGCGGCCGGGGTGGCGTACCTGCGCGAACTCACCGGGCTGGGCCTGTCGGCGGACGCCGCCGCGCGGCTGCTGGAGTTCCGGTACGCGGCGACCGCCGACCAGTTCCTCACCATCGCGAAGTTCCGCGCCGCACGCCGGCTGTGGGCGCGGGTGACGGAGGTGGTGGGGGCCCCGGGCCCGCAGCTCCAGCACGCCGTGACCTCGCCGGCGATGATGACCCGCCGCGACCCGTGGGTGAACATGCTGCGCACCACGATCGCGTGCTTCGGCGCGGGGCTGGGCGGGGCGGACGCGGTGACCGTGCTGCCGTTCGACCACGCGATCGGGCTGCCGGACGACTTCGCCCGGCGGGTCGCCCGCAACACGCAGTCGCTGCTGCTGGAGGAGTCGAGGCTGGCCGGCGTGATCGACCCGGCGGGCGGCTCCTGGTACGTGGAGCGGCTGACCGACGAGCTCGCGCGGGCCGCGTGGGCGTGGTTCCGGGAGATCGAGGCCGCCGGCGGCCTGCCGGCGGCGTTCCCGCTCGTGGCGGACCGGCTCGCGGCCACCTGGGAGGCGCGCGGCAGGAACCTGGCGGACCGCACGGACGCGATCACCGGCGTCAGCGAGTTCCCCGACCTGGCCGAACCGGTGGTGACCCGCCCGCCCGCGCCGCCCGAGCCGTCCGGCGGGCTGCCGCGCATCCGGTACGCGCAGGCGTTCGAGGCGCTGCGGGACGCGGCCGACGCCGCGCCGGAGCGCCCGAAGGTCTTCCTCGCCACGCTCGGCCCGGTGGCCGCGCACACCGCGCGGGCCACGTTCGCCGCGAACCTGTTCCAGGCGGGCGGGATCGGGACGCCGAGCGCGGGCCCGACGAAGACCGTCGACGACGTCGTCGCGAAGTTCCGGGACAGCGGCGCGCGGATCGCGTGCCTGTGCGGCAGCGAGAAGAGCTACCAGGAGCTGGCCGGGCCGGTCGTGTCCGCCCTGCGCGCCGCCGGTGCGCAGCGGGTCTTCCTGGCGGGCGGGGAATCCGCCGCCGTCCCGGCCGACGCGGGCGTCGACGAGTACGTGTTCACGGGTTGCGCGGCGCTGCGGGTGCTGGAGCACACCTTCGAGTTCCTCGGAGTGGAGCGATGATCCCGAACTTCGCCGACATCGACCTGGGCGACCCGGCGGTCGGCACGGCCGCGCAGTGGCGGGAAGCGCTGCACGAGGCCACCGGCAAGGGCGCGGACGCGTTCACGTGGGAGACGCCGGAGGGCATCGGCGTGCGGCCGGTGTACACGGCGGCGGACACCGAGGGCCTGGACTTCCTCGGCACGTACCCGGGCATCGCCCCGTACCTGCGCGGCCCGTACCCGACCATGTACGTCAACCAGCCGTGGACCATCCGCCAGTACGCGGGTTTCTCCACCGCCGAGGAGTCCAACGCCTTCTACCGCCGCAACCTCGCGGCCGGGCAGAAGGGCCTGTCGGTCGCGTTCGACCTGGCCACGCACCGGGGCTACGACTCCGACCACCCCCGGGTCGCCGGTGACGTCGGCATGGCGGGCGTGGCCATCGACTCCATCTACGACATGCGCCGGCTCTTCGACGGCATCCCGCTGGACAAGATGTCGGTGTCCATGACGATGAACGGCGCGGTGCTGCCCGTGCTGGCGCTCTACGTCGTGGCGGCCGAGGAGCAGGGCGTCGCGCCGGAGCTGCTCGCCGGGACCATCCAGAACGACATCCTCAAGGAGTTCATGGTCCGCAACACCTACATCTACCCGCCGCGCCCGTCGATGCGGATCATCTCCGACATCTTCTCGTTCACCTCGCAGCGGATGCCGAAGTTCAACTCCATCTCCATCTCCGGCTACCACATGCAGGAGGCCGGCGCGACGGCCGACCTGGAGCTGGCGTACACGCTGGCCGACGGCGTGGAGTACCTGCGGGCGGGGCAGGACGCGGGGTTGGACGTCGACGCGTTCGCACCCCGGCTGTCGTTCTTCTGGGCGATCGGCATGAACTTCTTCATGGAGGTCGCGAAGATGCGCGCGGCCCGGCTGCTGTGGGCCAAGCTGGTCAAGGGCTTCGAGCCGAAGTCGCCGAAGTCGCTCAGCCTGCGCACGCACTGCCAGACCTCCGGGTGGTCGCTGACCGCGCAGGACGTGTTCAACAACGTGGCGCGCACCTGCGTGGAGGCGATGGCCGCGACCCAGGGCCACACGCAGTCGTTGCACACCAACGCCTTGGACGAGGCGCTGGCGCTGCCCACCGACTTCTCCGCGCGCATCGCGCGCAACACCCAGCTCCTGCTGCAACAGGAATCGGGCACCACGCGGGTGATCGACCCGTGGGGCGGCAGCGCGTTCGTGGAACGCCTCACCCACGACCTCGCGCACCGGGCGTGGGCGCACATCACCGAGGTCGAGGCGGCCGGCGGGATGGCGCGGGCGATCGACGCGGGCATCCCGAAGCTGCGCATCGAGGAGGCCGCCGCGCGCACCCAGGCGCGCATCGACTCCGGTCGGCAGCCGGTGATCGGCGTGAACAAGTACCAGGTCGAGTTCGACGAGAAGATCGACGTGCTCAAGGTGGACAACGCCGGGGTGCGCACCCGGCAGCTCGCGAAGCTGGCCCGGCTGCGCGAGGAGCGCGACCAGGCCGCGGTGGACGGCGCGCTGGCCGCGCTGACCCGGGCGGCCGACGGCGGGGGCAACCTGCTGGAGCTGGCCATCTCGGCCGCTCGGGCGAAGGCCACGGTCGGCGAGATCTCCGACGCCCTGGGCAAGGTCTGGGGCCGGCACTCCGCGCAGATCCGTACCATCAGCGGGGTGTACCGGGAGGAGGTCGGCTCGGTGTCGAACGTGGAGACCACCCGCGCGGTCGTGGCGAAGTTCGCGGAGGACGAGGGCCGCCGGCCGCGCATCCTGGTCGCGAAGATGGGCCAGGACGGGCACGACCGGGGGCAGAAGGTGATCGCCACGGCGTTCGCCGACCTCGGCTTCGACGTGGACGTCGGCCCGCTGTTCCAGACCCCGGACGAGGTGGCCCGCCAGGCCGTCGAGGCGGACGTGCACGTCGTGGGCGTGTCGTCGCTGGCCGCCGGGCACCTCACGCTGGTGCCCGCGCTGCGCGGGGCGCTGGCCGAGCTGGACCGGCCGGACATCATGATCGTGGTCGGCGGCGTGATCCCGTCGCAGGACTTCGACGCGCTGCGGGAGGCGGGTGCGGCGGCGATCTTCCCGCCCGGCACGGTCATCGCGGACGCGGCGGGCGACCTGCTGGGCAAGCTCTCGGCCCAGCTCGGGCATGGCTAGGTCGGGCGTGGCCGGGGCGGTCGACGTCGGCGTGTACGCCGAGGGCGTGCTCGCGGGGAACCGGAGCACGCTGGCGCGGGCGATCACGCTGGTCGAGTCGACCCGCGCGGACCACCGCCGGCTGGCGCAGGAGCTGCTGGTCGAGCTGCTGCCGCACGCGGGCGGGGCGCACCGGATCGGGATCACCGGCGTGCCCGGCGTGGGCAAGTCGACGTTCATCGACGCGTTCGGCTCGATGCTCACCGGGCAGGGGCACCGGGTGGCCGTGCTCGCGGTCGACCCGTCGTCCACGATGACCGGCGGCTCGATCCTGGGCGACAAGACCCGGATGGCCCGGCTGGCGGTGGACCCGGCGGCGTTCATCCGGCCGTCGCCGACCTCCGGCACGCTCGGCGGCGTGACCAAGGCGACCCGCGAGACCATCGTGCTGGTCGAGGCGGCGGGCTTCGACGTGGTGCTGGTCGAGACGGTCGGCGTCGGCCAGTCCGAGGTGGCGGTGGCGAACATGACGGATTGTTCGCTTCTTCTGACACTCGCGCGCACCGGCGATCAACTCCAGGGCATCAAGAAGGGCGTGCTGGAGCTCGCGGACGTGATCGCGGTGAACAAGGCCGACGGCGCGCACGAGCAGGACGCCCGCCAGGCGGCCCGTGAGCTGGCGGGCGCGCTGCGCCTGCTGCGCCCGCCCGACGCGATCTGGCACCCGCCGGTGCTCACGTGCAGCGGCCTGTCCGGGGCCGGCCTGGACGCGGTGTGGGAGCAGGTCGGGATGCACCGGACCGCCCTGCGGGACGCCGGCGAGCTCGCCGAGCGGCGACGTCGTCAGCAGGTGGAGTGGACCTGGGCGATGGTCCACGACCAGGTGCTGGGGAGCCTGCGCTCGAACCCGGCGGTCCGCGCCGTGGTGCCCGACCTGGAACAACGGGTTCGGGATGGCGAACTGACGGCCACCCTGGCTGCGGAGCGCATCCTGGCGGCCTTCACCGCGCGTGAAGAGCATCCCGGTTTGAGTGACCACTGACAGTGGTATCCGCTGTGCGCGATGGCTAGTCTTTGTGACCGTGACCAAGTGGCGATCCGTGCTCGTGGCATGCCTCATCGTGCTCGCCGGTGCACTCACCGTGACCGGAGTGGCGCAGGCCACCTCCCCCGCGCACACCGGGCCGGTCGTCGCCGCCCAACCGACTGAACCGGTCTCACCAGCACCGGACATCAACGCCCCGCAGCAGACCGACACGGGTATCGCCGACGAGACGAAGAGAAAGTTGTGGACGGGCGGTATCGCGGTGCTGCTCTTCGCCCTCGTGTACTGGCGTAACAAGAAGCGCTGGAACAAGTGGCGGAAGGGTCGGAAAGCCGGCTGACGGGGTCCTGGGGGCGACCTGACTCCCACTGGGTGGGAGTCGACTGTCGTCGTGTGGTCCTCCTGCACGGCCCCTGCGCAGATGTGATCGGTCTGACCGAATCTCGCGCACCGCTTGGCGCAGCCGCGCGACCGGCCGGCGGTTGATCAACGCGACTGGCGACGGGGCTTCCGGGGCTGATGCAGGATGGACGTATATGGGTACCGACTTCCAGATGAGGACGCGCTCGGCCGTCGAGCGGTACTCGGGCGCACTGGTGGAGCTCTCGCAGAGCATCCACGCCGAGCCGGAGATCGCCTTCGCGGAGCACCGCAGCGCGGCCAAGGTCGCGGACCTGCTGGCCGGCGAGGGTTTCGAGGTGGAACGCGGCGTCGCGGGCCTGGAGACGGCTTTCACCGCCTCCTACGGTTCCGGTGACCTCGTCCTCGGCCTGTGCGCCGAGTACGACGCGCTCCCCGAGGTCGGCCACGCCTGCGGGCACAACGTCATCGCCGCCGCCTCGGCGGGCGCGGCCCTCGCGCTGAGGGACCTCGCCGACGAGCTGGGCCTGACCGTCCGGGTCATCGGCACGCCCGCCGAAGAGGTCGGCGGGGGCAAGGTGCTGCTGCTCGAACGCGGTGTGTTCGACGACGTGTCCCTCTCCATGATGGTGCACCCCGCGCCGTACGAGGCGATCGCGGCGGCCTCGCTCGCGATCACCGACGTCGAGGTGCACTACACCGGCAAGCCCTCGCACGCCGCCGCCGCGCCGCACCTGGGTGTGAACGCGGCGGACGCCATCACCGTCGCGCAGGTCGCGATCGGCCTGGCGCGGCAGCACCTGGAGCCCGGCCAGATGGTCAGCGGGATCGTCACCCGCGGCGGCACCGTGCCCAACGTGGTGCCCGCCCGCACGACGGCGATGTTCGACCTGCGCGCCGAGGACCTGGAATCCCTGAGCCGGCTGGAGGAGCGGATCAACCGCTGCTTCTCGGCCGGTGCGCTCGCCACCGGCTGCACGCACGAGGTCGTCAAGGTCTCGCCCGTCTACGCCGAGCTCACCCCCGACCCGTGGCTGGCCGACGCCTACCGGCGTGCCGTCACGGAGCTGGGGCGCACGCCGCTGAGCCCCGCCCAGGAGCGGGACCGGCGGATCGGCAGCACCGACATGGGCAACGTGACCCGTGCGCTGCCCGCCATCCACCCGACCATCGCCATCGACTGCGGAGACGCGGTGAACCACCAAATCGAGTTCGCGACCGCCTGTGCCTCGGCCTCGGCGGACCGAGCTGTGCTCGACGGAGCACTCGCCCTTGCCTGGACAACAATCTCCGCCGCGCGTGACGACGCGCAGCGGGACCGGCTCGTGGGCGGTGCGGCATGACGGTTCTCGACTCGCGTCCCGAGTTGCCGGGGGAGGAGGATGCCGAAGTGCTGTTGACCGAGCGCGGGGTCAGCATTGCCCCTGTGGATGATCCGGGTGAGGGGCGTGGCCCCTCCTGGCTGGACGAGTGGCTGGCCGCCAACGCCTCCGAAGTGGTGGCCTGGCGGCGGCACCTGCACGCCCACCCGGAACTGTCCCGCCAGGAGCACAACACCACCGAGCTGATCGGCGACGTGCTGCGCTCGGCGGGCCTCAAGCCCCGGGTGCTGCCCGGCGGCACCGGCCTGGTCTGCGACGTCGGCAGCGGCCCGAGGTGCGTGGCGCTGCGCGCGGACATCGACGCCCTGCCGATCACCGAGAACAGCGGCGTGCCCTTCGCGTCCACAGTGGACGGTGTGGCGCACGCCTGCGGGCACGACGCGCACACCACCGTCCTGCTGGGCGCGGCGCTCGCGCTGGCCTCGGCCACCGCGCTGCCCGGCCGGGTCCGGCTGGTGTTCCAGCCGGCCGAGGAGGTCATGCCCGGCGGCGCGTTGGACGTGCTGGCGGCGGGCGGCCTGGACGGCGTCGAGCGGATCTTCGGCCTGCACTGCGACCCGCGCCTGCCGGTCGGCCGGATCGGCACCCGGATCGGGCCGATCACCTCGGCCAGCGACCTGCTGGAACTGCGCCTGACCTCGCCCGGCGGGCACACCTCGCGACCGCACCTCACGGCGGACCTGGTGCACGCCCTGGGCACGGTCATCACCGGCCTGCCGACCCTGCTCTCCCGCCGCGTCGACCCCCGCTCGGGGACCGTCCTGGTGTGGGGCGCGGTGCACGCCGGCGAGGCCGCGAACGCGGTGCCCCAGGACGGCGTCCTGCGCGGCACGCTGCGCACCGGCGACCGGGACATCTGGGCCGAGCTGGAGCCGCTGGTCAAGGAGCTCACCGGGGCGCTGCTCGCGCCGACCGGTGTCGGCTTCGACCTGCACCACCGGCGCGGCGTGCCGCCCGTGGTGAACGACCGCGAGAGCACCGTGCTGCTGCGGGCCGGCATCGAGGCCGCGCTGGGCGAGGACGCCCTGGCCGGCACCGAGCAGTCCTCCGGCGGCGAGGACTTCGGCTGGTACCTGGAGCACGTGCCCGGCTCGTTCGCCCGGCTGGGCGTGTGGGACGGCGTGGGCAAGCAGCGCGACCTGCACCAGGCCGGGTTCGACCTGGACGAGCGGGCGCTGCTGGTCGGCGTCCGGGTCATGGTCCACACCGCCCTGGCCGCACTCGCCTGACCGGGCGCGACCGCCGCCGCGCGACGGCGGCGGTCGCGGGCCGGCGGGCCGGTCGGAAAACGGACCGGAACGGTCGTGGGAATTATTTCCGCACACCGTCGACCTGCGTGTTTTCGCGTGGGTTGACGGTGCTTGTAGCGGTGGCCGAACGGCCGGCAAGCTGGACCCGACCGGCTTTTCTCCGCCTTGTCGCGACCGGCCGGTCCACTCGATGCGCGCGCACCGAAGTCGGAATGTCCCGTTCGACTGAGGGGTGAATCATGCGTGGATTTATCCGGGCGGCTGTCGCCGCGCTCGCGGTCTTGGCAGTCCTGGTCGGCACCGGTGTCGCCGGGGCCGAGCCTGCGGGCGGCCAGTCCTACAGCCAGGCGGAACTCGCCGCGCTGCAAGCACGGGTGGACGAGAACCTGGGCCTCTACGGCGGTGGCAAGCAGATCGGTATCAACCAGGTCGAATACCTCGGTGGCACGTTGCTGCTCACCTTGAAGCTGCCCGGCGAGCGGTCCGCTCGCGCCGTGCAGGAACCGGTCGGCACCGCCGGTGTGGCCAACTGCCAGTACCAGTGGGTGTGCCTGTGGACGGACACCCACTTCAACGGTGACCGCCTCGCGAAGTACGCCTGCCAGACGATCACCGTGCCGCAGATGTTCCAGGACAACACCGGTTCGGTGCACAACAACCAGACCACCAACACGGAAACCGTGCTCTACAACTCCGGGTGGTCCGTCTTGAACGCGAACCTCGCGCCGACGCGGATCAGCGACACGGGCGTCAACGTCCGGTGGGTCACCCGGTACTGGAAGACCTGCTGATCGGGCACCGGTCCGCGGTGTTCCCGGACACGTCGGACGCGGAACCGGGCGAGTTCCTCGCAGGACTCGACCCGGTCCGCCCGGCGGCGGGCCGTCGTCCCCTCCTCGGCGGTCGTGCGGACCGTTCCGAGGGGCGACGACGGCCGCGACCGTCCTCCGCCGCTCAGCCCACCGGTTCGGTGAGGTCGGGCCGGGCCTCCGGGGCGGCCGAGCGGACCGCGTCCGCCGCCTGGTCGTCCGGTTCGGTCTGCGACGCGCGCTCGGCGTCCACCCGCGCGGTGTAGACCTCGACCTCGCGGGCGATCCGCTCCGCGTCCCAGCCGTGCACGCGGGCCATCAGCCCGGCGACCGCCTCGGCGCAGGCGACACCCCGGTGCGGGTACTCGATGGAGATCCGGGTCCGGCGGGTGAGCGCGTCCTCCAGGTGCAGCGCGCCTTCGTGCGACGCGGCGTAGACGATCTCGACCTGGAGGTAGTCCGGTGCGTTCGGCACCGGCTTGAGCAGCTCCGGGTCGGCCGACTCCAGCACCTCGTGCACCAGCGAGCCGTACCGGTCGAGCAGGTGCCGCACCCGGTAGGGGTGCAGGCCGTAGCGGGTGGCGAGCTGGTCGACCTGGTTCACCAGGGCGTGGTAGCCGTCCGCGCCGACCAGCGGCACCTTGTCCGTGATCGACGGTTGAATCCGGCCCGGCAGGTCGACCGACGCGGCGTCCACCGCGTCCGCGCCCATCACCCGGTAGGTCGTGTACTTGCCGCCGGCGATGGCCACCAGGCCCGGCGCGACCCGGGCCACCGCGTGCTCGCGGGACAGCTTCGACGTCGACTCGCTCTCGCCCGCGAGCAGCGGGCGCAGACCGGCGTAGACGCCCTCGATGTCGTCGTGCGTCAACGGCGTCGCCAGGACGGTGTTGACGTGGTCCAGGACGTAGTCGATGTCGTTCTTGGTGGCCGCCGGGTGCGCCAGGTCCAGGTTCCAGTCGGTGTCCGTGGTGCCCACGATCCAGTGGTTGCGCCACGGGATCACGAACAGCACCGACTTCTCCGTGCGCAGGATCAGCCCCGACTCGGAGACGATCCGGTCGCGCGGCACCACGATGTGCACGCCCTTGCTGGCCCGCACCCGGAACCGGCCGCGACTGCCCGACAGGCGTTGCAGCTCGTCGGTCCAGACGCCGGTCGCGTTGATCACGGCGTGTGCGCGGACCTCGGTCTCCCGGCCGTCCTCGACGTCGCGGACCCGCACGCCCGACACCCGGTCCGCCTCGTGCAGGAACGCCACGACCTGGGTCGACGTCCGCACCACCGCGCCGTAGTGGGCGGCCGTGCGCCCCACCATCATGGTGTGCCGGGCGTCGTCGGCCTGGGCGTCGTAGTACCGGATGCCGCCGATCAGGGCGTCCGACTTGAGCGCCGGCACCATCCGCAGCGCACCCGCACGGGTGAGGTGCTTCTGGCCCGGCACGGACCGCGCGCCGCCCATGGTGTCGTAGAGCAGCAGACCGGCGGCGGTGTACGGGCGCTCCCAGACGCGGTGCGTCAGCGGGTAGAGGAAGCTCACCGGTTTCACCAGGTGGGGTGCGATCGTGGTGAGCATCAGCTCGCGTTCCCGCAGGGCTTCCCGGACCAGCCCGAACTCCAGTTGCTCCAGGTACCGCAGGCCGCCGTGGAACAGCTTCGACGAGCGGCTGGAGGTGCCCGAGGCCAGGTCGCGGGCCTCGACGAGGGCGACCCGCAGGCCCCGGGTGGCGGCGTCCAGCGCCGCGCCGACGCCCACCACGCCGCCGCCGACGACCACCAGGTCGAAGGTCTCCGACCCGAGGCGGTCCCAGGTGGTCTCACGATCTCCCGGCCCGAGGCGGCCGGGGGTGGCGGATGCTGCTGGTGGCTTGCGCGTGGCCACTGTTCAACGCCTCCCTGATACTGACTCGTGGTCCGACCAGGACTTGACTCGACCACGTTACTCGCTGGTACGCCACCGTAGGCACCCGACCACCGCCGGAACCGGCGGCAAGACCAGCGACGGGTGGGCAGCGCCGCCGGACCCGGACCGCGCGCCCCCTGCCAAGGCAAGGAGGTCGACGGATGGGCAATGGCTCGATCTTCGTGTGGGAAACCCTCGGCACCGCGATCCTGATCCTGCTGGGTGCGGGCGTCGTCGCCAACGTCGTCCTCAAGAGGACGGGCGGCCACGGCGGCGGCTGGCTGCTGATCAACTTCGGCTGGGGTCTCGCGGTCTTCGCGGGTGCCAGCGTGGCCGCGCCCAGCGGCGCGCACCTCAACCCCGCGGTCACCCTCGGGCTCGCGGTGGCCGGCAAGGTCGAGTGGGGCGCGGTGCCGTTCTACGTCGCCGGGCAGTTCCTCGGCGCGTTCCTCGGCGCGGTGCTGGCCTGGCTGACCTACAAGGTCCAGTTCGACACCCACGACGACCCGGGCGGCACCCGGGGCATCTTCTGCACCGCGCCGACCGTGCCCGCGCGCGGGTGGAACCTCGTCACCGAGATCATCGGCACGTTCGTGCTGGTCGCCTGGGTCCTGCTGAGCCCCGGCGTGAAGGTCGCGCAGGACGGCGTCCCGCAGTTCGGCAACTCCGCGCTGGGCTACGCGGGCGTCGCGTTCGTCGTCATCGGCATCGGTGCCTCGCTCGGCGGACCCACCGGGTACGCCATCAACCCCGCGCGCGACCTAGCGCCGCGCATCGCCTACGCCATCCTGCCGATCCGCGGCAAGGGCAGCCCCGAGTGGGGGTACTCCTGGGTCCCGGTGGCCGGCCCGCTGATCGGTGGCCTGCTCGCGGCGCTGCTCTACCTGGCCCTCCCGGTCTGACCGAAAGGACGCAGCATGACGAAGTACGTGGCCGCGCTCGACCAGGGCACGACGTCGACCCGGTGCATGGTCTTCGACCACTCGGGTGAGGTGGTCGCCGTCGACCAGACCGAGCACCGGCAGATCTTCCCGCGCGCCGGGTGGGTCGAGCACGATCCGGCGGAGGTGTGGACGAACACCCGGCAGGTCGCGGCCGGCGCGCTGGCCAAGGCCGACCTGACCATCGCCGACATCGCCGCCGTCGGCATCACCAACCAGCGCGAGACGACCGTGGTGTGGGACCGGACCACGGGGCGGCCGGTCCACAACGCGATCGTCTGGCAGGACACCCGGACGGACAAGATCTGCCAGGAGCTGGCGGCGCTGGGGGCGGAGGACGGGCAGAGCGGGCAGGAGCGGTACCGGGCCAAGACCGGCCTGCCGCTCGCGACGTACTTCTCCGGGCCGAAGATCCGCTGGATACTGGACAACGTGGCCGGCGCGCGGGCCAAGGCCGAGGCCGGCGACCTGCTGTTCGGCAACATGGACACCTGGCTGCTGTGGAACATGACCGGCGGCGTTCGCGGCGGGGTGCACGTCACCGACCCGACGAACGCCTCCCGCACCCTGCTGATGGACCTGGACACGCTCGCGTGGGACGCGGACATCGCGGCCGACCTGCGGGTGCCGCTGTCGATGCTGCCGGAGATCAAGTCGTCGTCCGAGGTGTACGGGCACGTCCGGGAGCGCGGTGCGCTGGCCGGCGTGCCGATCTCCGGCATCCTCGGCGACCAGCAGGCGGCCACCTTCGGGCAGGCGTGCCTGTCGCCGGGCGAGGCCAAGAACACCTACGGCACCGGCAACTTCGTGCTGCTCAACACCGGCACGGACAAGGTCATGAGCGAGAACGGCCTGCTCACGACGGTGTGCTACAAGATCGGCTCGAAGGCACCGGTGTACGCGCTGGAGGGCTCGATCGCGGTGACCGGCTCGCTGGTCCAGTGGCTGCGCGACAACCTCGGCCTGATCGGCACGGCCGCCGAGATCGAGGACCACGCGCGGTCCGTCGAGGACAACGGCGGCGCGTACTTCGTGCCCGCCTTCTCGGGCCTGTTCGCGCCCTACTGGCGCTCGGACGCGCGGGGCGCGATCGTCGGGCTGACCAGGTTCGTCGACAAGGGCCACCTGTGCCGGGCGGTGCTGGAGGCGACCGCGTTCCAGAGCCGCGAGGTGATCGAGGCGATGAACGCCGACTCGGGCGTGGCGCTGACGTCGCTGAAGGTCGACGGCGGCATGGTGGTCAACGAGCTGCTCATGCAGTTCCAGGCCGACATCCTGGGCGTGCCGGTGATCCGGCCGGTGGTCAGCGAGACCACGGCGCTGGGCGCGGCGTACGCGGCGGGGCTGGCGGTCGGGTTCTGGGAGTCGGAGGACGACATCCGGCAGAACTGGGCCCAGGACAAGCAGTGGGACCCGTCGATGGACGACGACACCCGCGAGCGCGAGTACCGGTGCTGGAAGAAGGCCGTCACCAGGACCTTCGACTGGGTGGAGTGATCCGCACCCCGAGTCGCGCCCGCTCCGGGGCGCGGCTCGGGCACGACCGGTGGTCAGTCCAGGTCGTCGTGGCGCATGAGCTGGCGACTGGCCTCGGTGATCGAGCCGGACAGCGACGGGTAGACGGAGAACGTCGTCGCCAGGTCCTCGACGGTGAGCTGGTTCTGCACCGCGAGCGCGATCGGCAGGATCAGTTCGCCGGCGTTCGGCGCGACCACGACACCGCCGATGACCACACCGGTCGCCGGGCGGCAGAACAGCTTCACCAGACCGCGGCGCAGGCCCTCCATCTTGGCCCGCGGGTTGGTGGCCAGCGGCAGCATGATCGTGCGCGCCGGGACCTCGCCGGAGTCGATCGCGTGCTGGCTGATGCCGACCGACGCGATCTCCGGGTTGGTGAACACGTTCGCCGCGACGGTCTTGAGCTTGATCGGGCTGACGCCCTCGCCCAGCGCGTGCCACATGGCGATCCGGCCCTGCATGGCGGCGACGCTGGCCAGCAGCAGCACGCCCGTGCAGTCACCCGCCGCGTACACGCCGGGGACCGTCGTGCGGGACACCCGGTCGACCGTGATGTACCCGCCCCGACCGAGCTCGATGCCGATCTTGTCCAGCCCGAGGTCGGCGGTGTTCGGCACCGAGCCGACCGTCATCAGGGCGTGGCTCGCCTCGATCGTGCGACCGTCCTCCAGGTGAATCAGGACGCCGTCGCCGACGTTCTCCACCCGGTTGGCGCGGGCGTGCTTCACCACGGCCGTGCCGCGCTCGGCGAAGACGTCCTCCAGCACGGCCGCCGCGTCGGCGTCCTCGTGCGGGAGCACGCGGTCCCGGCTGGACACCATGGTCACCTTGACGCCCAGCTCGGTGTACGCGGAGGCGAACTCGACGCCCGTGACGCCGGAGCCGATCACGGCCAGGTGCTCGGGGAGCTCGGGCAGCTCGTAGATCTGCCGCCAGGTCAGGACGCGCTTGCCGTCCGGCTCCGCACCGGGCAACACGCGCGGGGTCGCACCGGTCGCGATGAGCACCACGTCGGCCGCGAGCACCTCGGGCTCGCCCTCGTCGGTGACCGCCACCACGCGGTGCTGGGCGAGGCCGCGCTCGTCGTCGCAGAACTTCGCGGTGCCGGTGATGATCCGCACGCCCTCGCGCTGGAGGCGGGCGCGGACGTCGGCGGACTGCGCCAGCGCGAGCCCCTTCACCCGGCCGTGGACCACCGGCAGGTCGACCGCCGCGGTCGTGTCGTCGGTGCGGATGCCCAGCTCACCGGCGTTGCGGAAGGCGCTGCGCCCACCGGCGGAGGCGATGAAGGTCTTGGACGGGACGCAGTCGTAGAGCACGCACGCGCCACCCAGGCCGTCGGCCTCGACGATGGTCACGTCGGCCCCGTGCTGAGCCGCGACCAGCGCCGCTTCGTAACCTGCGGGCCCACCGCCCATGATGACGATGCGGGTCACGACAAGTCCTCCTCGTGTTCTGCTGCGGCCGGGACAACCGTACGCGGTCGGGTCCTGGGGCGTGTCGTGCGGTCTTCCGGGTCTTCTGGTGATCGCGGGGTCGCTAGGCTGTCGTCGTGCCGCTCTATGCCGCGTACGGGTCCAACATGGATCCGAACCAGATGATGGAGCGAGCCCCGTACTCCCCGATGGCGGGGACCGGGTGGCTCGCCGGCTGGCGACTGTCGTTCGGTGGCGAGGACCTCGGCTGGGAGGGCGCTCTCGCCACGATCGTGGAGGACCCGGACTCCCAGACCTTCGCCGTCCTCTACGACGTGAGCCCGCGCGACGAATCCCGGCTGGACCGGTGGGAAGGCGCGCTCGGCCTCTACAAGAAGATCCGGCTCCGCGTGCAGACCCTGGAGGGCTCGGTCACCGCCTGGCTCTACGTGCTGGACGCCTACGAGGGCGGCCTCCCGTCCGCCCGGTACATCGGCGTGGTGGCCGACGCGGCGGAAGCGGCCGGCGCGCCGGACGACTACGTGTCCGACCTGCGCACCCGCCCGTGCCGTGGCATCGGCCCCTGATCCACTCGCTGTGAACCCACACCCGTGCCGGACTGGTCGGTGGGTGTCGGCGTGTCGGGGTTCGGTGCCGACCCCGCGTTGTCGGGGGTGCGGGGCCGGCACCGGGTCAGTGGGGGCTTCGGCGGCCGGGGCGTCCTGGTAGCAGCCTGGCGTGGAGTTCTCGGGTCAGCCGGGAGATCAGGGCCGTCGGGTTCCGCAGGTCCGCCGGTCCCGCGTGCAGGAGCGTCCAGCCCGTGGGCTCCCGGCCGTCGCCCGGCTCTGCGGTCGGGGCGTAGTCGAGAGCCAGCGCCGCCGTCGGCCACGCGTAGTCGAAGGTCCTGCCGTCCGGTGCCGCGTAGTGCTGTTCCGGGACCGGCAGGCCCGCGTCCACCAGCGTGAGCAGCAGGCGGCTGCGGCACGGTGACTTGCCGGTCGCCAGGTCCAGCAGGGTCGCCGCCCGGCGGGTGCCGCGCGGGTCGGGGCGGTTGACGATCTCCTCCCGCACCGCCGCCTTCAGGTCGGCCCGGCCGGCGGCCGGCAAGTCGTGCAGGGCCTCGTCCGCGCACGCCAACGCCACGTACCGGTCACCCCGGCACAGCACGTCGCCCAGCGCCTCGGCCACGGGCTGGCAGCGCAGGCCGTCCACCTCGCGCACCGCGCCCACCCGGCCGTGGTGCACCCGCACGCCCGCGTGCCGCCCGGTACCGGCCCAGTACGGCACCCGCACGTGCAGCGTCCCCACCCCGGCGGCCGTGCAGCCGTGCAGGCTCAGCGCCGTCTCCCGGGCCAGCACGGCGTGCGGCCCGGCGGCCAGCAACGCCGCTGCGCACCGGGTCCGGAAGTCGAGGGCGCGCTCTCGGACGACGAGCACCCGGCGGCCGTAGCGCACCAGAGCGCCCTCGCCCACGGCGGTGCGCAGGGTCGGCGGGCCCAACCGGTCCTCAAGGGCGGACCGGACGTGGGCCCCGTGCAATCCGGTCGGCAGCGTCGTCCCGGTCGGCAGCGTCGTCACGACCAACCGAGGGCCGAACCCCCGGCGGGCGTACCGGGTTCACTCGGCCGTGGGCAGCAGATCGGTCAGGTGCTGCACCAGCCTGCGCGAATCCGTGGGGGACACCGTGCTCCACGGCTGCTGCCCCGGCGTCGCCCGCCGAAGCTGCGCGTACCGGCCGTGCGGGTTGTCGAAGAACGCCACCACGTGCTCCGGCCGCACCCGCTTGCCCCACTTGTCCCGCACCGCCGCGCCGAACTGGCCCCGGTGACCGGCGTCGAGGAGCATCTCGGCGAGGGTCTTCGCGTCCTCCGCGCGCACGCCGCGCGCCCGCAACGCCGCCGGCAGGTTGTCCGGGGTGCCCGCCGCCGCGACCGCCGCGTCCAGGTCCGCGCTCGGCAGCGTCACCGAGTGGCCCGGACCGGGCGGCGCGGGCGGGAGCACGCCGAGCGCCTCGCGCGGCAGGCCCTCGCTGGACGCCGGCCGCAGCGTGAGCTGCTCGCCGTCCAGCACCGCCAGCACCGCCGACTGGCCCTTCGCCGCCGCCAGCACCCGCACGCTGCGACCCAGCCACAGCCTGCCGTCGACCTCCTGCTGGGGCCGGTTCAGCAGGTGCAGGAGGTCTTCCAGCATCGGGTCCAGCGACACCGGGCGACCCAGGCCGCGCCGGTCCAGCGACGCCCACGCGGCGCGCTCCAGCTCCGCGCGCTCCGCGTGCGTCCTGCCGGGTGAGGGCACCTTGAGCACCAGCGGCATCGTCTCCAGCCGCAGGTGCTCCCAGAGCACGTCGAACTCCAGCGCGGAGATCGTCACCGGCTCGCGCAGGTCGTTGGTGCCCAGGTCCAAACCGAACGTCGTCATCAGTGGGTGGTGCTCTCCCCGATCACCGGTGGCGAGATCATCCCGCCGATGCCGTAGATGTCGTCGGTCTCGCGGAGGTAGTCGGCACCGCCGTGCTCGCCGTCCTCCTCCTCGTCCGCCCGCGCGCCGCCCAACCCGCCGAACGGGTCGAACGCCTGCTGCTGCGGGACGGGGACGACGCCGACCGTCCGCTTGTGCACGGTGTCACCGCTGCCCTGCTGGCCCGCGCCGGGCACACCGCCCGCGCCCGGACCGGGGCTCGTGGTGGCGTGCTGCGCGTTGGCCGCCGCGATCGCGCCGAACTCCGCCGAGCTGGCCGCCGTGGTGCCGCTCGCGCGGGCCAACGCCTGCTCGGCCGGGCTGCCGCCGCCGCCGGCGGCCTGGTGCTGCTCGGCGGTCGTGGTGTCGGTGGCCTTCTTGCCGCGGTCCTGCCGACTGCCGCCGCCACCGCCGCTTCCGCCGCCACCGCCGAGCACGCCGCCCGGACCGGGCACCAGGTGCCCCGGACCGCCCGGCACGCTGTTCGCGGGCCTGGTGCTCGACCCGCTGCCCGGCTGGCCGCCCGCCACCGGAGTGGTCGACGTGCCGGTGTTGCCACCGCCGTGCTGCCCGCCCGGCCTGGCCGGCTGCTGCGGGGTCCACCCGCCGCGCGCGCCCCGGCCACCGCCGCGACCGCCGTTCCAGCCGCCCCACCCGCGTCCGCCGCGCGGACCGCCGTGGACACCACCGGGACCGCCGACGCCCACGCCCTCGTTGCGCACCACCTCGGGGGTGGCGATCACGAGCTGCGGGGGCTGGTGGAACTGGCCGAGGGTGGCCACGTTCGACGTGGTGGACGACGCGTAGGTGCCCATCACCTCGCGGGCCCGCTGCTCGGCCGCGTGGTGCGCGTGCTCCTGCTTCTCGTAGTCCGTCTGGCCGCCCACGAGGTGCGTCAACCCGGTCAGCAGCGCGCCGGGGTCCTCGGCGGTCACCGCGACCGGCGGCGGCATGTCGGCGCGGGCCTTGGCGATGTAGTCGGCCTGGAGCTCGGCGGACGTGCGCATGACCTCCGCGCCGCCCCGGGCGTCGTCCGCCCACGCGGCCAGCGGGTTCATCCCCGACCGGGCCTGGTCGGCCGCCGCGCCCTCCCAGGTCGCGCCGGACCGCAGCACGCCGGCGTGCAGCTCGGAGTTGATCTCGGCTAACGCGGCCGAGACGCCCTCCCAGCGCTCCACCGAGGCGTGCGAGGCCGTCGGCCCGGGGCCGGAGTTGATCTCCCGGTAGAGCTCCTCGTGGCTGTAGCCGTTCCAGCGGTGTCCATCGGGCATGACGATTCCCCTTGCCTGCGGCGTGCGCCTAGCAGCCGCCTTGCTGCTCCATCAACCCGGTGTTGTCGTCCTCGATGGACCGGTACTGCTGCTCGACCAGCGTCAACGCGTCCATCGCACCCTTGAGCTGGCGCTGGTAGTCGCGCAACGCGTTCAGCGCCGAGTCGCCCGACTCCAGGGAGCGCTCGTTGAACCGCTCCGCGGCGTCGGCGCTGACCGGGTCGCCGGCCCAGGGACGGACCCTGACCTCGGTGATGGCCAGTTCGATCTGCTGGTCCAGCCTCGTCAACGCGCCTGCGAACGCGGTGCGGAGGCCGGGTATGGCGCTGGGTTCCACGTTCAGGGTGTGCGACATCGGCGGCGGTGTGCCGCCCGTGTCCCCACCACGGCCGTGGTCTTCCGACGGCATGGACGACCTCCCCGTCTGCCTCTGTCGTCTGCTTCGGTTCGACTCCCGGCCGCGCCGGCAGGTTCCCTCGGCACGGTCACTTTAGCCACATGGTCCGACAGCGGGGAGTAGGTGCAACGCACTTCCCCCGCGCGGGTCACCCCCGTTGCAACAAACCGGTGACGGCCGCCTCTGCCGCGCGTTGTGCCCCCTGACAGAGAATTTCCTGTTTGACCTGTGTTTCATTGCCGCCGTCGCGGAACATCACGTCGAGGAACTGGCCGTCGGCCACGTCCACCTCGACATTGCACACGTGGTCCAGGCCCGGCGTGCGCACGGTGAGCGCCGGAAACCCGATTACAGCGGTCTGGCTCGCCTCCACCTGGGCGTTCTCGCTCAGCCACACCTCGACGCCCTCGACCGTGACCAGCGCCAGCCGCACCACGTTGCCGCTGGTGTTGCTCCGGATGGTGCACGCCTTCGCGTTGCCGAAGCTCGATTCCACGTAGTTGCTGGGCGGGTTGTCCAAGCTCAACTGGGTCCGCTGTTCGGCGGACAGCACGGCGCACGGGTCCAGGTGGTCCAGCGGGAGGTCCCGGGGGCGGGCCGGCAGCGCGATCCGGGACGTCGTCGTCACGCTGAGTGGTTCATCCGCCCGGCCGTCGGCCTTGTTGTCGGGCAGGGGAGTGCATGCGACGAGGGCAGACGCGGTGAGCGCGACGATCAAGCGAGCAGCCCTCATGAGCACCTACCGTAGCCGTGTCCACACGCCGTGTGGAGCCCTGGACTCGAATCCGCATTT
Organism: Actinosynnema sp. NPDC023587; assembly: GCF_040640215.1. NCBI lineage: Bacteria > Bacillati > Actinomycetota > Actinomycetes > Pseudonocardiales > Pseudonocardiaceae > Actinosynnema > Actinosynnema sp. NPDC023587. The sequence goes on along the minus strand of NZ_JBFABG010000002.1, from coordinate 293,651 downwards.
CTGCGCCAGTCGTTCGCCGGCTTTGTCGGAAGGGGTGGCGGTGATGCGCGCCAGCTCCAGAAAACCGAACCCGAAGCCCGTCACGGCATCCGCCACGCGCGTCCCGATCCCTTTTCCGCGCAGTTCCGGCGTGACCCAGCAGAACAGTTCACCGGCTGCGGAGAGCGAGATCTCGCCGATCGCGGTGTTCGACAACTGTTCGCACACCGCCCACGAGCACGTCTCGTCCGCGTGCCACTGCCGTCGCCTTTCGGCCACGTGCGCGCCCGCCGCGTCGAGGCTGTCGAACCGGCCGCCCGCGTGCAGCGCGACCCGGTCGTCCACCCGGTCGTCCACCCGCAGTTCGCGCAGGTAGAAGTCGCCCGCGTTGATCTCGACCGGCTCCATGGCCGGCGAGACTAGTCCGTCACGAACCCGTCGTGGGGTTCGAGCAGCGCTTCGAGTTCGGTCCGCCGCGCGTGCGCGGGCGTGCCGTCCGGGGCGGTGGTCACCTCGACCACCCAGTCCGCGTCCTCGGCGTCGTCCTCGCCGGCGAGCAGGTCCCGGTGCACGGCGCAGGGCCGCCAGCCGGCGGTTCCGAGCTGCTCGGCGAGGTGTTCGGCCTCGTCCCGGTCGTGCAGGACGAGCAGCAGGAAGTCAGCCACCGGGCCTGGCCGGGGCTTTGCCGGAGGTGGCCGGGTCCGGCCCGGCCGCGCCGGGCGGGAGGTCGGCGGCCGGCCGATCGGAGAGCGCGGCCCGCCACTCGGCACCGGTTTTTTCACCCGGAAGAGTGGGGCCGATGAGGGCGCGGGCGAGCGGGCCGCGCGGCAGCGGGGTCACCGCCGGTTGCTCCACCGGCCGAGCAGCACCGCCACCAGCGGCACCAGCAGGAAGATCAGCGGGTTGCGCAGGCCCAGGAAGAACACCGCCACGCAGACGATGCCCACCGCCGGCACGATCGCGCGGGTCAGCCTCTGGTCCAACCAAAAACCCCCGCGCGGCGCGGGCGTCACCGAGGGCAGGGGAGCCACCCGCCCGAACACCGGGCGCGGTGCCGGCAGGTCGTCGAACAGCGCCAGCAGCTCGGCGCGGGTCTTCGCGGTGGTCACCCGGGCCGACCGGTCGCCGTACTCCTCGACGTCCAGGCGGCCCTCGCCGAGGTGCTCGCCCAGCAGCCGGAGCGCCTGCTCGCGCTCGGCGTCACCGATCCGGATGTCCCCGTCGCCCACGCGGCCGAGCCTATTCCTCGATCTCGCAGAGGACCGCGCCCTGGGTGACGGTCGCCCCGGGCTCGGCCGAGAGACCCGCCACGGTGCCCGCCCGGTGCGCGGTCACCGGGTTCTCCATCTTCATCGCCTCCAGCACCACGACCAGCTCGCCCACCTCGACCCGCTGCCCGTCCCGCACCGCGACCTTCACGATCGTGCCCTGCATGGGAGCGGTCACCGCGTTGCCGGACACCGCCGCGCCACTCCTGCCGCCGCCCCGCCTGCGCGGCGCGGCCTTCGCGCCCGCCCCCGGTGCCGCCGCGCCGGCGGCCAGGTCACCGGGGAGCGACACCTCCAGCCGCCGGCCGCCGACCTCGACCACCACGGTCCGCCGGGGTTCGTCCTCGCCGGCCTCCGCGCCGCCGGTGAACGGCTCGACGGTGTTGTCGAACTCGGTCTCGATCCACCGGGTGTGCACGGTGAACCCCTCGTCGGTGCCCACGAACGCCGGGTCGCGGACGATCCGCCGGTGGAACGGCAGGACCGTCGCCACGCCCTCCACGACCATCTCGTCCAGCGCGCGCCGCGCCCGCTCCAGGGCCTGCGCGCGGTCCTCGCCGGTGACGACCAGCTTCGCCAGCAGCGAGTCGAACTGGCCGCCGACGACCGTGCCGCTCTCCACACCCGCGTCCACCCGGACGCCCGGTCCGGCCGGCGCGGTGAACGTGGTGACCGTGCCGGGGGCGGGCAGGAAGCCACGACCCGCGTCCTCGCCGTTGATCCGGAACTCGATCGAGTGGCCGCGCGGGGTCGGGTCCTCGGTGAACCGCAGCGGCTCGCCGGCCGCGATGCGGAACTGCTCGCGCACCAGGTCGATGCCGGCGGTCTCCTCGCTGACCGGGTGCTCGACCTGGAGCCGCGTGTTGACCTCCAGGAACGAGATCGTGCCGTCCTGCGCCACCAGGTACTCGACGGTGCCCGCGCCGTGGTAGCCGGCCTCCGCGCAGATGGCCCGCGCCGACGTGTGGACGGCCGCGCGCTGCCCGGCGGTCAGGAACGGCGCGGGAGCCTCCTCGACCAGCTTCTGGTGGCGGCGCTGGAGCGAGCAGTCGCGGGTGCCGACCACGACCACGTTGCCGTGCTGGTCGGCCAGCACCTGGGCCTCGACGTGGCGCGGCTTGTCCAGGTACCGCTCCACGAAGCACTCGCCGCGCCCGAACGCGGTGACCGCCTCGCGCACCGCGCTGTCGAACAGCTCGGGGATCTCCTCCAGCGTGCGGGCCACCTTGAGCCCGCGCCCGCCGCCGCCGAACGCGGCCTTGATCGCGACCGGCAACCCGTGTTCCCGGGCGAACGCGACCACCTCGTCCGGCCCGGCCACCGGGTCCCGGGTGCCGGGCACCAGCGGCGCGCCCGCGCGCATCGCGATGCGCCGCGCGGTCACCTTGTCGCCCAGGTCGCGGATCGCCTGCGGGGTCGGCCCGATCCAGATCAGGCCCGCGTCCAGCACGGCCTGCGCGAAGTCGGCGTTCTCGGACAGGAACCCGTAGCCGGGGTGCACCGAGTCCGCGCCCGCGCGCTTGGCCACGTCGAGCAGCTTGTCGACCGAGAGGTAGGTGTCGCCGGGCGTGCTGCCACCGAGCGCGAACGCCTCGTCGGCGAGCCGGACGAAGGGCGCGTCCCGGTCCGGGTCGGCGTACACGGCGACGCTCGCGAGCCCCGCGTCCCGGCAGGCGCGGACGACCCGGACGGCGATCTCACCGCGGTTGGCGACGAGGACCTTGCGCAGCGACACGACGTCCTACCTCCTGGCAGCACTGGTGCGGGGGGTCAACGCACGGGGAGTTTAGTGACTCGCCAGTAAGTCGTAAGGGAGAGACAGCTCACGTGCGGGTGGAACAATCGGCGATCGTGAACCGCCCGCCGGCAACCGCGCTGATCGTGGCGTGCCTCGCCGTGGCCACGACCGTCGCGGGGATGGTCTTCGCCTGGTCGCTGCGCCCGCCCCCGCCGGTCGCGCCGACGGGCGAACCGGCCGCCGACGACCTGCGGTGCGGGTCGGTGGCGTGCCAGCCGGTCGTGCGCGCGGACGTGGGCGCGGACACGGTCGAGCTGCTCTACGGCCAGGGCGTCGGCCGAATCCGGACGAACGGGGCGTCGGGGCGCAACATCTTCGAGCTGACCATCGCCGAGTCCGGTGCCGCGATCACGGCCGACTCGCTGGAGTGCACGAACGCCGCGGTGTCGGTGTGCCTGGTGCGCGGCTCGCTGGGCGGCGAGGTGCGGGGCGAGTTGCTGGTGCGCCGCAGCGGGGCGTGGTCGCGCGCGCAGCTTCCGTACGTGGCCAGCGGCGGGTACCTCGGTCTGCGGGACGTCGACGGGGACGGGGTCGACGACGTGGTGGCGGTGCAACGGGCGTGCGGCCCCGGCGCGGACTGCCCACGGCGGTTCGCCCAGGTGTTCTCCCTGGTGGGCGGCAAGTCGGAACTCGGCTGCACGACCGTGGTGGGCGACCGGGCCCTGCTGCCGGGCTGGCCGGACGTCGCCCCCGCGTTCACCCAGCTCCACCGCTGCGGGGCCTGACCCGGGGCGGCACCGACGTGATCCGGCCCGAGGCCCCCGTGGGGACCTCGGGCCGGGAGGTGGGCGGGCCGGTCAGGCCGGCACGGGCTCGCGCGGGCCGGTGAGCAGCGGCGGCTCGCTCGGCGCGTTGAGCACCTCGTCGTCCAGCAGCCCCTCGGAGCGGGCGACCAGGACCGGGACGGTGATCTGGCCCGCCACGTTGGTCGCGGTGCGGACCATGTCCAGGATGGGGTCGATCGCGTAGACCACGGCCACACCGGTCGCGATCACCTCGGGCGGCATGTTCACCGCGCCCAGGGTCAGCGTCAGCATGGTGAACCAGCCCGTCGTGCCCGCCGTCGCCAGCGCGCCGAACACGGCCACCGCCACGATCGCCACGTACTGCCAGATCCCCAGCTCGACGCCGAACAGGTTCGCGATGAACACCGTGGCGATGGCCGGGTACACGGCCGCGCAACCGTCCATCTTCGTGGTCGTGCCCAGCGGCACGGCGAAGGACGCGTAGTCGTCGTCCACGCCGAGGTTCGCGGCCGTCTGCCTGCTCAGCGGCAGGGTCGCGCCCGACGAGCGGGACACGAACGCGAACTGGATCGCAGTCCACGCCTTCGCGAAGAACGTCACCGGGCTGACCTTGCCGACGAACCGCAGCAGCACCGGGTACACCACGAACAGCACGATCAGCGTCCCGCCGTACACGGACGCGATCAGGCTGAACAGCGGCTGCACGAACGAGTTGCCGTAGGTCGCGAAGGCCGTGCCGATCAGGCCGAACACGCCGAGCGGGGCGAGCAGCACGATCCAGCCGACGATCTTCTGCACCAGGTCGAACGCGGACCGGGTGAAGTCCACGAACGGCGCGGCCCGCTCGCCCAGCGCGTACGCGGCGAAGCCGACCAGGATCGCGATGAACACGACCTGGAGCACCTCGCCCTCGGTGAAGGCGCTGAAGATGTTGGACGGCACCAGGCCGTCCAGCAGGGTGCTCCACGAGCCGCCCTCGCGGGCGGACAGCCGCTTGAGCGCCGCTTCCGTCGGGGTCACCTGGACGCCGGTGCCGGGCTTGAAGACCAGCGCGATCGCCAGCCCGATCAGCACGGCGACCAGCGAGGTGATGGCGAACCAGAGCAGCGTCTTGCCGCCCAGGCGCGCGGCCCGCGAGCCGCCGAGCCGGCGCAGGCTGGTGATGCCGACGACGATCGCGGTGAACACCAGCGGGATGACCGTGAACTGGAGCAGGCTGGTGAACGTGTCGCCGATCCTGCCCAGCGCGGTGGTGAGCCAGGGCAGGTCGGCGGTCTTGGCCAGCCAACCCGCGAGCGCGCCCAGCAGGAGCGCGGCGAGCACGGTGACGCCGAAGACCTTCGGCTTGGTGTAGGTGCGGATGAACGACATGTCGGCTCCGGGGGTGCGCAGGGCAGGACTGGGGCGGCGGTCAGCCGCGACAGCCCGTGCTCGTCCTGCGCCCGAAGTCGATGTGACGGCGGCGCGTCAGCAATTCGTCCATCGGCTCCCCCAACGCCCGGTGCCAGGGGGAGCTTCCCGGATCGGCGGGAATGTGACAACGGCTACCAGATGTCGGACATCTCGACGCCCACGCGACCCAGCAGCCGGCGGGTGAGCGGCAGGCTGATGCCGATCACGCTGGACGGGTCGCCGTCGATGCCGTCCACGAACCAGCCGCCGCGACCGTCCAGGGTGAACGCCCCGGCGACGCCCAGCGGCTCGCCGGACGCCAGGTACGCCTCCAGCTCGGCCTCGGAGGGCGTGCCGAACCGGACCGCGGTCGCCTGGTGGTCGGCGGCGCGCTCGGCCACCACGCCGTCCAGCACGCGCAGCACGGCGTGCCCGGTGAGCAGGGTGCCCGACCGGCCGGCCATCCGCCGCCACCGCTCGCGCGCCACCTCGACCGTGCCGGGCTTGCCCTCCACGTCGCCGTCCGGGGTCAGCAGCATCGAGTCGCAGCCGACGACCACGGCGTCCCGCTCGTCGCCCGCGATCGCCTCGGCTTTCGCGATGGCCAGGGCGGTGACCAGCTCGCCGGGGGTGGGGTCGGGCAGCGCGGCGGCCACCGCGTCCTCGTCCACGCCCGACACGCGGACCACGGGGTCGACGCCGGCGTTGCGCAGCACGGTGAGCCGGGCGGGGGAGGCGGAAGCAAGCACGAATCGCACGTCCGGAACCCTAACGGCCCCGCCGGCGGGGGAACCGGGGGAGCTCCGGGAACGTCGGACGGGGGACGACCGGGTGATCCGGAGGTCCGCTGCGTAGAACTACCGATGCGCGCGGCGCGCCGGTTCGGCAACCTCGGAGACGTGTTGCAGCGCCGGGCTCTGGTGGTCCGCCGGACCGATCGGGCTCGTGGTCGGCGGCGGTGGTCGTGGATCGCGCCGCTCGTCCTGCTGGGCGGGGTGGCGGCGGTCGTCGTGCCCACCGACCCGGTCGGCTACGGAGTGCCCCCCTGGCCGTTCGCGACCGGGTCCGACCAGGCCGAGTACCGCATCATGGGCACCGTGGCCGAGGCCGCCAGGGCGCAGGGCGACCCGGCGCGGGTGCCCTCGGCGGTGGCCGGGGACGGCGTCGAGGTGCTCGACACCCGCCTGCACCCGCCGGGCGGCGGCATCTGGCTGCGGGTGCGCCTGCACGTGCCGGACGGCACCCGCTGCCGCGAGGTCATGGTGCTCGGCGACGGCGTCCAGGTGAACAGCCGCCGCGTGGACTGCTGACCGCTCAGCGCGGAAGGCCGGACGCCCGCCACGCGCCCGGACCGTGCGCCAGGGGCGCGCGGACCAGCCGGGACCGGTCGGACCACGCCGAACGACGGGCCGGAACGTCGGCCGTGCCGCCGGTGGTGGCCAGGCCCGCCACCACCGCCGTCAGCGCGGCCAGTTCCGCGTCGTCCGGGTTGCCGCGCACGACGTGCAGGTAGGGGCGCTCGGTCACAGCGGAATGTTCCCGTGCTTCTTGGGCGGCAGCACCTCGCGCTTGTCGCGGAGCATCGACAGCGCCCGCGCGACGTACGACCGCGTGTAAGAGGGTGGGATGACCGCGTCCACGTAACCGCGTTCGGCGGCCACGTAAGGGTTGCAGAGGGTGTCCTCGTACTCCTGCTGCAACCGCGCGCGCAGCGCGTCGACGTCCTGGCCCTCGGTCACGGCGTTGGCCAACGTCTTGCGGTGCACGATGTTCGCCGCGCCCTGCGCGCCCATGACGGCGATCTGGGCGGTGGGCCACGCGAGGTTGACGTCCGCGCCGAGGTGCTTGGACCCCATCACGTCGTACGCGCCGCCGTAGGCCTTGCGGGTGATCACGGTGACCAGCGGGACGGTGGCCTCGGCGTAGGCGTAGATCAGCTTCGCGCCGCGCCGGATGATGCCGTTCCACTCCTGGTCGGTGCCCGGCAGGAAACCCGGCACGTCCACGAACGTCAGCACCGGGACGTTGAACGCGTCGCAGGTCCGCACGAACCGCGCGGCCTTCTCCGAGGCGTCGATGTCCAGGCAGCCCGCGAACTGGGTGGGCTGGTTGGCCACGATGCCCACCGGGTGGCCGCCGACCCGGCCGAAGCCGATCAGGATGTTCGGCGCGAACAGCGGCTGGACCTCCAGGAACTCGCCGTCGTCCAGCACGCGGGTGAGCACCTCGTGCATGTCGTACGGCTGGTTCGCGGAGTCCGGGACCAGGGTGTCGAGCTCGCGGTCCGCGTCGGTGACCGAGTCCTCGACCGAGCCGGTGACCAGGTCGGCGGCGTCGAACACCGGGGCGTCGGACATGTTGTTGGCGGGCAGGTAGGACAGCAGGTCCTTGACGTAGGAGACGGCGTCCTCCTCGTCACCCGCCAGGTAGTGCGCGTTGCCAGACTTGGTGTTGTGCGTGCGCGCGCCGCCGAGCTCCTCGAAGCCCACGTCCTCGCCGGTGACGGTCTTGATCACGTCCGGGCCGGTGATGAACATGTGCGAGGTCCGGTCGACCATCACCACGAAGTCGGTCAGCGCCGGCGAGTACACGTGCCCGCCCGCGGTCGCGCCCATGATCAGCGAGATCTGCGGGACGACGCCGGACGCGGCCACGTTGCGGCGGAAGATCTCGCCGTACAGGCCGAGCGAGACGACGCCCTCCTGGATGCGCGCGCCGCCGCCCTCGTTGATCCCGACGATCGGCCGGCCGGTCTTGATCGCCAGGTCCATGACCTTGACGATCTTCTCGCCGTACACCTCGCCGAGCGAGCCGCCGAAGACCGTGACGTCCTGGCTGAACACGCACACCGGGCGGCCGTCGACGGTGCCGTAGCCGGTCACCACGCCGTCGCCGTACGGGCGGTTGCCCTCCTGGCCGAAGTTGGTCGAGCGGTGCCGGGCCAGCGCGTCCAGCTCCACGAACGAGCCCGGGTCGAGCAGCAGGTCGATCCGCTCGCGCGCGGTCTTCTTGCCCTTGGCGTGCTGCTTCTCCACCATCCGCGCGGACCCGGCGTGCACCGCCTCGTCGTCGCGGCGGTGCAGGTCGGCCAGCTTGCCGGCCGTGGTGCGGAGGTCGGGCTCCTCACCGGTGGGGGCGGTCGCACTGCTCATGACCGGGCAGCTTAGCCGGCGGCGCGGAGCCGGGTGACCCGCGAGTAGCCCACCTCACCCCGGGGGTTGACCTCCACCGCGCTGGAGGGTGCAGGCTGGTCGGCGTGCGGCCCGCCCCACCTCCACACCGCTCCGACGAAGCGCGTGGGGCGGGTCGCTCCTACGCTCCCGGGGTGAGCACGCCACTGGACGCCGCAGACCTCCGCACCCGCCTCGTCGGCCCCTACGCGGCCCTCGACGTGGTCGGCTCGACCGGCTCGACCAACGCCGACCTGCGCGCCGCGACGCGGGACCGGACCGTCCTGATCGCCGAGGAGCAGACCGCCGGCCAGGGGCGGCGCGGGCGCGGCTGGTCGTCGCCGGGCGGCGGGCTCTACGCCAGCGTCCTGTTCACGCCGGCGGGCGTGCCGGCGAACCGGCTGCCGTGGCTGACCCTGCTCGCCGGGATCGCGCTGGTGCGCACGGCCGCGTCGGTCGGCGTCGAGGCGAACCTGAAGTGGCCCAACGACCTGCTGGTCGGGGACCGGAAGGCGGCCGGCGTGCTGGCCGAGATCACCACCGGCCACGCGGTCGTCGTCGGCACCGGCCTGAACGTCGCCGCGCTGCCGCCCGACGTCGAACCGGGTGCCGGCGGACTCGTCCCGACCAGCCTGGAGGAGCACGCGGGCGGCCCGGTCGACCGCGCCGAGGTGGCGGTCACCCTGCTCACCGAGCTGGACGGGCTGGAGCGGCGCTGGCGGGACGCTGGCGGCGACCCGGTCGACACCGGTCTGCTGGCGGAGTACCGGGCGCACTGCGGCACGCTCGGCCGTCCCGTCCGGGTCGAGCTGCCCGGCGGGCACCTGGTCGGCACGGCCCGCTCCGTCGAGGCGGACGGCACGTTGGTGCTGCGCGACGAATCCGGCGCGGACCACACCGTTTCCGCCGGGGACGTGGTGCACCTCCGGGTACGGTGAGGCCCGGCACCCGCGCCTGGCGAAAGGACCGTCGTGGCCTACCCGGACGACCTGCTCAGCCCCGGCGAGCACGTCGTGATCCACCAGCACCCGCACTGGAAGGCGCTGCTCACGCCGGTGCTGGTGTTCCTCGTCGTGGCCGGCGGTGCGCCCGCGCTGGCGGCGCTCGCGGCCGACCTGTCCTGGGCGTCCACCGCCTGGGTGGTCCTCGCCGTCGTGTCGGCGGTCCTGGTCGCGTGGCTGGTGCTGACCCCCGTGGTCCGCTGGCGCACCACGCACTTCGTCATCACCGGCGATCGCGTGATGTACCGGGAGGGCGTGCTCAAGCGCACCGGCCTGGACATCCCGCTGACCCGGATCAACAGCGTGCGCTTCGAGCACGGCGTGGTCGACCGGGTGCTGGGCTGCGGCACGCTGATCATCGAGTCGGCGTCCGACGAGCCGCTGGAGTTCGACGACATCCCCGGCGTGGAGAAGGTGCACTCCCTGCTCTACCGGGAGATCAACGACAACCCGGACGACGACTTCCAGCCGGAGAGCAGGGTCAGCGATGGGCGCGCGTGACGTCGGACTGCCGGACCGGGTCGTCGGCGAGGGGCTGCCGGACCGCGTCACCATCTGGGAGGTCGGTCCCCGCGACGGCCTCCAGAACGAGGACTCGACCGTCCCGGTCGCGGTGAAGCTGGAGTTCCTGGACCGGCTCGCGGACGCCGGCGGCACGGTCCTGGAGGCGACCAGCTTCGTGCACCCGAAGTGGGTGCCGCAGCTCGCCGACGCGGAGGAGCTGCTGGCGGGGCTGAGCCGGCGGCCCGGCGTCGAGTACCCGGTGCTGGTGCCCAACGAGCGCGGCCTGGACCGGGCGTTGAAGGCGGGCGTCTCGCACATCGCGATCTTCGCCAGCGCCACCGAGACGTTCGCGAACAGGAACCTGAACTCGACGCTCGACGCGCAGTTCGGCATGTTCGACCCGGTGGTGGCGCGCGCGAAGGCCGAGGGGCTGGCGGTGCGCGGCTACGTGTCGATGTGCTTCGGCGACCCGTGGCAGGGCGCGGTCCCGCGCGACCAGGTCGTCGGGGTCGGCAAGAGGCTGCTGGACATGGGGTGCGACCAGCTCTCGCTGGGCGACACCGTCGGCGTGGCCACGCCCGGCCAGGTGACCGGCCTGATCAAGGGGTTCGACCGGGTCGACCAGTTGGCCGTGCACTTCCACGACACCTACGGGCAGGCGCTGGCCAACACCTACGCCGCGCTGCTGGCCGGGGTGCGGACGGTCGACTCGTCGGCGGGCGGCCTGGGCGGCTGCCCGTACGCCGAATCCGCCACCGGCAACCTCGCCACCGAGGACCTGGTGTGGATGCTCGACGGGCTCGGCGTCGAGCACGGCGTCGATCTGGACAAGCTGTGCGACACCAGCGCGTGGATGGCCGCCGAGCTGGGCCGCCCGAGCCCGTCCCGGGTGGTGCGGGCCCTGCGGGGGTGACGCCGTCGTGCGCCGGTCGGCGCAGCCGCGCGGGTGCGTTCGGTGAAACCGGCCGGGAACGGGCGGGAACCGGGTTCCCGGCCGCCGCGTCCAACGCGCGACCGACGACCATGCCCGGCGGCGGTGGAGACCGGAGGTGGCCGTGTGACGACCGATCACCGCGCCCAGGTTGACGAGCTGCTGGCCGACTACCGCCGCAGCCGGGACCAGCTCGCGTCCGTGCAGCGGGAACTGGCCGGCGTCACCGCGACGGCGACGAGCCCGGACGGCGCGGTCACCGCGACCGTCGGCGCACGGGGCTCGCTCACCGGCCTGGAACTCGCCGACGCCGCCTACCGGTTGCGGCCGGGGCAGCTCGCCCAGGTGATCCTGCGGACCGCGCGGGAGGCGGCGACCGAGGCCGCCGAGCGCACCTACCGGGTGCTGGGCCCGGTGCTGCCCGCCGGCACCGACCCCGAAGCCCTCGTGCGCGGCACGGCCGACCTGCGGCCGGACGAGATCGCGCCGCCGCCGCAGCGCCGCCGCGCCGTCGACGACGACGACGAGGACTTCGAACAACGCGACTGGCTGAACGTCGAGACCTCCGGGGGACCGAGATGAGCGGGTTCGACACCGATCTCGCCAAGATCGACGCCGGCGCGGCCGACTTCGGCACGTTCGCCGAGCGGGCCGGGAGGATCTTCGGCGACCTGGGCGGCGCGCTCGACGCGCTCGGCGCGTGCTGGGGCGACGACGCCATCGGCCAGAGCTTCGCCTCCTCGCACGTCCGGCCGGCCGCCGACGCGCTGACCGGGCTCGGTGACCTCGGCGCGGGCTTCGACGGCGTCGGCAACCGGTTCACCGAGACCGCCCGCACCTACCGCGCCGCCGAAGACGGCAACAGCGCCGCGTTCCGCGCGGTCTGACACAGGGGGCCACCGACATGGGGATCGAGCTGCCGGCGGAACTCGCCGAGGTCGCCGCCAGAGCCGGCGTCACCTGGCCGAAGGCCGACGAGGACGCGTTGCGCTCGTCCGCCGTCGCGTGGCGCGAGGCTGGCGCGAAGCTGGGCACGCTGGCCGGCGAGTCGGACGGCGCGGCCGGCAAGGCGCTGTCCGCGATGACCGGCGAGGCCGGCGACGCGGCCCGCCGCCACTGGAACACGTTCACCGCACCGGACGGCCGCTTGAACGCCGCCGTGCGCGGCTGCACCACCGCCGCCGACCGGCTCGACCACGCCGCCCAGCAGGTGGGCGCGGCGAAGGTCGAGCTGGTGCGCGAGCTGGTGAAGCTCGCGAAGAACACCGACGCCGCCAACCAGGCCGCGTCCGCCGGCAACCCGGACGCCCTGCTCGGGCTGGACACGGCGTTGCAGGGCGCGGTGGCCAACGTCAGCCACCTGACGAACACGCTGACCAACGCGATCCGCCTCGACACGGGCGTGCAGATCGGCGGCCCGCTGCCGGTCGACACCAACCCCGGCGTGCACGCGCCCGCCGGCGCACCCCCCAACGTGGGCGGTCTGCTCGGTGACGTGGGCGGTCTGCTCGGCGGTGGCCAGGACGGCGGAACCCCGGCCGGCGAGGGTGATCAGGGCGCAGGACAAGGCGATCCGGGGCAAGGCGATTCAGGGCAGGGCGGTCAGGGCGGCGGCCTGCTGGGCACCGTGCTCGGCGGCGGCCAGTCGGAGGGCGGCCAGTCGGAGGGCGGCCAGTCGGAGGGTGGTCTGGTCGGCGGTCTGGTGGACGCGGTCGTGCAGCCCGTCGCGGGGATCGTCGACCCGGTGGTCGGCGTGGTCGACGACGTGGTGGGCGGCGCGGTGGACACCGTGACCGACACGGTGACCGACACCGTGGACCGGACCGCCGACACCGTCACCGACACGGTGGACCGCGCGGTCCACGGCGGCCTGGACAACCTTCCCGGGCGCGGACCTGACGGCGGTCACGGCCACGGCGTCGCGCCGGGGAACGGTCCGGCCGGCGGGCCCGGTCCGGATCGCGGGCCCGGCCCGGTGGGCCAGGTGACGGCCCCGCTGACCGGTGGGAATCCGATCGGCGGGAACCTGCCCGGCGGAATCCTGCCCGGCGGGAACGTTCACGGTGGAATCCTGCCCGGTGGCGCTCCGATGGGCCTAGGGCCGGTCGTGGACCCGGTCGTGCGCGCGGCGGACACGGTGACCTCGTCGTCGGCGGCGGTTTTGGAACGCCCGGTGCTGCCGGTCGATGCGCACGCGCCGGCCCCGCAGCCGGCGGCTCCGGCCGCGAACACCCCGCAGGCCCCCGGTTTCGGCGGTCCGGGCGGTGTGTCCTCCGGTCCGGTGGGCGGTGCGGCCGGTGGTGCGGTGGCAGGTGCTCCGACGGCTGCCGGCCCGGTGGGTGCCGCCCAGTCCTCGACGACCCACTCCCCGGCGGCCCAGTCGCAAGCGGCCCAGTCGCATACGGCTCAGTCGCCGGCGAGTCAGCAGGGCCAGGCCGCAGGCCAGTCGCAGCAGTCCGGCAACCAGCGCGCGGACCAGCGCGGCCCGGTGCCGACCAAGGACGGCGGCCACCTGCCCGGCCAGGCGGGATCGGGCCAGGCGGGATCGGGCCAGACGGGATCGGGCCAGACGGGATCGGGTCAATCCGGCCAGGGAAACCAGGCGGGGCAGGCGAAGGACGCCGGCCAGCCCACCCAGACCAAGGACGCCGTCGCCGCGAAGGACATCGCCACCAAGGACATCGCCGCGAAGGACGCGGCGCAGGCCGCGAAGGACGCGGCGGCCAAGTCGCGCGACGACGCGGCGATGGGCTTCGCGGTGCTGCCGCTGTCGACCGGTGGGCGTGACACCGTCGTCCGGGGCGGCCAGGGCTTCCCACCCGGAACGGTGCCCGGCCAGGGCTTCCCCGATCCCGGCACGGTCACCGGCGGGCGCGGCTTCCCGCCCGGCACCGGGTTCGGCTCGATGTCCGGCACGCTGGGTTCCGGCGTGCTCGGTTCTGGGCTGCTCGGTTCTGGGCTGCTGGGCTCTGGGCTGCTCGGTTCCGGCCAGGGCTCGGCGATCGTGCCCACCGAGGTGGTCGCGACGCAGCGGGCCGGGCAGGGTGCGCAGCCCTCCGACGAGTCGGTCGCGCTGTTCTTCCTGCACATGTTCCCGGGCGGCGCGCTGCCGCCCGCGCGCTCCGCGCCCGCCCGGCAACTGCCCGCGCCGCCCGAGGAGCAGGATTTCGCGCCCGGCCTCAGGTTCGAGCCGCAGGGCCACCCGGACGGCCACCTGGTCGACGCGTCCGCACGGCACCGGCCGCGCGTGGTGCACGGACCGGGTGGCGTGCCGGACGTCGCGCTGACCGGCGGCTACGACCCGCAGGCCGGGATGCACGAACGCGACTGGGACCGGCGCTTCCTGGTCCGCCTCGACCCGCCCGAGTACGCGTGGCCGCCCGCCGAGCTGTTCCCCGAGGGCGGGTACGAGGCCGGGCAGCCCGGCATGCTCGCCGCCGGGGTCGAGCTGGACCGGTTCGGCGGCCCCGAGGGGCGGGTGCTGGCCGAGGCGGGCACGTCGTTCACGAGCCGCTCGCTGCCGCCCGCCGCGCTGGACGCCGGGTACCACCGGTACCGCGTCGCGCGCGACCTTCCCGTGTGGTTCACGCTGTCCGCCGAGTGGTTCGGCCAGGAGGGCGGCGGTGTCCGGTACCGGACGACGTACCCGGTGGCCGAACTGGTCGCGCTGGGCTACCTGGAGGAGGTCCGATGAACGCCGAGGCGATCCAGGGTTGGCTGCTGGCCGTCGGGGTGCCCGCCGAGGTCGTGTCGGTCGGCGCGGAGGCGGACAACGCCTGGTGCCTGGTCGCCGACCACGAGGGTTTCGAGGTGTTCTGGCGCGAGCAGGGCAACCGCTACGACTGGGCCCGGTTCACCAGCGAGGACGTGGCCTGCCACTACCTGTTCGGCCGCCTGGTGTGGGCGCAGGTCGTGCGCGGCGCGGTGGGTCTCCTGCCGCAACCCGCACCGCCCGACCAATCCGCACCGCCCGTTCAACCCACGCCACCCGTTCAACCCACGCCGCCCGCCCGACCCACGCCGACCGTGCCCGACCAGGCCGCCGCGCCTGCGGCACCCGCGTCGAGCGGGGTCACCGAGGCGTGAGGTCGGAGCGCCAGGTCACGCCCACGACGTCGTCGGCCTTGGGCACCGGCAGGTAGACGGCGAACGTCGCGGGCCGGGCGGTGGACAGCTCCAGCCGCCCGCCGTCCGCGTCCACCAGCGCCCGCGCCAGCGCCAGGCCGACCCCGGTCGACCCGCCGCCGGACACCCCGCGCTCGAAGATGTGCCCGGCCAGCTCGTCGGGCACGCCCGCGCCGCCGTCCGCCACCTCGACCACGACCGTCCCCTCGTCGCTGCGCGCGGACACCACGACCTGGCCCTCACCGTGCCGCAGGGCGTTGTCCAGCAACACCCCGATGGCCTCGCGCAGCCGCGCGGGCGTGGCCCGCGCCAGCAGGCCCTCGGGCACCCGGACCCGGAGCGCCCGCCCGACCCCGCGCAGCGGTTCCCGCCACTCCTCGGCGATCGCGGACAGCTCGGCCCCCAGGTCCAACGGCTCCGCGCCGACCGCGCGGGCCGCCCGCGCCGCCGCCAGCAGCTCGTTGAGCACGCCGGCCAGCCGCTCGGCCTGCTCCAGCGCCGCCCGCGCCTCGGCCGCCGTCTCCGGGTCCGGGTGCTCGGCCAACGCCTCCAACCGC
Organism: Actinosynnema sp. NPDC023587; assembly: GCF_040640215.1. NCBI lineage: Bacteria > Bacillati > Actinomycetota > Actinomycetes > Pseudonocardiales > Pseudonocardiaceae > Actinosynnema > Actinosynnema sp. NPDC023587. The sequence continues at coordinate 278,180 of NZ_JBFABG010000002.1, read as the reverse complement.
AGTTGCAGCGCGGTCAACCGGCTGCGGAGCTGGTGCGACACGTCGCCGACCAGCTCGCGCTCGCGCTGCACCAGCAACGCCAGCGCGCCCGCCGACCGGTCCAGCGCCTCCGCGACCAGGTCCAGCTCGGGCACGCCGTGCCGCCGGTCGTCGCGCCGGAAGTCGCCCGCGCCGAGCCGGGCCGCGCGCACCGCCACGTGCCGCAGCGGCTTGGCCAGCTTGCGCGCCGTCACCGTCGCCACCACGGTCCCGGTGCCCACCGACAGCACCACCAGCAGCACCACGAACGCCGCCACCTGGTACTGCGACGTCCGCATCGGCCCGGACGACACCTCCAGCCGCACGGTGCCCTGCTGCGCGATCGGCACCTCGACGGCCAGCGCGTCCTCGCCCGGTGACAGGCCGAACTCCTGCCGCCCGCTGCCGGAGGTGACGATCAGGTGCCCGCCGGTCGGCACGCCGACCTCCAGCGGGGCCAGGTCGATCGGCTGCCCGGCCGCGATCTGGTCGTCCACGGACGCGGCGATCCGCTGCGCGCGGGCCTGGAGGTCGGTGTGCGCACCGTCGTCCACCAGCCGCAGCGCGGCGTACCCGAGCGGGATGCCGAGGGCGAACCCGGTGACCGCGACGGCCAGCAGGATCGCGCGGAGGATTCGGCTGCGCACGTCAGTCGGCCGTGTTGAACCGGAAGCCGACGCCGCGCACGGTGGCGATGCGCCGTTCCACGGATCGCACGTCGCCGAGCTTCCGGCGCAGCCACGACATGTGCATGTCCAGCGTCTTGCTGCTCTTGAGCTCCGGGTCGTTCCACACCTCGGAGAGGATCTCGTCCCGGTGCACCACCTGCCCGGCGCGCTGGATGAGCACCCGGAGCAGCTCGAACTCCTTGTTGGCGAGCTGCACCTCCTGACCGTCCACGGTGACCCGGCGCGCCGCGAGGTCCATCCGCACGCCGTTGACCTCCAGCGTGCCGGGCGCGCGGCGGCGCAGCAGGGCCCGGATGCGGGCCATCAGCTCGGCCAGCCGGAACGGCTTGGCCACGTAGTCGTCCGCGCCCGCGTCCAGCCCCACCACGAAGTCCACCTCGTCGGACCGGGCGGTGAGCATCAGCACCGGGATGCCCCGCCCGCCCGCGCGCAGCCGGCGGCACACCTCCAGGCCGTCCATCCCGGGCAGCCCCAGGTCGAGCACCAGCAGGTCGATCCCCCCGTGCGCGGTCGCCTCCAGCGCTCCCGGGCCGTCGCCGACCACGTGCACCTGGTACCCCTCCCGCTGCAACGCGCGGGAGAGGGGTTCCGCGATAGCCGGATCGTCCTCGGCCAACAAGACCACGCTCACGGCACACAGCGTAGGCGTGGCACGATCCCCGCGTGTCCACCGATCTGACGCTGGCCCTGCGTCTCGCCGACGCCGCCGACGCCATCACCACGTCCCGCTTCCGCGCCCGGGACCTCGTGGTGCGGCGCAAGCCCGACCGCACCCCCGTGACCGACGCCGACGTGGCCGTCGAGGACGCGATCCGGGAGGTGCTCGCGGACACCGGCGACCAGGTCGCGGGCGAGGAGCGCGGCGGCGAGGTCGGCGCGGGCCGGACGTGGGTCGTGGACCCGATCGACGGCACCAAGAACTTCCTGCGCGGCGTGCCGGTGTGGGCCACCCTGATCGCCCTCGTGGTGGACGGGACCCCGCAGGTCGGCGTGGTCAGCGCGCCCGCGCTGGGCCGCCGCTGGTGGGCCGCCGCCGGGCGGGGCGCGTTCACCCTGGACGCGGCGGGGGAGCGCCGGATCGGCGTGTCGGGGGTGGCGGACCTGTCGGACGCCTACCTGTCGACCACGCACCTCGGGTCGTGGGTGGAGCACCACTCGCGCGAGGCGTACCTGCGGCTGGTCGACGCGTGCTGGGAGAACCGGGCGTTCGGCGACTTCTGGCAGCACTGCCTGGTGGCCGAGGGCGCGATCGACATCGCCGCCGAGGCGATCGTGAACCCGTGGGACGTCGCGCCGTTCCAGGTGCTGGTGCGCGAGGCGGGCGGGCGGTTCAGCGACCTGTCCGGGGTGGACCGGTTCGACGGCGGGAGCGCGCTGTCGACCAACGGCCTGCTGCACGACGCCGCGCTGTCCCTGCTCGGTGGACGCGGCTCCGGCCACGCCGACCCGGCGGGCAACGGCACCGACGACCCGGCCTGAGCCGGTCCGCCCGACCTCGGCCCGGTCAGGAGGGGCCGGGGTCCTCGTCGGCGGAGTCGTAGGAGCGCTTGGCGCGCGGGCGGGCGTCGGCCTCCGGGAACACCCACTTCTTGTAGCCGTACCAGCGGAACACCATCGCGATCAGCGTGCCGACGATCTGCGCGCTCACGAAGTCGGCGACCTCCTCGCCGAGCCGGCTCACGTGCGGCTCCTGGAGGTGCAGCAGGTACCGCGACACCCACAGCGGCATCGAGTTCAGGGCGATGCCCAGGCCGTTGATCAGGAAGAACAGCGCCGCCTCGTGGTGCCGCTCCCGCCCGCCCCGGGTCCGGAACGACCACTCGCGGTTGAGCACGTACGACACGATCGTGGCCACCAGCGTCGCCACGACCTTCGCCGTGACCGGCTTCTCGACCAGCACGGTCGTCTTCAGCACCAGGAAGATGACGGTGTCGATCACGAAGCACGTGCCGCCGACGACCGCGAACTTGAGCAGCTCTCTGTGCTTGAGCGCGAGCGAACGCAGCGGCTCGGGCAGGCGTCGGACGACGTTCTCGACTACGGACACCCGGCCGAGTGTACGGAGGGGGAGCGGAAACGCTGCTCAGGCCACGTCGCGCTGGTCGTCGGAGACCACCCGGAGCGGGCGCACGTCCGGTCGCGCGTCGGCCTGCGGGAAGACGAACCTGCGCATCGCCCAGTACTTGAACGCGGTCGCCAGCACCATGCCGATGACCGACCCGCTCACGAAGTCGGCCAGTTCGCTGTGCAGGTCCAGGAAGTGCCGCGACACGGTCAGCGGCACCAGGGTCACGCCGATGCCGACCCCGCTGACCACGAAGAACCACGCGGCCTCGTGGTGCCGCTCCCGCCCGCCCCTGGTGTGGAAGGACCACTCGCGGCTGAGCACGTAGGACGAGATCACCGCCACCAGCACGGCGATGGCCTTCGCGGTGACCACCTTGTCCTGGAGGACCGTCAGCTTCAGCGCGTACCAGATGCCGTTGTCGATCAGGAACGTCGTGCCGCCGACGAGGGCGAACCTGATCAGCTCCCGGTGCTTGTTGAGCAGGAACCGCACGGGTTCGGGGAAGCGGGTGAAGATCCTGCGCACGAGTGGCAGCACCCGGGCAGCCTACCGACGGCGGCCGGGGTCGATCACCGAGGGGGCCGGCAGAACCCCGGCGGCAGCAGGTCTTCCAGACCGGGCGGCCACCACGGCGGTGCCGGTCGGCAGGACGGTTCCGCACGCGGCGGCGGCGGGGTCTCGGCCGGCGGCGTGGTGACCGGTGGTGGTGGCGTGGTGACCGGCGGTGCCGGTGTGCCGGCCGGCGGCGCGGTCGGCTCGGACGTCGGCCGTTCCTCCGGCGGGGTGGTCCCGGCGGGCGGGTCCACGTCCGGCGTGGTCGTGGTCGGCGGGGTGGTGCCCGATGGGGTCGTGCCCGATGGGGTGGTGCCCGGTGTGGTGGTCGTGGTGGTCGGCGGCACGGTGGTGGGCTCGTCGGGGTCGCCCCCCGGCGGCTCGGGCACCTGGTCGTCGTGGCCGGGGTGCTGCCGCACCGGCACGGTGAGCGACTTCGACGCCGAGCCGAGGGTGGCCGTGACGGTCACGTCCCCGCCCCGGTGGGGCAGGCTGAACGCCCACGCGGACAGCCGGAACGACTCGCCCCGGCCCAACGGCCGCTCGCACGTGATCCGGTGCCGGCCGCGTTCGCAGTCCGACCGCAGCCCCACCAGGACGATGTCGTGGTCGGCCTCGACCACCAGCCGGAGCGTGCCGGCGCGGCCACCGGTGTTGGTGGCCTTGACGTCGATCCGGGACTCGAAGAACCCGTGGTGCCACTGGTTCGCCTGGAGGTCCAGGTCGTCGGGGAGGGGCCGGATGTCGACGTCCACCTGGACGCCCACCGAGATCGTGGTGCCGGCGGAGACCAGGCCGGTGATCGTGCCGCCCACCGCGCTGTCGCCGGCGCGCAGCCGGAACAGGAACGTCGCGGAGCCCCCGGGCGCGATGCCCTGGGTGGTGACGCAGGTGAGCTCGCCCTCGCCGGCCGGGCACGGCACCGTCTGGTCGGCCGCGCCGTCGAGCCGCAGCAGCCGGCCGCCGACCAGCGACCCGGTCGGGCCCACCGACCGCACGTCGGGCGGCAGCACCAGCGACGCGCTGGCGGGTTGCGAGGCGGTGCCGCCGGTGTTGCGCACGGTGATCGGCAGGTCGGTCGGGCTTTCGCCGGGTGTGAGCGCGAACCCGCTGGGCACCGTCGGCACCAGGGTCGGTGGTGTCGGTTCGGGTTCGGGTTCCGGTTCGGGCTGCGGCTGCGGCTGCGGTTCGGGTTCCGGCTGGGGCTCGGGTTGCGGTTCGGGTTCCGGCTGCGGTTCCGGCGCGGGCTCCGACGTCGGCTCCGACGTCGGGTCGGCCGTCGGCACCGGCGGCGGGTCCTCGGCGGCCGGCGGGTCCGGGCTCTGCACCGGTGGCGGGGCCGGCTGGGTGGCCTGCGGCGGGGAGGTCTGCGGCTGGGTGGTTTTCGGCTCGGTCGTCTGCGCCTGGGTGGTCGACGTCTGCGCGGCGGGCACCTGCTGCTCACCCTCCGACGCGAGCCCGACCGCCACGGCGATGGCCAGCGCCGCCGCCGAGGCCACCACGCCGAACAACTGCCGGGGCGCGGACGTGACCGCGCCGGCCGTGCCACCCGCGCCGGCCGTCGCCGCCGCGACGACGGTCGCGGCCTTGGCGGTGGTGGCGGTCGCGGCCAGGTAGCCGGCCGCGCCCAGCCCGAGCACGAGGGGGGCGACGAACGCGCGCAGCGCGCCGTTGACGTCGGCGAGCTCGGCGGCCAGCCCCCGGCAGTCGGCGCACTCGTCCAGGTGCGCCTCGACCTGCGTGGTCTCCCGCTTGGACAGACCGCCTCGGGTCCACGCGCCCAGCCGGTCCACGGTGGCGCGGCAGCGCTCGGCCTGGCTCTCCGCCAGGTGCACCTGCAAATAGGCCTGTTTGAGGCCCTCGCGGGCCCGGTAGGCGAGGGCGGACACGCCGTTGGCGGTCAGCCCGAGCAGCGGGGCGACCTCGGCGGGGGACTGGCCCTCGATCTCGGTGTGCCACAGGACGGTCTGCCAGCGCTCGGGGAGCCGGGCGAACGCCTTCGCGGCCATCGACCGCTCCAGGCCGGCCACGGCGGTGTCCCGGAACGGCACGGAGGTGGCCTCCGCGCCCGCGACGGCGGTGACGTCGTCGGCGAGGTCGACCTTCTTGTCCCGGCGGGTCTTGTCGTAGGCGGTGTGCCGCAGCGCGGTGAGCAGGTAGGCGCGGAAGGCCGAGTCCGGGCCGCGTCCGGCGCGGAGCGTGTCGAGGACCTTCGCGAACGCGTCCGACACGAGGTCGTCGGCTTCGGCGGAAGACCGGGCGAGCTGCCGGGCCAGGTTGTAGGCCGCGCCCACGTGGCGCTCGTAGAGCTGCCCGTAGGCATCGATCGCCCCACCGCGCACGGAGTCGATGAGCTCCGCATCGCTCGGTCCCCGAACGTCGGCAGGAACGGTCGCCACGTGTAATCCCTCCCTCGCGCGCTCAGTGTGACCTACCGGATAGCGCACCGTCACCCGGAACCCCCCGACCGGGGAGGCGGACTGCCGTCATGGATCAGCCCCCGCGACGTCCCGTATTCGAATCCCCAGGTCGAGGAGGCATCCGGGTGGGTGTGCGGGAAGCAGCCGCCGGCGAGGTCGGCGAGCCGACGACGACGCGCCGGGCCGGCGCGGACGAGGCACGGGCGCTGAGGTGGAGGTGGCGGACGGCGTCCCTGGCGGCCGGGTGGTCCTACCCGGCCGACTGGCCGTTGGACGAGGTCGACCAGGTCTGCGCGGCCGTGGTCGGCACGGCCGACCCGGGCCCCGCGCTGCACCGGCTGGGCGGCGCGCGGGCCGAGGGCGGTGCGAGTCTCGCGGAGACCCTGGTCGACCTGGCCGCGTTGCACGCGGTCGTCGAGGGCTCGGCGGATTCCGCCGGCATCGTGTCGCCGAACGTCGACGCCGTCCCGTCCCCGATGCTCCGCGCGACCGCGCTGGGCTGGGGTGACGTGCTGAGCCGGCAGGCGGCGAGCACTTCGGTGGACAACCCGCTGACCGGCCTGGCGACCGGCGCGTACCTGCGGGCGAGGCTCCGCGAGGTGTACGCCGAGGCGCGCACCGCCGGCCGCCAGGACTACCTGCTGGTGCTGGTGGCGCTGGACCTGGACCGCACGTCCGGGTGGTCGCGCGTGGTGGCGATGACGCTGCTGGCGGACGCGTTGCGCGAGGTGTTCGACGCGGGCCAGACGATCGCGTCCATCGGGCCGTCGCTGGCCGCGGTGCTGGTGAAGAAGGACGAACGACTGCACCGGACGGTCGGGAACCTCCGGTTGTTGACGGCCGACCGGCTGGCCGTGGACCCCCACGTGGCTCCGACGGGACCGGCCGAGGTTTGGGTGGAGGAGCTGCCGGCCACTTATGAACAGGCCGCCGAACTGGTAACCGGGTCAGGGCGCTGATCCCCCTGTCCAGCGTCCCCCGGCGCTGCCCACCTTGAGGCCCGCGACGTATCCCCTCACGTCGCGGGCCTCGTCTCGTCAGCGGTAAATCGCTGCGGGGTCAGCGGCGCGGCGAGGACGTGGCACCGCCTCCTCGCGCGCCGCGAACGCCCCGGACGGGCACCTCCACGACCACTCAGTCGGGCACCTCCGCGATCACCCGGTCGACCACGCTTGACAGCCTTTGGCGTGTTCTGCTCTTCTAGTGTCTTAGTTGAGTAGAACAATCTGGAGGCGGTAGGTGGAGTTCCGCATCGACCGGTCCAGCGGCCTCCCGGCGTACTTGCAGCTCGTCCGCCAGGTGCGGGAGGCGCTGAGGCTCGGGTGGGTGGGGCCGGGTGACCGGCTGCCGACCGTCCGCGACGTGGTGGCGAGCAGCGGTGTCAACGCGAACACCGTGCTCAAGGCGTACCGCGAGCTGGAGATGTCCGGCCTGGTCGAAGCACGCCAGGGCTCGGGCACGTTCGTGAAGGCCGGCCTGGGCTCGACCGACCCGGGGGTGATGGACGCGCTGCGCGCGGGCCTCGCCGCCTGGGTGCGCGAGGCCCGCGCGGCCGGGTTGGAAGAAGAGGACATCGACGCGCTGGTGCGGTCCGTGCTGGCCGCCGGCGAGACCGAGGGGGAAGAGGTGGCGGTCCGATGACCTCTACCGTGGCGGAGTCCGCCGACCGGACCGCACTGGCGGTCCGGGCCGAGTCGCTGGGCAAGCGCTACCGCGCCAAGTGGGCGTTGCGCGGGTGCTCGTTCGAGCTGCCGGCGGGCCGGGTGGCCGCGCTGGTCGGCGCGAACGGCGCGGGCAAGTCGACGTTGATGAGCGTGCTCGCGGGCCTGCTCGGTGCCGACGAGGGGTCGGTGCGCACGGCGGGCCGGGTGTCGCTCGTGTCGCAGGACAAGCCCGTCTACCGGCACTTCACCGCCGCCGAGATGCTGGGCCTGGGCGCGCACCTCAACGTGGTGTGGGACCAGGCCCGCGCGACGGACTGGCTGGAGCGGTTCGAGATCCCGCTGGACCGGGCGTGCGGCAAGCTCTCCGGCGGCCAGCAGGCGCAGGTGGCGTTCGCGCTGGCCCTCGGGGCCCGGCCGACCGTGCTGCTGCTGGACGAGCCGCTGGCCAACCTCGACCCGCTGGCCCGCCGCGAGGTGACCACCGAGCTGCTCGCCGAGGTCGAGCGGACCGGCATGACGGTCCTGCTGTCCACCCACGTGGTGGCCGAACTCAGCGGCGTCGCGGACTACCTGCTGCTGCTCGCGCACGGCCGGCTGCTGGCCGGCGGCGACGTGGACGACCTGCTCGCCCGGCACGCGACGTTCGTCGGCCCGGCCTCGGAGGCACCGCCCGTGCCCGGCGTGGTCGTGCAGGCCCGGCACCACGGCGCGCAGTCGACGTTCCTGGTCGAGCTGCCCGGGGGACAGCCCCGGCCGGTGGTCGCGGAGCCGTGGGTGCGGCGGCCGGTGGGGTTGGAGGAGTACGTGCTCGCGCAGCTCGCGGTGACCAGGAAGGAAGTCGGCGCATGACCGCCACCACGTCCACCCCGGTTCGGTCCCGGACGAAGGTCGGCTGGGGCGACCTCGCGTGGCTGACCTGGCGGCAGCACCGGCTGCTGATCGTCATCGGCGTCGGCCTGGCCGCGCTGGGTTCGCTGACCGCCGTCGCCGTGGCCTGGGCCGTCGGTTCCCCCGGCAACTCCGCGGCCGAGTTCCTGACCGCGCACCTCCAGCCCCGCGTCGCGGGCCAGTTGCTCACGATGTTCCCGATGGCGTTCGGCGCGCTCGTCGCGGTGTTCTGGGCGGCACCGCTGCTGGCGAGCGAGTACGAGCAGAAGACGCACTTCGTCGCCTGGGGCCAGGACCTCTCGCCGGCCCGCTGGCTGCTCGGCAAGGTGGTGCTGCTCGGGGTGTCGGCGATCGGTCTGACGGCCGTGTCCGGCGCGGCGGTGCAGCACCTGCTGACGGCGGTGAACACCCACGTCGGCACCCGGGGCACGGTCACCGGGCACCTGCCGTTCCCGCCGTTCCTGCTGGACTCCTACGAGAGCGACCCGCTGGTGCAGGTCGGGTTCGCGGCGTTCGGGTTCGCGCTGGGCCTGGTGGTGAGCGCCCTCACCCGGCGGACGGTCGTCTCGATGGGCATCGCGCTCGGGCTCTTCCTCCTGGTCCGCCTGCTGGTCGCGGTGGTGTGGCGACCGCGCTTCTGGACACCGGAGCGCCTGGTCACGCCGATCGACGATCAAGGTCGCGCGGAGTTCGACGTGCTGTACGCGAAGATGGACGACAGCATGCCGGTCGGCAGCGGGTACCTGGACGGCAGCGGCAACGAGGTGGAGCTCTCGCGCTCCTGCTACGAGACCGACTTCAACCAGTGCCTCCGGGAGAGCGGGGTGGTCTCGTTCTTCGCCGACCACCACCCGATCGACCGCCTGGTGCCGTTCCAGCTCTTCGAGTTCGCGGTCTTCGCGGTGCTCGCGGCCGGGTTGCTGGCCCTGGCCTTCCGCCTGGTCCGCCGGTCGCACCGGCTCTGACCCGGTCCGTCGCACCGCGAACGGCCCCGCTGGGGGAGGTCCCGCGCGTTCGGGGGGTGCGCGGGACCTCCTCGTCGCGGCACCCGTTCGACGGGGTGGTCGGCGGCCTCCGTTTGCCCAGGTAGAATCCGCTTCCCGTGGACTCCCGAACTCGTCTCCCGATCGTCGGCATGATCGGCGGCGGGCAGCTCGCCCGCATGACCCACCAGGCCGCCATCCCGCTGGGCCAGTCGCTGCGGGTGCTCGCCGAATCGGACTCCGACCCCGCCGCGCTGGTCGCGCGGGACGTCGAGTACGGCAAGCACACCGACCTCGACGCCCTGCGGGCGTTCGCCAAGTCGTGCGACGTGCTCACGTTCGACCACGAGCACGTGCCGCAGGAGCACCTGAAGGCGCTGGTCGCGGACGGGGTGAAGGTGCAGCCCGGTCCGGAGGCGCTGGAGCACGCCCAGGACAAGCTGGTCATGCGGGTCCGGCTGGCCGGGCTGGGGCTGCCGGTGCCACCGTTCAGCGAGGTGCTGGACACGGCGGACGTGCTGGAGTTCGGCGCGGCGCACGGGTGGCCGTGCGTGCTGAAGGCGGTGCGCGGCGGGTACGACGGGCGCGGCGTCTGGATGCTGAACACCCCGCAGAGCGCGCAGCGCGTGGTGCCCGAGCTGCTCGCCGCCGGGACCCCGCTGATGGTCGAGCAGTGCGTGCCGATGCACCGCGAGCTGGCCGCGCTGGTGGCGCGCTCGCCGTTCGGGCAGGGCGCGGCGTGGCCCGTGGTGCAGACCGTGCAGAAGGAGGGGATCTGCGTCGAGGTGCTCGCCCCCGCCCCCGACACCTCCGGCGAAGAGGCCCAGGAGCTGGCGCTGAGGATCGCCGCCGAGCTCGACGTGGTCGGCCTGCTGGCCGTGGAGCTGTTCGAGACCGCCGACGGCCTCGTGGTCAACGAGCTGGCCATGCGCCCGCACAACTCCGGCCACTGGACCATCGAGGGCGCGCGCACCTCCCAGTTCGAACAGCACCTGCGGGCCGTGCTGGACTACCCGCTCGGTGCGACCGACCTGGTCGCGCCCGCCGTCGTGATGGCGAACGTCCTCGGCGCGGCGGCACCGCCCGACATGGGCCCCGACGAGCGGCTGCACCACCTGTTCGCCCGGTTCCCCGACGCGCACGTGCACCTGTACGGCAAGGCGGAGCGACCGGGACGCAAGATCGGCCACGTGACGCTGCTCGGGGAGCGGCTGGACGAGGTGCGGGAGCGGGCGCGGCTCGCGGCGCACTGGCTGTCCGACGGCGTGTGGCTGGACGGGTACGACATCCACGGAGGACAGCAGTGACGTCAGTCGGCGTGATCATGGGCAGCGATTCGGACTGGCCGGTGATGAAGGCCGCCACCGAGGCGCTGGCCGAGTTCGACGTGTCGTTCGAGGTCAGCGTGGTGTCCGCGCACCGGACGCCCCAGCGGATGCTCGACTACGCCGCGTCGGCCGCCGGGCGCGGCCTGCGGGTGATCATCGCCGGCGCGGGCGGCGCGGCCCACCTGCCCGGCATGGTCGCGTCGGCGACCGTCCTGCCGGTGATCGGCGTGCCGGTGCCGCTGAAGTACCTGGACGGCATGGACTCGCTGCTGTCGATCGTGCAGATGCCCGCCGGCGTGCCGGTGGCGACCGTGTCGGTCGGCGGCGCGCGCAACGCGGGCCTGCTCGCGGTGCGCGTGCTGGCGGCGGCCGACCCGGCGCTGCGGGAGCGGATGGCGGCGTTCCAGGAGTCGCTGGAGCGGCTGGTGCTGGAGAAGGACGCGGCGCTGCGGGCGTCGCTGTAGCCGGTTCGGGCCCTGTTGCCCACGGCACAGGGCTTCCGCCGGTGAACGCGCGCTAACATCTCGGTAGAAGACCTACCGGGAGGTAACTTAACGTGGACCCGAGTTTCGGTACCTACCAGCTCGCCGAGGAGCACGAGGCGCTGCGCGAGGCCGTCCGGGCGCTCGCCGACAAGGAGGTCGCGCCGCACGCGGCCGAGGTCGACGAACAGGAGCGCTTCCCGGTCGAAGCGCTCAAAGCCCTGGTCAAATCCGGTTTCGCGGCCGTGCACGTGCCCGAGGAGTACGACGGCCAGGGTGCCGACTCGGTCGCCACCTGCATCGTGATCGAAGAGGTCGCGCGCGTCTGCGCGTCCTCGTCGCTGATCCCGGCCGTGAACAAGCTGGGCACCATGCCGATCCTGCTGGCCGCGTCGGACGAGCTGAAGCGGCAGGTGCTGCCCTCCATCGCGGCCGGCGAGGCGATGGCGTCCTACGCGCTGTCCGAGCGCGAGGCGGGCTCCGACACGGCGTCGATGCGCACGCGCGCGCGGCTCGACGGCGACCACTGGGTGCTCAACGGCACGAAGTCCTGGATCACCAACGCGGGCGAGTCGACCTGGTACACCGTGATGGCCGTGTCCGACCCGGACGCGCCGAAGAAGTCGCAGGGCATCTCGGCGTTCGTGGTGCACAAGGACGACCCGGGCTTCGTGGTGGGCTCGAAGGAGCGCAAGCTCGGCATCAAGGGCTCCCCGACGCGGGAGATCCACTTCGAGAACTGCACGATCCCGGCGGACCGCATCATCGGCGAGCCGGGCTCCGGCCTCAAGACGGCCCTGCGCACCCTGGACCACACGCGCCCGACCATCGGCGCGCAGGCGGTGGGCATCGCCCAGGGAGCCCTGGAAGCCGCGATCGCCTACGTCAAGGACCGCAAGCAGTTCGGCAAGGCGGTCGCCGAGTTCCAGGGCGTGCAGTTCATGCTGGCCGACATGGCGATGAAGGTCGAGGCGGCCCGCCACATGGTCTACGTGGCGGCGGCGAAGGCGGAACGCGGCGAGCCGAACATCGGCTTCATCACGGCGGCGGCCAAGTGCTACGCGTCGGACGTCGCGATGGAGGTGACGACCGACGCCGTCCAGCTCTTCGGCGGTGCCGGCTACACCCGCGACTTCCCGGTCGAGCGCATGATGCGCGACGCGAAGATCACCCAGATCTACGAGGGCACGAACCAGATCCAGCGCGTCGTGATGTCGCGAGCCCTGCTCAAGGGCTAGACCGACGATCTTCACCCCGGCGTGGAGGCGGCTGATTCCCTGATCATGCCGCCTCCACGCCGTGATCTTGAGAAGTCCGTCACCGGACATCCGCAACGATTGCTTCTCATGCGGATAGCCGACCAGCGGCGCACCATCTCCACACCTTCGGCCAGGTGCTCGACTCGACGTGGGACCGAGCGAAGGAGATCGCCTGATGCGGCACCTCGACCAGTTGGCCGAGATCGCGCAGAAAGCTGTCCGCATCGGCAACGACCTGATCAAGCACACCCGTCCGCAGGCGGTCACGGAGAAGTCCGACCGGGACACCTGCACCGATGTGGATATCAGGATCGAGCACGAGGTGCGCGCGTATCTGGCTGAGGCGACGCCCGAGATCGGGTTTGTCGGAGAAGAGGAGGGCCGTAGCGACCGGGCTGCGGAAAGTGAGTGCGTCTGGGCGCTCGACCCGATCGACGGTACCGCCAACTTCGTGCACGGAGTACCACTGTCCGCTGTTTCCCTCGCTCTTCTGCGCGGAGATCGGGCGTTGGTCGCGGCAATCTCGCTGCCGCTGTCCGACCTGCACTATTCGGCTGTTCGTGGTGGCGGCGCGTTTGTCAATGGGAAGTCGATTCGAGCAAGCCCGACGGTCGATCTCGCCAAGGCGATGATCGCCGTCGGCGACTACGCGCTTGGCCCTCGGGCGGCTGTGGAGAACAGGCTGCGTATTGCCGTCACCGCTGCGCTCGCGGCCGATGTGGAGCGCGTCCGCATGTTCGGATCGGCTGCTCACGATCTGGTGTGGGTGGCGGAAGGCCGAATCGACGGGGCGGTAGTCCTGTCCAATCAGACGCTCGATGTCGCCGCCGGAGTCCTCATCGCTCGTGAGGCCGGGGCAATCGTGCTCGACAGCACCGGGCACGATCACTCGTCGGCGTCGGCGCACACGATCGCCGCAGCGCCGCACTTGGTCGAAGCGCTCCTGGGGCTGGTCCAGTCCGCCTTCTGAGTCCTTGGTGTGAATCCCCGGAAGGTGTCGTCGTCCGGGGTCCCGCCCTGCTCAAGGGTCAGGGGGCGAGTTCGGCCAGGTAGCCGACCAAGCGGTCGTAGCTGGTGTCCGCGCCGGTCGACATCCCCGTCGCCGTCGCCCGGTCACGGGCCTCCTTCGACGGGAACCTCATCGTCTGCACCACGGTCGTCCACCGGCCCTCGTCGACGAAACTCGTCGTGTTCACGATCTCCGGCCACCCGTCGCCCCACTCCTCGGTCTGCACGAACTCCGAGTGCGGCGTCACCGACAGGTACGTCCCCCTCATCGACATCTCGGTGCCGTCGGCCCGTCGCCACGTCCGGTGCCACGCCCTCCCGACCTCAGGTCGGCCTCGCACACCGGCATGGTCCACCCCTCCGGGCCGAGCATCCAGTGCACCACGTGCTCCGGCGACGTGAACGCCTCGAACACCAGTCGCCGGGGCGCGTCGAAGCGGCGGGTGACCGCCACCTCCAGGTCCGACGGGGTGCTCCACGCGGTTGCCGGGTCAGCGGTCATCTTCCTGCTCCTTCATCCGTTCCAGGTACCCGTCCAGGCGGCGGTGGCTGTCGTCCCAGAACCGGCGGAAGCCGTCGGTCCACTCGGCCACTTCGCGCAGCGGAGCCGCGTCGAGCGCGCGGGGACGCCACTGGGCGTCCCGGCCGCGCGTGACGAGCCCCGCCCGTTCCAGCACCCGCAGGTGCTTGGACACGGCCGGGCCGCTCATCGCGAACGGCGCGGACAGCTCCTTCACGGTGGCCGCCCCCTCGGCCAGGCGGGCCAGGATGGCGCGCCTGGTGGGATCGGCCAGCGCGGCGAAAGTGGTGCTCAGCGGGTCGTCTGCCATCTTCACCTAACCTACCGGTTATCTAACCATCTAGTTATCTACGCGCCTGTCGACATGCTGTCAACCCCTCGGCGTGGCCGAAGAAGTTGTTGAAGATTCATATACCGTCGCGGCGGAACCCCATCCGCAGACGAAGGGACAGGCATGGTTCGGGACGTGGCGGCACTCATCGGTCGGATCGGCGTCGGCGTGGTGTTCATCGCGCACGGCTGGCAGAAGCTCACCGAGTGGGGGCTCGACGGCACCGCCGCGGCCTTCGAGGGCATGGGCGTCCCGCTCCCGACGCTGTCCGCCTGGTTCGCGGCCCTCGTCGAACTCGGCGGCGGCGCGCTGCTCATAGCGGGCGCGGCGCTGCCCGTCGTGGGCGTCCTGCTGGCGATCGACATGGCCGGCGCGCTGCTGATCGTGCACCTGCCCAACGGCCTGCTCGGGCAGGGCGGCTACGAACTGGTGCTCGCGCTCGGCGTCGCCGCGCTCGCCCTGGGCTTCAACGGGGGCTCGCTCACCGTGGACCGGCTCATCCGGCGCAGGCAGCCGGCCTGACCCGCGCGGCGGCGGGCGGGCGGGCGGTGGACCGCCCGCCCCCCGCTCGCGGGGAGCTCTAGCCGACCAGGTCCAGGGTCGTGTGCTCGCTGACCCGCCGCGCGGGCAGCAGGTCCGCCTTCGCGTTGCTGCACTGCACGAGCGACCCGCCACCGGCCAGCACGGCCAGGAAGCCGTTCAGCAGCCCGTCCGGCTGCGCCCACTCCAGGGTCGAGAGCACGCGCGTGTCCGGGCCGATCCCCAACGTGGTCGCGCGCTGCCGCGCCTCGGCCACCACTTCGTCCACAGTGGACCTGCCGAGCGCGGGCGTGGCACCGGGGACCGGGCCCCACGGCGTGAACTCGTCGCCGTAGACCCGCACCTCGTCCACGTAGTCGAGCTCGGCCCCGCAGCCCAACCCCATGGGGTGCAGCGAAACCGTCGCCACGGCGTCCGCGCCGACCGCCGCGCCGCCCGGTGGCACGAACGCCACCTTCGCGCCGGCCGGGTCCTCGGTCACCACCGCGCCGCACCACCACGCGCCGAGCAGCACGCCCGCGGTCTGCCAGTGCGCGGGCAGCAGCACGGCCACCGGGTCGCCCGCCGCCACGTCCATCTCGTCGCGCAGCCAGTTGGCCGTCTTCGCCGCCCAGTTCCCGATGGTCGCCCGCGAGAGCTCGACCCGCGTGCCCGCCGCGTCGTCGTAGTGCGTGATCAGCGGACGGCCGGGACCCGCCGCGAACAGCGGAGTCAGCAGGGTTTCCGTGACGGTCATGCCGCCAACCCTGCCATCCGGGCGCGAACCGCCCCAGCCCGGGTCAGTCGACGCAGGGCGGGCCCTGGGCGAGCTCGCGGCGCGGTCCGTCCAAGGTCACCGGCTTGCCGCCGGCGAACTTCCGCACGGTCGTCGTGGCGGCCGTCGTGGCGGGGGTCGGCGCGGGGGTCTTCGCGCCCAGCACCTGCGCCACGAACGCCCGGACCTGGTCCCGGTCCACGGTCACGATGCTCTGCCCGCGCTCGTTGCGCGCGCCGACGCCGGTCACCGGGATGGTGGTGAACTCGACGTTCCCGCCCGCCAGGCCCTGCGCCTGGCCGGCCAGCGTGGCGAGGTCCAGCTCCTCGTCCACCACCACGGACTTGGACATCGCGTCCAGCAGCCCGGTGAGCTTGCCCGGGTCGGTCAACGTCCCCGCCGACAGGAGCTGCGACACCGCCGACTTCAGGAACACCTGCTGGCGGGTGATCCGCCCGAGGTCGCCGTTGGGGATGTTCTTGCGCTGCCGGACGAACGCCAGCGCGTCGCCGCCGGCGATGGTCTGCACCCCGGCCCGGAAGTCCGCGCCCGAGTCGGGGTCGCTGGTGGCGTTGTTCAGGCACACCTCGACCCCGCCGATCACCTGCGTCAGCAGGTAGAACCCGTAGAGGTTGACCTCGGCGTAGTGGTCCACCCGGACGCCGGTCAGGTCCTGCACGACCTGCACCAGGGCGCGCCGCCCGGCCTGGTCGCCGAGCTTGGACCGCTCCTCCAGGTCGTGCCCGCCCTCGGCGGCGAGCCGCTCCATGGTGAAGAACTTGGTCACCCCGTACGCGGAGTTGATCTTCTCCTCGCCGTGGTCCGGGATCGGCACGTACGTGTCGCGCGGGATGGACACCGCGTGCGCCTTGCCGCCGTGGCGCGGCACCCGGACGACGATGATGGTGTCCGTGTTGACCGTGTCGGTCGCCTCGGTGCGCAGCTCGCGGAGCACCCGGTCGGGCAGCAGGCGGCCCTGCGCGTCGGTCCGGCTGTCGCTGCCCACCAGCAGGATGTCCAGCGCGCCGTCGTCGGCGGGCGGGGCGTTGGGGATGTCCGACAGCGCGTTCAGCACGTCTGTCGTGTTCACGCTCTCCTGCACCCGCTTGAGCGTCGCCCAGCTATATCCCGCCACGACGAGCACGGCCGCGGACAGCAACGCGAGCAGCGTGCGTCCGGTCATCACCGCGGCCTTCACGGGCGGTCCTCCTAAGTCTGCGCGAACGGTCTCCCCGCCTGGTCCGACCAGGCTAACCACCTGCCGCCGGTCGGACGCGACAACCGCCGGGGACGCGGTCCTCAGTTGACGCAGACCACACCCTGGGCGGTGATCGGCGGAGCGGACGAGGAGGCCGACGGGATCGTCGTCGCACCGCCGACCGACGCGATGTCGGACGCGTCCGCCGGTGCGAAGTCCGCGCCCACGTAGACCTGGACGTGCCCCCTCGGCACGGAGTCGTCCTCGACGGCCGCCGCGTTACCGCCCAGGGCGGAGATCACCCGGTCGGCACTCGCCCGCTCCCCGGCCGGGTGCCGCACCACGGTGCTGTCCAGGTAGTCGCCGCTGGTCGCGTCGCCACGCCGGAAACCCTTGCCCACCAGTGACTCCAGCACCTCGGCGGCCTTCCCGGCGAGACCCGAGGAGTTGACCACCCGCACGGTGACGTCCGCCGGCAGCGGCCCGGACGACGTGGTCGTCGGCGCGGCCGAACCGGACTCCGGCGGCGGGTCGTCGGCCAGGCCCTTGATGAACTGGCGCACCTCCGCCGGGTTCACCGGCAGGACGTTGCCGTCACCCCACGTGTCCGTCGGGTCGCCCACCGGGATGGTGCGGAACTGGATGTTGCCCGACACCAGGCCCTGCATCTGCTCGGCGAACTCGGTGATGTTCCACCGCTCGCTGAGCACCACGGACCTCTTGACCGCCGTCACCAGCTCGTCGAGCTTGCCGAAGTCGGTCAGCGTGCCGGTGGAGAGCACCTTGCGGGCCAGCGCGCCGATGAACACCTGCTGGCGCACGATCCGGTCCAGGTCGCCGCCGGTCAGCCCGCCGCGCTGCCGCACGAACGACAGCGCCGCCGCGCCCGCGATGGTCTGCCGCCCGGCCGGGAAGTCCGCGCCCGAGTCGGAGTCGCGGGTGGCGGCGTTCAGGCACACCTCGACCCCGCCGATGGCCTGCGTCACCTCGTAGAACGACGCCAGGTTCACCTCGGCGTACCGGTCGACGGTGACCGCGCCGCCGGTGAGGCCCTCGATGGTCTTGATGAGCGTGCGGCGGCCCGCCTGGGTCGACTCGCGCTCGATCCGCGCCTCGTCCACGACGCCCTCGGCGCGCAGCCTCTCCGAGGTCTCGGTCTTCTGCCGGAGCATCGCCGAGTTCAGCTTGTGCTTGCCGAAACCGTCCGCGATCTCCACGTAGGCGTCGCGCGGGAAGGAGATGGCGACCGCCCGCGTGCCGTCCTGCGGGATGTGCACCAGGATCATGGTGTCGGTGTTCAACGTGCCGTCCGCCACACCGCCGTTGAGCAGCGCCAGCACCTCGTCCGACAGGGGCTTGCCCTGCGCGTCGGTGCGGCTGTCCACCCCCACCAGCAGGATGTCGATCGCGCCGTCGAGCGGCTTGCGGGCCGCGCCCTGCTCCGCGATCGAGGACGGGATGACGTCCGTGGTGGCGATGCCCTCGTTGATGTCGCGCAGGTAGGTCCACCCGTACCAGGAGACGACCAGCACGGCTGCCGAGACCAGCGCTATCAGTGAACGCCAAGTGACCACGAGAACACGCAAAGCAGCCGGTCTCGCGGCCGATTTGGGCGGACTGGTGTCCACTGGTGGTGCCTCCCCCGTGTCCCGCGACTGCTGTCCCAGGTTAGTGGCGGGCCGGGGTTCCGGCCCGCTGTTTCCACTTAATACGGGAGACGCTGTAACGACAGGGTGGGTTGCACGGGTAATCACCGTGACAGACTGCGGTGGACGACGGTTGTGGAAGGGCATTGACCATGCGCGTACTGGTGACGGGTGGGGCCGGCTTCATCGGCTCGCACTACGTGCGGGAGATGGTGCGCGGCGCGTACCCGGTCTACGCGGACGCCGAGGTGGTGGTGCTGGACAAGCTCACCTACGCCGGGAACGAGGCCAACCTCGCGCCCGTCGCCGACGACCCCAGGCTGACGTTCGTCCGCGGCGACATCTGCGACCGCGACGTGGTGACCGATCTCATGGCCCGGACGGACGTGGTCGTGCACTTCGCGGCCGAGTCGCACGTGGACCGGTCGATCTCCGGGTCCGCCGATTTCGTGCTGACCAACGTCCTGGGCACCCAGACGCTGCTCCAAGCGGCCCTGGAGGCGAACGTGGCGAAGTTCGTGCACGTCTCCACCGACGAGGTGTACGGCACCATCGAGGAGGGCTCCTGGACCGAGGAGCACGCCCTGGAGCCGAACTCGCCCTACTCGGCGTCCAAGGCGTCCTCGGACCTGCTGGCGCGGGCGTTCCACCGGACGCACGGCCTGCCGGTGTGCATCACCCGGTGCTCGAACAACTACGGGCCGTACCAGTTCCCGGAGAAGGTCATCCCGCTGTTCGTGAGCAACCTCGTGGACGGCCGCAAGGTCCCGCTCTACGGCGACGGCCTCAACGTCCGCGACTGGCTGCACGTGGACGACCACTGCCACGGCATCCAGCTCGTGCTGGAGGGCGGCCGGGGCGGCGAGGTCTACAACATCGGCGGCGGCACCGAGCTGACCAACCGCGAGCTCACCGAGCGCCTGGTGGCGGCCACCGGCCGGGACTGGTCCTCCGTCGAGCCGGTCGCCGACCGCCTGGGCCACGACCGGCGGTACTCGGTCGACATCACCAAGATCTCCACCGAGCTCGGCTACGCGCCCCGGGTCGACTTCGCCGCCGGCCTGGCCGCGACGGTCGAGTGGTACCGGGACAACCGGGCGTGGTGGGAGCCCCTCAAGCAGCGCGCGGCGCTGGCCGGCTGATGCTCGCGCTACTGGTACCCGGTGGCCGTGGCCAGCTCGGGCACGACCTGGTGGCCGCGACCCCGGCCGACGGCCTGGTGCACGCGCCCTCGTCCGCCGAGCTGGACGTCACCGACGCCGAGGCGGTCACCGACGCGGTGGCCTCGTTCGCGGCTTCCGCGCGGGACAACGAGCTCAGGCCCGTGGTGGTGAACGCGGCGGCCTACACCGCCGTCGACGTCGCGGAGACCGACGAGGAGCGCGCCTTCGCGGTGAACGCGGTCGGGGCCGGCCTGCTGGCCGAGGCGTGCCGCGACCACAACGTGGCGCTGCTGCACGTCTCGACGGACTACGTCTTCCCGGGCGACGGCACGCGGCCGTACGAGCCCGGTGACGAGACCGGCCCGCGATCCGCCTACGGGCGCACGAAACTGGCCGGCGAGCAGCGGGTGCTCCGCACGTGGGAGCGGTCCTGGGTCGTCCGGACGTCGTGGATGTACGGCGCGGGCGGGCCGAACTTCGTCCGCACCATCGCCCGGCTGGAGGGCGAGCGCGAGTCGCTGGCGGTCGTGGACGACCAGCGCGGTTCGCCGACGTGGTCGCTGGACCTCGCGGCGGGGCTGGTCGAGCTCGCCGGGCAGGCCGTGCGGACCGGGCCGGCGGCCCGCGTGCTGCACGCCACGGGCAGCGGCGAGACGACGTGGCGCGGGTTCGCGCAGGCCGTGTTCGAGGAGCTCGGGGCCGACCCGGAGCGGGTGCGGGGCTGCGGCACCGACGACTTCCCCCGTCCCGCGCCGCGTCCGGCGTACTCGGTGCTGTCCGGCCGGTCGTGGGCCGAGGCGGGGCTGACGCCGTTGCGGCCGTGGCGGGACGCCCTGCGGGCCGCGTTCGCGACGCACGCCGTCCCCTGATCCCGGCGGTGAGGCCGCGCACGACCCCGGTGGGCGCGCTCGCGTGCGGCCACCGGGGCCCTGTGGACGGGGGACGTCGGGTCTAGGCCGCTTGCCACGCCACGCAGGTCGGCCGTGCGGCGGTGGCGAGGAAGTCCTTCAGCGCCAGGCCCAGCGCCTCCACGGGCACACCCGCGCCCGCCGGGTAGTCGACGTACTCCGAGTGGTAGCCGGGGGAGTCCGGCTCGCCCACCAGGGTGGAGTAGTCGTGGTCCGGGTCGGCGTAGGTGAGGTAGCCGTAGCCCCCGTGGACGGTGGCGGCCACGTCGTGGTCCGGGATCTTGGTCTGGCCGGGAGCGCCCAGGAGGCCCTCGGTGTCGTCCATCAGCGGGCGGTCCTGGTGCTCGATCACCGCGGGCCCGGCACCGGGCTCGGCGAGGCGGCCCAGCAGCGCGTCCACGTCGTCCGGCGTGCTGACGGTCAGCTCGTCGGCGGCCTCGGCGTCGGCCCGGTCGTTGATCGGCCACACAGCGGTGAAACTCATGGGCGGCATCATGGCAGTGAACGCGCTGAGTGACCACCTGAGACGGGTGTTGCGCCGTTGGAGTGGAGCCGGCCTCGCGCACTGGTTTTGTGGACAATCAATGCGAGAGCCTTTCCGTCATGTCCGACCACGGGCGACTTGCTGATGTCTCCGTTCCGCGCTCCGATGGTGAGCGCCAGCGCTTCTTGCGCCGCGTCTGCGCCGTGACCGGTTCGCGGCAGATCTCGTGGAGCGTCCTCACCGGCGGTTCGGCGGAACGCCCGGTGCGGACTTCCTAGCGCGCACGCCGAGGGGCACCGATCCGCCCGGTTCGGGGATCGGCGTCGCACAACTCTGCGTATCTTCGCGTGTCTCAATTGGCGGCGGGCGGGCCGCCAGCTCGATGCCGGTGGTCAGCGCTGGTCGGCGAGGAAGATCGGCCAGGTCGCGCGGGTGACGGTCAACCGGCCGGCTCCCGGGTTCTTGCTGTCGCGGACGCCCATGAGGGCCGGCGTTTCCCATTCGTCGTGCTCCTCTTCGCCGTAGCGGCGGAGCAGGGTCAGGGAATCCTGTTGGCTCAGCGCGACACCGCACACGTGTCGGAACGCGGGCCTATACCGGTCGACGTCCTGTTCTTCTTCCAGAAACAACGTTCTACTCAAGTGGTCGACCGCCACGGTTCCGCATCCGTCGAATCGGAAGCAGGAGAAAGGCACCCGTTGCCACGTGCTCGCCCGCGCGGGTGGGGATGATCCGGAACCGGACGTGGGTCAGGGCGGCCCCGGGGTGTTCGCCGCCGAGGTGCGCCGCAGCGGTACCGGCCCGTGCCGGAGCCGGCCCGGTCACCGCCGGGCGGATGCCGCCAACCGGTAGGCCTCCACGGTCTTCTCCGCCGTCCTGCGCCACGTGAACTCGGCCGCGTGGGTGCGCCGCGCGGCCTGGGCCGCCGCGTCCGGCGGCGTCTCCACTGCCTCCACCAGGGCCTGGCCCAGCGCCTCCGCGTCGCCGACCGGCACGTGCACGGCGTGACCGCCGGCCACCTCGCGCAGCGCCGGCACGTCCGTGCACACCACGGGCACGTTGCAGGCCAACGCCTCCAGCACCGGCAGGCCGAAGCCCTCGTCCCGCGACGGCAGCACCAGGGCCGTCGCGCCCGCGACCACGCTGCGCAGGTCGACGTCCTTCAGGTAGCCCGTGCGCAGCACGCGGCCCTCCGTCCCGACGTGACCGGGTCCGGCGAGCACCAGCGGCGGCAGGGTGGGGTGCGTGGCGTGGGCTTCCACGAGCGTCACCAGGCCCTTGCGGGGGCCGCCGGCACCGACGAAGAGCAGGTACTCGGCGGGCAGCCCCAGCCGGGCCCTCAGCGCGTCGCCCGGCGGCCTCGCGGCGAACCACGCCGGGTCCACGCCCAGCGGCGTGACCACGATCTTCTCCGGGTCGACCTCGAACCGCTCCACGACGACGTTCGCGACCGCCTGGGTCGGGGTGCACACGATGTCGGCCCGCATCGCCGACTTGTGGACCAGCTCGGGCAGCCTGCGGTCGGAGTGGGGCAGGTCCTGCGGCGTGTCGAGGAAGGCCAGGTCGTGGATGGTGACCACGCCGCCCGCCCGGATCGCGGGCGGCAGCACGAAGTTCGTGGCGTGCATGACGTCCGTCGGCCCGGCCAGGAACTCGACCGGCGGGAACGGGCCGCGCAGCCAGAACTGCCGCAGCAACCGCGCCGACACCGGCAGCCCGCGCGCGATCACGTCGTGCGGCAGCACGGTGCGCAGCGCACGCCACCCGCGCAGCGTGAAGGCCACCGCGCGGACGTCGACGTCGTCCCGCATCGAAGCGAGCTCCTCGGCCAGCGCCGAGGTGTACCGGCCGATCCCGGTCCGGTGACCGAGCAGGGGGGTGCCGTCGATGAGCACCTTGAGCGGCCTAGCCACGGCCGCGCAGCTTCTTGAGGACCCGGCCGGTCGCGCGCTTGGCGACCTCGGCCGCGCCGCCCTGGTCCAGGTACTCCTTGACCAGCAGCACGTCGCGCCGCAACTTCTCCTTGCGGCCCAACGGCCGGTTGCGGATCATCGGGGCCGCGCCGGGCAGCCGGTCGGCGGCGGGGCGGGGGTGGCGGCAGAAGTCGACCAGCGGGGCCAGGACCGCCTCCCAGGTGAAGCGCTCGCGGACCGCCGCGATGCGCTCCACGCACCCGGCGGCGAACTCCTCGTCGTACAGGACCTTCTCCAGCGCCGCCGCCAGCGCCCCGGCGTCCTCCGAGGGCACCACGACGCCCAGGCCCTCGCGCTCCACCAGGTCCGCGAACGAGTCGCCGTCCGTGGTCACGATGGGCAGCCCGGCCCAGAGGTAGTCCAGCACCCGCGTGCGGAACGCGAAGGTGGTCTCCACGTGCTCGTAGTGCGTGGTGACACCGCACTCGGCGTCCAGCAGCCAGTTCTGCCGGTCCTGGTAGGGCACCCAGGACTCGTTGAAGAACACGGTCGTCCCGGTCAGCCCGAGCTGCTCGGCCAGCGCGCGGGTCTGCCCGGTGATGCCCATGTCCGGCACCTCGGGGTTGGGGTGCTTCATGCCGAGGAACACCAGCTTGGCGTCCGGGTGCGCGCCGCGCAGCCGGTCCACGGCGTGGATCAGCGTCAGCGGGTCGAACCAGCTATAGACGCCGCCCGCCCACAGCACGACCTTGTCGTCCGGGTCGATGCCCAGGGTGTCGCGCAGGCCGGGCCCGGTGCGCTGCGGCGGCTTGCCGGACAGGCCGAACGGGACGACGGCCAGCAGCGACTTCACCGTCGGGTCGGTGTCGTAGAGGGCGGGGGTGAGCCGACCCATCGACGCCAGGTGGCCCAGCCAGAAGTGCCGCTGGCGCTCCGACGCGCACAGGAAGAAGTCGCCGCGCGCCAACTGGTTGTTGAGCACCCGGGTGACGCCGACCAGGTCCTTCTCGCGCTGCTCGTCGGTGTCGTCGCGGCCCTGCTCCAGCAGCTCCAGGTGCATCGGGTCGTAGATGTCGCAGACGACGATCTTGGTCGACCCCGGCGTCTTGAGCTGCGGCAGGAGCTCCAGGGCGTGGCCCTGCAACACGATCACGTCCGCCCACACCAGGTGCGGGTCGACCTCGCGCGGCCGGATGCCCCGCACCTCGAAGGGCGCGTCGGGCGGCGCGCACAGCGGGTTGAACGTCACCAGCCGGACCTCGTGCTCGTCGGCGAGCACGTCGGCCATGTTCCACGCGCGGATGGCGGGCCCGGCCATCTTCTTCGAGATGGCGTCGCCGGTCACGATCAGGACCCGGCGCGGTCGCCCGTACAGCTCCTCGATGCCGAACACGTCCACCAGCACGTCGTGCGCGGCCAGGTACCGCTCCAGCGGGTACGCGGGCTCCAACGCCTTGCGCATCAACGGGACCAGGTCGGCGTCGGACACCCGGCGCGCGGCCTGCTCGACCTTGCGCGACTCGGCCAACCGGGGCAGCAGCTCGACGAACTGGTCGATCGCCAGGAAGCCCGCCAGCGCCTGGCGCGACACGGGCACCGGCGCGGCGTCGTCGGCGGGGTCGGCGGGCCGGCGGGTGATCTCCAGTTGGAGCGGGTCGATCCCGCCGCGCGCGGTCGCCCGGCGGACCACCAGGGCCAGCGCGGCGGGCAGCGCCTTCGCCAGCGTCTCGTCCGAGACGTTCTTGTACAGCGCGGCCAGCGCGTTGCGCTCCAGCAGGAAGAACTCCCGGCTGGCGTCCACAGTGGACATCGACGCGTGGTGCTTGTGGTAGGTCAGCGAGGTCGGCTCGTAGCGCACCCGCCAGCCCCGCAGGTTCAGCCGCCAGCCGAGGTCGACGTCCTCGTAGAACATGAAGAAGCGCTCGTCGAACCCGTCGAGCTCCTGGAACAGCCGGGCCCGCACGACCAGCGCCGAACCGGTGCCGAACAGGACGTCGCGCGGCACGTCGTGGGTCCCGTCGTCGGGCTGCCCGGCGTGCCGCTTGTAGCCCATGCCGAACCAGGTCAGGCCGCCGTCCACGAAGTCGATCGCCCGGCCGTCCCAGTCCAGCACCTTCGACGCCACCGCGCCCACGGTCGGCTCGGCGCGCAGCACCCGCACCGCCGCGCGCAGCCAGTCCGGGTGGGGGCGGGCGTCGTTGTTCAGGAACGCGAGCACCGTGCCGGTGGCGTGCCGCGCGCCCAGGTTGCACCCGCCCGCGAAACCCAGGTTCTCCGGCGCGTCGACCACCAGGGCCGCCGGCACGGCCGCCCGGATGCGGTCCGCGCCGCCGTCGCCCGAGGCGTTGTCGACGCAGATGACCTGGAGCTTCTCCGCCGGGTAGGACAGCTCGGCGAACAAGGAACGCAGGCAGGTGATGGTGTCGTCGGTGCCCCGGTAGTTCACCACGACCACCGACACGTCAGGCAGGCTTGCTCGCTCCACGCGCTAAGCCTGCCTCATGGTGCTCCGGGGTACTCGACGAAGGGGGCCCTACGACTCCGACCCGGCCTCCCCGCCGTCCCCGTCACCGTCCCCGTCGTCGTCCGGGTCGTCGACCGGAGGGGGCGCGGGCAGGCTGTCCCGCTGCCACTCGACGGTGATCTTGATGTGCGCCTCGGCCGAGGACTTGGCGATCGCCAGCGCCGCGCTGGAGCCGACCTTGAGGCCGATCTCCACGGCCACCTTGTCCGGCCGGGGGTTCGGCATGCTGCCGATCTTCGTGGCGACCGCCCGCGCCACCTTCTTCGCCCGCTCGACGCCGGCTTCGAGCGTCTCGTCCATCTTCTCCACGGCGGCGTCCCAGCGCCGGCCCGCGCGCGTCGGCCCGTCGTAGTCCTCCTCGTCCAGCTCGAACGGGACCAGGTCGCCGTCCTCGGTGCGCACCTCGACGTACTCCGCCACGTCACTCCCCTCGACAGACCGGGCCGGTGAACGGCCCGTCGGGCACATCCCCGGCCATCCTGCTCCACCCCGGCGGACGGGCGGCGGGAAATCGACTACCGCCCGGCCCAGTCCCGCCACACGGCGGCGCGGGACACCTTCGCGCGGCGGCCGATCGCGAACCGCTGGACCGCCGTGGCGGGCAGCCGGAGCACGACCTCCGCCAGCACCTGGAGGCGCAGCGGCAGCCGGAAGTTCCCCGCCTCCGGGGCCCGGCGGAACGGCAGCACGGCGGTCAGCGCGGCGAAGCGGGCCACCTGGGCGACCGCGACCCGGGCCGGGGCGCAGCGCAGCAGCATGAGCAGCCGGTTGCGCTCGTTCCAGCGGTGGAACAGCCGGGAACCGGGGTTGGTGCTCGCGCCGTGCCGGTGCCGGACCCGCGCCGGGCCGACCGGGATCACCCGGTGCCCGGCCAGGCGCAGCCGGAACGCCGTGTCGGTGTCCTCGTAGTAGCAGAAGAAGCCGCTCGGCACGCCGCCGCAGGACTTGAGCGCGTCGGTGCGCAGCAGGGCCGCGCCGCCGCAGAACCCGAACACCTCGTGGCCCGCCCGGACCAGGTCCGCGCCGTGGCCGTCGGCCGTCAACCGGACCCCGACCGACTGCGTGGCACCGTCCGCGAGCAGCAACGACGACGTCGCGGCGGCGGCACCCGGCGCGGCGCGCAGGGCGTCTTCGAGGTGGCCCAGCCAGCCCGCGTCCGGGACGGCGTCGTCGTTCAGCCAGGCGATGAACTCGGTGTCGACGTGCGGGAGCACGGCCGCCAGCGCGCCCGCGTACCCCGCGTTGCGCGGCAGCCGGACCGCGGTCGGCCCGGTGGGGTGGGCCGCGACCAGCGCGGCGGTGCCGTCGTCGGACGCGTTGTCCAGCACGAGTGTCCTGTGTGGACGTTGCTCGGCCAGTGCGTCGAGGCACGCGGTGATGTGGTCCCGGCCGCGCCACGTCACCACGACCACCGTCGTGCTCGGGATGGACACGGCGTGAGACGGTACGCGACATGCCCAACCTGGTGGTGCTGACCGAGCAGTTGCTGGCCCCGGTGCCCGGCGGCACCGGTCGCCACACCCGCGAGCTGGCCGCCGCGCTGGCCGCCACCGCCCCGCCGGGGTGGGAGGTCACCGGGGTGGTGAGCAGGCGGGCCGACGTGCGCGGGGCGGTGATCCCGGGCGTGCACGGGCCGCGCGTCCTGCCTCTGCCCCGGCGCGCCCTGATCGCCGCGTGGGAGCACGGCGTGCCGTACTGGCCGGGCGGGGACGCGGTGCACGCGCCGACCCCGCTCGCGCCACCCCGGGGCCGCGTGGTGGTGACCGTGCACGACGTGGTGCCGTGGACCCACCCCGGGACGCTGACCGCGCGCGGTGCGGCGTGGCACCGGAAGGTGATCCTGCGGGCGGTGTCCCGGGCCGCCGCGATCGTCGTGCCGACCGCCGCCGTGGCGGACGAGCTGCGCCGGCACGCGCCCGGCCCCGCCCCGGTCCGGGTGGTGCCCAACGGCGTGACCGGGTTCGGGACCGAGCTGGCCGTGCCCGACCTGCCCGGTCGCTACGTGCTGGCCATCGGCACGATCGAGCCGCGCAAGGGGTTCGCCGAGCTGGTGGCCGCGACCGCCGAGCTGGGCGTGCCGCTGGTGGTCGTCGGGCCGCAGGGGTGGGGCGGGGTGGACCTGCGCGCGCCGCACGTCCGGCTGCTCGGCCGGCTGACCGACCCGGAGCTGGCCCACGTGCTGCGGCGGGCGGCGGTGCTGGCCGCGCCGAGCCTGGCGGAGGGGTTCGGGCTGCCGGTGGTGGAGGCCATGGCGGCGGGGGTGCCGGTGGTGCACTCCGACGCCCCGGCCCTGGTCGAGGTGGCCGGCGGGGCCGGGCTGGTCGCGCCCCGGGGCGACCGGCCCGCCTTGGTGGCCGCACTGCGGTCGGTGTGGCACGAGAAGAACGTGGCGGATCGCGCAATTGCCTCGGGACTGGTCCGGGCAAGGGCCTTCACCTGGGAAAACGCCGCCCGCGCGGTGTGGGGGGTACACCTGTCGGCCGAGGAGCCGCGTCCCGTTTGAGTCAAATCCCGGCAACCGCCGGTCCGCCACCCGTACTCTTCTGCGCGTGTCATCCGCCGAACCCAGCGTGCTGATCGATGCCACCGCCGTGCCGACGGACCGGGGCGGGGTCGGGCGGTACGTGGATTCGCTGGTGGCGGCCCTGGACGCGGACGGCGGGCGGCTCAGCGTCGTGTGCCAGCCCCGGGACGGCGAGCTGTACTCCCGGCTCGCGCCCCGGTCGCGGGTGATCACCGCCGCCGATGCCGTCGCCACCCGCACCGCGCGCCTGACCTGGGAGCAGACCTCGTTGCCGCGCCTGGCCTCCCGGCTCGGCGTGCAGGTCGTGCACTCCCCGCACTACACCGTGCCGCTGGCGAACCGGGCCGCGTCGGTGGTGACGCTGCACGACGCCACGTTCTTCACCGACCCCGTGCTGCACTCGTCGGTCAAGGCGCGGTTCTTCCGGGCCTGGACGAGGGCCGCGCTGCGGCGGGCGGCGCTGTGCGTCGTGCCGAGCCGGGCGACGGCCGACGAGCTGGCCCGGGTCGCCGGGGCCGACCGGCGCTTGCTGCACATCGCCCAGCACGGCGTCGAGACCGAGCGGTTCCACCCGCCGACGGTCGACGAGGTGGCGGTGGTGCGGCGGTCGTTGTCGTTGGGCAGCGCGCCCTACGTGGCGTTCCTGGGCGCGTTGGAGCCCCGGAAGAACGTGCCGGCGTTGATCCGGGGGTTCGCGCAGGCGTGCCGGGGTCGGGTCGACCCGCCGACGCTCGTGCTGGCCGGGCAGCCGGGCTGGGACAGCCAGGTGGAGCGCGCCCTGGACGCCGTGCCGCACCGGGTGCGGGTGATCCGGGCGGGGTACCTGCCGTTCGAGCAGCTCGCGGGCTTCCTCGGCGGGGCCGAGGTGGTGGCCTACCCGTCGTTGGGCGAGGGGTTCGGGTTGCCGGTGCTGGAGGCGATGGCCTGCGGCGCGGCGGTGCTGACCACCCGGCGGCTGAGCCTGCCGGAGGTGGGCGGCGACGCGGTCGCGTACTGCGGCGTCGGGGCCGGGGACATCGCCGCCGCCCTGGGCGAGCTGCTCGACGACCCGGCCCGGCGGGACGCGCTGGCGGCGGCGGCCCTGGTGCGGGCCAAGGACTTCTCCTGGTCGACGTCGGCCGCGCGCCACCGCCTGGCCTACGACCGCGCCGCCCGCACCCACCGGCTCTGACGCGGGCCCGCCGCCCCCGACCGGTCCGGGTCGGCTGCGGCGGGGCGGTGGACCCGTGGTGCCACCCCGTGCGGGATATACCCCCAGGGGGTACGGTGTGCGGCATGGACGCTTCCTGGAAGACGGCGATGTCGGCGACCCTGCACTGCCTCACCGGCTGCGCCATCGGCGAGGTGCTCGGCATGGTCGTCGGCACCGCCCTCGGCCTGCCCAACTGGGGCACGATCGTGCTGGCCGTCGTCCTGGCCTTCTTCTTCGGCTACGCCCTGACCCTGCGCGGCGTGCTCCGCGCCGGCCTCGGCTTCCGGGCCGCCCTCAAGACCGCGCTCGCCGCCGACACCGTCTCCATCCTCGTGATGGAGGTCGTGGACAACGCGGTGATGCTCGTCGTGCCCGGCGCGATGGACGCCGGCCTGGCGTCCTGGCTGTTCTGGACCGCGCTGGCGTTCTCCCTGGCCGTCGCGTTCGTGCTGACCGTGCCGGTCAACCGGTGGCTCATCGCGCGCGGCAAGGGGCACGCCGTCGTGCACCACCTCCACCACCACTAGGGTGGCCGCCGTGACGCGCTACGGAGACGGACTGGCGGTCGTGACCGTCACCTACTCGCCGGGGGAGACTCTCGACGGCTTCCTGACCACGCTGGCGGGTGCCACCACCCGGCCGGTCACCGTGGTGCTGGCCGACAACGGCTCCACCGACGGCGTGCCCGAGCGCGCCGCCGCCGAGCACGACCACGTGACGTTCCTGCCCACCGGCGGCAACCTCGGCTACGGCGGCGGTGCCAACCGGGGCGTCGCCGCGCTGCCCGACGACGTCGGCTGGGTCGTCGTCGCCAACCCCGACCTGTCCTGGGGCCCCGGCAGCCTCGACGTGCTGCTGGAGGCCGCCGGGCGGTGGCCGCGCGGCGGCGCGTTCGGGCCGCTGATCCGCGAGCCGAACGGCGCGGTGTACCCGTCGGCGCGGCAGCTACCCGCGCTCGGGCGCGGTCTCGGGCACGCGGTGTTCGCCAAGGTCTGGCCCGCCAACCCGTGGACCACCGGGTACCGGCAGGAGAAGGCGTCCATCCGGGAGCGCACCGCGGGCTGGCTGTCCGGGTCGTGCCTGCTGCTGCGCCGCGAGGCGTTCGACTCGGTCGACGGGTTCGACCCGAGGTACTTCATGTACTTCGAGGACGTCGACCTCGGCGACCGGATCGGTCGCGCCGGCTGGCTCAACGTCTACGTGCCGCAAGCCGAGGTCACCCACATCGGCGGCCACTCCACGGCCCGCGCGTCGAGCCGGATGCTGGCCGCCCACCACAGCAGCGCCTACCGCTACCTCGCCGACCGCCACCAGGGCCTGCTGTGGGCCCCGCTGCGGGTCGCCGTGCAGGCCGGCCTGGGGCTGCGGCTCAAGCTCGTCACCCGGCGCTGACGGGTCCGGTCCGCCGCGCCGCCGGGGTTCCCGGTCACATCGCGCGGTAGTCGCGCGGCGAGAAGCGGGGGCCGAACCGGGGCTTGCGCGCGCCCGACATCTCCACGTACCGCACGGCGCGGTGCCGTTGCGGCGCGTACGGGGTGAGCACCTCGGCCATCCCGTCGTCGTCCAGCGGACGGCCCAGCAGCGCCCACCCGACCAGCCCGGCCAGGTGGAAGTCGCCGAAGCTGACCGCGTCCGGATCGCCCCACGCGCGCTGGGCCACCTCGGCGGCCGTCCACCCGCCGACGCCCGGCACCTTGCACAGCAGCGCCCGGCCCTCCTCGCCCCGCAGCAGCGCCGCCGCTTCGAGGCGGTGCGCCACCTGGGCGGCGGCGACCAGCGCACGGCGGCGCGCGCCGTCCACGCCCGCGCGGTGCCACTCCCAGTCCGTGATGCCCAGGACCGCTCGCGGGGTCGGCGGCACGCGCATCCCGGCCGGCGCGGGACCCGGCGCGGGCGTGCCGAACCCCCGGCACAGCTCCCGGTACGAGCGGTGCGCCTCGACCACGGTGACCTTCTGCTCCAGCACCGCCGGCAGCAGCACGTCCCACACCCGGCCCGTCGCACCCAGGCGGAACCCCGGCCGGCGGCGGCGGGACTCCGCGACCAGCGGGTGGTGGCACTCGAACGCCGAATCGTCGTCCTCCGCGCCCAGCAGCGCCGGCAGCCGGTCCAGCAGCCACTCCGCGCCGTCGCCCCACGCCTCGGCCGACACGTCGTCCGGCCTGGTCACGTGCAGCGTGGCCGGGCCGTCGGGGGTGTTGGCGGTCAGCCACAGACCGCCGGACTCGCGGTACGCGACGTCACCCGGGCCCCGCCGGAGCGGACCGAGCACACCGGCCAGGTCCAGCGGGAACGGGGGACGCCACGTCCTAGGCATCGGTGGAGAACCGCACTCCTGCCTCGGGCAGCACGACACCCGGCCACACCCGCGCGCCGCCGATCAGCTCGCAGCGCGCGCCGATCACCGCGTTGTCGCCGATCACCGCGTCCGACACCACGGACCCGGCCTGGACCAGCGCGTTCACCCCGACCACGCTGCGCTCGACGCGCGCGCCCTCGCCGACCACGGCCCCGTCGAACAGCACCGAGCCGTCGACCACCGCGCCCGCCGCGACCGTGCAGCCCGCGCCGATCGTGGCACCGCCGGTCAGCACCGCGCCCGGGTCGACGGTCGCACCCGCCAGCACGATCGCGTCACCCACCGGCGCGGGCAGCGCGGCGGACGGCGCGACCCCGCGCACGAGGTCGGCCGAGCCCCGCACGAACGCCGCCGGTGTGCCCAGGTCGAGCCAGTAGGAGGTGTCGATGTGACCCTGGAGCCGCGCGCCGGACGCCAGCAGCCCAGGGAACGTCTCCCGCTCCACGGACACCGGGCGGCCGGTCGGGATCGCCTCGACGACCTCGCGGCGGAACACGTAGCACCCCGCGTTGATCTGGTCGGTCGGCGGGTTCTCGGTCTTCTCCAGGAACGCGGTGACCCGGCCCTCGGCGTCCGTGGGGACGCAGCCGAACCGGCGCGGGTCCTCCACCTTCACCAGGTGCAGCGTCACGTCGGCGGACGACCGGCGGTGGGTGTCCAGCACGCCGCGCAGGTCCACGCCGGAGAGGATGTCCCCGTTGAACACCATCACGTCGCGTTCGCGCAGCTTGTGCGCCACGTTGCGGATCGCGCCGGCGGTGTCCAGCGGCACCTCCTCGACCACGTACTCCAGTTCGAGGCCGAGCGCCGAACCGTCGCCGAAGTGCTCCTGGAACACCTCGGCCTTGTAGGACGTGCCCAGCACCACGTGCGTGATGCCCACCTCCCGGATACGGGACAGCAGGTGGGTCAGGAACGGCACCCCGGCCGTGGGCAGCATGGGCTTGGGGGCGGACAGGGTCAGTGGCCGCAGCCGGGTCCCCTTCCCGCCGACCAGGACCACCGCCTCGACGCCTTGCGGCTCCGACATGCCGTTTTTCCTCCTCCGCTTACTTCCACCCGTAGATGCGAATACTCTGGCACGAGCACCTTGACGACACGGTCCCAGGTCCGTGTCGGCGAGCGTCACCGATCGGCACCGCCGGCGCTTCCCGCCGGCCCAAGGCACCGCAGGAGAGATCCGGATGGACCCCCGCGCTCGGGCCGACGCTGCGCTCGCCCGTGCTCGTGCACGTGGCGTCCACGTCGTGACCCCGGACAACATGACGTCGCCGATGGATTCCTCGGCAACCCAGCAGATCCCCCGCTCGGTGGTCATCGCGGCCGACCCGCGCACCGCCGACCCGGACTCGACCATGGTCCTGTCGGCGCAGGTGGTGTCGGGTCGTCCCGTCCCGCCGGCACCGCTCCCGCCGACCGACACCCAGCCCGAGCTGCGGGTCGCGCCCGGCCCGGTGCCGACCGTGCAGCAGGTGGAGACCTCCCGGCCGACGTTGTCGCAGCGGCTCTCGGGCGGCCAGGAGCAGCGGCCCCCCGGCTTCAGCCGGCGGCTCAGCGGCGAGGGCTGACGCCCGCGCGGCGGGGGTTGGGCCGGCCGCGTCAGCGCAGCCGGGCCAGGGCGGCTTCCACCATCGGGTACAGGTCGTCCACGTTCGACGGCATCGCGTCCAGCGGCCACCACTGGAGGTCCACGGACTCGGCGCTGCGCGTCGGCTGGGCGTTGATCGGCGCGCGGACCAGGAAGCGCACGTCGAAGTGCCGGGTCGGCACGCCCAGCGAGCACGTGATCGGGTGCACGTCCAGGTGGATCGGGATCGGCTCGATGCGCAGCCCGCGAATCCCGGACTCCTCGACGGCCTCCCGCAGCGCCGCACCGGCCAGCGTCTCGTCGGTCGGCTCGCAGTGCCCGCCGAGCTGGAGCCACCGGCCCACCCTCGGGTGCAGCGTGAGCAGCGTCCGGTCCCCGGTCGCGTCCAGCACCAGGGCCGACGCGGTGAGGTGGCCGGGCTCGCACGACCGCCGGCACGCGTCCTCGCGCGCGGCGAGGAAGCCCAGGTAGGCCTGGCGCAGCGCCTCCTGACCGTGGTCCGGTGGCCGCCAGTCGGTCAGGACCGACGTGGCGTCGGCGTGCAGGCTCACAGCGCGAGGAACCCTTCGTGCGGGGCCCGGGGCGGGCGGGGGGTCAACGGCTCGGTGGGGTGCCCCACCGCGACCGCGCCGAGCGGTTCCCACGACGGCGGCAGGTCCAGCACCTCGCGGACCACGTCGGCGCAGAAGATCGTGGACGACACCCAGCACGAGCCCAGGCCCTCGGCGGCCAGCGCCACCAGCAGGCCCTGCACGGCCGCGCCGCCGGCGATCGTGAACATGGTGTGCTCGGCCGCCGCCCGGACCGCGTCCGGGTAGGCGTGCGCGCCCTCGGCGACCAGGAACGGCAGGACGATCTCGGGTGCGTCGCGCAGGAAGTCGCCGCGCGCCAGCCGCCGGGTGATCTGCTCGGCGGTGTGGCCGTCGCCGCGCAGGTCGGCCGCCCACCGGTCGCGCATCGCGGCCAGCAGCGCCGTCCGCCGACCCGTCAGGTGGACGAACCGCACCGGGCGGGTGTGGTGCGGCGCGGGGGCGGTCAGCGCCGCGCCCGCCGCGCGGCGGAGCACGTCGGGGTCGACCGGCTCGGCGGTGAACGACCGCACCGACCGGCGCACCAGCACCGCTTCGGCCCGGCCCTGCGCCACGGCCTCCTCGACGCCCAGGCGGAACATGTCGTCGGCGGCGGGGCGGACCAGGTCGCGGGCCGTGGAGCCGTCGTCGGCCACCGCCAGGCCGCGCACCACGGCCACCGGGACCGCGCCGAGCTTGCCCTTCACCAGGTCGGCGGCGGCGGCGACCTCGTCGGCCACCGCGACCTCCGTGACGACCAGCTCGTTGCCCTGGCGGTCGACCGCGCCCGCGTAGCGGTGCAGCACGGCCAGCCCGGACGCGCCGATCGCGGCGTCGGTCTGGCCGACCCGCCACGCGCGGCCCATGGTGTCGGTGACGACCACCGCGACCTCGACGCCGAGCCGCGCCCGCAGCGCGGCGCGCAACGCCGCCGCCGAGCCGTCCGGGTCGACCGGCAGCAACGCGATCTCGTCGCCGGCCACGTTCGAGGCGTCCACGCCGGACGCCGCCTGCACGACGCCGAGCTTGTTCTCGGTGATCAGCGTCCGGCCCCGGCGGGCCAGCACCCGGACCGCCTCGGCGGCCACGTGGGCGCGCCGGACCGCGTCCCGCTCGGCGGGGTCGGCGGGCACCCGGACCAGCCGTCCCTCCACTTTGGACAGGACTTTGCTGGTCACCACCACGACGTCGCCGTCGGCCAGCCACGGCGTGGCGGACGCCAGCGCCCCGGCCAGGTCGTCGCCGGGCCGGAACTCGGGCAGCCCCCGCACGGGGCGCACCACGAGCGAGTCGGCGGCGGCGTGATCGGTCGGGAGTGTGTCGGCGGGGAGCCCGTCGGCGGGGAGTCCGCCGGTCGGGGTCGCGGGGGTGTGCTCAGGCAAGCGGGACTCCGGCCAGCTCCAGCGCGGCACGGGCCATCGCCGCCGTCGCGTCCACATCGGACATCAGCAGCGGTACCGCGCGCACGGCCACGCCGGGCACGTCGCAGCGGTCGCCGGTGTGCACCAGCCAGCCGTCCAGCACGCCGTTCTCGGTGGTCTTGCGCG
Source organism: Actinosynnema sp. NPDC023587 (assembly GCF_040640215.1). Taxonomy (NCBI): domain Bacteria; kingdom Bacillati; phylum Actinomycetota; class Actinomycetes; order Pseudonocardiales; family Pseudonocardiaceae; genus Actinosynnema; species Actinosynnema sp. NPDC023587. The sequence goes on along the minus strand of NZ_JBFABG010000002.1, from coordinate 243,061 downwards.
AGCCGTAGTGCCGCCCCACGGCCTGGGCGGAGGTCTCCACGCCGATCGCGGTCAGGCACGCGTCGGCCATCCCGCGCAGCGGCTTGCCGCCGACGATGGGTGCCAGGCCGATGACCCCCGCCTCGGTCTTGCGCAGCGCGTCCCGCACCCCCGGCACGGCGAGGATCGTGCCGACGCTGACCACCGGGTTCGACGGGGCGATGAGCACGGCGTCGGCCTCCAGCACGGCGTCCAGCACGCCGGGCGCGGCGGTGGCGGTCTCCGCGCCGACCGACGCGAACGACCGCGCGGTCAGCCCGGCCCGGTGCTTCACCCACCACTCCTGGAAGTGGATCGCCCGGGTCTCGTCGCCGTCCTCGACCACGACGTGGGTCTCCACCCGGTCGTCGGACATCGGCAGCAGCCGCACGCCGGGCCGCCAGCGGTCGCACAGCGCCTCGACCACGGCCGACAGGGGGTACCCCGCGCGGAGCATCCGCGTGCGCACCAGGTGCGTCGCGATGTCCCGGTCGCCGAGCCCGAACCAGGACGGCTCGGCCCCGTACGCGGCGAGCTCCTCCTTCACCGACCACGACTCGCCGGACCGCCCCCAGCCGCGCTCGGCGTCGATGCCACCCCCCAGGGTGTACATGCAGGTGTCCAGGTCCGGGGTGATCCGCAGCCCGTGCATCCACACGTCGTCACCGGTGTTCACCACCGCGGTGATCTCGTGCTCGGGCGCGCTCAACAACGCCTTGAGGCCGACCAGGAAACGCGCCCCGCCGACCCCGCCCACCAGTACGACAACCTTCACGGGTCGCCATCCTCCCACCGGGTGCGGTCATCGCGGCACCCGGTCCGGGTCCCGCGCCGCCGCAACGCCAACGCCACTCCGCCACCACACACCGACTTGACGCCCCGGGGCCGCCGCGCGGCCCGTCCGGACCGGTCCCTAGCGCCAGAACATGAACGTCGCCTGCCCGTACTGGGCCCACAGCGGCTCGCCGCCGACCAGCACGAACACCGCGTCGGCGAGGTCGAAGAACACCCGCGCGATGGTCGGGAACCCGATCAGCACGGCGAACAGCACCAGCGGGGCCCACGGCCGGGCCTTCGCGCCGAACTGCTGCGCCTGGTACGACATGTACGGCTCGATCACGCCCCAGCCGTCCAGGCCGGGGATCGGCAGGATGTTCAGCACGAACGCGAAGACCTGCAACAGCGCCAGGTAGGACAGGGCGGCGGACAGCCCGGCGGGCGGGTCGAGCAGCAGCACGGACAGGCTCAGCACCGCGCCCAGCACGAGGTTGCTCAGCGGTCCGGCCAGCGACACCAGCGCCTCGACCCGCTTGTTGCGCAAGGCGTGGTGGTTGATCCACACCGCGCCGCCGGGCAGCGGGATGCCGCCGAACGCCAGCAGCACCAGCGGCAGCACGATGGACATGATCGGGTCGGTGTAGCGGCGGATGTCCAGGGTCAGGTAGCCCTTCGCCTTCACGGCGTGGTCACCGCCCCGGTAGGCCACGATCGCGTGGCCGAACTCGTGCAGGCACAGCGAAACCGCCCACCCGCCCAGCACGAGCAGCACGGTGCCGCCGATCAACGCCGGCTCGGAGTCGTCGAACAGGGTCAGCACGGCACCTGCCACCGTCACCGCGAGCAGGCTGAGGAACAGTGGACTCGGTCGCACCGCTGATCGCTTCACCCTCCCAGTGTGACCTCCCGGGTGCGGTGCCCCACAGGGGTGGCCTGAGCCATCCGCGCAGCCGTCATAGCTCGGCGTGCCGCTTAAATCACCGTCTGTGCTGCTAGTCAAGGCTTTTGCCGCCAACCGCGCGAATATCCCCCGTCCTGTGGACTCGGCTTGACCGGGTGTTGTGACACAGGTGTAATCACATCGGTGTCATTCGTCGTTGTGGGGACGGCGAGTGGTGTCCGCCAACCGGGGAGAGCGGAAGGCGAGGAGGCGGACGGTATGCAGGAATTCGACGGGGGTCGCAACGTGGACGGGGACGCGTCGGCACGGGAGCCGGCGGCGTTGATCGATCTGTTCGACGCGACCGATGAGCAGGACTGGCAGGAGCGCGCCCTGTGCGCGCAGACCGACCCCGAGGCGTTCTTCCCGGAGAAGGGCGGCTCCACGAGGGAGGCCAAGCGGATCTGCCTGGGTTGCGAGGTGCGCTCCGAATGCCTGGAGTACGCCTTGCAGCACGACGAGCGCTTCGGCATTTGGGGCGGGCTGTCCGAACGCGAGCGGAGGAAGCTCAAAAAGCGCGCCGTGTGATCCGCTTCGTGATCGCGCCGGCTTACCGTGGTCGTTCCACGGCGTAGTCGGACGAACGAGGAGCGGCAGTTGACGAGCGGTGCCCCTGCGCGGTTGCGCACCGCGCCCGTGCTGGCCGTGCTGGTGTGCCACGACGGAGATCGGTGGCTGGGCACGGCCCTGTCCGCGTTGCGCGGGCAGCGGCCCCGGCCTCGGCACGTGATCGCGGTCGACACGGGATCGCTGGACCGCACGCCGAAACTGCTGGCGGAGGCATCCGAAGGTCCCGATCGGGTGATAGACGGCGTGCTGACGCTGCCGCGCGGCACCGGCTTCGGCGAAGCGGTGCACGCGGCGGTCGAGCACGCCGTGCAGCGGTGGGGTGACCCGGGCGCGTGGCTGTGGTTGCTGCACGACGACTGCGCGCCCGAGCCGGACTGCCTGTCGCTGCTGCTGACGGCGGCCGACGTGTCGCCGTCGGCGGCGGTGCTCGGCCCGCTCGCCCTGGACTGGGCCGACCCGCGCGTGGTGGTCGAAGCGGGGGTGTCGACGGACTCGTCGGGGCACCGGCAGACCGGCGTCGCCGGCGTCGGGGCCGCGTGGTCCGGGTCGTTCGAGCAGAGCACCGAGGCGCTGGCGGTGGCGTCGGCCGGGTCGCTGGTCCGGCGGTCGGTGTGGGAGTCGCTGGGCGGTTACGACCGGCGGCTGCCGTTGCTGCGCGACGACGTCGACTTCGGGTGGCGGGTCAACCTGGCCGGCCACCTGGTGCTGTCGGTGCCCGTCGCGCGGATTCGCCACGCGCGCGCGCTCGCGCGCGGTGAACGCCGGCTGGACGCGGTCGCCGCCCGGCCCGGACCGGCGCTGCGCGGTGTGGACCGGGCGCACGGGCTGCGCACGTTCCTGGTGAACTGCGGCACGGTGTCGTTCGCGGTCGGCGTGCCGCGACTGGTCGTGCTCGGACTGCTGCGGGCGCTGGGCTTCGCGCTGGTGCGGCGGTTCTCCGACGCGCACGCGGAACTCGGCGCGCTCGGCTACCTGCTGGGCGGTCGGGCGCGCCTGCGCGCGGCCCGCGCCGCGCGGCCGGCGAGGGGTGTCGTTCGTGGACTGTCCACCAGCCGGGTCACCCGGCTGCGCAACGCGATCGGCGGCGCTTCGGCGTACCTGATCCGGCGGCGGGTCGAGGCGGACGCCGCACTCGGCCGGCTGCCCGAGGGCGGCGGCCGGTCCGCCGTCTGGTCGCCACCGTCCGAAGTGGAGCGCCGGGTGGTCGGGCCGCCCGCGCTGCCGGCCGGCGTGCTGTCCCGCAGGCGACCCGTCCGGGTGACCGGCGGGTTGCGGCTGCCCGCGACCACCGTGCCGGTCGAAGCCTCGTTACCGGGCGCGTCGCGGCCCTCGCCGCGCCCGCGCCCGTCGCCGTCGCCGCGCGGGGGCGCGCCCGCCGTGGTGTTCGTCGAAGTCGACCGGGCCCGGGTGCTGCGGTCGCTGGTGCTCGGGCCGCCGCTGCTGCTGGTGTTCGGGCTGGCGGTGTTCGGCGTCCTGGCGAACGCCGGGCGGATCGGGCTGGACCTGTCGGGCGGCCGGTTGTTACCGGTGCGGGACCTGGGTGGGACGTGGTCGTCGTACCTGGCCTCCTGGCACCCGGTCGGCGGCGGGACCACCGCTCCCGCGCCCGCCGCGCTGGCGGTGCTGGGGACGGTGGGCGTGGTGTTCGGCGGACCGCCGGCCCTGGTCGCGGTGCTGTTCCTCGGCGACGCGCCGCTGGCCGGGCTGACCGCGTACCTGGCGTCCCGGCGGCTGCCCGTCCGGCGGCCGGCGCGCGCGGTGGTCGCGGCGGCCTACGCGCTGGTGCCCGCCGCCACGTCCGCCGTCGGGCAGGGGCGGCTGGACGTCGTCGTGGTGCACGTCCTCGCGCCGCTGGTGTTCGCCGGGGTGGCGGCCGTGCTGCGGGGCGGCAGCGGGGCGGCCTGGCTGCCCGTGGCGTCGGGGACCGCGTTGGCGGTCGCCGCGCTGGGCGCGTTCTCGCCGCTGGTGCACGCGCTGGTGGTGCTCGGGGCGCTGATCGGGTTCGTCGTGGTGCCGGGGAGGGAAGGCGACGGGCGGCGGCGGGTGGCCGGGTTGTTCACCGTCGTGCTGCTGCCGATGGCGTTGCTCCTGCCGTGGCCGGCCGTGGTGCTGCGGAACCCGTCCGTCGTGCTGCACGGGGTGGGCGCGTACCTGGAGAACGCGCCGGTCGGGTTGGTCGACCTGGTGGCGCTGCGGCCCGGCGGACCGGGTGCGGAGGCGTTCGTCGGGGTGCTGGTCGTGCTGTTCGCGCTGGGTGCGGCGGTGACCCGGCCGTCGCGGGCGATGCTGCCCGGCCTGGCGGTGGTGGCGCTCGCGGGGTTCGCGGTGATCGTGCTGCGGACCGTGCCGGTCACTCCGGTGGTCGGCGGGGTCTCCTTCCACGGGTGGACCGGTGCGCCGCTGGTGGTGGCGTCGTGGGGGTTGCTGTGGGTGGTCTTGGCCGCGTGCCGGCGGGACGCGGTGCCGGTGCCCTGGGCGCGGGTGGTGGGGGTCGTCGGCGTGGTCGGTGTGGTGGGGATGGCCGGTTTCGGTTTCGCCGGGTTGCGGTCCGGGCCGTTGACGGCGTCGACGGCCCGGTTGCCGTCGACGGTGGAGCGGGAGTTGCCCCGGACGGGGCGGTCGGTGCTGGTGCTGGGGTCGGATGGGACGGACGGGTCGGGGGTGGTGGCGCGGCTGGTCGCGGGGCGGTTGCCCGCCTTCGGGGACGACGATCTCGTGCCGGTGGTGACCAGTGCCGCGCGGTTGGCGCGGTGGAACCGGGACCTGGTGTCCGGGTCGGCGGGCTCGGCGAAGGTGGCCTTGGCGCAGGCCGCCGCGTCGGGGGTGGCGTTCGTGGTGGTGCCGGACCGGGCGTCCGCCCAGCGGGTGCGGGACGCGGTGGGCGACCTGGTAACCGTCGCGCCGCCGATGTCGGACGGACGGCCGGTGCTGCGGGTGCAGTTGGCGGCGGGCAACGCGGTGCTGCTGTCGCCGGAGCTGGCCCGGCGCGCCCGGACCGGCGGGAACCCGCCGGACTCGCTCGGTGTGCCGGGGATCGCCCCGGTCGAGGCCGGACCGCCGGAGGTGGGGGCCCGGGTGTCGGACGGGCCCGGGGGCCGGCTGCTCGTGGTGGCGGCCGAGGAGGAACCGGCGTGGAGCGCGACGGTGGACGGCCGCGCGGTGGCGGTCGTCCGGGCCTGGGGACACCTGGTGGGCGTGCCGGTGCCGGCCTCCGGGTCCGAGGTGCGGGTGGAGGTGCCGGGGACGTTGCGCGAACTGCTGCTGCTGGTCCAGGCGGCGGCTGCCCTGTTCACGGTGCTCACGGCGATCCCGTCGCGACGACGGTGAAGTGGCGTGTTTGGTGAAGTGGCTGCGGCGACGGCGGCGTGGTGGCTGCGGCGGTGAAGTGGTGGAGGCGGTGAAGTGGTGGCGGCGGCGGGCCGGGTTTTCTAGCTTGAAAGCGGCGCTCGCCGCGCGGCAGACCTCCGGGGGAGGAGCGTCGCTTCCTCCCGTATGGCCTGGTCAAAGACAACCACAGGCGTCAAGGGGATCTTGCTGACGTCGGGGTTGGTGGTGCGGTCTATCCCCTTGACACCTGCGGTTCCCTGCGGGCAGGCCATACGGGAGGAAGCGCGGCTTGGTGGTGGGCTTGCGCGCCTGTGGCGTGGGGGGCATGGGGGGAGGGGTTGTGTGCGGGAGCGGGAGCGCGGGCGGGCGGGAGCGCGGGCGGGCGCGGGCGGGCGGGCGGGCGCGGGAGCGCAGGTGGTGGCGGGGGTCTTAGGGGACTTGGCTGGAGTCAGTCGCCGTCGATCACGTCCGGGTCCAGGCCCAGGTAGTTGGCCACCTGTTCCACCAGGACGTCGTGCACCAGGTCGGCCAGGTCCGCGCCGTCCTTCGCCCTGGCCTCCAGGGGACGGCGGTAGAGGACGATCCTGGCCCTCCGGTCCGTCCCCGCCGCCAGCAGGCGGGCCAGGGGGACGTTGCCGTCTTCCACGATGTCGCCGTCTTCGTCCGCCGCCTGCACGTCCGGGACGTCGTCCACCGCCACGTCCAACTGCGTCAGCTCCGTCCGCCACCGCGTCTCGATGGGCTCCAGGGCCTCCAGCACCAGCGCGTCGAACCGTTCCGCCCGGCTCCGCGCGGCCGGCAGGGTCGCCGGGTAGAGCGGGCCGCGCAGACCTCGGCCGTGACGGTCGCGGTTGCGTCGGCGCGGGCTGCCCTGTCGTCGCGAACCTCTGGCCATCACCACGGGGTAGAGGGTAGTTGGCGGGGGCGACAGGCTGTCGGCGACCTGCGGACTTGCCGAACTCGACCGCCGCGCCGGAGGTAATCCAACACACCTCAGCCGCGACGCGATATCGTCCCCGCCGTGCGGAGCGTGAGACGGTGCTCGCGAACCGGGTGCGCTAACCCGGCAGTCGCCACGCTCACGTACGCCTATGCGGACTCCACGGCGGTCGTCGGACCCCTGGCCACCTACTCCGAACCGCACAGCTACGACCTGTGCGAGGAGCACGCCCTCCGGCTCACCGCGCCGCGCGGCTGGGAGGTGGTCCGCTACCAGGGCGAGTTCCGGGCCCCCGAACCCACCGTGGACGACCTGACCGCGCTGGCCGAGGCCGTGCGGGAGGCGGGGCGCGCCGACCGGCCGGTGGACCCGCCGGAGGTGCGCGCGGGCACGGTCAGGCGTGGTCACCTGCGGGTCCTGCCCGATCCCAACGAAGACTGAATGTACCGGGCACGGCTCGCGGGCGAGCGCCGGTAGGCTTTCGACGCCCACGTCAAGAGCCAAAACCGGGAGTGTGGCTGTGCGCGATCTGTCCGGCATCGTCAAGGCTTACGACATCCGCGGTGTCGTCGGGGAACAGCTCGACGCGGAGGTCGTCCGCGAGTTCGGCGCGGCGTTCGCGCGGCTGGTCGGTGGGTCGGCGGTGGTCGTCGGCTACGACATGCGCGAGTCCTCGCCCGGTCTCGCCGCCGCGTTCGCCGAGGGCGTCACGCGCCAGGGTGTCGACGTGATCGACATCGGTCTGGCCAGCACCGACATGCTCTACTTCGCCTCCGGCAAGCTCGACCTGCCCGGCGCGATGTTCACCGCCTCGCACAACCCGGCGAAGTACAACGGCATCAAGCTCTGCCGCGCCGGTGCCGCGCCGGTCGGGCAGGACACCGGGCTGGGGCAGATCCGCGCCGACGTCGAGCAGGGCGTGGCGGACGCCGAGGGCGCGGCGCGCGGCTCGGTCTCCCAGCGCGACATGCTCACCGAGTACGCCGCCTACCTGCGCGAACTGGTCGACCTGACCGGCTCCCGGCCGTTGAAGATCGTGGTCGACGCGGGCAACGGCATGGGCGGCTACACGGTGCCGGAGGTGTTCGCCGGGCTGCCGATCGAGGTGGTCCCGATGTACTTCGAGCTGGACGGCAGCTTCCCGAACCACGAGGCCAACCCGCTCGACCCGAAGAACATCGTCGACCTCCAGGCGCGGGTGCGCGAGGAGGGCGCGGACGCGGGGGTCGCGTTCGACGGCGACGCGGACCGCTGCTTCGTGGTGGACGAGCGCGGCGAGCCGGTCTCGCCCAGCGCGATCACCGCCCTGGTGGCCGTGCGCGAGCTGGCCAAGGACCCCGGCGGCACGATCATCCACAACCTGATCACCTCGCACGGCGTGCCGGAGATCGTCCGCGAGCACGGCGGCAACCCGGTGCGCACCCGGGTGGGGCACTCGTTCATCAAGGAGGAGATGGCCCGGACCGGTGCCATCTTCGGCGGCGAGCACTCCGCGCACTACTACTTCCGCGACTTCTGGCGGGCCGACACGGGCATGCTGGCCGCGCTGCACGTGCTGGCCGCGCTGGGCGAGCAGGACGGCCCGCTGTCCGCGCTGACCGCCGACTACGCGCGCTACGCGGCCTCCGGCGAGGTCAACTCGACGGTGGACGACCAGGCCGGCCGGCTGGCCGCCATCAAGGCGGAGTTCGGCGGTCGCGAGGGCGTCACGCTGGACGAGCTGGACGGTCTCACCGTCGGGCTGCCCGACGGCTCGTGGTTCAACCTGCGGGCCTCCAACACCGAGCCGCTGCTGCGGCTGAACGTCGAAGCCGCCGACGCGGCCTCGGTCGCGGCGTTGCGCGACGAGGTCCTGGCGATCGTGAGGGGATGAACACCGTGGTCGTCCAACTCGACGCCAAGCTGTTGGAGATCCTGGCCTGCCCGTGCCCGGAGCACGCGCCGCTGCGGCCCGGCACGGCCGAGGACGCGCAGGCGGACTTCCTGACCTGCACGGCGTGCGGCCGGTCGTTCCCGGTCCGGGAGGGCATCCCGGTGCTCCTGCTGGACGAGGCCGTCACGCCGACGGCGGGGTGATCCCCGGTGCTCGACGACAGCCTCCTGGACGACCGGTCCCGCCTCCTCGACGCCGACACCGGCGGCCTGCTGCACGCTGCGGCACGGGCCGGCGCACAGGTCAGGGCCACCGCCGAAGCGGCCGAGGAACTGGGGGTGCGACGGGTGCTCCAGGACCGGCCACGGGCGTTGGTGCTGGTCACCCGCCCCGGCGTCGGCCACTCGGTGGCCAAGCTGGTGAACTCCCTGCTCGGGCCGCACTGCCCGGTGCCGGTGGTGGTGGCCGACGACGTGCCGGGCTGGGTGGGCGCGCTGGACGTGGTCCTCGCGCACACCGAGGACCCCGGTGACGTGGTGCTCGCCGAAGCGGTGGACCGGGCGGCCCGGCGGGGCGCGCGGGTGCTGCTGACCGCCGAGGCCGAGGGGCCGGTGGCCGCGTCCGCCGCGCAGCACGCGCTGCTCATCCCGCCGCGCGTGCCGGTGCCGCAGGGCTTCGGCTTCGCCCGCGGCTTCGCGGCGTGGGTGCTGGCGCTCAACGCGCTGCACCTGCTCGACGTGGACGTCCAGGCGATCGCCGACGAACTGGACCGGGAGGCCGAGCGCGACCACCCGGTGCACGAGTCGTTCGTGAACCCGGCCAAGTCCCTGGCCCTGCGGGTCGCCGACCGGACCCCGCTGCTGTGGGGCCTGGACGGGCCGGCGACGGCGGTCGCCGCGCACGGCGCGGGCGTGCTCGCCTGCTACGCCGGCCTGGTGAGCGACGTCTCGGGCTACCCGCAGGCCTTGACCAAGTCGGTGCTGCACCGCCGCGCCGTGCACGGCACGTCCGGGTCGGACATCTTCGCCGACCCGGACGACGAGCAGGACGGGCTGGTGCGCGTGCTGCTGCTGGCCGTGCGCCGGGGGCGGCAGGCCGAGTTCGCGCGGCGGTCCGCGATGGAGACCTTGCCGGGAGCCGACGTGCTCGAACCGGCCGAGGAAGTGACCGGGGGCGACGCGGTGTGTGCCGCGCTGCTCGCGCTGCGGTTCGAACTGGCGGCGCTGTACCTGGGTCTGGCGGCGGGAACGCTGGGCGGTCCGGGGCAGTACGCGCCCGCCGTCTGAGGGGAAGCTGGCTGTGGAACTGCTGCACAACGCGGTGCGGGCGTACGCGTGGGGATCGCGCACGGCCATCGCCGAACTCCTCGGGAGGGAGGTGCCGGCCCCGCACCCCGAGGCGGAGCTGTGGATGGGTGCCCACCCGGGCGACCCGTCCCGGGTGATCCGCCCGGACGGGGCCCGCTCGCTGGTGGAGCTGCTCGCCGAGGACCCCGCCGGCCAGCTCGGGACCCGGTGCGCGGACCGCTGGGGCAGCAGGCTGCCGTTCCTGCTCAAGGTGCTGGCGGCGGAGGAGCCGCTGAGCCTCCAGGCGCACCCGTCGGCCGCGCAGGCCGCGCGCGGGTTCGCCACCGAGGAGGCGGCGGGCCTGGCGCTGGACTCGTCGGTGCGCAACTACAAGGACCCGTCCGCGAAGCCCGAGCTGGTCTGCGCGTTGACCGAGTTCCACGCCCTGGCCGGGTTCCGCGCGCCGGACCGGACGGTGGCGCTGCTGCGGTCGCTGGAGGCCCCGGACTTCGCCCCGTACACGGAGCTGCTGGCCGCCCAGCCCGACGAGAACGGGTTGCGCGCCCTGTTCACCACCCTGATCACCCTGCCGCAGACCGCGCTGGACGGCCTGCTGCCGCAGGTCTTGGACGCGTGCGTGCTGCACGTGAAGGGCCGGGGTGACTTCGACATGGAGTGCCGCACGGTCCTGGAGCTCGGCGAGGCGTACCCCGGTGACGCCGGTGTGCTGGCCGCGATGCTGCTCAACCGGCTGGTGCTCCAGCCCGGCGAGGCCATCCACCTGCCCGCCGGCAACCTGCACGCGTACCTGCACGGCACGGCCGTGGAGATCCTGGCGAACTCGGACAACGTGCTGCGCTGCGGCCTCACCCCCAAGCACGTGGACGTGCCCGAGCTGATGCGCGTGCTGGACTTCGCGTGCGGGGACATGCCCGTGCAGACCGGCGAGCAGACCGCGCCGGGCCTGTGGACCTACCGCACGCCGAGCCCGGAGTTCGAGCTGTCCAGGCTGGAGGTCGTCCCCGGCGAGGAGTTGGCGGTCGACCACGACGGTCCGCAGATCCTCCTGGTCACCCGGGGCCGGGCGCGGTTGACGAACCCGTCCGGCGCGTCGCTGCTGGTCGAGCGCGGCCAGTCGGTGTGGCTGCCCGCGTCCGACCCGGTGGTCGTGGTCACCGCCGACGAGCCGACGCGCCTTTTCCGGGCCACCGCGGGCACCGATTAGGGTCTGCCCACTAGGGTCACCCGCGGAACCGGGTCACTCCGACAAATCGGACTTTGGGCGAGGGAGAAGCTGTGTCAGCAGGGGGCGGTACCAAGGCCATCATCGCCGCGCTGGTGGCGAACGCCGGGATCGCGGTGGCGAAGTTCGTCGGCTTCCTGGTGACGGGTTCGTCGTCGATGCTCGCCGAGGCGGTGCACTCGGTCGCGGACACCTCCAACCAGGGTCTGCTGCTGCTCGGCCAGAAGACGTCCCGGCGCAGGGCCACGAGCAACCACCCGTTCGGCTTCGGCCGGGACCGGTACTTCTACTCGTTCGTGGTCGCCCTGCTGCTGTTCAGCATGGGTTCGGTGTTCGCGCTGTACGAGGGCATCCACAAGTTGCAGGCCCCCGAGGCGCTGTCGTCGCCGCTGGTCGCGGTGATCATCCTGGTGGTCGCGATCGGGCTGGAGACCTACAGCTTCAAGACCGCGATCACCGAGTCGAAGCTGGTCAAGGGCAACGCGACCTGGTGGCAGTTCATCCGGCAGTCGAAGGTGCCCGAGCTGCCCGTGGTGCTGCTGGAGGACGCGGGCGCGCTGTTCGGCCTGGTCCTGGCGCTGCTCGGCGTCGGGCTGTCGACGGTCACCGGCGACCCGGTGTGGGACGCCGTCGGCACCATCTGCATCGGTGTGCTGCTGGGCATCATCGCGATCATCCTGATCGTGGAGATGAAGTCGCTGCTGATCGGCGAGGGCGCGGCCCCGGTCGAGCTGGACACGATCGTGGACGAGCTCACGTCGGGCGAGGTGCGGCGGGTCATCCACATCCGGACCCAGTACATCGGGCCGGACGAGCTGCTGGTGGCGGCGAAGATCGCGCTCAGCCCGGGTCTGCCGGTCAGCGAGGTCGCTCAGGCGATCGACGAGGCCGAGCAGCGGGTCCGGACCAAGGTCCCGGCCGCCCGGCTGATCTACCTGGAGCCCGACCTGGACCGCTCGACCACCCAGTCGTAGGCACCGCGCGGGGGTGACGAGCCGGACTCGTCACCCTCGCGCGGCTCGTCACTACGGCACCTCGTCGGGCTTCACCACGGGGACGGCGGTCGCGCCCTTCCGCTTGCCCAGCAGGGAGTTCCGCCGGCTGTAGGCGAAGTACACGACCACGCCCAGCGCCATCCACGCCAGGAACCGGACCCAGGTCAGCGCGGTCAGGTTCAGCATCAGCCAGGCGCACGCGACGATCGCCAGGATCGGGACCAGCGGGACCAGCGGCACCCGGAAGCCGCGCGGCAGGTCCGGCCGGGTCTTGCGGAGCACCAGCACGCCCGCCGACACCAGCACGAACGCGAACAGCGTGCCGACGTTGACCATCTCCTCCAGCTTGCCCGCCGGGAAGAAGCCCGCCGCGATCGCGACCAGGACGCCGATGCAGAGCGTGATCCGGAACGGCGTGCCGCGCTTGCCGGTCTTCGCCAGGCCGCGCGGCAGCAGGCCGTCCCGCGACATCGCGAACAGCACCCGCGACTGGCCCAGCATCAGCACCATCACGACCGTGGTCAGACCGGCCAGCGCGCCCACCGAGATGACGGTGGCGGCCCACTCGACGCCGTTCTCCGAGAACGCCGTGGCGAGCGTGGCGCGGCTGCCGTCCGGCTGGGTCTTCAACCGGTCGTACGGCAGCATGCCGGTGATCACCAGCGACACCGCGACGTAGAGCACGGTGACGATCGCGAGCGAGCCCAGGATGCCGCGCGGCACGGCCTTCTGCGGGTTGCGGGTCTCCTCGGCGGTGGTCGCGACGACGTCGAAGCCGATGAACGCGAAGAACACCAGCGACGCCGCCGCGAGCAGGCCGAGCACGCCGTAGGTGCTGCCCGAGAAGCCGGTGACCAGTGAGAACAACGACTGCTCAAGCCCGCTGCCGGTGCTGCCGCCGGTTTCCGCCGGCGGGATGTACGGGCTGTAGTTCGCCGCTTTGACGTAGCCGATGCCGAGCACGATCACCAGCAGCACCACGGCCACCTTGACGGCCGTGATCACCGCGCTGACCCGTGACGACAGCTTGGTGCCGACCGCGAGCAGCACGGTCAGCGCGACCACCAGCAGCAGCGAGCCCCAGTCGACCTCCAGCCCGCCGACCGGGACCGTGGTCTTCAGGTCGAACCCGAGCTGCCCGAGCACGGTCTGGAGGTACTGCGACCAGCCCTTGGCCACGGCCGCCGCGCCCACCGCGAACTCCAGGACCAGGTCCCAGCCGATGATCCACGCCACGAACTCGCCGAAGGTGGCGTAGGAGAACGTGTACGCGCTGCCCGCGACGGGCACCGTGGACGCGAATTCGGCGTAGCACAGGGCGGCCAGCGCGCAGGCGATCGCGGCCAGCACGAACGCGAGGGAGACCGACGGTCCGGCGAGGTTGCCGGCGGTGGACGCGGTCAGCGTGAAGATGCCGGCCCCGATCACCACCGCGACGCCGAAGACGGTCAGGTCCCACGCGGTCAGGTCTCTGCGCAGCTTGGTGTCCGGCTCGTCGGTGTCGGCGATCGACTGCTCGATCGACTTCGTGCGCCAAAGCCCGTTCCCCGGCACGGTGCGGCTCCTCCTCGTCGAGGGTTGTACGGCTGTTCAGCCTAGAGGTCCGGTGGGGGATCGGTGGGTTGTCCCGGACCGGGCCACGCCTTCCCCACCTGCCCACCGGTCCCGGCGGAACAGCGCGCCCGGCGGCGTCCAGTGGAGCACCGGACGGCGTCCGCGAGCTACCGTCGCGAGTACGGAATCGGGTGCTCTTCCCGGGACTGCCCGACGCCCCTCGCCCGGCGGACGAGGGGCGGACCCGGCCCTCAGTGCGTCTCGGGTTCCGGCGATCGGCGCGGGGCCTGGCGGGCCATCGGCAGCACCGGGCTCGGCGGCGGGGCCGCCACGGTCTCCAGACCCGCCGCGATGGCCACCGCGCGGTCCCACTCCGGGTCGGACGTGTAGTCCCGGTGCCGGTTCACCCCCGCCGCCCACCGCCGTCCCGGGAACGGGCCGCGCTGGGGGTCCGGCAGCCAGTGGTCGCCGCCGAGCACGAGCGCCCCGGTCGGGCCGCGCAGAGCCGGCGGCAGCGCGCCGGTCGTGCCGTCGGGCAGGAACCCGATCCCGAGGAGCATCCCGTCGAACACCTGCCTGCCCCACGTCATGACCGCGCCGCCCAACGGGTCCGTGCCGCGGCACAGCGCACGCCACCGCCCGTCCAGCCCGCCGGCCAGCCGCGCCAGCGACTCGTGCGGCACGACCGCCGGGAACGCCCTCGGGTAGGCCCACTGCAACTGCGAGCCCGCCGTCACCAGGCCCACCCGCGCCGCGTCGGCCGGCGGCAACTCCTCCAGCAGGCGCGCCGCCGCGACCGCCGCCAGCAGGCTCCCCTGGGAGTGCCCGGCGATCACCACCCGCACCCCCGGGTCGGCCAGGTGCTCCCGCACCCGCGACACCAGCTCCGGCACGACCTTCAACGCGTAGCAGGGCGGCACCACGGGGTGCGCCTCGCGCGGCCAGAACGCCGCCAGGTCCGCCAGGATGCCCAACTGCCGCGCGGTGTCCGGCCGCCGCGCGGCCAGCCACACGGCCCGCAGCAACACCAGCGCCAGCACCGCGAGCACCACCACGCCGACCGCGGCGAACGGCTTCGTCCAGGTCGGCGGGTCCACCTCGCGCAACCGCAGCAGCGCCGCCGGCACCGAGCCCGCCACCAGCACGCACGCCCCGATCAGCACCACGTGGTGGCTGTGCCGCTGCTCCCAGCGCGCCCACCACCACGCCCGCGCGGCCCGTTTCACGTCCCGCTCGCGCCCGGCGTGCAGCAACGACGCCTCGCGCGCCCACTCCTTGCCCCGCCGCAGCGAACTCCACCGCACCGCACCGGTCGTCGCCACCACCGCGATCCCGGCGACGAGCGCCAGCACCCCGGCCACGCCCCACAGCAGGGCGATGTAGTCGTACCCGCGCGGCAGCACGCCGTGCCCCAGCGCGCGGCGCAGCGTCAACGCCACCCCGGCCCCGAACCCGCCGCCGAGCAGCGCCGCGATCGCCAGCACCGGCGCGGCCATCCAGCCGCCCGCCCACGGCCGCAGGTCGCGCGGCAGCTCCTTCCACGTCCGGCGGGCCAGCAGCGCCGCCGGCACCAGCAGCAGGCCGAGCAGCCCGCACACCAGCGCCACCGCCGCCGCCACCAGTTGCACGGCCTGGTCCGCGCCGGGCATCCGCACCGGCAGCCGGGTGAGCAGCGCCGCCGACGCGAGGAACACCGCCCACGCCACGACCAGCAGCGCCTGCCGGGGCCGCCGCGCCAGCACCGCGCGCAGCCACCGCCCGCCCCGGTGCGGCGCGCCGCCGGTCGGGTCGTCCAGCAGCATCGCGGCCAGCGCGGAGAACGCCACCAGCGCCACGCCGGCCACCCACGCCGCGTCCAGCGCGACACCGTGCCACCCCGGCGCGACCAGCGGCCCCAGCGGGCCGCCGAGCCCGATGACCGCCGCCGCGCCGAGACCCGCGACCAGGTGCAGCACCCGCAGCGCGGGCACGTCCGGGTCGGTCGCCACGTGCGCGCCGGGCAGGCCGGACGGCCCGATCGCCGACGCGGGCACGTGCTTGCGCTCGATCCGCCAGTCGACCGCCGACACCCGGTGCAGCACCAGGAGCAGCAGCGCGATCGGCGCGAGCCCGATCACCGACCGCGCCCACGGCAGGTCCGACACCCACGACGAACCCCCCGGGCACGTCGACCCCGGCGCGAGGCACTGCGCCGCGACCAGGTCCAGGCTGATCACCGCGAGCTGCGCGACCAGCAGCACGGTCAGCAGCAGCGCGGCCAACCGCAGCAACGACCGCAGCCCGACCCCGACGAGGTGCGCGACCGCCGAGCCGGTCGGCACCGGCGGCAGCATCCAGTGCGCCACGTTCGCCAGCGAGAACGGGAACAGCAGCGCCCACGTCGCCTTGGCCCAGCCGCCGGAGGTCATGCCGCCCCACACGTAGCCCTCGACCACCCGCGAGACCGGCCGGCCACCCGCCTGGAGCATCGGTCCCGGCGCGGGTCTCCGAAGCCGATCGGCCGGCCGCACGATGCGCCCCAGGCCGTCCCCGGCCACGTCCACCGCCGCCACCGCATCCACCAGGGACTGCGGCGTCGTGCCCTGGACGCCGTGGACCCGCAGCTCGACCACCCGTGTGTCGGGGCCGGGAATCAGCACAGAACCTCCAGCGAACCTCGCGTCAGCCAGGCCATAGTGGTGCATGAGCACCCCAGTCGCAGTCGACCCCGGCTCCCGGCGTGGCGAGCGGTAGGGTCGGGCGTACCCCGAACATGGAGGAATCCGCGATGACCGCCGAGAGGCTCCAGAACCGCAACGGCATCGATTTCGCCGTGGCCGACCTCTCCCTGGCTGAGTTCGGCCGCAAGGAGATCCGCCTGGCCCAGCACGAGATGCCGGGCCTGATGGCGCTGCGGCGCGAGTACTCCGAGGTCTACCCGCTGAAGGGGGCGCGGATCTCCGGCTCGTTGCACATGACGGTGCAGACCGCCGTCCTCATCGAGACGCTGGTCTCCCTCGGTGCCGAGGTCCGCTGGGCCTCGTGCAACATCTTCTCGACGCAGGACCACGCCGCCGCCGCGGTCGTCGTGGGCCCGCACGGCACCGAGGAGGAGCCGCAGGGCGTCCCGGTGTTCGCCTGGAAGGGCGAGACGCTGGAGGAGTACTGGTGGACCGCCGAGTCGATGCTGACCTGGCCGGACGGCGGCGGCCCCAACATGATCCTGGACGACGGCGGTGACGCGACGCTGCTCGTGCACAAGGGTGCCGAGTACGAGAAGGCCGGAGTCGTCCCCTCCGCTGACGAGAACGACTCCGAGGAGTGGCAACTCGTCCTGGAGACGCTGCGCAAGTCGCTGGCGGCGGACCCCGGCAAGTGGACCAAGATCGCCGAGGGCATCCGGGGCGTCACCGAGGAGACCACGACCGGCGTCATGCGGCTCTACCAGCTCGCGGCGGCGGGCAACCTGCTGTTCCCGGCGATCAACGTCAACGACGCGGTCACCAAGTCGAAGTTCGACAACCGGTACGGCATCCGCCACTCGCTGATCGACGGCATCAACCGCGGCACCGACGTGCTGATGGGCGGCAAGGTCGCGGTCATCTGCGGCTACGGCGACGTCGGCAAGGGCGCGGCGGAGTCGCTGCGCGGCCAGGGCGCGCGGATCATCGTGACCGAGATCGACCCGATCTGCGCCCTCCAGGCGGCCATGGACGGCTACGACGTCCAGGTGCTGGAGGACGTGCTGGAACGGGCCGACATCGTCATCACGACGACCGGCAACAAGGACGTCGTGCGCATCGAGCACATGGCCGCGATGAAGCACCAGGCGATCCTGGGCAACATCGGCCACTTCGACAACGAGATCGACATGGCCGGCCTCCAGCGCTACCCCGGCATCCGGCGGATCAACATCAAGCCGCAGGTCGACGAGTGGGTGTTCCCGGACGGCAAGTCGATCCTGGTGCTGTCCGAGGGCCGCTTGCTCAACCTGGGCAACGCGACCGGCCACCCGAGCTTCGTGATGTCGAACTCGTTCTCGAACCAGGTGATCGCGCAGGTCGAGCTGTTCTCGAAGTACCAGGAGTACGACAAGGAGGTGTACCGCCTCCCGAAGAAGCTGGACGAGAAGGTCGCGCGCATCCACCTGGACGCGCTGGGCGGCAAGCTCACCAAGCTCTCCAAGGACCAGGCCGAGTACATCGACGTGGACGTCGAAGGCCCGTACAAGTCGGAGCACTACCGCTACTGAGCCGCAGCGGTGTCGTCGAACAGGCCGGAGCGCTGATGCCCCGGCCTGTTCGCCTTCCCGGACTCCGGCGCGATTCGTAACACCGGAATCATTCACCGCGATCCTCCTGTGCACACCGCGCGGCACGAAGGGGGTACAACGTGGCGTTGTTCGGGAACCGGGAGAACGCGGAAGCGGCGGCGCTCCAGCAACAACTGGTCGCGGCGCACGGCACCATCGCCGAACTCCGGGGGTGGGTGGGGCAGCTCAGGGGGGCGGGCACCTCCGCGCTGGAGGCCGAGCTACGTGACCTGCGCGCCGCCGTCGACCAGTCGAAAGCGACGTACGAGGCGCTCGGCGCGTCACGTCGGCAGCTCAGCGGCGAGCTCGCGGCGCTGCAAGCGGGACTGGTCGAGACGCGTGAGCTCGCCTTGCTCCAAGAAGTCGGCGTCTACGAGTACGCACACCCGTTGGACGACGTCCTCGCGTACAAGGACGCGTTGGCCGACCTGAAGCAGCGGATCAAGGCCGCCGCCAAGACCGACGCCGTCACGAGCCAGGTGAACTGGTCGGTGAACGGTTCGGTCAAGGAGGGCCAGAAACTCGGCCGGGACATGGCCAAGCTGATGCTGCGCGCCTACAACGCGGAAGCCGACAACGCCGTGCGCTCGGTGAAACCGCACACCCGCGACTCGGTGAAGAGAAAACTCACCACCACCCGCGACACGATCGGCAGACTCGGCACGTCGATGGGCATCTCCATCTCGGCCGACTACCACCGGCTCCGCCTCGTCGAGATCGACCTGACCGCCGACCACCTGGTGAAGGCCGAGCACGAGCGCGAGCAGGCCCGGGAGGAGCGCGCCCGCCTGCGCGAAGAGGCCAAGGTGATGCGGGAGGTCGAACGGGAGCGGGTGCGGTTGGCCAAGGAGCGGGCGCACTACGCGGCCGTGATCGCGCGGCTCGCCGTGAACGGCGACCCGGAGGCGCTCGGTCTCGCGCGGGAGCAGCTCGACCGGGTCGACCGGGCGATCGACGGCGTCGAGGAGCAGGCCGCCAACGTGCGCGCCGGGTACGTCTACGTGATCTCCAACATCGGTGCGTTCGGCCCGGACGTGGTCAAGATCGGGATGACCCGCCGCCTGGAGCCGATGGACCGGGTGCGCGAGCTCGGAGACGCGTCGGTGCCGTTCCGGTTCGACACGCACGCCCTGTTCTTCTCGAAGGACGCGGTCGCGCTGGAGACCGCGCTCCACCAGCGGTTGGCGCACAAGCGGGTGAACCTGGTCAACGCGCGCCGGGAGTTCTTCTACGCGACACCCGCCGAGGTGAAAGAGCTGATGGTCGGCTTGGGCGACGACCACGTCCTGGAGTTCACCGAGACCGCGGAGGCCGTCGAGTGGCGGGCCTCGGAGACGGGCCGGCGCGGCGGTCCCGCACCGGGCGGGGTGCTGCCGGCGGACGGCGACGGCGACCTGTCCGACGACGGGGAGGAGTGACCGTGACCCAGTCACCCGCACGGCCTCCCGCGTGGCTGCCCGACCCGCTCGACGACTCCCTGGTCCGCTATTGGGACGGTGCGCGCTGGACGTTCCACACCGCCGTGCGCCAGGTCGCGGAGGCAGCCGCGCCGGTGCCCGCTCCGCAGCAGGTCGTGCCCGCGTTGCGCCCTGATGTCGCGGCGGCTCTGCACCGGGCGCGCGGCACGCTCGTGGGGTCGATGAAAGAGGTGAACCTGCTCGGCGGCTACCTGCGCCCGGAGGAACGGGTGCTCGCCCTGACGGCCGCCCAGGGGGAGGGCTTCGGGGTGCTCGCGTGCACCGACCGCCGCCTGTTGTTCCTGTTCGTGGGGGTGGTGCGCCGGCAGTTCGCGGAGGTCGACTGGAACCGGGCGAAGGGGGTGTTCTACGACCGGACCTCGAAGGCGTTCACCGTCTACACGACCAAGCCCACCAGGAAGGCGCAGCCCGCCCTGGTGGTGCGGGTGGCCCGGGTCGAGGACGCGCAGGCGGTCGCGCACGCGGCGCAGATGGCGTCCGCCGCTCCGCGCCTCGACGTCGTCTGACACCGGTGGCCCCGGTCAGCTCCACTCCACGCCGATGCCCGCCATCCCCGGTCCGACGTCGGTGAAGAAGGCGCTGACCACGCCGCCGAGCCCGCAGACCAGTTCCTCCACGTCCACCGGCGTCGCGCCCGCGTCTACCCGGAACTGCTTGGTGCACCGGGCGGGCAGGGCGCGCCGGTTGAACGCGAGCTGGACCAGGTAGCCGCGGCACGGTTCGCGGAACGTCCGGTGGTGGCCCGGGGTCGCGCCACCGGTGTCGTCCACCACCGTGAAGCTGAAGACGTGCTCCTCGCCCTCGGAGAGCCGTCGGTCGAAGAGGAGTTCGAAGGCCAGCCCGCGGGACGCGCTCTGCCGTCGCAACCGCCCCTGCCGGCACCCCTCGGCGGGTCGGACGAGGGCGTTGTCGATCACCGACCCCTCGTCGCCCTGGTGCACGGCCAGGTACCGGTCCGGCCCCGTCCGCAGCGCCCGCACGACCAGCCTGGTGGTGATCGCGCGCTGCTCCCGCTGCACCCCGATCAGCACCGTGTCGTGCACGGACAGCACTTCCAGGTCCGCGTTGGCCCGCGCGCTCTCCGGCACGGCCTCGAACTCGGCCAGCAGCGGCACGGTGTTGACCCACGCGTTGGCGAGCTCGGTGAACGCGGGCCGGGGCAGCCGGGGTTGCGGGCGGTTGCCGACGAGCGTGACCAGCGAGTCCACCGGCAACCGCAGCACGGTTTCCAGCGCCCGCACGGTCGCGATCGCGCGCGGCACTTCGGGGTGGCGCAGTCCTCGCTGCCAGTAGCTCAGCGTCGACTGCCCGACCTGCACGCCCTGCTGCCCCAGGTGCGCCCGCAGCCGGGCCAGGGACAGGCCCCGGTGGGCGATGGCGTCGTGCAACGCACGGTGGAAGGGGCCGTAACGCAGCGTCTCGGCCAGGGCGCTGGGCAACCCTGGTGGGTGGTCCACCGGCTGGTCAACCGGCCCGGAATCCGCGGTCACCGCGGCACCACCCTTTCGCACGGACCCAAATTGGGTTCACCGTAGTCACTCAATCTGGTGAGAGAAAGATCTCCAGTCACCCAACTGGGCGATGTCATGCCACCGATCGAGGTTTTCGGTCGCCCCTTAGGGTGGTGGCGTGGGAAAACTGGTGGTGATCGAGGGATTGGACGGCGCGGGAAAGCGGACCCTCGCCAAGGCGCTCACCGACGGGCTCGCGGCCCGGGGGCGCGCGGTCGCCACCGCCGCCTTCCCCCGGTACGACGACGACATCCACGCCGAACTCGTCCGGGACGCGCTGCACGGCAGGCTCGGCGACCTGACGGAATCCGTGCACGGCATGTCCGTCCTGTACGCGCTGGACCGCCGCGCCGCCGCCGATCGGATCCGCGCGGACCTCGACGACTACGACGTCGTCCTCCTCGACCGGTACATCGCCTCCAACGCCGCCTATGGCGCGGCGCGCCTCCGCGAGCACGCGGACGGGGAATTCGTGGCCTGGCTGCGCGCCCTGGAGGTGGACCGCTTCGGGTTGCCGATCCCGGACCTCCAGTTGCTGCTGCGCGTGCCGAGCGCGGTGGCGCGGAGCCGGGCCGCCCACCGGGAGGCGTCCGAGCAGCGCGAACGTGACGTCTACGAGTCCGACGAGGACCTCCAGAGCCGCTGCGCGACCGTCTACGACGAACTGGCCGCCGCGCACTGGCTGTCGCCGTGGGAAGTCCTCGACGGCACCGCCGACCTGCGGGTGGAGGGGCTGCTCGACGGGTATTTCACCCGTTAGTCTCACACCGTAACGAAACGTGACCGCCCTGCCGATGAGTCGCTGAACGAATCCCGTGCGGTGATGCGAGGTGGGCACGTGGAACGGCGACCGAGATGGATGATCGAGCGGACCCGTGCGACGACCAGCGGCGATGACCACTGGGCGGTGCGTGGGGGTCCGACCACTAGTGGGACGATGTCGGGTATGAAGGCACGCGTGCTCGTGGTGGACGACGACCCCGCTCTGGCGGAGATGCTGACCATCGTGCTGCGGGGCGAGGGGTTCGATACCGCGGTGGTGGCCGATGGCGCCCGCGCGCTGCCCGCGCTCCGCGAGTTGAAACCGGATCTGGTGCTCCTCGACCTCATGCTCCCGGGCATGAACGGCATCGACGTGTGCAAGGCGATCCGCTCGGAATCGGGCGTTCCGATCGTCATGCTCACCGCGAAGAGCGACACCGTGGACATCGTGCTGGGCCTGGAGTCCGGCGCGGACGACTACGTGGTCAAGCCGTTCAAGCCGAAGGAGCTGGTGGCGCGTATCCGCGCGCGCCTGCGGCGGACCGAGGCGGAACCGGCCGAGATGCTCCAGATCGGCGACCTGACCATCGACGTGCCCGGCCACGAGGTGCTGCGCGAGGGCAAGCCGATCCAGCTCACCCCGCTGGAGTTCGACCTCCTGGTGGCGCTGGCGCGCAAGCCGCGCCAGGTGTTCACCCGCGAGGTGCTGCTGGAGCAGGTGTGGGGCTACCGGCACGCGGCGGACACCCGGCTGGTGAACGTCCACGTGCAGCGGCTGCGCTCGAAGGTGGAGCGCGACCCCGAGCACCCCGAGGTGGTGCTGACCGTCCGCGGCGTCGGGTACAAGGCGGGCCCTCCGTGATCGGTGCCCGATGAGCGTGCTTGATCCCGCGGTTCGCGCACTCCGCCGCGGGGTCGAGCGCGCACGCCGGCAAGCCGCGGCGTTCGGCGACCTGTGGCGGCGCTCGCTCCAGCTCCGCGTCGTGGTCAGCACGCTCGCGCTGTCCTCCGCCGTGGTGTTCGTGCTGGGCATGGTGCTCCAGGTGCAGATCACCGGGCAGTTGCTGGACACCAAGACGCAGGCGGCGATCCGGCAGACCGAGGCGTCGGCGGCGGCCGTGCAGCCCGACCTGTCCGGCCTCAACCCCGGCCCGGACAGCGTCAAGTCGCGGTTCACCGCCGCGTTGAACAAGATCAACGCGGCGGGTTCCGGCCTGGACGCGACCTCGTCCGGCGCGGGCGCGTTCGAACCCGTGCTGTCCGACCCGGTCGGCATCGGCTCCGACGGCCTGCCGACCGCGGTCGGCCCGTGGCAGGACGTGCCGGCGGGGCTGACCAAGGTCCTCGAACGCGGCAGCGCCGGCTGGCAGATCACCACCGTCGAGCGCAGCACCGGCCGCACCACGCTGCTCGTGGTCGGCAAGCCGGTGAACAGCTCCGCCCGCGCGATGCACCTGTACCTGCTGTTCCCGCTGACCGGCGAGCAGTCGACCGCCGAGGTCGTCCAGTCGACGCTGGTCGTGGGCGGTCTGGTGCTGCTGCTGCTGCTCGCGGTGATCGCCAACCTGGTGACCAGGCAGGTCGTGCGCCCGGTGCGGCAGGCCGCCGAGATCGCGGAGCGCTTCGCGGACGGCAGCCTGGACGAGCGGATGCCCGTGGTGGGCGAGGACGACGTGGCCCGGCTGGCCGAGTCCTACAACGAGATGGCCGCGAGCATCCAGCGGCAGATCCACCAGTTGGAGGAGTTCGGGCAGCTCCAACGCCGGTTCACCTCCGACGTCTCGCACGAGCTGCGCACGCCGCTGACCACCGTGCGGATGGCGGCGGACGTGCTGCACGCGTCCCGCGAGCAGTTCCCGGGCGGCCTGGCCCGCTCCACCGAGCTGCTGGTGGACGAACTGGACCGGTTCGAATCGCTGCTGGGCGACCTGCTGGAGATCAGCCGGCTGGACGCGGGCGTCGAGGAGCTCGCCGCCGACCTGATCGACATCCGGGTGCTGGCCCGCCGGGCGCACGACTCGGTGCGGGCCATCGCGAACAGCAGCGGCACCACGATCGTCCTGGACCTGCCGGACCACGAGGTGACCGCGGAGCTGGACTCCCGGCGGATCGAGCGGATCCTGCGGAACCTGCTCGCCAACGCCATCGACCACGGCGAGGGACTGCCCGTCGAGCTCACGCTCCGGGGTGACGGCGACGCGGTGGCGGTGGTCGTCCGCGACCGGGGCGTCGGCCTGCGGGCGGGCGAGGCCGACCTGGTGTTCAACCGGTTCTGGCGGGCGGACCCGTCGCGCAACCGCCGCACCGGCGGCACCGGCCTGGGCCTGTCCATCAGCCTGGAGGACGCGCGCCTGCACGGCGGGTGGCTGGAGGCGTGGGGCGAGCGCGGGTACGGCGCGGTGTTCCGGCTGACCGTGCCCTGCCGGCACGGCCACGAGCTGACCGCCAGCCCCCTGCCCCTGGAACCGCCGGACCTGCCCGCCGTGGTGGCCGAGCCGGAGCCCGAGGAGTCGGCCGAAGAGGTCGAGCTGACCGAGGAGGAGATCACCTGGCAGCCCGCGCAGCCCGTGACGGGTGAACGCGAGGAGGTCCGGTGACCCGCTCCGGTGCCCGGGTGGGGTGTGCGGTTCGTGGAGCGGTGGCGGGGAACCGCCGGGGTGGGGGAGGTCCGGTGAAGCGGTTGGTCGCGGTGGTGGCGTGCCTGGTGGTCCTGACGGGGTGCGCCGCGATCCCCACGCAGACGACGCCCATCGCGGTCAACCCGTCGGCCGGCAACGCCACGGAGGCCGCCGCCCCGAAGCCCACCAAGGGCATCGACCCGCTGAGCCTGGTCCGCGAGTTCGTCAACGCCGCCGCGAACCCCGACGCCGACTACGCCGCGGCCAAGGCGTACCTCACCGAGGACGCCAGGAAGAACTGGAACACCAAGGTCACCCCGACCGTCATCGACACCACGTTCAACACCGTCCCCACCGGTGGCGACCAGGCCGCGGACGACAAGCACCGGACGGTGACGCTCCAGGGCAAGAACGTCGGCTCGCTGGAGGTCGACAACTCGTTCGTGCAGCGCGTCGGCGACGTCACCGCCCCGATCGGCATCGAGGCCGACAAGGACGGCGAGTGGCGCATCGCCGACCCGCCGCCCGCCATCTACGTGCCCCTGGTCGGCTTCCAGGCCAACTACCGCCGGGTCACCCTCTTCTTCTTCAACCCGGACTTCGGCGTCCTCGTGCCGGACCCCCGCTACGTCGTGGTCACGCCGTCCACCTACATCCCGCGCCGGGTGACCGAACTGCTGCTCAAGGGCCCCGCCGTGGGCCTGAGGGGCGCGCTGGCGACCGCCATCCCCAACGGCGCGGCGCAGCGCAAGGACACCCACGAGGCGGACGACGGTGCGCTGGAAGTCGACCTGACCAAGGTCGGCGACCTGACCGCGCAGGCCCGCAAGCTGGTCGTGGCCCAGGTGGTGAAGTCGCTGGCGGGCGTGACCAGCAGCCGCATCCGGATCCTGGTGGAAGGCGCGCCGATCTCCGCCGACCAGATCGAGTGGCGGCCGGCCGACGTGCAGTCCGGCGAGGCCCTGATCACGCCGGACGCCGACCTGAGCGGCCTGGTGGCGACCGGTGGCCTGGTGCGCAGGCTGGTCGACGGCGAGCCGGTGAAGGGGCCCGTCGGTACCGGCGAGTACCAGGTGGTCAGCGCCGCGCAGTCGTTGGACGGCACGGAGCTCGCCGTGGTCAGCCGGGTGGACCCCAGGTCCGTGCGGCTGCGGGTGGGCAACCTGGAGGAGGCGCTGGCCGCCGTGGACCTGCCCGCGTCGACGCTGACCCGGCCGACGTGGCTGCTCAGCGGACGGCCGGGCGATCCGAGCGCCGAGGTGTGGACGGTCGTGGACGGCGCGAACGTGGTGCGGGTCAACCGGACCGACGCCGGGTGGACCGCGAACGCGGTGAACGCTACCGAGCTGACCCTGTTCGGCGCGATCACCGAGCTGCGGCTGTCGCGCGACGGCACGCGCGTCGCCGCCGTGGTCGGCGGGCGGCTCGTGGTGGCGGCGGTGGTGCGCGGGACGGATTCGTCGGTGTCGCTGCGGCTGGCGCGCAACCTCCAGCCGACCCTGCTGGGCACGGCGACCATCGCGGTGGACTGGCTGGCGCAGGACGTGCTGGTGGCCAGCACGTCGCTGGCGTCGTGGCCGATCGCCAAGGTGAACATCGACGGCCTCAAGATCGAGCGCTACAACACCTCCAACCTGAACGTGCCGGTGAGCTCGGTGACCGCCGCGCCGGGCCGCAACGTGGTGGCCGTCGACCAGAGCGGTCTGTGGAGCGCGGGCGACGTCGGCGACGTGTGGCGGGCGAGTACCGCGGTGAAGGTCGAAACGGGTGCCCAGGCTTTCTATCCCGGCTGATTTCTGAGAGCCTCCTTCAAGGGGCTCTCAGCCGGGCTTTCGCGCGGCCGAAAATTGTCGTACCCCGCGGGCATCCTCGATCACGTGCTGATCACCCTGCTGTTCCCGCCCCGTTGCGCCGGCTGCCGAGTCGAGGGCGCGCGCTGTTGCCCGCGGTGCCTCGCCGCGTTCGGCCCGCCCCGCCGGGTCCCCGTGCCCGGCAAAGGCCCGCCGGTGTTCGCCTTGGCCGATTACCGCGGCCCCGGCCGGGAACTCGTCCTCGCTCTCAAAGAGCGCGGGCGGCGTGACCTCGTGCCGGTGCTGGGCGCGTTGGTGGCGGCGGCCGTGCCGGAACTGCCGGGCTATCCGGGCGGTAGTCGGAATTGGTGGCTGGTGCCCGCCCCGTCACGCCGCGCAGCCGTCCGCCGGCGCGGTGGCTCCCACTTGCTGGGAATCGCGCGGTGCGCGGGTCTGCCGGTGGCGTCCGCGCTGGCCTTCGCGCCGGGCGTGGCGGACTCCGTGGGGCTCGGCGCGGCGGCCCGGAGGGCGAACCTGGCGGGGCGCGTGCGGCTCGTCCGGAGCGGTCTGCCACCGCCCGGATCGGAAATTCTGGTGCTGGACGACGTGGTCACGACGGGTGCGACCGCAACCGCGTGCGTTTCCGCGTTGAAGATCGCCGGGTTCGGGGTACCCGCCGTTCTCACGTTGACCACGACTCGCGGATCCCACCCACACGGGTGATTCCGCATCGGGAACCCCGCGAGCCGTTCGACCGTTGGGCGGATATGAGGCGCTTGCAGAGGCTGTTCGGCGCAGTGGACGAGCCGACGTCTGTCGGTCGAATGCTGGACCGTTCGGGTGAGCTTCTGCCGGCGCACGATCCCCGCGTGCCCGCGTGGCGCACCGCCGGTACCGGTTTTCCGTCGCTCAGCGTCACAGCGGGAAAATCATGGATTTCCCCCGCCCCGGGGGCTGTCGCAGCGGCGAATACCGGGCTAACGTGCACCGCTATCAGCGTTCCCGGCCCGCGGGGAGGAGGCGAACAGCCCATGACCCTGGCACCGGTGGAGCGTTGAGGACAACCCTCGACGACAACTCGCGAAGGCGATCGCGGGACCGGTGCCGCAGCGATCCAAAGCCACAGCTCGCAGCAACGCGAGGGAGGTCGTGTATGGACATCGTCGTGAAGGGCCGCAACGTCGAGGTGCCCGATCACTACCGGGTGCACGTCGTCGAGAAGCTGGCCCGGCTTGAGCGATACGACCGCAAGGTCATCCGCTTCGACGTGGAGCTTTTCCACGAACCGAACCGCAGGCAGTCCAAGAACTGCCAGCGGGTGGAGATCACGGGCAACGGTCGAGGCCCGGTAATCCGATCCGAAGCGTGTGCGGGCGACTTCTACGCCGCCCTGGATTCCGCGGTCAGCAAGCTTGAGAGCCGGTTGCGCCGCTCGCACGATCGTAGGCGGGTGCACCACGGGCGACGGGGCCCGACTTCGGTCGCCGAGGCGACCAGCGGACTGGCGGCGGTACCGCCGGTCACCACCGAGCACAACGGACAGGCGCAGGGCCTGTGGCTGGGACACACCGCGGTCCTCGAAGCCACCGACGAGCCCGACCCGGCCTACGAGGGCACGGCGGAAGTGCCCTCGCAGCAACGCTGGGACGAGGCCGGCGACGAAAACCTGCCCGGCCAGATCGTGCGCGAGAAAGAGCACGCGGCCAAGCCGATGACCGTGGACCAGGCCCTCTACGAGATGGAGCTGGTCGGCCACGACTTCTACCTGTTCGCCGACGCGGCCTCCGGACGCCCGAGCGTCGTCTACCGCCGCAAGGGCTTCGACTACGGCGTGATCAAGCTGGTCTGAGGGAGGCCGACCCCCACCCCAAGACGTTCGCGACCCCCGGCGTCCTCTGCACGCCGGGGGTCGTGACCCGATCCGCACCCGACCGGCAGCGCACCACCGCGCCGATCGACTCCTCTCCCCTCCCCGGACCGCCGGCCGGCGACGCGCCGACCGTCCTCGCGGACGCGGACGCGGACGCGGCCCGGTCTACCGGTCACCCGCGCCGAAGCGCCGAGCGTCTCTCGCGGACGGGGCCGGCCTGTCGGTCGCCCGCGCCGACGCGCCGACCGTCTCTCGCGGCCCGGCCTGCCGGTCGCCCGCGCCGACCGTCCCTCGCGGACGGAGCCTGTCGGTCGCCCGCGCCGACACGCCGATCGTCATCGCGCACCTCGCCGACTCCGTCAACTGGTAAGCGTGCCCCTCTCCGGCCGCACCGGGCCCGCGCTCCGGCCATCCGGTCGTCGCTCCGCGCTCTCCCCTCCCCGGACCGCCGGCTGGAGACGTGCCGACCGCCCCTCGCGGACGCGGCCCGGTCTACCGGTCACCCGCGCCGACCCGGCCTGCCGATCACCCGCGCCGAAGCGCCGAGCGTCTCTCCCGGACGGGGCCGGCCTGTCGGTCGCCCGCGCCGACGTGCCGAGCGTCATCGCGCACCTCGCGGACTCCGTCAACTGGTAAGCGTGCCCCTCTCCGGCCGCACCGGGCCCGCGCTCCGGCCGCCCGGCCGTCGCTGCGCGCTCTCCGGCACCCGCCCCGCCCGTACCGCCGCACGACCGGCGAACCGGCCCTCGACCGCACGGCGGACGGCCGGGCACGCGGTCGCCGACCCGTCCGGCACCTTCGCCCCCACCAGCGGCAACCGGCCGACTCGCGCGTCCCCACCTGCCACCGACGGGTGGAACCGGGACGTGGTCTCCGACACGTCCCCGGCCCCTCCACACCCCACCCCGACGCCCGCCAACCCACCCGGAAACCAGTGGGGCCAAGCGATCTCCGGGTCGGCTCGGCGGGGGTCCCGCACGGCGTTCCGCACCCCTTCCTACCTGTGTCTGTGCACACACCTTCCCGACTTGCCTACGATGGCGGGTGGTGTGGGTTCGTCATGGCCGTGGCGAACCGCTGGAAGGCGCTCGTTCGCGGGCGCGTCGCGATGAGGTAATGAGGTCGACCCGAGATGGTGCTGTCCCGACTGCTCCGCGCCGGCGAAGGCAAGATGCTCAAGCGCCTGCGCAACATCGCAGCGCACATCAACAACCTCGAAGACGATGTCGTCGACCTCTCCGACGCGGAACTCCGCGCGAAAACGGAGGAGTTCAAGAAGCGCCACGCCGACGGCGAGACGCTGGACGAGCTGCTCCCCGAGGCGTTCGCGGTGGTCCGGGAGGGCGCGAAGCGCACCCTGGGCCAGCGGCACTTCGACGTCCAGTTGATGGGCGGTGCGGCGCTGCACCTCGGGCAGATCTCCGAGATGCGCACCGGTGAGGGCAAGACCCTGACCTCCGTGCTCCCCTCGTACCTCAACGCCCTGGCCGGTGAGGGCGTGCACGTCATCACGACCAACGACTACCTGGCCAAGCGCGACGCGGAGTGGATGGGCCGCATCCACCGCTTCCTCGGCCTCACCGTCGGCGTGATCCTCTCCGAGATGACCCCCGAGCAGCGGCGCGCCGCGTACGAGGCGGACATCACCTACGGCACGAACAACGAGTTCGGCTTCGACTACCTGCGCGACAACATGGCGTGGAGCCGGGAGGAGATGGTCCAGCGCGGCCACTTCTTCGCGGTCGTCGACGAGGTCGACTCGATCCTGATCGACGAGGCCCGCACGCCGCTGATCATCTCCGGCCCGGCGGACCAGTCGTCCCGCTGGTACGTCGAGTTCGCGCGGCTGTCCACGCGGATGAAGAAAGACGTCCACTACGAGGTGGACGAGCGCAAGCGCACGATCGGCGTCTCGGAGCAGGGCGTCCAGTACGTCGAGGACCAGCTCGGCATCGAGAACCTCTACGACTCCACGAACACGCCGCTGGTCGGGTACCTCCAGAACTCGATCAAGGCCAAGGAGCTGTTCGCGAAGGACAAGGACTACATCGTCCGCAGCGGCGAGGTCCTGATCGTGGACGAGTTCACCGGCCGCGTGCTGGCGGGCCGCCGCTACAACGAGGGCATGCACCAGGCCATCGAGGCCAAGGAAGGTGTGGAGATCAAGGCGGAGAACCAGACGCTCGCCACGATCACCCTCCAGAACTACTTCCGGCTCTACTCGAAGCTCGGCGGCATGACCGGTACCGCCGAGACCGAGGCCGCCGAGTTCCACCAGACCTACAAGCTCGGTGTGGTGCCGATCCCGACCAACCGCCCGATGCAGCGCCGGGACGAGGCCGACCTGGTCTACAAGACCGAAGAGGCGAAGTTCGAGGCGGTCGCCGAGGACATCCTGGAGCGACACGGGAAGGGGCAGCCGGTCCTGGTCGGCACGACCAGCGTCGAGCGCTCCGAGTACCTGTCGAAGCTGCTGGTGCAGAAGAACGTGCCGCACGAGGTGCTGAACGCGAAGCACCACGACCGCGAGGCGCTGATCATCGCGAAGGCGGGCCGCAAGGGCGCGGTCACCGTCGCCACCAACATGGCGGGTC
This sequence comes from Actinosynnema sp. NPDC023587, assembly GCF_040640215.1. NCBI lineage: Bacteria > Bacillati > Actinomycetota > Actinomycetes > Pseudonocardiales > Pseudonocardiaceae > Actinosynnema > Actinosynnema sp. NPDC023587. The sequence continues at coordinate 212,624 of NZ_JBFABG010000002.1, read as the reverse complement.
GCGGTACCGACATCGTGCTGGGCGGCAACCCGGACATCATCGCCGACCACGAGCTGCGCGAGCGCGGCCTCGACCCGGTGGCCATGCCGGAGGAGTACGAGGCCGCCTGGTCGAAGCTGATCGAGGAGATCTCGACCCAGGTCAAGGCCGAGGCGGACGAGGTCCGCGAGGCGGGCGGCCTGTACGTGCTGGGCACCGAGCGCCACGAGTCGCGGCGCATCGACAACCAGCTCCGCGGTCGTTCCGGCCGGCAGGGCGACCCCGGTGAGTCGCGGTTCTACCTATCCCTCAAGGACGAGCTCATGCGCCGCTTCAACGCGGCCATGGTCGAGAACGTGATGACCCGCCTGCGGGTGCCGGACGACGTGCCGATCGAGCACAAGATGGTCACCCGCGCGATCCGGTCCGCGCAGACCCAGGTCGAGCAGCAGAACTTCGAGATCCGCAAGAACGTCCTCAAGTACGACGAGGTCATGAACGAGCAGCGCAAGGTGATCTACGCCGAGCGCCGCCGCGTGCTCGACGGCGAGGACCTGCGCGAGCAGGTCGAGCACATGATCACCGGCGTGGTCGGCGACTACGTGGACGGTGCGACCGCCGACGGGTACGCCGAGGACTGGGACCTGGACCAGCTCTGGACGGCGCTCAAGACGCTGTACCCGATCACCCTGGACCACAAGGCGCTGCTGGAGTCCGACGACGAGGACCTCACCAAGGAGTCCCTGAAGTCGAAGCTCCAGCAGGACGCGCTGGCCGCGTACGAGGCCCGCGAGGCCGACATCGACGGCCGGGTCGGTCCGGGCGCGATGCGCGAGCTGGAGCGCCGCGTGCTGCTGTCCGTGCTGGACCGCAAGTGGCGCGAGCACCTCTACGAGATGGACTACCTGAAGGAAGGCATCGGCCTGCGCGCCATGGCGCAGCGCGACCCGCTGATCGAGTACCAGCGGGAGGGCTTCGACATGTTCAACGGCATGCTCGAAGCGCTCCGCGAGGAGATCGTGGGCTTCCTGTTCAACCTCCAAGTCGAGGCCGCCGAGCCGGAGCCCGCGCCCGAGCCGCCGGTGCAGGTGTCGATCGCGGCCGGTGCCGGTCAGTTGACCGGCAGCCGGGCCCGCGCCCGCGCCGCTGCGGCGGCAGCCGCCGAGCAGGACGCGGTGAGGGCGCAGGAAGCGCCCGCCGGCCCGGCGTTGGCGCAGTTGGCCGGCGGCGACGCCATCCCGCCCGCGCTGCGCGGCAAGGGGTTGGACCACCGGGGCGGCCGGCAGGGCCTGACCTACAGCGGCCCGTCCGAGAGCGGTGACGCGGAGACCAACGACGAGGAGCAGCAGGGCGGCGGTGGCCAGGGCGGCACCCGCAAGGAACGCCGCGCGGCGGCCCGTGCGCAGGAAAAGGCGAACCGCAAGGGTCCGCGCCAGTAGGAATGCGCTGTGCCGAATGCCGCCGGGTCCACCGACCCGGCGGCATTCGCTTTTCCGGACCTCGGGATTCCGTTGGCGGGGCACGGCGGAATCCGTCACGGCAACACGTGGAATTCCGTGCAGCGCCACCGGCCGTCGGCCCACTCGACCCGGGCGGCCAGGGCGCGGACCCGGCCGCCCTGGTTGATCAGCACGCCGCACACCTCGGCGGTCCGCGCCCCGGTCGGGCACCACCGGGTCGCGCCCAGCCGCACGGTCCGCAGCACGGCCACCGCCCGCCCGACCCCGACCGCCGCCGGAGCGGTGAGCGCCGGGGCCACCTGGCGGCGGGGACGTCGGCCGGCCACGGCCTCGACCACGGCGGCCACCAGCCGCCGGGCCCGGCGGTGCGCGGTGGGCGTGCGGGCGCGCAGGACGCGCATCGGGGATGACATGCTGAACCGAGCCGCCGCACGCCGGCGGGGTACCGGGATCACCTGGTGGAGGTGGGTGTGCGCGGATTGGTGCTGGACTTCGGCGGGGTGCTCACCGATCACGGCGAGGACGGCGAGGTCGGCGCGGTGACCGAGCCACCGCTGGTCACGGCCGCCCGGCGGGCCCGCCGGCACGGGCTGCGCACCGCGATCCTGTCCAACGCGGACGGCCTGTGGGCCCCGCCGGACGAGTGGCGGGACCTGTTCGACGTCGTCATCACCTCCGGCGAGGTCGGGTACGCCAAACCCGACCGCCGGATCTACCTGCTCGCCGCCGCGCGGCTCGGGCTGGACCCGGGCAGGTGCGTGTTCGTGGACGACCTCGCGGTGAACGTCCGGGGCGCGGCGGCGGCCGGCATGGTCGGTGTGCACCACCGGTCCGTGCGATCCACCCTTGAGGAACTCGAAGTTCTGCTGGAGGTCCCCCTCCAGGGGTAGTCGGTGACGGTCCGCTGCGGTTCGACCACTCGTGCGGTGAATTGCCGGTAATCCGTTCGCCCACGTACGTTCGATTCAGTCGAAATCGACGGACATGTGCACAGTGGAGCCGATGACGGGGTTTTCGGTGTTCCGCGACTTCGGGTCGGCGGACCGACACCCGTGGTGGTGCACCGCGCAGCCGGGACCGTGACACCACGCCGGCGATGCCGCCCACGCGGGTTCGGACGTCGGGCGCGGAACGCCGGGGCTGATCGGGACGGCGCACGTCGAGGAGCACGTTCTCGACCGGTGATGACGTCAGGTCGCCCACAGTGAAGCGGCGCGGGCGTCGGAGTGGCCCTCCGGTGCCCGCGCCGCCGCTCAACCGCCCGTCGCCGCTCAGCCCCCGCCGCCGCGTGGCCGGCAGCTCAGCCGTGCCGCCGGACCACCTCGAAGCAGAGCACGGCGGCGGCGCTGGCGACGTTCAGCGACTCGACCCCGGCCGCCATCGGGATGGACAGCCACCCGGTGACGTGCGGCCGGACCTCCTCGGAGATCCCGTCGGTCTCGCTGCCCAGCACGTACACCGCGCGTTCCGGCAGATCGGCGCTGAAGATCGTCTCCCGCGCGCCCGCGTCCAGCGCGAACACCGGGTACCCGGCGGCCGTCAGCTCCGCCGCCGCCTCGCCGGCCGTGGCGCACTTGAGCACCGGAGCCCGGAACGCCACCCCGGCGGACGCCTTCACCACCAGCGGATCGATCGAGGCGACCCCGCGCCGGGGCACGACGATCCCGTCCATGCCGGCGGCGGTCGCGGTGCGCAGGATCATGCCGACGTTGGCGGGCGTGGTGATGCCGTCCAGCAGCAGCACCCGCGCCGGCCGCGCCTCCAGCGCGTGCGCGAGCGGCAGCATCCGGGGGGCGACCACGTCGGCGAGCACGCCCTGGTCGTGCCGGCCGTTGCCCGCCAACACCTTCACCCGCTGCGCGGTGGCCCGCTGCACCCGCACGCCCCGCCGGCCCGCCGCGTCCAGGATCTCCTTCGCCGCCGGCCCGCGCGCACCCTCGGCCAGCAACACCTTGTCCACTTCGAGCCGGGGGTCGTCCAGGGCTTCCAACACCGGCTTGCGGCCGTAGACGGTGACGAACCGGTCCTTCGGCGAGATTTCCACTGGATCATTCTGCCCCGCCTTCGGCGGGGCGGCGTGGCCGCCTGGAAGTCGGCAGTCCGGGGCCTCTCTCACGACGATCGAAAAGCGTGATCGTCGTGAGAGGGGACCCGGACTCCCGACGCGGCCACGCGGGAGGGGGCGGGTTTTAGGGATGTGGGGAGGGAAGGGGGAGGGGAAGGCGCGAGGGGAGGGGAGGGGAGGGGCTGGGTTCAGGAACGTGTGTGTATGTGGGTGGGGGATGGGGGGCGGTAGCACCCGTTTGGGGCTTGCTTCCGGGGCGGCAATCATGATGATCGTCACATGACCCCGCGCAACGAGGCGCACCGTCTGCTGGCCAGCGGCCAGGAGGCGGACGTCTACCTGCGGTCGGACGGCCTGCTGCTCAAGCGCAGCCGGGCCGGGCGCGACCTGGAGCCCGAGGCCCTGCTCATGCGGTACCTGCACGCGCGCGGCCTCCCCGTGCCCAGGGTGCACGACGTCGACGGCAGCGATCTGGTCATGGAGTACGTGCCCGGTCCTCGGATGTCGCAGGAGTTGGACGCCAGGCCGTGGCGCGCGGCTGCGCTGGGCCGTGAGCTCGCCGACCTGCACCGCCGCCTGGACTCCGTGGACGCGCCCGACTTCCTGCCCGGGGAAGGCTTCCTGCTGCACCTGGACCTGCACCCCGGCAACGTGGTGCTCGGCCCGGCGGGGCCGGTGGTGGTCGACTGGACGTCGGCGCAGCGCGGGGACCGCCGGGTGGACGTGGCGCTGAGCTGGCTGGCGATGGCGGTGGCCCCGCTCCGGCCGTTCAAGCGGCTGGCCCGGTCCCGGCTGGTGCGCGGGTTTCTCTCCGGCGTGGACCGCGAGGTGCGGCGGGCGATGCCGGCCGCCGCCGAGATCCGGCTGGCGCGGCACACCCGGGACCCGATCGAGGTCAGAGCCGTGCGCAAGCTCGTGGAGAGGTGCAGCGACTAGCCTGGCAGCCATGCCCGACCGCCTGTCCGCGCTGGACGCCTCATTCCTGTACCTGGAGGACTCCACGACGCCGATGCACGTCGGTGGGGTGGCGGTGTTCCGCCTGCCGAAGGCGGGTTTCGACTACGACGGCCTGGTCGACCTGATCGAGCAGCGGTTGTCCCTGGTGCCCCGCTACCGGCAGAAGGTCGTGCACGTGCCGGGTCGGCTGGCCCGGCCGGTGTGGGTGGACGACCCGGACTTCGACGTCACCTACCACGTGCGCCGGTCCGCGCTGCCCAAGCCGGGCAACGACGGGCAGTTGCACGACCTGGTGGCGCGGCTGATGTCCCGCCCGCTGGACCACTCCCGGCCGCTGTGGGAGATCTACCTGGTGGAGGGCCTGGCCCGGAACCGGTCGGCGGTGATCACCAAGACCCACCAGGCGATGGTGGACCACATGGGCGCGCCGGAGATCGGCCAGGTCATCCTGGACGTGTCGGCCACGCCCCGGCGGCCGGTGGAGTCGCTGTGGATGCCGCAGCCCGAGCCGAGCGGTCTGCAACTCGTCGCGGACGCCGTCGCCGAGGTCGTGCAGCGGCCCGGCGAGCTGGTGGAGAACGTCCGCAGCGCGGCGGTGGACACCGTCGCCACGGTCCGCAAGGTGGCGGGCGCGCTGGGCGGGCTCGCGTCGGTCGTGCGGACCGCCGCCACGCCCGCGCCGGGCAGCCCCCTGAACGTCCGCATCTCGCCGCAGCGCCGGTTCGCGGTGGCCCGCACCCGGCTCGACGAGTTCCGCGCCATCCGCCGCGCGCACGGCGGAACCGTCAACGACGGGGTGCTGGCGGTGGTCTCCGGTGCGCTGCGGAACTGGCTGCTCTCGCGCGGCGAGGTGGTCACCGCGCAGACCACCATGCGCGCGATGGCCCCGCTGTACGTCCGGGACGACGACGGGAGCGGCAGCCAGGTGGCGGCCTACCTGGTCGACCTGCCGGTCGGCGAGCCCAACCCGGTGGTGCGGCTGCACCACGTCGGCCACGCCACGCGCGCCCACCAGGAGTCCGGCCAGCAGGTCGCGGCGCAGACCCTGGTGAAGTTCTCCGGCTTCGCGCCGCCGACCCTGCACGCCCTGGGCGCGCGGGCGGCCAGCTCGTTCTCCCGGCGGCTGTTCAACGTGGTGGTGACCAACGTGCCCGGTCCCCAGGTGCCGCTGTACGCGGCCGGGGCGAAGATGATCGAGATGTTCCCGGTCGTGCCGCTGGCCAAGAGCCAGGCGTTGTCGATCGGCGTCACCTCGTACGACGGTGGTGTGTACTTCGGCCTGAACGCCGACCGGGACGCGATGTCCGATGTGGACGTCCTGGCGGCGATGGTCGAGGAGTCCGTGGAGGAACTGATGGGAACGGTGTCTCAATGAGGGTTTACCTCCCGGCGACCGTCGCGATGCTGCGCGACCTGGTGGAGCGCGGCGAGTTCGCGCCCGTGGGCGGTACCGGCTTCGCGCTGACCCCCGCGCTGCGCGAGTCCTACGCGACCGGCGACACCGAGGAGCTGGAGTACTCGGCGATGCTCGACGCGTCGCGCGCGTCGCTGCGGCTGCTGTCCAACGAGGAGAAGCCGGTGCCCCGCCGCGCGGTCGTCTCGGTCGACGTCGAGGACGTGGCCCTGCGCCCGGACCTGGACTTCTCGGTGGTGAAGATCGTCGGCCCGGTGCCGCTGAAGCTGATCGCGGCCGTCCACCTGGACACCTCCGACGCCGAGGACGCGGTGCGCGAAGCCGTGGACGTGGTCGACGCGGCCGACCTCGGCGACCCGGACGCGGAATTCGCGCTCGGCGAGGCCGAGGACCACGAGCTGGCCTGGTACGCGGCGCAGGAGCTCCCCTTCGTGCTGGAGCTCATGTAGCGGTGTCGGACCCGCGCCACCTCACGGAGGTGGCGCGGGTCGGCCGGACCCTCACATGCCGGGAGCGGGCTGCCACAGCTCGATCCGGTTGCCCTCGGGGTCCACGACCCAGCCGAAGCGGCCGAACTCGGAGTCCTCGGTCTGCGGGAGGATCTCCACGCCGCGCTCGCGCAGCCTGCCCAGGAGGGCGTGCAGGTCGTCCACGCGCAGGTTCAGCATCGCGCGCTGCCCCGGTTCGCCGAAGTAGTCGGTGTCGTTCGCGAACAGCGCGAACGTCGTCGTCTCCTCCCGCACCCAGTGGAACGTCACCGCTCCGTGCTCGCTCATGGGCACGCCGAGGTTCGCCCGGTACCACTCCGCCAGCCGAACCGGGTTGCGGGCACGGAGGAAGACCCCGCCGATGCCGGTCACTTTCGCCACGGCTGCGCACCGTACTACCGCGTGCCCCGAGGGTCGCGGGGACGCGGTCACCTCGGCACCCGAACCGGCCGCCGAAGCGGTTCGGGGTTCCGCACCCGGCGGTTCCGGGCGCGGGTCCCGAGCGGCTCGATCGTCGGTGTGCGGCGGTGGACCAGGCCGCGCGTCATCGAGGAAACCTCCGTGCCGCCCACCCGCCACGGGTAAGCTCACCCGGGTCGAGCCCACCGATCGCGGGGAAGGGGACCGGACCGGATGGACCCCGTCACGTTGATCGTCGGTGCGGCCATCGCCCTGGCCGGGTTCGGCCTCGGCCACCTGACCGGCCACCGCCGCCGCGAGCCGTTCGAGCCCCGGCCCGCGATCTGCGAGGGTTGTCGGCACGGCCTGTCGTTCCACGACGAGAACGGCAGGTGCCACGGCATCACCAAGAGCACCAACAAGTACCTCGGCTCGCACGACGTCCAGTGCACCTGCGTGCAGTACGTCGGCGAGATCCCCGCCGATCGGGTGCTCGCCTCCTTCACCCCGCCCACCCTGCCGCCGGCCGACAAGTCGTAGCCGGCCGCGCCGGGGTCCGGCCGCGCCGGGGCCGTCGCGCCGGGAATCCGCCGTCCGGTGCGCTGTCGTGCCGTGCGGACCCGGATCGGCCCGCTCACCGGGGACCGGGCGGCGGCCCGGTCCCCGGCGGTCGGTGCCGCCCGCGCGTCAGTCGTACTCGTCGTACTTCCCGCGCGACTCCAGCAGCCGGCGCAGCGAGGCGAGGCGTCCCGCCGAGGCCACTCCGGTGGTGACCAGCTCGTCCAGCACGCAGTCCGGGTCCGCCGGCGCGCCCAGGTGCCCGCACCCGGACGGGCACTCCTCGGCCATCGCCCTCATGCCCGGGAACGCGCCGACGATGTCGTCCGGCGTGATGTGCGCCAGCCCGAACGACCGGATGCCCGGCGTGTCCACGGCCCACCCGCCCTCGGGCAGCGGCAGCGCCACCACCTGGGTCGACGTGTGCCGCCCCTTGCCGACGCCGCTCACCACGCCCACCGCCCGGTTCGCGTCCGGCACCAGCTTGTTCACCAGGGTCGACTTGCCGACCCCGGAGTGCCCGATCAGCGCGGACAACCGGTTGGCCAGGCGCGTCCGCAGCTCGTCGGGGTCCACGTCGGAGCGGGTCACGACCACCGGCAGGTCCAGTTCCGCGTACGCCGCGATCAGCTCGTCCGGCGGTGCCAGGTCGGACTTGGTCAGGCACAGCAGCGGGGTCAGCCCGCCCGCGTAAGCGGCCACCAGGCACCGGTCGATGAAACCCCGGCGCGGCTGCGGGTCGGCCAGCGCGGACACGATCACCAACTGCTCGGCGTTGGCCACCACCACCCGCTCGAACGGGTCGGTGTCGTCCGCCGTGCGCCGCAGCACCGACCGCCGGTCGGCCACCTTCACGATGCGCGCCAACGTGTCCGGCTGCCCGGTGGTGTCACCGACCAGTCCGATCCGGTCGCCCACCACGACCGGGGTGCGGCCCAGTTCGCGGGCCCGCATGGCGACCACGAGCCGCTCCGGGTCGTCGCCCACCGCGCACGTCCACCGCCCCCGGTCCACCGCGACCACCATCGCGGTCACCGCGTCGGCGTGCTCGGGGCGGCGCTTGCTGCGGGGTCGGGTGCCCTTGCCGGGGCGCACCCGGACGTCGGACTCGTCCATCCGGTGCCAGTCGCGGGCCACGGTCAGCGCGTCCCGAGCATCGTCGCCCACATGCCCGGGAAGTCCGGGATGGTCTTGGTGGTGGACCCGATGTCGTCCACCTCGACGTCCGGCACCACCAGCCCGACGATCGCACCCGCGGTGGCCATCCGGTGGTCCGCGTAGGCCCGCCAGGTGCCGCCGCGCAGCGGGCGCGGGGTGATGACCAGGCCGTCCTCGGTCTCCTCGGCGTCGCCGCCGAGCCGGTTGACCTCGGCGACGAGGGCCGCGATGCGGTCCGTCTCGTGGCCCCGGATGTGCGCGACGCCCCGGATGCGGGTGCGGCCCTCGGCGAGCGCGGCGAGCGCGGCGGTGGTGGGGGTCAGCTCGCTCTCGTCGCGCAGGTCGACGTCCACGCCGGTCAGCCGTCCCGGCCCGCGCACGGTCAGGCCCCGCTCGTCCAGGGTCACCGCGCAGCCGAACCGCTCGAAGAGCCCGGCGACCGCGCCGCCGGGCTGGGTGGTGGTCGTCGGCCAGCCGGGGACGGTGACCTCACCGCCGGTCACCGCGGCGGCGGCCAGGAAAGGCGTCGCGTTCGACAGGTCCGGCTCGACGTGCCGGTCCAGCGCCCGGATCGGGCCGTGCTCGACCCGCCACGCGTTCGGCTCCGAGTCGTCCACGACCACGCCGGCCTCGCGCAGCATGGCGACGGTCATCTCGATGTGCGGCAGGGACGGCACGGGCTTGCCGTCGTGCAGCACGGTCACGCCGCTCTCGTACCGGGCCGCCGACAGCAGCAGGCCGGAGACGAACTGGGAGGACGCCGAGGCGTCGATGGTGACCTCGCCGCCGGGCAGCCCGCCCTTGCCGTGCAACGTGAACGGCAGCGCGTCGCCGTCGACGTCCGCGCCCAGGGCGCGCAGCGCGTGGAGGATCGTGCCCATCGGGCGGACCCGCGCGTGCTCGTCGCCGTCGAACACGATCTCGCCCACCGCGAGCGCGGCGGCCGGCGGCAGGAACCGCATCACGGTGCCCGCCAGCCCGCAGTCGACCGCCGTGGGACCGCGCAGCGCCTGCGGTGTGACCAGCCACGACCCGTCCGGGCCGTCCTCGATTCCGACGCCGAGCGAGACCAGCGCGGCGGCCATCAGGGCGGTGTCCCGGCTGCGCAGCGGGGCGTGCAGCGCGGACGGCCCGTCGGCCAGCGCGGCCAGCACCAGCGCGCGGTTGGTGATCGACTTGGAGCCCGGCACGGGTACCGTCGCGTGCACGGGGCCGTGGGCGGTGGGAGCGGACCACTGCGAAGTCATGTCCTGATGATTCCGCATGGGGTGGTCGGCAGCTCGCACCGGTGGTTCCGACGTGCGACGATGGCCAATCGGAGGTGATCGGATTTGTGCGGCAGGTACGCCTCCACCAAGAACCCGGCGCTGCTGGCGGCGGAGTTCGACGCGGTGGACGGCACCGAGGGCGACGTGCCCGGCCCGGACTACAACGTCGCGCCGACCAAGTCGGTGCTCGCGGTCGTGGAGCGGCACCCGCGCGACGACGAGGGCAACGCCGACCCGGACGTGGTCGAGCGCAGCCTCCGGGTGATGCGCTGGGGACTGGTCCCGCACTGGGCGAAGGACCTGTCCGGCGCGGCGAAGATGATCAACGCCCGGTCGGAGAGCGTGCTGGAGAAGCCCGCCTACCGCGACTCGGCCGCCAAGCGCCGGTGCCTCGTCCCGGCCGCCGGCTGGTACGAGTGGCAGCCCGGCGAGGGCCGCAAGCAGCCGTACTTCATCACCCCGGGTGACGACTCCAGCCTCGCCCTGGCCGGGATCTGGTCGGTGTGGTGGCAGCAGGACGGTGACGAGCGCAAGCCGGTCATCACCTGCGCCGTGCTCACCGCCGACGCGATCGGGGAGATGGCCCGGGTGCACCACCGGATGCCGCTGGTGCTGCCGCGCGACCGCTGGGCGGCGTGGCTGGACCCGGACCGCGCGGACCCGCGCGAGCTGCTGGTGCCGGACCTGGACCTGGTGGACGGCCTCGAACTGCGCCCGGTGTCGACGAAGGTCAACAGCATCAAGAACAACGACCCGTCGCTGATGGACCCCGTCGCGCTGACCGAGGACGAGAAGCCCGAGCCCACCCTGTTCGAGCTGACATGACCTCCACCACCGTCGCCACACCGCACGGCCCCGCCCGCGCCGAGCTGCACTGCGCGCCCGAGGGGCGGGCCGGGCTGCTGCTCGGGCACGGGGCCGGCGGCGGGATCTCCGCACCGGACCTGGTGGCGGTGACCCGCGCGGCGGTGGACGCGGGTGTGCACGTGGCGCTGGTGGAGCAGCCCTACCGGGTGGCCGGCCGGCGTGCGCCGGCACCGGCGAAGCAGTTGGACGCGGCGTGGCTGGCGGTGGTCGAGGACCTGGGCGCGCGCTGGTTCGACGAGATGCCGTTGCTGTTCGGCGGCCGGTCGTCGGGGGCGCGGGTGGCGTGCCGGACCGCTGCCGAGGGCCAGGCGGTGGCGGTGCTGTGCCTGGCGTTCCCGGTCCACCCGCCCGGCAAGCCGGACCGGAGCCGGCTGCCCGAGCTGGACGCGGTCGACGTGGCGACCCTGGTGGTGCAGGGCGAGGACGACCCGTTCGGCCGGCCCGGGGCGGCGCACCGCCGCGAAGTCGTGCTGCTGCCCGGCGACCACGACCTCAAGGCCGACCTGGAGGGCCTGCACCGCGCGGTCGGCGAGTGGCTGGACCGCATCCTGCGGCCGTTGGACTGAGCTACGCCGAGATGTGCGCCACCACGGCCCCGGTGAGCCGCACCAGGTCGGCCGGGGCGAGCTCGACCTCCAGGCCGCGCCGGCCCGCCGAGCAGCAGACGGTGTCGAACCCCTCGGCCGAGGCGTCCAGCACCAGCGGCAGGCGCTTCTTCTGGCCCAGCGGCGAGATGCCGCCCGCGACGTACCCGGTGGCGCGTTCCGCCGCCGCCACCTCGGCCATCCTCGCCTTCTTGCCGCCCACGGCCGCCGCCAGCGCTTTCAGGTCGAGCTGGCCCGTGACGGGGACCACGCCGACGGCCAACCCGCCGTCCACCTCGACCACCAGGGTCTTGAACACCCGTTCGGGTGAAATGCCGAGCGCTTCGGCCGCTTCGAGCCCATAGGACTCGTGGCGCGGGTCGTGCTCGTACGCGTGCAGCGCGTGCGCCACCTTCTGCTTGTCCAGCAACGCCGTGGCAGGCGTCCCACGTCCGGCCATGATCCGCGCACCCTAGCCGGGGAATGTCCGGGTTGTCGCGGGCGTTGTCGGCTGACGTGGCAACCGAGGTGATGGAACAGCAGGTCAGCAGGCCCGGTGCGGCCCGTCCGCCGCGGGGTTCGGCTCACTGCCGGCCCGGCGACCGGCGCGTATCCTCGAACGCGACCCATACGGCTTCAGCCACCGCGCCCACCGGCCGGTGGGAAGGGAGCGCGGTGCCAGCCACGCGAACGCAGGACATGCCGACTGACGAGACAACGGCCGAACGCGCCGCGCGGTTCGAACGCGACGCGATGCCGATGCTCGACCAGTTGTACTCGGCTGCCCTGCGGATGACCCGCAACCCGGCCGACGCGGAGGACCTGGTCCAGGAGACGTACCTGAAGGCGTACGCCGCCTTCGCCTCCTTCTCCGCCGGCACCAACCTCAAGGCCTGGCTGTACCGCATCCTCACCAACACCTACATCAACGGGTACCGCAAGAAGCAGCGCCAGCCGTTGCAGCAGCCGACCGACGAGATCACCGACTGGCAGTTGGCGCGGGCCGAGAGCCACACGTCGATGGGCCTGCGCTCGGCCGAGATGGACGCCATGGACCGGCTGCCCGACTCGGACGTGAAGGAAGCCCTCCAGCGGCTGCCCGAGGAGTTCCGGATCGCGGTGTACCTGGCGGACGTCGAGGGCTTCGCCTACAAGGAGATCGCAGACATCATGGGCACCCCGATCGGCACCGTGATGTCCCGGTTGCACCGGGGCCGCAGGCAGTTGCGCGAGCAGTTGGCCGACGTCGCCCGCGAGCGCGGCTTCCTGCGCGGTCAGGAGCAGGGCCGCTCGGAGGTGGCGGGTCGATGAGCTGCGGCGAACCCCACGAGACCGACTGCTCGGAAGTGCTGTCCGAGGTGTGGCTGTTCCTCGACCACGAGTGCGACGAACGGCGCAAGGAGTTGTTGCAGACGCACCTGGAGGAGTGCCACCCGTGCCTGGAGGAGTACGGCATCGAGGAGCACCTCAAGGCGCTGCTGGCGAAGAAGTGCGGCGGTGAGCTCGCGCCGGAGCAGTTGAAGGAGCGGCTGCGGGCCCGCATCCACGAAGTCACGGTCGAGATCGAGGTCGAGGTCGAGGTGCGCACCACCTCGGAGTGAAGCCCGTCCGACGACGGTCCCGGCGCGGTGGGCTCCGGGGCCGTTCGCGTGCCGGACGCGAAAAGGCCGTCGCGGAGCCGGTGGCTCGGCGACGGCCCTGACCGCACCTGTCGAGATCAGGCGTTGGGGCGCTTCCCGTGGTTCGCGCCACCCTTCTTGCGGTCGCGGCGCTTGCGGGCACGCTTCGACATGGGGTTCTCCTAGTGCTCAGATTGCTTAGACCCAGTGTGTCACGCGCGCGCCCGCACGTGGCGCGGGGTCCGGATCGTGGTTGGATGGACGGCGAGCGAAGGAGTCGGATGGCCGAGGAGATCCGGGCGGCGGTGGCCGCCGACGTGGCGCGGACCGCGGTGGTGGAGTAGCCCTGTCCACGCTCACCGACCTGCTGGCCGAGCACACCGGGCTCTCCGGTGCGGCCGTCGACCACCTCCAGCTCGTGGTCGCCGAGTGGCAGTTGCTGTCCGACCTCAGCTTCGCCGACTTCCTGCTGTGGGTGCCGCTGGACGACACCACCTACCTGTGCGTGGCCCAGGCGCGTCCGACGACGGCACCGACCGCGCACCCCGAGGACGTGGTGGGCAGCACGGTCGAGGTGGACGAGCACCCGCAGTTGCGCCGGGCGATGGCCGAATCGCGGATCTGCCGCGAGGAGGACCCGCGCTGGCACCTGGGCGTGCCGGTCCGCCGGGAGGCCATCCCGGTCAAGCGGCACGACGAGGTGATCGCGGTGCTCAGCCGCAACACCAACCTGGCCGTGCCGAGGGTGCCGAGCCCGCTGGAGATCTCCTACCTGGGCAGCGCGGCGGACCTGTGCCAGATGATCTCCGACGGCACGTTCCCGACCACCGAGCCGTCCCCCGACGTGCACACCAGCCCTCGGGTCGGCGACGGCCTGATCCGGCTGGACTCCTCGGGCGCGGTGGTGTTCGCCAGCCCCAACGCGCTGAGCGCCTACCACCGGATGGGGCACGCCTCCGACCTCGTCGGCGTGCACCTGGCACCGCTGACCCGCTCGCTGATCGGCGACCCGTTCGACGCGACGGAGGTCGCCCAGCGGATTCGCTCCGCCCTGGACGGGCAGCCGAGCATGCGGATCGAGGCGGAATCGCGGCGCGGGGCCGCCGTGCTGTTCCGGGCGCTGCCGCTGCGGCCCCGGGGGAGCGCGGCCGGCGCGCTGGTGCTGTGCCGGGACGTCACCGAGGTGCGCCGCCGGGACCGCGCGCTGATGTCCAAGGACGCGACGATCCGCGAGATCCACCACCGGGTGAAGAACAACCTCCAGACCGTCGCCGCGCTGCTGCGGTTGCAGAGCCGGCGGACGAGTTCGGAGGAGGCGCGGGAGGCCCTGGCCGAGTCGGTGCGCCGGGTCACGTCCATCGCGCTGGTGCACGAGACCCTGTCCATGTCGGTGGACGAGCGGGTCGACCTGGACGACGTGGTCGACAAGGTGATCCCGATGATGTCCGACGTGGCGGCCACCGAGTCCCAGGTGGTGGTGCGCCGGGAGGGCCCCTTCGGCATCGTGCCCGCCGAGCTGGCGACCCCGCTGGTGATGGTGCTGACCGAACTCGTGCAGAACGCGTTCGAGCACGCCTACGCCGCCGGCCAGCACGGGGAGGTCGTGGTGCACGCGGAGCGCTCCGCCAAGTGGCTCGACGTGGTGATCTCGGACGACGGTCGCGGCCTGCCGCCCGGCTTCTCCCTGGAGCGCACCGACCGGCTCGGGTTGCAGATCGTCCGGACGCTGGTGGAGTCGGAACTGAGGGGCAGTTTGAGCTTGCGGAGCAGGCCCCGAGGCGGTACAGAGGCGGTCCTGCGCGTGCCCCTCAGAGCACGGCGTTAAACTGACCCCGTGCACACGTGACGACCTACCTCAGCGAAGTCACGTGGTCATGCGGGAGGGTGTGCAACAAGCGAAAGGCCCGACACCTGGCACGGTGTCGGGCCTTTCGTATGCGCTCTGCGCAGCGACGCTCAGGCGTTGCTGCGAGCCCGGGTCCGGGCGTTGCGACGCTTGAGTGCGCGACGCTCGTCTTCGCTCATCCCGCCCCACACGCCGGCGTCCTGGCCGCTCTCCAAAGCCCACGCGAGGCAGTCGGAGACGACGGGACAACGGCGGCAGACGGTCTTCGCCTCGGCGATCTGGAGGAGCGCGGGACCGCTGTTCCCAACGGGGAAGAACAGCTCGGGGTCCTCGTCGCGGCAGATCGCGCGGTGGCGCCAGTCCATTGGAACTACTCCTCAGCTAGGCGCGCGCAAGGGCACGCCAGTCGTCAGCGGTCGGTTTTGGGGTGCTTGTGAATGCTTTCACGAACGGCCAGGAAGTCAAGGGGTTAGCACTAACCCGGTGAGTGAACTCACCCGAAAGATCGACTGCGTTCATCCCGGCTTTCACTCTGCGGTGTCGTGGCCTGCCAAGACATCGCAGATCGGTAGCGCGCGGGTCACACCACGGTCACGCGCCACCCGGTCGTGGAGATCGTCGATCACACCGCGACGGTGAGCGCCTGGCGCACCGAGGTGAACTCCACCTCGGTGCACGAGCCGATCAAGTCCCCGTCCACCTGGAGGTTCACCGGCTCCGGGCTCGTCACCCGGACGAACCCGACGTCGTCCCGCCGCAGCAGGTTGCCGCCCTTGGGGTTCCCATCCGTGGCCAGAAGATGCGCGACGTACCGGGTGATCGTCGGCAAACCCATCGCGCGCAGGGCGAACAGACCCAGGTCGCCGTCGAAGGAAGTACTCGGGTTGAGCCGAATGGCCTTGTCCTTCAAGTACGTCCAAGGATCGGTATTCGACACGAAGGCGAGTCGCACGTCCTCGAACGGCTCCTCGTCCGGGATGCGCACGGTCAGCTTCGCCGGGTGCCGGCGTTGGCCGACATAACTCGCGAACGCGGTGCGGACGTAAAGAGAAGGTGAGGCTTCGCGGCCTTTCGCGCGTTGCGCCTCGACTCCCGCCACCACGTCGGCGTCCCAGCCGACTCCCGCGTTGAAGGTGAACCAGCGGTCGTGCGAGCCACCCGCACCGGCCGACGAGACGCGGCCGAGTCCCACCTTGCGACTCGTGCCGTGCTCGATCGCCTGCAACAGGCGGTAGGTGGCCTCGACCGGGTCGCGCGGCAACCCCAGCGCACCCGCGAAGACGTTCGCCGAGCCGCCGGGCACCACGCCGAGCATCGGCGCGCCCGGTCGCACACCGTCGCGCAGCACGCCGTTGACGACTTCGTTCACGGTGCCGTCGCCACCGTGCGCGACGACGAGGTCGTACGCGTCCAGCACGGCCTGCGCGGCGGCGTCCGCCGCGTGGCCGCGGTAGGTCGTCTCGACGATGTCGAGCTTCACGTCACTGGCCAGCGCGTGCGCCAGCACGTCCCGGCCGGCGGCCGTGGTCGCCGTCGCCTGCGGGTTTACCACCAGAAGTGCGCGCACTACTAGAGAGTAGGACAGCGCGTGACCTGGGACAGATCGCGCGTCACCCGGTAGGAGGCTCCAGAGCGCACGAAAGTGGTCCACATCTCCTTTCCCGCGTTCCGGTGCGGTGGTTCCACGACAAGTGCACCCCGGCCCGACCGCCGGCTCGCCAAGGAACCCTGTGATCCTCGCTCCTGCGGCGGCGGAGCGGGACTCGCCAACCGGGTGGCCTACGATGCGTGACGAGTACTCACCGTGAGGAAAGGCCCAGCGTGACACAGCCGAATCAGGTTCCGCGCGAGGTCCGCGCCGCCGGCGCGCTGACCGCCGTCCAGGGTCTGGCGGGCCTGGCGTTCGCGGTCGCCCTGGTGGTCCGCTCGTTCGACGCCGAACAGGCGGTCGGCGTGCTCGGCGAAGCCGTGTACTTCGTCGTGCTGGGCGGCGGCGTGCTCGCCGCCGGGATCGGTCTCGTGCTCGGCAAGCACTGGGCCCGCACGCCGTCGATCGTCGTGCAACTGCTCCTGCTGGGTGTCGCCTGGTACGCGTACGGGCCGTCCGGGCAACAGCTCTACGGCGCGCTGCTCGGCCTCTACGTCGTCGTCGTGATCTACCTGCTGTTCACCAACCCGGTGCGGCGCTGGGCGCTCGGCGTGGACGAAACCGACGAGTAGGGCCATTCGGCCGCCGTCGATCGGCCGGGTGAACGCCCAACTAACGGAGGGTGGTCCCAGTCACGTCCATGAGTGACGCTGCGAGTGGTGTTTTCACCGGATTCACCACTCCCTGCGCTCGTTGAGGTGACAAGTACATGCGATTGACTCGCGCCCTGACCGCGGTGGCCGGTGCCGCTACCGCGGTGCTGTCCGCCCTGGCGCTGACCACCCTGGCCCCCGCCGCCGCGCAGGCCCAGGACGTCCAGCCGTACATCATCGGTGGCGGCAACGCCTCCAACGCCCCCTGGGCGGCCCGGCTCTTCCGCAACGGCCAGCAGAACTGCTCGGCCACCATCATCGCCCCGACCTGGATCCTGACCGCGCAGCACTGCGTGGCGAGCTCCGGCACGTACACCTTCCGCGTCGGCAGCCTCGACCAGAACACCGGTGGCACGATGGCCACCGCGACCCGGATCATCCAGCACCCGTCGGCCGACCTCGCCCTGGCGAAGCTGGACCGCTCGGTGTCGGCGACGTACGCGCCGCTCGGCACCACCAGCGCGGTCGCCAACGGCCAGACCGTGCAGCTCTACGGCTGGGGTGCGACCTGCACCAACCAGCCCGAGATCAACTGCCAGTCGCGCTACCTGAAGGTCGCCAACACCCGCGTGACCAACGTCAACGGGCGTGACTACCGGGGCGGCGTCGCCATCTCGGTGACCCGCATCAACGGCATCGCGGCCGGCGGCGACTCCGGCGGCCCGATGTTCGCCACCAGCCCGGCCGACGGCCGGTACTACCAGGTGGGCGTCGCCTCCACGAGTGACCGCTCCAGCACGTCGAACTACACCGCGGTCACCCGCTACCGCGACTGGATCCGCACCAACGCCGGCGTCTGACGCCGAACCCGATTCCCGGCCGAGGGGGTTGACCGATCCCTGCACCGCCCCCTCGGTCGGGGCACCACCGGGTTTGGATTTCGGTGCTCCACCAGTCACAATCACCCTGCGTGTTCACGTTTGGCGGATGGACACGAACGGAGTAGCCAGTTACCGTCTGGCAGGCGTTCGCGCCGCTCCGGGAGCCAGGCAGGGTGAGGTGCGCAGTGCAGAACCCCCCGAGGTGGGGATCGTCGAGCGGGGACACCGAACGCCCCAACGCGGCCCGGCTGTACGACTACTACCTCGGCGGCGCGCACAACTTCGCGGTCGACCGCGAGTTCGCCGAGCGGTCCCTGGAGGTCGTGCCCGTCGCCGCGATCGCCCAGCACAGCCGCGCGTTCCTGCGCCGGGCCGTCCGGGCGTGCGTGGCCGCCGGCGTCCGCCAGTTCCTCGACCTCGGCAGCGGCATCCCGACCGCCGGCAACGTGCACGAGGTCGCCCAGCGGGCCGACCCGGCGTGCCGCGTGGTGTACGTGGACAACGAGCCCGCGACCGTCGCCCACGGGCGGACGATGCTGCGGGACAACCCGAGCGTGGCCGTGGCGGAAGCCGACCTGCGCGACGAGGACGCCGTGCTGCGCTCGCCCGAGGTGCGCGCGCTGGTCGACCTGGCCCAGCCGGTGGCCGTGCTGATGGTGGCGGTCCTGCCGTACCTGTCCGACGAGGACCGGCCCGCCGACGTCGTGGCCCGCTACCGGGCGGCGGTGGTGCCCGGCAGCCACCTGGTGATCAGCCACCTGACCGCCGACGTGCAGCCGGAGATGGTGGCGAAGCTGGTCGGCGTGGCGGCCGGGACGCTGACCCCGTTCGTGGCCCGGTCGCGGGCCGAGGTCGAGCCGATGCTCGCGGGGTTCGAGCTGCTGGAGCCCGGTCTCGTGCTGGCCGCGAAGTGGCGCGGCGAGGGCGAGGCGGCCACCGGCGCGGAGACCGTCAGCTACGGCGCGGTCGGCGTCAAGCGCTGATCCGGCGTCGCGCGCCGGGTACTTCGTACCGATCGTCTTCCGGCGTGCGTGCGCCGGGTGCGCCGGGCCTCCCGCGAATCGGGGGAGCGGGAGGCCCGGCGCGTGGATCAGGCGGCGGCCGGACCCTGGTAGCGGGCGCTGCCGAAGCCCAGGACCGGGTAGCCGACGATGCCGAACAGCCAGAGGCCGAAGAAGCCGAACACCCCGCTCTTGCCGAAGGCCTTGGCCACGTCGAGCGCCAGGATCACCGACATGACCAGGTTCACCACCGGGATGATGAACAGGATCAGCCACCAGCCGGGACGGCCCGCGACCTTCAGCAGCACGTAGATGTTGTAGATCGGGATGATGGCTGCCCAGCCGGGCTGACCGGCCTTGGCGAACACCTTCCACATGGCCGCGATCATCAGCACGGCGATCACCAGGCTGATGATGATCGGGAAGACGCCGATGGACGCGTCGGTCTGGTTCACGAGGAGAACTTCCTTCCGGTCGCCTCCGGGGCGGGGGAGTCCCGCATCGGGGATCCGAAGGCGACACGGCGGGTGACGATGTCAACAGTCGTCACCCGAACGGGTGGACTTGGCCGATTCGTGAGCGTTTCGAGATCAACTGTCGACTTCACCGAGCGAAGCCAGGGCCCCGTCGGTGAGCCGGAAGACCGTCCACTCGTCCATCGGGCTCGCGCCCAGCGACCGGTAGAAGCCGATGGCCGGCTCGTTCCAGTCCAGCACCGACCACTCCAGGCGCGCGTAGCCGCGCGCGACGCACTCGCGCGCGAGGACTTGGAGCAGCGCCCTGCCCAGGCCGCCGCCGCGATGGCCGGGCTGGACGTAGAGGTCCTCCAGGTAGATGCCGTGCGCACCGCGCCAGGTGGAGAAGTTGAGGAACCACAACGCCATCCCGACGACCTGGCCGTCCACCTCGGCCACGTGGCCGAAGAGCGCGGGAGCGTCGCGGAAGAGCACGTCGTGGAGCTGCTCGGCGGTGAGCAGGCACTCGTCGAGGCAGCGTTCGTACTCGGCGAGCTCCCGCACCAGGCCCACGACCGCCGGCACGTCCTCGGGACGGATGCGGCGGACCCGGGGGTCAGTCAACGTCGACCTCCCAGGCGGGCACGTTCAACCGGCGCACCTGCGGGTCGCCGCGCTCGTCGCCGAGCACCGCCAGACCCGCCGGGTCGAGTCCGAAGTGGACGCCGTCGTGGGGTGGGAGGCCCAGCCAGGCGGCGATCAGCACGCGGCTGAAGTGCCCGTGCCCCACCAGCACCACGTCCCCGCCGGCCAGCGCCTGCCGGGCACGGGTGACCACGCCCTCGGCGCGCACGCGCACGTCGTCCCGCGCCTCGCCGCCCGGGATGGGGTGGGTCCAGACGGTCCAACCGGGCACGGTCTCCCGGATCTGCGGCGTGGTGAGCCCCTCGAAGTCGCCGTAGTGCCACTCGGCGAGCTCCTCGGTCCGCTCGGCCTCCAGCCCGGCCAGCTCGGCCGTGCGCCAGGCCCGTTCGCGGGGACTGCTCAGCACCAGGGCGGCCGGCCGGTCCGTCCCCCGCAACCGCGCCAGCACCGCCCCCGCCCGCCGCGCCTGCTGGACCCCCTCGTCGGTCAGGGGGATGTCGGAAAGCCCGGTATGCCGCCCGCTCTCGGACCATTCGGTCTGGCCGTGGCGGAGCAGGTAAACGTGAGAGGACACCGGGCAATTCTAGTGTCGGGGAAGGGAACGTGCTGTTACGAAATATCACATCGACTACTTTCCGTGGTGTGCGTGACCTACTTGCGGACGTCTTACGTCTCCAGTCCGAGTTCGACTCCACCCACACACCCGCGATGCGCCGTCGCGGCGAGCTGGTGGCGGACGCGGACGCGGACGCGGGCGCGGGCGCGGGTGCGGCCTGCGGGTCCAGGCCCGCGACCACCTCGGCCGGAAGAGCGAGATCCCGTGGGTGCGCGTCTACTCGCCGGGCCGTTCCCGGTCGGCGACCGAGGGCTGGTACGTCGTCTACCTGTTCGACGCCCTCGGGACGACCGTGCACCTCACGTTGACGCAGGGGTCGACGCACGTGATCAACGGCGAGTACCGCCCTCGCCCGAGGAGGGAACTGCGGCTGCGGGTCGACTGGGCGCGCAACGTGCTCGCCGACCAGTTGGTCACCGCGTTCAGCTACCCCGTCGACGCCATCCCCGCTGAGACGGTGCTGGAACGCGACCTCGCGCACATGCTGTCCATGCTCAGCGCGCTCTACCTGGAGGTCGACCTGCCGGGTGAGCCGTCGCCCGAGGTGGCGGACGCGATCGCGGCGAGCGAGCGGTCTGCCGGGCGGCGCGGCGGGCAGGGGATGCGGCTCACCGCAGCGGAGAAGACGGCGATCGAGCAGCGGGCCGTGACGGTCGCTTCGAAGCACCTGCGCGGGCTGGAGTACCGGGTCGAGGACGTCGGCGCGCGCGAGTCGTACGACCTGGCCGCCACGCGGGGCGATGAGCGCCTGTTCGTCGAGGTCAAGGGGACGACCAGCAGGTGGGGGCCGGACAGCGAGGTCATCCTGACCCGCAACGAGGTCCTGTTGCACGAGCGCGAGTACCCGAACACGATGCTGGCCGTGGTCAGCTCGATCGCCTTGCGGCGTGGCACCGCGTCCACCGCACCTACCGCGTCCGGCGGCACCTTGCACGTGGTCCACCCGTGGCGGGTCGTCCGGGAGAACCTGACCCCGTTGACCTACCGATACTTGGTGGATGAACGTTGAGGACTTGACCGCGCGGCTGTCGCCGAGGTTCGGGCCGGAGGTGGCGGTCTGGTGCGCGGACGTGCCCGTGCGGGCCGGGGCGCTGGCGGAACGGTGGGCGCTCACCCTCGGCGTGCCGTACGACGACGGCGCGTCGTCCGTGGCGATCCGCTGCACGACGTCCGACGGCACGCCGGCGGTGCTGAAACTGACGCCCGACGACGCCTTCCTCGCCGAGCAGGTCGTGATGCTGCGGTCGTTGGCCCCGTCCGGGCGGGTGGTCGGGGTGCTGGCGGCCGAGCACGGGGCGGTGCTGCTGGAGGCCGTGGTGCCGGGGGTCGAGGCCGAGCCGTCGCCGGAGGAGTGGGCCGACCTGATGACCGCGCTGCACGCCGTGCCGCCGCCCCCCGGGCTGGAACGCACGTTGCGCGGGCGGATGGAGGAGTCCTTCGCCCGGATCAGCCGCCGGCTGGTCGAGCCCGCGATCGCGGCCCACGTGGACCGCGCCGTCTGGGACCTGACCGTGCAGCGCTGCGGGCGGCTCCTCGACACCGGGTCCACCCCGGTCCTGCTGCACGGGGACCTGCACCCCGGCAACGTGCTCGACGGCGGCACCCGGGGCCTGGTCGCCATCGACCCCAAGACGTGCGTGGGCGACGCGTGCTTCGACGCCGTGGACTACGTGGTGGACGCGGCGGGCAAGGGGAGCGTCGAGGAGCGCTGCGCCCGGGTCGCCGCCGCGTACGGTCTCGACCCCGAGCGGCTGCGCGCGTGGGCGCGGGTGGACGCGCCGCTCCTGGCCATCGGTTACCTCACCTGGGGCGGGCCGGCGGGCGCGGTCGAGGAGCTGCTCGCGTTCGCTGCGGGCCAGGGGTGACCTGGTGGGCCGTTCGAGTGAACTCCGGAAATGCGGTGCGCGAGCCGGACGGACGCGCACCGGGCGTGGCCGCCCTGCGATCTGACGAGTGCCGGTGCCGGCAACCGGGTCGCGGTCTTCAGATCGTTGCCGCGCGCGGCGTCCCCGGCCCGGTGGTCGTCCGGTTTCCGCTGGTCCGCGCTCCGGGGCCGCAGAGCCGTTCGCGCGGTTTCCGGTGAGGTGCCCGCGCCGCCCGCCGTGGGCGGGGCGGGGCTCGCCGGGGGTGGTGCCTTCGAACCGGCGAATTCGCGCCGTCCCGGAGGATTCGGTTTCTTCAATCTGAAAAATCTGTTCCGTGAAAGTGACGGGTGCCCCTCGCTGTATTCGCGCGCTCGCCTTCCCGGCCGCCCCGGAAAGGCCGGAAAGGGCTGATTGCGGTATCTCGGGTGGTGTTGCACAGTGGCTTCACGAGGTTGAGGAGAAGCCCATGGAATTCCGGATCAGGCTCACCGCGTCAGGCACGTTGTCGGACCTCTGCCAGGCGGTGCGGGCAGTGGTGGTGGTAGTGGTGGTGATCGTCGTGCTGGTGCTACAGGCCACCGGGCGGTTACCGGTCGGTGTTCTCGTCCGGTAACCGAGGATGAAGTGCCCGGACAGCGGCCCGACCGCTGTCCGGGCACTTTCGCGCGCTCACAGCGCGAGAACCCGGATGAAAGCGCTCGCGGACCCGTCCGGGGTCCGGCCAACCATCATTCCGCCGGATTCCACCCAGGCGTGGAACCGGCACGGGTCGTCGGCGGCACCGAGCACCCAGCGCACCCTCCGGCGCGACAGGGCCGTGGTGACCACGGCGGCCAGCGACCTCTCCAGGCACGCCGCCCGCCCGGGGTGCCGGTCGGCCACCGCGTCGACCGCCGCGACCGCCGCCATCACCTCGTCCGCCGTCGCGGCGCGCGCGCACCAGCGCCGGTTCAGCACGCCGACCACGCGCAGGGTGAAGTGGAACGGCAACCGCAGCAGGACCAGCGCGACCACCAGGCCCGCCAACGCCCGCACCCCGGTCACGGGCGGCAGGTGGTCGGTGGTCAGCAGCCCGTCGGGGCTCTCCCCGGTGCGCGACCGCGACGGCGAACCCGACCCCTCCACCACCAGGCCCCGCTCCACCATGTCCGCGATGACCCGGCGCGCGTCCGAACGGGCCGTGTCGCCGACCGCGTCGGGGTACCGGCCGGCCGCGTCGTCGAGCACGCGCTCGACGTCGCCCAGCCGCCCCAGCTCGCACCACAGCGACGTCGCCACCGGATTGAGCACGTGCCACCGGCCAGACCGGGCGTTCAGCAGGAACGTCGAACCGCCGGCCGCGCCCGCCGCGTGCAGGTGGCGCGGCACGTGCACGGCGTTCCCGGTCGTCACACCGACCTCAGCCACAGGTCGTAGGCGATCAGCCGGTTGAGCGCGGGCAACGGCGCGGACGCCCCGGCGGCGGCCTGGTCGACCGAGGCGACGACCTCGCGCGGTTCGACCAGGCCCAGGTCGGCGAGGCGGGACTCCCTCAGCGCGGCCCGCAGCGCCGGCGCGGCCAGCCGCAGGCCCCGGTACTCCTCGCCCAGGTAGTTGCCCTTGGTCCGGCGCTCGATGGCCGAGGCCGGGACGCGCCCGCGCAGCGCGGCCCGGAGCAGCGGCTTGACCGCCGTGCCCGCCGCCCGCCGGTGCGCGGGCCCGGCGGTGCACGCCCGGATCACGTCGTTGTCCAGGAACGGCGCGCGGGGCCGGACGTCGTACTCACGGGCGAGTTCGCCCAACTGCCGCTGGACCGCGCCCGAGCGGCGCAGGTCGTGCCACGCGGTGAAGTCCGCGACGCCCGGCTGCGCGGTGTCCGGCGCGGACGCCGCGTGGTCGCCGACGAAGTCGACCAGGGTCCGCCGCGCGGCGTCGGTGAGCCAGTGGGTCTCCAACCCCGGACCCGGCCACCACGAGATCGCGTCCACCCACGCCGGCTGCCGGGCGTCGCCCTGCCGCACCTGCCGGGCGAACGCCCGCAGCGCCCGGCGCATGGAGGTGCGCGACAGCGCGAGGGCGCGGTTCACCACCCTGGTCGGGGAGTCCTGCCGGAGCTTGGCCCACGCGTGGGACTCGGCCAGCAGCCGGCGCACCCGCCCCGCGCCGGCGAGGTCGCCCAGGTAGGACGGCGGCGCGACCAGGAGCGCGTCCGCGCCCTCGCCGCCCAGGTGCGCCCGGCTCCCCTCCTCCGCGACCCGGCGCAGCCGCAGGCGGTTGCGCCGGTGCACGGCCGCCGCGAAATCGGGCAGGTCGGTCGCCGGGGCGGCGGCGAGGTCCTGGTAGGGCAGGGTGTCGGCGGCACCGCGCACCACGCGCAGCCGGAGGTCCCGGGCGGACTCGGCGTTGCGGATCGCGTGGTCGAGGTCGTCGGCCGGCACGTCCGGGTGGTGGTAGGTGAACACCGGGAGGGGCCCCGGCCGGTGGTCGGCCGCGAGCAGGGCGATGGAGGTCGAGTCGAGGCCGCCGCTGAAGTCCGCGGTGACCACCTCCGTGCCGGACATCCGCGCCGCCACCGCGTCGTCGAGCGCCGCGCCGAGCCGTCGGGCCCAGTCGTCGGGCGACAGCGCCTCGTCCGGCGGCGCGGAGTGGCGGCGGACCACGTGCGAGCCGTCGGCGGCCACCGCCAGCGACTCGCCCGCGTCCAACTTGAGCAGACCGGCCAGCGGCGTGCGCCCGTGGGTGAGCACCGGGAGCGCGGCGCAGAAGATGTCGGCGACGGCGACACCGGTGTCCAACCGGACGTCGAGGCCGGCGGCGTGCGCCGTGTGCCGCGCGCTGGTGCCGAACACGAACGGCCGGCCGGGGTGGAAGTACAGCGGGTACTGCCCGGCGAGGTCGGTGAAGGCGAACAGCTCCGGTCCGCTCACGACGACGGCCAGGTAGCTGCCGGGCCACCGGGTGACCAGGTCCGGCCGGCCGGCGCGCAGGGCCGCGCCGAGGTCGGTGCGCAGGCGCTCGTCCGAGACCAGGCAGTCCCCCACGACGAGCACCCGGCCCTCCGGGCAGGTCGCCGTGCGGAACTCCTGCGGATGCCACGGACCCCAGGCCACCGGGCTCACCCGGTCGGGCCACACCGCCGTCGCGGGTGGGGTGCTCGCGGGGGTCGCCGGGTGGGCACCGACCAGGCCCGGACCGTGCGGTGCGGGCGGTCGCCGACCCGGTCGCGCTGCCACCGCGCTACCAGTAGTACTGGGAATTCGCGTCCGCGTTGCCGCTGGAGGAACTGCCCAGCGTCACCTTCCGGACATCGCCGAAGTCGATCAGAACCGGAGGTTCGTAGGGCGTTTCCCGCTGGTGGGCCGGTGAATTCGGGCCCGCCGCGAAATCGTCGTCGGGTGCCTGCGCGCGAGTTCCGTGCCTGGAGTCCATGGCGTGCCTTCGATCTGGCTGCGGCCGACGGCCGTGCGGGGCCTGGGTCGGTGAGCGGAGTTCGTGTCGGGAGCGGCAGCCTATCCCATCGAAATGTCCGCGAGCCAGCAGCGGGTGACGTCGCGGTGAACCGCCCGCGGACCCTCCGGTGGAGGGTGGCCGGGTAACTCGATCGGGTGTTGGTCCGGATTCCCGGAATCAATGGACCGGGTTCCTCGAATTGAACGCGGAGTGCCTTCCGGTGGTCGTCCGGAGTTCATTTCGACGATCGGGACCGGAGCCCGAGGATGAGCGCGCCCTGGGCCTCGGTGTGCGGGCTCAGCGTGCTGGTGCGCAGTTCGAAGTCGGCCCCCGGCGCGACCGAGCCGGACAGCGCGAACCGCGCGAGCTCCTGGCCGCAGGGTTCGAGCAGCAGGGACCGGGCCTCGGCCAGCTCCCCGCCGATGACGATCCGGTGGGGGTTGATCAGGTTGCAGAGCTGCGCGAGGGCGAACCCCAGCGCCCGGCCCGCGTCCTGCAACACCCGCTTGCACACCGCGTCCTCGTTGTGCGCCTTGAGCACGAGTTCGGTGAGGGTGGCGGGCACGTCCCGGTTCGTGCCGCGCCGGGACTGCTTGACCTGGTCCAGCAGCGCTTCCGCGCCGATCACCGTGTCCAGGCAGCCGCGCCCGCCGCACAGGCACATCCGGCCGTTCGGCTCGATGGTCAGGTGCCCGATCTCGCCGGCCATCCCGCGCTGCCCGCGCACCAGGTTCGACCCCACGACGATGCCGATGCCCACGCCGGTGGACGCCTTCACGTACACGACGTGCTCCACGGCTTCCTCGGACGTGTAGGTCTGCTCGGCCAGCGCGCCGAGGTTGGCGTCGTTGTCCATCACCACCGGCACGCCGAGTTCGGCGGTCAGCTCGCCGGCCGGGTCGTCCTCGGGTTCCCACGGCGGCAGCACGGGCGTGGCGAAGCGGCCGGTGCGCGGGTCGACCATGCGCGGCACGCCCAGGCCCGCCGACACGACGTCGGACATGCCCTGGTTGGTGTCCTCGACGGCCTCGCGGACGAGGCGGAGCACGTTCGGCAGGAGCCGCCGGATACCGGCGTTCGCGCCGAAGTCGTCGCGCTTCACCACGATCCGGTCGTGCGGCTCGCCGACCGGCCGGGCGACCACCGAGGTGTGGTTGAAGCCGAGGTCGACCCCGACCGCCACGCCCCGCATCCGGCTCAGCCGCACCTTCCCCTTGGCCCGGCCGCCACCCGGTGCGTCGACCTCGACGACGCCCTCCTGGGTGAGGTCCTGGATGGTCTGCGACACCTGGCCGCCGGACAACCCGGTCCGCCGGGACAACTGCGACTGCCGGTCGGACTTGACCATGATCTCGATGATCAACCGCCGGCGGTTCCACTCGCGACCCTGGGCGGGGACGTCCAGCAGTTCACGCGCTTCTCGCATGACGGCGACCTCTCCGCAATAATGCACGATCCGAAGACCCGGTATTCCAGAATAGCAGTGGTTTCTTCAATCTGAACAAGCGCGGACTTCGAATGTTCCCGGCCGATCGGGCGGTGAATTCCGGAACCTGGCGGTGCCGATCGGTCCCGTTCGGCCATTTGGCCGTATGCGAGCGCGGGGCCGTCGTGCGGCCGTCCTGCGCCCGTCAGGCAGCAGTCGCCGTCGCGGGCGGCGGCCCGTCCAGGGCGGGTTGACCCGCCGCTTCGTCGACTTTCGTCGGGGTGATGCCCACTGCGGCGGAATCAGATGCCGTCGACCCGGCCACTTGGCAATCGCCTCTAAATTTGGCTCGCCTGATGCAAGAACGCGGAGGCGAAGAAATGTCGCAGGCGTGCATTCCATTGTCGTACTGGAGTGTCGACGTCCAGCAGTTCGGGTCGAAGGCGAGTCGACTCCGCGCGCTCGTGTTGGCGCAGTCCCAGGCCCGCTTCGAGGTCGGTGGGCACCCGGAGCCGCTCGGGCGAGCGGGCGGGGGCCGACCTTCGGCCACCCGCCCACCCCCGGCGGAGAAGCAATGCGGTTAATCCGCATGGCCAGTTCAAAAGGCCGTCCACAAAGGACTCTGCTACTCGCGTCACACCTCATGCGATCACCGGGCAGGCACTAACCCCGCGCCTTCGCGTACCAGGCCACGCACTCCGCGTACGACGGCAGCAGGCCCGCGTCGCGCGCCTCCTCCAGCGTCGGGGCCTCGGCGTCCTTCGGCGACAGCACCGGCTCGACGTCCGCCGGCCACGGCAGGCCCAGCCCCAACGGGGTGAGACCGCGTTCCGCCTTCGGGTTGTAGCCCTCGGTGCACAGGTACGAGGTGACCGAGTCGTCCTCCAGCGCCATCAGCGCGTGGCCGATGCCCTCGGGCACGTACACCGAGTTGAAAGCCTCCTCCGACAGCTCCACGGCGTCCCACGCGCCGAACGTCGGCGACCCCACCCGGATGTCGACCACGACGTCGAGCAGCCGCCCGCGCGGGCAGTGCACGTACTTGGCCTGGCCGGGTGGCACGTCCGCGTAGTGCACGCCGCGGATCACCCCGCGTCTCGACCTGCTGTGGTTGGTCTGGGCGACCCGTAGGCCGTGCCCGACGGCCGCGGTGAACACGTCCTCTTGGAACGGGGCCACGAACAGTCCCCGGTCGTCGGGGAACACCGGTGGGATGAACTCGAACGCCCCGGGAATTTTCAGCTCGCGTGCCTTCATGGCGCACACCCTATGTCCAGTTCACTCTTGACCGATCCTGCCTGCGGAAACCGACCGGTCGGTGCAGAAAACCGGACGTACGTTCTGGGAAACCCGCTCTGACCTGCGGAAAGAATGTGATCCCCACCGCAGACACCACTCCCGAACGCTGTCATGCTGGCCCGCACACCGCACCCAGGGACGCCGCGCCGATCGCGCGGACGCCCCGCTGAGAGGCCCCCGCGGACCCGCGTGACAACGTCGGTCCCGGTGCGCCGAAGCACTCGCGCACCGCAGGAGGACTCCCCAGTGACCGCTCTGAACGACCAGCCCATCACCTCCGAGTTGACCGACGAGGAGATCTTCCGCGCCCACGAGGGCGGCAAGCTGGGCATCGCGGCCACCGCGTCCCTCGCCGACCCGCGCGCGCTCTCCATCGCGTACACGCCGGGCGTGGCGCGGGTCAGCCGGGCCATCGCCGACGACGCCTCGCTCGCCGCCAAGTACACCTGGGCGCACCGCCTGGTGGCCGTGGTCAGCGACGGGACCGCCGTGCTCGGGCTGGGCGACATCGGTCCGCGCGCGTCGCTGCCGGTCATGGAGGGCAAGGCCGCGCTGTTCAAGACCTTCGGCGGACTGGACTCGATCCCGCTCGTGCTGGACACCACCGACGTGGACGAGATCGTGGAGACCCTGGTCCGGCTGCGCCCGTCGTTCGGCGCGGTCAACCTGGAGGACGTGTCCGCGCCGCGCTGCTTCGAGCTGGAGGAGAAGCTGATCGAGGCGCTCGACGTGCCGGTCATGCACGACGACCAGCACGGCACGGCGGTCGTCGTGCTGGCCGCGCTGCGCGGCGCGAACGCCGTGCTGGGCAAGGACATCGCGAGCCAGCGCGTGGTCGTCTCCGGCGTGGGCGCGGCGGGTGTCGCGTGTGCGCGCATCCTGCTCGCCGCGGGCATCGGCGAGGTGACCCTGGTCGACTCGCGGGGCATCGTGCACGCGGACCGGGGCGGGCTCAACCCGGTGAAGGCCGCGCTGGCGGCGGTCACCAACGGCAGCGGGCTGCGCGGCGGGATCGCCGAGGCGCTCCGGGGCGCGGACGTGTTCGTCGGCGTGTCCTCCGCGACGGTGGAGGAGGAGCTGGTCGCGGGCATGGCCCGGGACTCGGTCGTGTTCGCGCTCTCCAACCCGGACCCCGAGGTGCACCCGGAGGTGGCCGGCCGGCACGCGGCGGTCGTGGCCACCGGGCGCAGCGACTTCCCCAACCAGATCAACAACGTGCTCGCGTTCCCGGGCATCTTCCGGGGCGCGCTGGACGCCGGCGCGCGGCGGATCACCGAGAACATGAAGCTGGCGGCGGCCGACGCCATCGCCGCGGTGGCCGCCGACGACCTCGCGGTCGACCGGATCGTGCCCAGCGCCCTCGACCCGCGCGTCGGACCCGAAGTCGCCGCCGCCGTGGCCTTGGCAGCTCGGCAGGACGGAGTAGCCTGACCCCCAGTCGGAGTTGGGAGACCTCCGGCCGCATCCGTCCACTCGGCTCGTCGGACCACCGAAACCACGCGTGACTTGTTTCGTTAGCCCGAAGAGGGGTGGGCGTTGACGCTCCGAAGCGATACGGTCCCTCTCCTCGGGTGAATATTGCCCGTGGAGAAGGACGCCGTATACGGGTGCGGTCGGGCCGGTTCATCCCTGCCGTAACACGGGAAGGTGGGACCGTGCCCAAGCGGGTTGGCCGCGCTCCAGTGGTGCTCGACCCTGCGCGACCTGCGGGGACACCCGTTGCGCTGGACGGTGTTCCGCTTCCCGAGGGACCCTCGCTGCTGTGCGACCTCAAAGGCGTCGTCATGCGGGCGAACGCCGCCGTCGCGGAACTCGCGAAAGCGCATTCCCCCGATGAGCTGGTGGGCCGCGCATTAAGCGAACTGCTCATCGGTGAACCCGCTGATTTGCGGTTGCGTCAAGTGGACGGCGGTCTGCTCCCGGTCCGCGTGGTGCGCACCCAGGTCCCGGGCACCGGTCTGCACGCCGTCCTCTTGGTCGACGTGTCGGACCTGGCCAGGGCCGCCGACGACTTGCGCGACGAACAGCGCCGGTTGCGCACCGTGCAGCGCGTCGCCCAGATCGGCTCGTGGGAGTACGACCCGACGACCGGTGCCACGGTCTGGTCCGAGTCGCACTACGAGATGATGGGCGTCCGCCCCGGCGAGGTGGTGCCGGGCGCGCAGGCCGTGCTGGACCTGGTCCACCCCGACGACCACGACATGGTGGCCAGCTACTGGGCCAACCGGGAGCTCGACGGCAACCCGATCGACATCGTCTACCGGATCATCCTGCCCAGCGGCGAGCTGCGCTGGATCAGGGGCGTCGCCGAGGCGAAGCTGAGAGCCGACGGACGGACCCAGTTCATCACCGGCTACATCCGCGACATCTCCGCGCAGTGGCGGTCCGACCGCGCCCTGGAGACCGAGCGCGCCCGGCTGCTGGAGGCGCAGCGCATCGCGCGCATCGGTAGCTGGAGCTACGAGGTGCCGACCAAGGCCGTGCACCGCAGCGAGGTGCTCCTGGAGATGTACGCCGACCTCGGCATCGCGCCGGACGGCGACGTGCTCTCCGGCGTGCACCCGGACGACCGGACCGCGCTGGAGGCCCTGCGCCGGCGGCTGCTCAAGGCCGCGGAGGAGGAGACCTTCGAGGTGGAGGTGCGCAGCGAGTTCGGCGACCGCGTCTACATCTGCCGGGTGCGCCCGGAGTTCGAGCGCGGCGAGCTGCACCGCATCCACGGCACCATCCAGGACGTCACCGAGGCCCGCGCGCTGGAGCTCCAGCTCCGCGACGACCGGCGGCGGCTGGCCGACGCGCAGCGCGCCGCCCAGCTCGGCGTGTGGGAGTGGGACTTCGAGACCGGCGACGTGGTGTGGTCGGACATGCTGGCCGACCTGTTCGGCGTGCCGCGCGACGAGCGCACCCGCTACCAGACCTACCTCGACCTGGTGCACCCCGAGGACCGGGGCTGGGTGGACGACCTGTGGCAGCAACTGGCCGCCGACGAGGTGCCGGTGCAGTTCGAGCACCGCATCCTGCGCCGCGACGGCAAGCTCCGGGTGTTCCGCAGCCACGGCGTGGTCGTGCGGGGCCCGGACGGCCGCCCGCTCGCGGTCGGCACCGCGCAGGACGTCACCGAGCAGCGCGCCGCCGAGACCCGGATGAAGAGGTCCAGCCAGCGCTTCGCCGACCTGGTGTCGCTGACGCCCGTCGGCATCGGCCTGTTCGACGAGACCGAGCGCCTGGTGGACGCCAACGACGCGCTGTGCGACCTGCTCGGCATCGACCTGGAGCAGTTGCGCGGGATGACCGCCGAGCAGCTCACCCACCCGGAGGACAAGGAGAACCGGCTCGACTCGGTGAGCCGGATGACCCAGAACGGCGCGGACCGCGTGCACAAGATCCCGCAGCGGATACTGGTGCGCCCCGACGGTGAGCGGGTCTACTGCGAGCTGCACATCGCGCTGTCCGTGCAGGACGACGGCCGCCGGTTCTGGCTGACCGTGTTCCAGGACATCACCGAGCGCCGCCGGGCGTCCGAGGCGCTGCGCCACCAGGCCACGCACGACGAGCTGACCGGGCTGCCGAACCGGGCGCTGGTCAAGGAGATGCTGGCGACCCTGCTGGACTCCGACGACCGCTCGCGGGTGGCCGTGCTGTTCTGCGACATCGACAACTTCAAGCGGGTCAACGACTCGCTGGGCCACGACGCGGGCGACGAGCTGCTGGTGGCGCTGGCCCGGCGGTTGGAGGGCGGCTTGCCCGAGGGCTGCACGGCGGCCCGCCTGTCCGGCGACGAGTACGTGATCATCTGCGAGAACCTCGACCTGGTCGGCGGCGTGGACGCGCTGGCCACCAAGGTCGCGGGCCTGCTGCGCACGGCCGTCCCGGTGCACGGGCAGCTCGTCCGGGTCTCCGCGTCGATCGGCGCGGCGGTGCCCAACGGGTCCCGCGCCACCGGCAACGACCTGCTGCGGTTCGCCGACGCGGCGATGTTCGAGGCGAAGCGGGCGGGCGCGGGCCGGGTGTCGCTGGCCTCGGCGGCGCTGATCGCCTCGGCCGACCGGCAGGTGCACCTGGAGGGCCAGCTCCGGGACGCGCTGGCGCACGACGGCCTGGCCCTGCACTTCCAGCCCGTGGTGGGCGTGGACGGCGCGGTGCAGACGGCCGAGGCGCTGGTGCGCTGGCCGCACCCGGATCGCGGTCTGCTGCCGCCGGACATCTTCCTGCCCGTCGCCGAGCAGGGCGACCTGTTGCGCGAGCTGGACCGGTGGGTGCTGCGCACGGCGTTGAAGGAGGCCTCGACGTGGCCCGCGCCGAACGGGCTGCCGGTGTCGGTCGCGGTGAACCTGGCCGGCCTGGTGCCGGGCGACCCGGAGTTCGTCGACATCGTGGCCGACGCCATCGCCGAGGCCGGCATCCCGTGGGACCGGGTGGTGCTGGAGCTGGTGGAGACCGCGCTGGTGGACCTGCCCTCGCGGGTGCGCCAGTCGATGGACGAGCTGGTGGCGCGCGGCATCCGGTTCGCCGTCGACGACTTCGGCACCGGCTACTCGTCGCTGGCGCGGTTGAAGGACCTGCCCGCGCAGATCATCAAGGTCGACCGCCGGTTCGTCTCCGGGGTCGGCAACGACTCGTCGGACTTCGCGGTCGCGCGGGCGGTCGTGGACATGGCGCGGGCGATGGGCCGCAAGTGCGTCGCCGAGGGCGTCGAGACCGCGACCCAGTTCCACGTGCTGCGCGGCGTCGGCGTGGACGCCTACCAGGGCTGGCTGTTCTCCCGACCGGTGCCGCCGAAGGAGTTCCGGGCCGTGCTCGCGCTCGGCCCGTTGCACATCCCCAAAGCGGGCTGACCGCTCAGCGCCGCCGCTGCGGCGGGAACGTGCGGATCGCCCGCCCCACCGGGGGCAGCGCGGCGACGAACGCGGGCACCAGCCACAGCAGCAGCGCGACGATCGGCAGGAGCAGGTAGCCGCCGGACCCGTCGAGCAGCCTGATCGTCGCGTACGCGTAGTAGCCGGCGCACAGCGCGCCGAGGGCCGCCGGCACCCAGCGCACCGCCGGGAGGCGGATCGCCAACAGCAGCGCGAGCACCAGCACCAGCGGCGCGACGACCGTCGACAGCGTGATGGCGAAGTCCGCGTTCCCGGTGATGCCGTGGGAGAACGCCAAGCCCAGCAAGGAGATGAACAGGTGCGCGGACCCCGGCGTGCCGTCCCACGAGGCGAACGCCGCGATGAAGGTGAAGATCGCGGCCGGCAGGAACAGCAGCGCGGCCACGACGGCCGCCACACCGCTCTGCCGCTGCGGCGGACCGTGGCCGGGCTGCCCGGGGTACGGCTGGTCCGGCTGCTGCTGCCCGTACGGTCGGCCTGGTGGCCACGGCTGGTTCACGTCTTGCCCCTCCCCGGACGAGTCGGAACGGAAGCTACCGCCGCCCGTGCCGCGACCGAGGGGTTTCGCCGAACTACCCCGCCGACGCCCGGATCAGCGGGAGCAGCGCGGCGATCCGGTGTCGCGGCAGGTCGATCAGCCGGTGCTCCAGGTCGTCGTGCTCGCCGATCAGGTCCCGCGCCTCGCGCTTGGTGATCCGCAGCACGGTGGTGAGCGCCTCCCGCCACACGTTGCCGAGCTTGCCGTGCGACCGCATCAGCACCTCCCGCACGACCAGCCCGCCCGGGTCGAGGGTGCCCGCGAGCACCTGGTCGGCCACCACGACGCAGTGCTTGCCGTCCGGGGTGGACCGCATGAAGCGCAGCGCGAACCGGGTGTCGACGAGGGACGTCAGCTCCTCCTGGCCGACCGCCGACGACACGTCAGGGTGGTTGTTGGGCACCAGCGCGGCCATCCGGCCCGGCGAGCACGCCAGCAGCGTGCGCAGCAGCCACGGACCGGGGTCGCCGGACAGGTCCACCGCGAGCGACGCGGCACCCCGGCCGATCGGGTCGGCCCAGCCGGGCGCGCGCGGCTTGGGCGGCGGTGAGGACTCCGGTCGCGGCGCGAGGTCCACCAGGGACTGGAGGGCCTTCGCCCCGGGCCCCTCGGCCTCCACGGACTGCGGCCCGTGGGTGTAGATCGCGGTCCGGCCCGCCGCGACCGGACGCCGGGACGTGGGCCGGCACACGTACAGGTCGGCGGCGCTGCCGATCGCCTGCGCGCCGTCGAACCGGTGGAACGCGGGCAGGACCGCTTCGAACACCAGGCCCAGCCGCAGGAGTTCCTGCTGGACCTTCAAGCCGAGCGCGGGCGTGCGGTCGCTGAACCCGTAGGCGAGCAGCACCCGGCCCCGGCCGAGGTCGGCCAGGCACTCGACGGCCCGGCCGGCGAACAGCGCCACGCCCTCCTGGGTGTAGGGCGGGTCGCTGAAGACCAGGTCCGCCGACTCCAGCAGGGTCGGCGGCAGGCCGAACCGGAAGTCGGCGTGGAACGTCCGCACCCGGCCGCCGGAGCGCTCGTCGAGGTGGGCGAGGAGCCGGTCGTCCACGTCGACCACGACGACGGACACGTCCGGGTTCACCGCGCACACCGCGAGCGAGGTCAGGTCGTGGTCGCCCAGGCACAGCAGGGTCCGGCCGGCCAGGTCGTACCGGGAGTCCAGCCACAGCGCGCGCTTCAGCACGGTCTCGGCGGTCGCCTGCACGTGGTCCAGCGCGGTCAGCGGCGGCGGCACCGAGGCGATGTCGGCGCGCACCGCGCCGAGCCACTCGTCCAGCCGCTCGCCGTGCCGCGACAGCAGGGGGTCCACCGGCTCGGGCTCGGCGGTGAACTCCGCGTACCGGGCCACCTGCCCGGGGGCGATGCGGACGCGGTCGCCGTCGGACTCCACGTCGACGTCGAGCGCCTTCAGCAGGTCCTGCACGGTGCGCCGGGGCACGGCCGGCAGGCGGACCAGATCGGCCAGCGTGTGCCAGTCGTCACCCAGCAGGGTCAGGACGCGCCGGAGTTTGCGCGCGTGCGCGCCATGGGAGTCCAGCAGCGCGCGGACTAGTTCGGTGGCCACAACCGGAGCAGCCTACTGACCGGATCGTGGAACGCCGTGCCACGGTCGGGCGAACGGGCTAGTGTCGTTCGACGCCTTGAAACGACCGCACTGATTCCACCGACGGGGAGGACCACGGGGTGATCGAGTTCCGCGGCGTGACCAAGCGGTTCGACGACGGGACCATCGCGGTGAACGGCCTGGACCTCGTGGTCGAGGCGGGCACGATCACCGTCTTCGTCGGCCCCTCCGGCTGCGGCAAGACGACGTCCCTGCGCATGGTGAACCGGATGATCGACCCGACCTCGGGCACGGTCCTGGTGGACGGTCGGGACGTGCTGGGCGTGGACCCGCCGAAGCTGCGGCTCGGCATCGGGTACGTCATCCAGCAGGCGGGCCTGTTCCCGCACCGGACGGTGCTGGACAACGTGGCCACCGTGCCGCTGCTGTCGGGGTGGTCGAAGTCACGGGCCCGCACCCGCGCGGCCGAACTGCTGGAGCTGGTGGGGCTGCCCGCCGAACTCGGCCGGCGCTACCCGGCGCAGCTCTCCGGCGGCCAGCAGCAGCGGGTGGGCGTCGCGCGGGCCCTGGCCGCCGACCCGCCGGTGCTGCTGATGGACGAGCCCTTCAGCGCGGTCGACCCGGTGGTCCGGGAAGGTCTCCAGGACGAGTTGCTGCGGTTGCAGGCCGAACTGGACAAGACGATCGTCTTCGTGACGCACGACATCGACGAGGCGGTGCGGATCGGCGAGAAGGTCGCGGTGTTCCGCGAGGGCGGCATCCTCGCCCAGTACGCGCCGCCCGCCGAGCTGCTCACCCGGCCGGCCGACGACTTCGTGGCGAGCTTCGTGGGCAAGGACCGGGGCTACCGCAGCCTGTCCTTTGTGGACTCCTCCGGTGTCGAGGTCGGCGCGGTCGACGCGGTGGAGTCCTCCGCCGCGTCGGGCGGGTGGGAACTCCTCGTGGACGGCGAGCGGCGGCCCCAGGGCTGGAGCGCGCCGGACGGCGCGGTGCTGCCCGGCGGCTCGCTCTACGGCGAGGGCGGCTCGATCCGGGGCGCGCTCGACGCCGCCCTGTCCTCGCCCTCGGGCCTCGGTGTCGTGGTCGACGCCGACGGGAGGTTCGTCGGCGTCGTCAGGGCGCGCCAGGTGCTCGACGTGATCGAGCGCCGCCGTGGGTGACCTGGGCAAGTACCTGGGCGACGCCGGCACGCGGTCCGCGCTGTGGTCGGCGCTGCTCGAACACGTCTACCTCTCCCTGGTGCCGCTGGCGATCTCGGTGGTGCTCGCGATCGCGCTGGGCCTGGTGTGCCACCGGTACCGGCGGGTGAACGGGGTCCTGGTCGGACTCTTCAACGTGGTCTACACGGTCCCGTCGCTGGCGCTGTTCGCGATCATCCCGGCGTTGATCGGGACCAGGGTGCTGGACCCGGTCAACGTGGTGACCGCCTTGACGGTCTACACCACCGCGCTGCTGGTCCGCCCGGTCGTGCAGGCGTTGGACGCGGTGCCCTCGCACGTGACGGCCGCCGCGACCGCGATGGGCTTCCGGCCGTGGCGGCGGTTCCTGGCCGTGGAGCTGCCGCTGTCCGTGCCGGTGCTCGCGGCGGGTGTGCGGGTCGGTTCGGTGAGCAACATCAGCCTGGTCAGCGTCGGCGCGCTGATCGGCACCGGCGGCCTGGGCACGCTGTTCACCGACGGCTTCCGGCAGCGGTACCTCGCACCGATCATCGTCGGCATCGTGCTCACCCTGGTGCTGGCGCTGGTGGTGGACCTGGTGCTGGTGGCTCTGCGCAACGCCTTGACGCCGTGGACGAGGGCTGGTCGCCGATGATCTTCGCGGACGCGCTCGCGTGGCTGGTCGACCCGGCGAACTGGTCGGGGCCGACGTCGATCCCGGTGCGGACCGGCGTGCACCTGCTGTACTGCCTGGGCGCGGTGCTGGGCGCGGCGGCCCTCGCGGTGCCGCTCGGGCTCTACGTCGGGCACACCGGGCGCGGCGGGGTGCTGGTGGTGGGCGGCAGCAACGCGCTGCGCGCGCTGCCCACGCTGGGCCTGATCACGTTCCTGTACCTGGTGGTCGGCGTCAGCCAGGTCGGGGTGCTGATCGGCCTGGTCGTGCTGGCCGTGCCGCCGATCCTGGCCGGCACCTACGCCGGCATCCAGAGCGTCGACGACGGCGTCGTGGACGCCGCGCGCGGCATGGGGATGACCGGGTCGCAGCGGCTGTGGAAGGTGGAGCTGCCGAACGCGCTGCCGCTGCTGGTCGGCGGCCTGCGCAACGCCGTGCTCCAGGTCGTCGCGACGGCGTCGGTCGCCGCGTACGTCGGCATCGAGTCGCTGGGCCGGCCGTTGCTCGACGGCCTGCGGGTGTTGGACTACGGGCAGTTCATCGGCGGCGCGATCCTGATCGCGCTGCTGGCCGTGGTGGTGGACGTCCTGCTGGCGTTCGCCGGGAAGCTGGTCATACCCAGGGGTTTGCGGCTGACCGCCCGGCCCCGTCGGCGCGCCGAGGCGACCGACGTGGTCGAGGTCGGTGGAGACCGGTGAAGTGGGAGAGGGAGAACGGCATGAAGCGCACGTTGGCCGTCATCGTCGCGGCGGCAGCGTTGGTCGTTTCCGCGTGCGGGTCCAAAGAGGGCCTGAGCGGGAGCGACCAGCAGTCCGCCCAGGGTGAGGTCGTGGTCGGTTCGGCCGACTTCACCGAGAACAAGATCCTGGCCGAGATCTACGCGGGAGCCCTCAGGGCGACCGGCGCGACGGTGTCCGTGAAGTCGGGCATCGGCGCGCGCGAGCTCGTGGTGAAGGCGTTGCAGGACAAGTCGCTCGGCGTGGTGCCGGAGTACACCGGCAACCTGCTGAACTACTTCGACAAGACCAACGCCACGACCGAGTCCGACGAGGTCTACAAGAACCTGAAGGAGAAGACCCCGGACGGTCTCGAAGTCCTGTTCAAGTCCGACGCCGAGGACAAGGACGTCCTGGTGGTCACCAAGGAGACCGCCGACTCCGGGGTGGCCTCGATCGCGGACCTCGGCGACGGCAAGTACGTCCTGGGCGCGGCGGGCGAGTGGTCGCAGCGGTGGAAGGACAAGGTCAAGGAGCTCTACGGCGTCACGTTCAAGGAGATCAAGACCACCGACGCCGGCGGTCCGATCACCGTGGACGCGCTGAAGGACGGCACCGCGCAGGTCGCGAACCTGTACACGACGTCCGCCGACATC
Source organism: Actinosynnema sp. NPDC023587 (assembly GCF_040640215.1). Classification (NCBI taxonomy): domain Bacteria; kingdom Bacillati; phylum Actinomycetota; class Actinomycetes; order Pseudonocardiales; family Pseudonocardiaceae; genus Actinosynnema; species Actinosynnema sp. NPDC023587. Next base: position 173,920 of record NZ_JBFABG010000002.1, on the reverse strand, counting down.
AAGGCGAACTCGTTCGTGGAGCTGGCGGACCCGAAGAACATGTACCCGGCGCAGAACATCATCCCGCTGATCCGCACGGACGCCGTGGACCAGGCGGGCAAGGACGCGCTGAACAAGGTGTCGGCCGCGCTGACCACGGTCGGCCTGGCCGAGCTGGTCAAGCGGGTCGACCTCGACAAGGAGACCGTGGCGAACGTGGCGGCGGACTTCCTGAAGAACGTCAAGCTCTAGTCCGCGCACGACCCGACCGCCGGTCCGCCCCTCCCGGGGTGGGCCGGCGGTTCGTCGTGCCGCCCGCTCCGGGGTTCAGCCCGGCCGCTCGCCGCGCGGGGTGTCGGCGCGGTGGCCGCCGATGCGGTCGGTGAGGGCGTCGGCGGTGCGCCGGGCCTCGACCGCCAGGTCCGGCCAGGTTTCGCCGCACTCCTCGTCGCACACGTGCCGGAAGGTGACCGTGATGGCGGCGATCGGGCGTTCGCCGTGGTCGAAGACCGGCGCGGCGACCGAGGCGAAACCGGCCGTGACGTAGCCGTCCTCCACCGCCCAGCCCCGGCGGCGCTCGGCGGCCAGCAGGCGGCGCAGGGCGGGGAGGTTGGCCGGGCCCCGGCCGGTGCGGTCCACGAACGACGTCACGCCGGGGAACAGGGCGCGCACCTGGGCGTCCGGCAGGTGGGCCAGCATCGCGCGGCCGGACGCGGTGAGGTGCGCCGGCAGCCGCACGCCGACGTCCGACACGATCGTGGACGGCTGCCGGGGCTGCTCGCGCACCAGGTACAGCGCTTCCGCCCCGTGCAGCACGCCCAGGTGCGCGGCCCGGCCGACGGCGTCGACCAGGCGGCGCAGCAACGGGCGCGCGAGGCGTTCCAGCGGGTCGTGGCGCAGGTAGGCCGAGCCCAGCTCGAACGCCGCCACGCCCAGCCCGTAGCGGCGCTCCTCGGGGAAGTGGGTGGCGAACCCGGCTTCGGTCAGCTCGGCCAGCAGGTGGTAGGTCGTGGACCTCGGCAGGTCCAGTTCCCGCGCCACGGCGGCGGCGGACAGCGGACCGGGGCGGCCGGCCAGCAGGCGCAGCACGGCCAGCCCTCGGCGCAAGGCCGGCACGTCGCTGCTGGAACCCACCAGGTCATTCTCGACAAACCCCGGTGTTCGCGCAGGGGAGGGGTGTGGCGGCCGGCTTCGAGGGGTTCGCGACCGGACGGGTGGTCGTCACCGGCGTCCCGCCGAGACCCCGCCCCCGGCCTCCGGGCGGACCCGGGGAGTGGCCGGGCCGGCTGCCGGAGGGTTCCGAGTCTGGGATGCCAGACGGTCTCCGGAGGTCCCGGGTCGTGCGGAACCGGCGCACGGGTTGTGATGAGCACATGCAGCAACCCGTGGAGCTGGGTCCGAAAGTCCTGACCCGCGAGGACGTCCACGCGGTCGCCCGTGGCGACGCGCCGGTGGAGATCACGGAGTCGGCGCGTGCGGCGGTCACGGCCGCCCGCGCCCACATCGAACGGCTGGCGACGGCCGAGAAACCCACCTACGGCGTGTCCACGGGCTTCGGCGCGCTGGCCGTCCGGCACATCCCGCCGGACCGCCGGGCGGCGCTCCAGCAGTCGTTGGTGCGCTCGCACGCCGCCGGCTCCGGGCCCGAGGTGGAGCGGGAGGTCGTCCGCGCGCTGGTCCTGCTCCGGCTCAAGACGCTGGCCGGCGGGCACACCGGGGTCCGGCTCGCCACCGCCGAGGCGATGGCGGCGATGCTGAACGCGGGCATCACGCCGGTCGTCCACGAGTTCGGCTCGCTGGGCTGCTCGGGCGACCTGGCCCCGCTGTCCGCCGCCGCGCTGGCGCTGACCGGCGAGGGCCAGGTCCGGGACGCGGACGGCGCGCTGGTCCCGGCCGGCGACGCGCTGCGCCGGGCCGGCATCGAGCCCGTGCGGCTGGCCGAGAAGGAGGGCCTCGCGCTCATCAACGGCACCGACGGGATGCTGGGGATGCTCGTGCTGGCGCTGGGCGACCTGCGCTACCTGCTCGACGTGGCGGACCTGACGGCGGCGATGAGCGTGGAGGCCCTGCTGGGCACGGACCGCGTCTTCGCGGACGACCTCCAGGCCCTGCGCCCGCACCCCGGCCAGGGCCGCAGCGCCCGCCGGATGGCCGACCTGCTGGCCGGTTCCGAGATCGTGGCGAGCCATCGCGGCCCGGACTGCACGCGGGTGCAGGACGCGTACTCGCTGCGCTGCTCGCCGCAGGTGCACGGGGCGGCGCGGGACACCGTGGCCTACGCCGAGACGGTCGCCGACCGCGAGCTGGCCGCCTCCGTGGACAACCCGGTGGTGCTGGCCGACGGGCGGGTCGAGTCCAACGGCAACTTCCACGGCGCGCCGATCGCCTACGTGCTGGACTTCCTGGCCATCCCGGTGGCCGACGTGGCGAGCATCGCCGAGCGCCGCACCGACCGGATGCTCGACGTGAACCGGTCGCACGGCCTGCCGCCGTTCCTGGCCGACGACCCGGGCGTCGACTCCGGCCACATGATCGCCCAGTACACCCAGGCCGCGATCGTCAGCGAGCTCAAGCGGCTGGCGGTGCCCGCGTCCGTCGACTCGATCCCGAGCAGCGCGATGCAGGAGGACCACGTCTCCATGGGCTGGTCCGCCGCGCGCAAGCTGCGCAAGTCCGTGGACGGCCTGCGCACCGTGCTGGCGATCGAGTTCCTCACCGCCGCCCGCGCGCTGGACCTGCGCGCGCCCCTCAAACCCGCCCCGGCGACCGCCGAAGCCGTGGCGAAGCTCCGCGTGAGCGTCCAGGGCCCCGGCCCGGACCGCCACCTGGCCCCCGAGATCGCCGCCGCCGAAGAACTCATCCGGAACGGAGCACTGTGATGGTGCGAGCAGACCGAGGCACCGAACTGACCGCCCGTAGCTGGTCCACCGAAGCGGCGCTGCGGATGTTCCACAACAACCTGGACCCCGACGTGGCCGAGCGCCCCGAGGACCTGGTGGTCTACGGCGGCACCGGCAAGGCGGCGCGGGACTGGCCGAGCTTCCACGCCATCAGCCGGGAGCTGGCGGAGCTCGCCGACGACGAGACGCTGCTCGTGCAGTCCGGCCGCCCGGTGGGCGTGATGCGGACCAACGAGTGGGCCCCGAGGGTGCTGATCGCGAACTCCAACCTGGTGCCGGACTGGGCGAACTGGCCCGAGTTCCGCCGGCTGGAGGCCGAGGGCCTGACCATGTACGGCCAGATGACCGCCGGCTCGTGGATCTACATCGGCACCCAGGGCATCCTCCAGGGCACCTTCGAGACGTTCGCCGCCGTCGCCACCAAGCGGTTCGGCGGCACCCTCAAGGGCACGCTCACGGTCACCGCCGGGCTCGGCGGCATGGGCGGCGCGCAGCCGTTGGCCGTCACCATGAACGAGGGCGTCGCGCTGTGCGTCGAGGTCGACCCGAGCCGCGCGCGGCGACGGGTGGAGACCCGGTACCTGGACGAGGTCGCGGACGACATCGACGACGCGATCGCCCGCGTGCTCCGCGCGAAGGCCGACGGCCGGGCGCTGTCGGTCGGCCTGATCGGCAACGCCGCCGAGGTGCTGCCCGAGCTGCTGCGCCGCGAGGTGCCGGTGGACATCGTCACCGACCAGACCTCGGCGCACGACCCGCTGGCGTACCTGCCCAAGGGCGTCGACCTGGCCGGCTGGTCGGACTACGCGGCGAAGAAGCCCGACGAGTTCACCGACCGGTCCCGCGAGTCGATGGCCGACCACGTGGCGGCCATGGTCGGCTTCCAGGACCGGGGCGCGGAGGTGTTCGACTACGGCAACTCCATTCGCGGCGAGGCCCGGCTCGGCGGCTACGACCGGGCCTTCGACTTCCCGGGCTTCGTGCCCGCCTACATCCGACCGCTGTTCTGCGAGGGCAAGGGCCCGTTCCGCTGGGTCGCGCTGTCCGGCGACCCGGCCGACATCGCCAAGACCGACCAGGCGATCCTGGAGCTGTTCCCGGAGAACGAGCAGCTCGCGCGGTGGATCAAGATGGCCGGCGAGCGGGTCGAGTTCCAAGGCCTGCCGGCGCGGATCTGCTGGCTGGGCTACGGCGAGCGGCACCTGGCCGGGCTGAAGTTCAACGAGATGGTGGCCGGCGGCGAGCTGTCCGCGCCGATCGTGATCGGCCGCGACCACCTCGACTGCGGATCGGTCGCGTCGCCCTACCGGGAGACCGAGGCCATGGCCGACGGCTCGGACGCGATCGCGGACTGGCCGCTGCTCAACGCCCTGGTCAACACCGCGTCCGGCGCGACCTGGGTGTCCATCCACCACGGCGGCGGCGTCGGCATCGGGCGGTCCATCCACGCCGGCCAGGTGACCGTCGCGGACGGCACCGAGCTGGCCGCGCGCAAGATCGAGCGGGTGCTGACCAACGACCCGGGCATGGGCGTGATCCGGCACGTGGACGCCGGGTACCCGCGAGCCGGCGAAGTGGCGGCGGACCAGGGCGTGCGGATTCCCATGGCGCGCAATGACTGACCTCGCGGACCTCGCCGACGTCGGTCGGGACGCGCGGCGCGGCGGCTACTCCCGGCACGGGTTCGACCACGTCGAGCTGGAGCTGCGGGAGTGGTTCGTCGCGGAGGCGACCCGGCGCGGGCTGGACGTCCGGCCGGACCGCAACGGCAACCTGTGGGCCTGGTGGGGCCCGCCGGGGCCGGACGCGGTGATCACCGGCAGTCATCTCGACTCGGTGCCGGGCGGCGGGGCGTTCGACGGGCCGCTGGGCGTCGTGGCCGCGTTGCGGGCCATGGACCTGTTGCGGGCCAAGGGGTTCCAGCCGACCCGGCCGCTGGCGGTCGTGGTGTTCGTGGAGGAGGAGGGCGGCCGGTTCGGCGTGGCCTGCCTCGGGTCGCGGCTGATGACCGGCGCGATCGCGCCGGAGAAGGCGCTCGCGCTGACCGACCCCGACGGCGTGTCGTTCGGGGACGCGGCGCGCGCCGCCGGGTTCGACCCGGAGCGGATGGGCCGCGACGACGAGGCCCTCCGGCTGGTCGGGCGGTTCGTCGAGCTGCACGTGGAGCAGGGCCGGGGGTTGACCGTCCCGGTCGGGGTGGCCGGCTCGATCCTGGCGCACGGCCGGTGGCGGTACACGTTCACCGGCGAGGGCAACCACGCCGGCGCGACCCTGGTCGAGGACCGGCGGGACCCGATGCTGCCCGCGTCGCGGCTGGTGCTGGCGGCGCGCGCGGCGGCCACGGACGGCGCGCGGGCGACCGTCGGGCGGATCGTGCCGAACCCCGGCGGCACCAACGTGATCGCCTCGTCGGTCGACCTGTGGCTGGACGCGCGGGCCGAGGACGACGCGCGCACCCGGGACGTGGTCGCGCGGATCACCTCGGCGGCGCACGAGGCGGCCCGCGAGGAGGGCTGCGAGCTGCGGGTCACCGAGGAGTCCTACGGCGACACGGTCCACTTCGACACCGGGTTGGCCACCGAGATCTCCGACGCGCTCGGCGGGGTGCCGGCGCTGCCCAGCGGCGCGGGTCACGACGCGGGGATCTTGGCGGCGCACGTGCCGACCGCCATGCTGTTCGTGCGCAACCCGACCGGGATCAGCCACGCCCCCGAGGAGTTCGCCGAGGCCGACGACTGCGCGGCGGGCGTGGTGGCGCTGGCGACGACGTTGGAGCGGCTGGCCCGATGAAGAGCTTCTGGTGTGAACAGGCGTGGCTGCCCGACGGCATCGCTTCGCGCGTGCTGGTCCGGGTCGACCGGGGCACCATCACGTCGGTGTCCACTGTGGACACGATCCCGCTGGGCTGCGAACGCCTGTACGGGGTCGTGCTGCCGGGGTTCGCCAACGCGCACTCCCACGCCTTCCACCGGGCTCTGCGCGGCCGGACGCACTCCGCCGGCGGCACGTTCTGGACGTGGCGCGACCGCATGTACGCGGTGGCGGAGAGCCTCACCCCGGACGGCTACCTGCGCCTGGCGCGCGCGGCCTACGCGGAGATGGCCATCGCCGGCGTGACGGCGGTGGGGGAGTTCCACTACCTCCACCACGGCGGCAACGAGATGGGCGACGCGCTGCGGCAGGCCGCCGCCGACGCCGGCATCCGGCTCACCCTGCTCGACGCCTGCTACCTGGCCGGGGGGATCGGGCAGCCGGTCACCGGCGTGCAGGAGCGGTTCTCCGACGGCACCGGCGAGCGGTGGGCCGCCCGGGTGGCCGAGCTGCGCGAGGACGGCAACACCCGGGTCGGCGCGGCGATCCACTCCGTGCGCGCCGTGCCGCGGGAAACGTTGTCGCTGGTGGCAAGCGCTTTCCCCGATCGGCCGCTGCACGTCCACCTGTCGGAGCAACCCGCCGAGAACGAGGCGTGCCTCGCCGCGTACGGGCTGACGCCGACCGGGCTGCTGCACGAGGAGGGCGCGCTGACCGCCCGCACGACCGCCGTGCACGCCACCCACCTGTCCGCGGCGGACATCGGGCTGCTCGGCTCGACGGCGACCGGCGCGTGCTTCTGCCCCACCACGGAGGCCGACCTGGCCGACGGCATCGGCCCCGCCCGGGAGCTGCGCGACGCGGGCAGCCCGCTGTCGCTGGGCAGCGACCAGCACGCGGTGATCGACCCGCTGCTGGAGGCCCGGGGGCTGGAGCACGGCGAGCGGCTGCGCACCGGCGAGCGCGGCCGGTTCACCCCGGCGGACCTGGTGGCGGCGCTGACCAACCACACCGCCATCGGCTGGCCCGAGGCGGGCCGGATCGAGGTCGGCGCGCCCGCCGACCTCGTCGCGATCGGCCTGGACTCGGTGCGCACCACCGGGTGCGCGCCGGACCAGGTCCTGCTCGCGGCCACCGCGTCGGACGTCTCGGTGGTCGTGTCGGGCGGGAAGGTCGTGGCGCGCCACGGTGTCCACGAGACCCTCGGGGACGTCGCGAAGCTGCTGAAGGCGGTCCTGTGAGCACCCTGATCACCAACATCGGCGAATTGACGACCAACTCGGAGCTCGGCCGGCTCACCGGTGCCGCACTCGTCGTGGAGGCCGGGCACGTGGCCTGGGTCGGCGCGGCGTCCGCCGCCCCGGCCGCCGACGAGGTGTTCGACGCGGCCGGCCGCGCGGTGCTGCCGGGGTGGGTGGACAGCCACACGCACCTGGTGTTCGCCGGCGACCGGACGGCCGAGTTCGAGGCGCGGATGTCCGGGCAGCCCTACAGCGCGGGCGGGATCGCCACCACCGTCGACGCGACCCGGGCGGCGTCGGACGACGAGCTCGCGGGCACCATCCGGCGGCACGTCGCCGAAGCGGTCGCGCAGGGCACGACCTGCGTCGAGACCAAGACCGGCTACGGCCTGACGGTCGACGACGAGGTGCGCTCGGCGCGGATCGCGGCCCGGTACGCCGACGAGGCCACGTTCCTGGGCGCGCACCTGGTGCCGCCCGGTGCCGACGCGGACGAGTACGTGTCGTTGGTGTGCGGGGAGATGCTGGACGCGGTCGCGCCGCACGTGCGCTGGGCGGACGTGTTCTGCGAGAAGGGCGCGTTCGACGCGGACCAGTCCCGCGCGGTGCTGGAAGCCGCCGCCGCCAGGGGGTTGGGCCTGCGGGTGCACGGCAACCAGCTCGGCGAGGGGCCCGGTGTGCGGCTGGCGGTGGAGCTCGGCGCGGCCAGCGTCGACCACTGCACCCACCTGTCGGCGGCCGACGTCGACGCGCTGGCGGGGTCGGCGACGGTGGCGACGTTGCTGCCGGCGTGCGACCTGTCGACGCGCCAACCGCTGCCGCCCGCGCGGGCGTTGCTGGACGCCGGGGCGGCGGTCGCGCTGGCCAGCAACTGCAACCCGGGGAGCTCCTACACCACGTCGATGGCGTACTGCGTGGCGACGGCCGTGCTCCAGATGCGGATGTCGGTGGAGGAAGCCGTTTTCGCGGCGACCCGTGGCGGGGCCATCGCGCTGGGGCGTGAGGACGTCGGACACCTCGCGGTGGGTGCCCGCGCGGACGTGCACGTGCTGGACGCGCCGAGCACCACGCACCTCGCGTACCGGCCGGGTGTCCCGTTGACGCACGCCGTGTGGCGCAAGGGCGAACGCGTCCGCTAGGGGCTGACCGAAGAGGCCGAGCCGGCGTCGACCGGCGGCCCGTGGACACGCCGAACGCCCCCGCGATCCGGTCGCGGGGGCGTTCGGCGTGCTTGCTGGTCAGTCTTCGAGCTCGTCCTCGTCCCGGGCCAGGTACGTGGCCAGGCGTTCGATCGGCGTCTCGAACTCCGGGTTGGCGTCCACGAAGGCGCGGAGCTTGTCGGCCAGCCAGGCGAGGCTCACTTCCTCCTCGCCCCGGCGGGACTCCAGCTCCTCGATGCCGCGATCGGTGAAGTACACCGCGGCCTACTCGAACGCCTTCGCGATCAGCTCGCGCTGCTCGACCTCGTGCACCTTCGACGACCCCGCCGAGGGGGCGGCCATCGGGCGGCGCGAGACGCGCTTGATCGCGAACCGGCTCGGCAGCAGTTCCGGCAGGGCCAGGCCGAAGAACGGCCAGGCACCCTGGTTCGCCGGCTCCTCCTGGACCCAGCGGACCTCGGTCGCGTTCGGGTAGCGCTCCAGCGCCTCCGTCAGCTTCCGGGCGGGCACCGGGTAGAGCTGCTCCACCCGGACCACCGCCGTGTCCTCGGTGCCCCGCTTCTCCTGCTCGGCGGCCAGCTCGTAGTACACCTTGCCGCTGCACAGCAGGATCTTCGTGACGCCCTCCGGGGCCGGCCGCGTCGGGTCGTCGATCACCGAGTGGAAGCGCTCCTCCACGAACGGCTCGACCGGCGACGTCGCCGACTTCAGGCGCAGCATCGACTTGGGGGTGAACACCACCAGCGGGCGGTTCACGCCGTCCAGGGCGTGCCGGCGCAGCAGGTGGAAGTAGTTCGCCGGCGTCGAGGGCACCGCGATGGTCATCGAGCCCTCCGCGCAGAGCTGGAGGAAGCGCTCGATGCGGCCGGACGTGTGGTCCGGGCCCTGGCCCTCGTGGCCGTGCGGCAGCAGCAGCACGACGTCGGAGACCTGGCCCCACTTCGCCTCGCCCGACGAGATGAACTCGTCGATGATCGGCTGCGCGCCGTTGACGAAGTCGCCGAATTGCGCCTCCCACAGCACCAGCGCGTCCGGGTCGGCCACCGAGTAGCCGTACTCGAAGCCCAGCGCCGCGAACTCGGAGAGCACCGAGTCGTAGACCATGAACTTGCCCTGCTCGTCGGACAGGTTCTGGAGCGGCGTGTACTCCTCGGACCGCTTGCGGTCCACCAGCGTGGCGTGCCGCTGCACGAACGTGCCGCGCCGCGAGTCCTGGCCCGCCAGGCGGACCGTGCGGCCCTCCAGCACCAGCGACCCGAACGCCAGCAGCTCGGCGAACGCCCAGTCGATGCCGCCCTCGCGGGCCATCTTGGCGCGCCGCTCCAGCACCGGCTTGACCCGGGGGTGCGGCGTGAAGCCGTCCGGCAGGTTGACGTGCGCGTCCGCGATCCGCTCGATCACCGAGCGGTCGATGCCGGTGGGCAGCTTGGCCGGGACCTGCTGCTCCTGCTCGATCGACGGCGACATCTTGGCCGGGTGCTTCTCCAGCTCGCGCACCTCGTTGAAGACGTGCTCCAACTGCGAGGAGAAGTCTTGGAGGGCCTTCTCGGCCTCCTCCACGGAGATGTCGCCGCGACCGATCAGCGACTCGGTGTAGGTCTTGCGCACCGAGCGCTTGGTGTCGATCACGTCGTACATCGCCGGCTGGGTCATCGAGGGGTCGTCGCCCTCGTTGTGACCCCGGCGGCGGTAGCAGACCATGTCGATGACGACGTCCTTGTTGAACGCCTGCCGGTAGTCCACGGCCAGTTTCGCGACCCAGTAGCACGCCTCCGGGTCGTCGCCGTTGACGTGGAAGACCGGCGCGCCGATCATCTTCGCGACGTCCGTCGAGTACTTCGACGAGCGCGAGTTCTCCGGGGCGGTGGTGAAGCCGACCTGGTTGTTCACCACGACGTGCACCGTGCCGCCGGTGCGGTAACCGCGCACCAGCGCCAGGTTCAGCGTCTCGGCGACCACGCCCTGGCCCGCGAACGCGGCGTCGCCGTGCATCGCGACCGGCAGCACGGTGAAGCCCTCGCCACCCATGTCCAGGTTGTCCTGCTTGGCCCGGACGATGCCCTCCAGCACCGGGTCCACGGCCTCCAGGTGCGACGGGTTCGCGGTCAGCGACACCTTCGTCTCACCGTCGCCGAACATCCGGAAGTACTTGCCCTCGGCACCCAGGTGGTACTTGACGTCACCGGAGCCGTGCGCCTGGCCGGGGTCGAGGTTGCCCTCGAACTCGCGGAAGATCTGCGAGATCGGCTTGCCGACGATGTTCGCCAGCACGTTCAGCCGGCCGCGGTGCGGCATGCCGATGACGACCTCGTCCAGCTCGTGCTCGGCGGCCTTGTCCAGCACCGCGTCCAGCAGCGGGATGACGGTCTCGCCGCCCTCCAGCGAGAACCGCTTCTGGCCGACGTACTTGGTCTGGAGGAACGTCTCGAACGCCTCGGCCGCGTTCAGCTTGGAGAGGATGTACTTCTGCACGGTGGCCGGCGGCTTCTCGTGCGGCACCTCGACGCGCTCCTGGATCCAGAGGCGCTCCTCGGGGTCCAGGATGTGCATGTACTCGACGCCGACCGTGCGGCAGTACGAGTTGCGCAGCACGCCCAGGATGTCGCGCAGCCGCATCCGCTCCTGGCCCGCGAACCCGCCGACCGGGAACTCCCGGTCGAGGTCCCACAGCGTCAGGCCGTGCGACAGGACGTCCAGGTCGCGGTGGCTGCGCTGGCGGTAGTTCAGCGGGTCGGTGTCGGCCATCAGGTGGCCGCGAGTGCGGAACGCGTCGATCAGCTCGATGACGCGGGCCGTCTTGTCGACCGCGCCCTCGGGGATGTCGGCGACCCAGCGGATCGGCTCGTACGGCAGGCGCAGCGACGTGAAGACGTCGTCGTAGAAGCCGTCCTCGCCGAGCAGCAGGTGGTGGATCCGCTTGAGGAACTCGCCCGACTCCGCGCCCTGGATGATCCGGTGGTCGTAGGTGGAGGTCAGCGTGATGATCTTGCTGACGCCCATCTCGACCAGGGCCTGCTCGCTGGTGCCCTGGAAGTGCGCGGGGTACTCCATCGCGCCGACGCCGATGATCGCGCCCTGGCCGGCGGTCAGGCGCGGAACCGAGTGGTTCGTGCCGATCGTGCCGGGGTTGGTCAGCGAGATCGTCGTGCCGGAGAAGTCCTCGGCCGTCAGCGAGCCGCCGCGAGCCTTGCGGATCAGGTCCTCGTAGGCCTGCCAGAACTGCGTGAACGTCATGTTCTCGCAGCCCTTGACCGAGGCCACGACGAGCGTGCGCGAGCCGTCCTTGCCGGGCAGGTCGATCGCCAGGCCGAAGTTGACGTGCTCGGGCGTGACCACGAACGGCTTGCCCTCGACGTCGGCGAAGTGCCGGTTCATGTTCGGGAACGCCTGGAGCGCCCGGACCACCGCGTAGCCGATCAGGTGGGTGAAGGAGACCTTCCCACCGCGCGTGCGCTTGAGGTGGTTGTTGATCACGATGCGGTTGTCGGCCAGCAACTTCGCCGGCACGGCGCGCACGCTGGTCGCGGTCGGAACGGTGAGCGAGAGCTCCATGTTCTTCGCGATCGCGGCGGCGGCCCCGCGTAGCTGCTTCTGCTCCTGGCCGGCGGCCGGCTGCACCGGCGCGGCCTTGGCGGCCTGCGCGGGAGCGGGCTTGCCCGTGGTGGGTGGCAGCGTCGCCGGCTTCGCGGCGGGCGCGGCGGCGGACTTGGCCGCGGGTGCCGCATCGGCCGGCTTGGCCGCGGCGGGCTTGGCCGGCTTGGCCGCAGAGGTCGGCGCGGAGTCCGACGCGGGCTTGGTCGCGGCCGGCTGCTGGGCGGCGGCGGTGGCGGTCGGCGCGGCCGGAGCGCTGGTCGTCGACGCGCCGCTCTCCGCCGAGGCACCGTTGCCGGACCGCTGCGTCGACTTGTAGTCGGCGAAGAAGTCGTGCCACGCCGGGTCTACGGACGACGGGTCGGAGAGGAACTGCTCGTACATCTCCTCGACCAACCACTCATTGGGGCCGAACTGAGAAGCAGGAGTGCTGCTGGACACGGCTCGCGCTCGCCTCTATCCATCTCGCTCTTGGTAATGACTCACTCATGGTCAGGCTAGTCCCCCGTCTGGTGCACTTCATACACAGGAGGGGCCGGGCAACGAGGGCTCGATCACAGGATCGATCAGGACATCGATCCTGTCACGCCCGCTTGAGCTCGTCTTGACGTGTTGACGCAGGTCCGTCTCGTGCCGACGAGGGCGGGAAGCGCTCCCGCCGGCACGTGCGATCCCCCGGCCCGGTGACGAGCGGGGGTGCGCACCCCCAGTCTCCCCGCTTCCCGGCCCGGCTGCTCGCGGGCATCGGTGCGGAGGTCCGGGGGACGGGGTGGGATGGCGGGGTGGGATGGCGGGGCCGCTGCTGCCCGCAGGTGGCTGTGGATCGGGGAGGAGGGCGTGATTGGTGCTCTGAACTGGGTGTTCAACGATTTGGTTGACAACGGCTGGCCGGGTTCGTATGGTGTGTTCAACCGCAAGGTTGAGTAAGGGGAAATCGTGGAGGACCGGCTATCGCGGGTGTTCGCGGCGTTGGCGGACCCGATACGACGGGACATGGTGGCCCGGCTGGCGGTCGCGGACGCGACCGTCAACGAGCTCGCCGAGCCCTACCCCGTGACCGTGCAGGCGGTCTCCAAGCACCTCAAGGTGCTGGAGGACGCCGGGCTGGTCAGTCGGAGCCGAGAGGCCCAGCGCAGGCCCGTGCACCTGGAAGCGGAGGTGTTCGACCTGATGACCAAGTGGATCGAGCGGTACCGGCAGGAGGCCGAGCAGCGCTACCGGCGGTTGGACGCCGTGCTCGCCGAACTCGCCGTGGAGGACGACCCCGGCACCCCGAACGAAGGAGCAGCATCATGAACGCCACCACGCACCACGAAGTCACCGTCGAGGCCAGTCCCGAGCTGCCCACGATCGAAATCGTCCGCGAGTTCGACGCGCCCCCGGCGGCCGTGTTCCGGGCGCACGTCGAGCCCGAGCTGGTCAAGAAGTGGCTCGGCCCGCGCCGGCTGACCATGGACATCCTCCGCTGGGACGCCGAGACCGGCGGCGGGTACCGGTACGTGCACCGGGACGACAGCGGCGAGTACGGGTTCTACGGCTCGTTCCACGAGGTCCGGCCGGCCGAGCGGATCGTGCAGACGTTCACGTTCGAGGGTTACCCGGACGGCGTGTGCCTGGAAACGATGCACTTCGAGGACCTGGGCGACGGCCGGACCCGCCTGCGCGGGTTCAGCGTGTTCGAGTCCGTCGAGGCGCGTGACATGGCCATGGCGAGTGGCATGACCACCGGCGTGGTCGAGGGCTACGAGCAGCTCGACGAGCTCTTGGCCGACCTGTAGTCCCCCGTTCGACCGGTGCCCCCGGTCGGCCGATCCGCCCGGACGCCTCGCGCGTACCGGGCCGGTTGGCATGATGCCCGGACGCGAGCGGCCCGACCCGGCGTGGGGAGCGGTGGGGCGGTTGCCGGTGCTCGGCCTGGCCGGGGCGAGGCGAGGCGGGGCGAGGCGAGGCGAGTTGGAGCAGGGCTGTGCGAGGCGAGGCGGCGTGAGGCAGGGCGCGGCGGTGCGGGCGCGGCGGTGCGGTGCGGGGCAGGGCACGGCGGTGCGGGGCGCGACGGTGCGGGGCACGGCGGCGCGGCGCGGGGCGCGGCAGGGCGGGGCGCGGCAGGGCAGGGCGCAGCGGTGCGGGGCCGAGCGGCGCAGTGCGGCGCGGCGGGGCAGGGCAGGGCGGTGCGGGGTGCACGACGGGCATGTCGTGGGCAGTCGAGTGGGCGTGGTCCAGGCCCGGACCTGGCCCGGACCTCGTCTGGGCGTGGCCCGGAGGGCGCGGACTTGAGGGGCGAATGTTGGCTGGCGTTGACCGTGCCGCCTTGGAGGGGCGCGGCGCGGCCAGCGCGCGGCGACCCGCGTGGGTGTTCTCGCTCCGTGTCGGGTCGCGAGCTACGTGCGGTGATGTCGTCGCGCGCCGTGTCGTGGTCGAGCGTTGGGATGTCGGCGGACGGTGCCTCTAGGTGCTCTGGTGGGCTGCGGCGGGTAAGGGGGTGCTGGTGCTGTGTGACCACAGGCGGGCGTAGTGGCCGCCGGCGGCCAGGAGTTCGGTGTGGGTTCCCTGTTCGGCTATGCGTCCGTCCGCCAGGACGATGATGCGGTCCGCCCTGGCGGCCGTTGCCAGGCGGTGGGCTACGACGAACGTGGTGCGGGAACCCGCGAGGTGATCGCCTGCGGCCAGCACGGTCGACTCCGTCGACGGGTCGAGGGCGGCGGTGGCCTCGTCGAGCAGCAGCAGGTCGGGCTGGACCAGTTCCGCGCGGGCCAGGGCCACCAGTTGGCGTTGGCCCGCGGACAGGGACTGGCCGCGTTCGCCCACCTGCTGGTGGAACGCCTCGGGGAGGGCCGCGATCGCGGGGAGCGCGCCCACCGCCCGCACCGCCCGCTCGACCTCGGCCTTCGTCGCGTCCGGCCTGCCGTAGGCGACGTTCTCGGCCACGTCGCCGCCGAACAGGTGGGCCTCCTGCGGGACCACGCCCAGGCGCTGGCGGAACGCCGACAGGTCGTAGTCCTTCAGGTCCACCCCGTCCACCAGGACCCGCCCCCCGGTGGCGTCGTAGAACCTCGCCACCAGCTTGACCAGGGTCGACTTGCCCGCGCCGGTCTCGCCGACCAGCGCGACCGTCTCGCCCGGCGCGACCCGCAGCGACACGTCCTCCAGCGCCGGCCGGGTGGTGCCGGGGTAGGCGAAGGTGACGTGCTCCAGCACGACCTCGCCGCGCAGACCCGTGACCGGGACCGGGACCGGGTGCTCGGCCGGGGGGACGCTGGTGGGGGTGCGGAGCAGGTCGCCGATCCTGGCCAGGCCCACGCGGGCCTGCTGGTAGCCGTCGAACACCCCGGAGAGCTGGAACAGCGGCGCGAAGAACAGGCCCAGGTACAGCACGAACGCCAGCAGGACGCCGGGCGGGAGGGTGCCCTCCGCCACCCGGTACGCGCCGACCACCAGGATCGCGGCCTGCGCCACGCCGGACAGCAGCGCCAGGAACGGGAAGTACGTCGCGATGTAGCGCTGGGCCCTGATCCGGGACCGCCGGTAGGCGTCGCTGCGCTCGGCGAACGCCTCGGCCGACCGCGCCTCCCGGCTGTACGCCTGGGACACCCGCAGGCCCGTCACGTTCTCCTGGAGGTCGGCGTTGACCGCGCTGACCCGCTCCCGCGCCTCCTCGTACGCCTTGGACGACAGGCGCTGGAAGACCACCGTCGCCACCAGCAGGACCGGCAGCACGGACAGCGCGACCAGCGCGAGCGCCGGGTCGGTGACCACCAGGGCCACCGCGATGCCGGCCACCGTCAGGACGCTGATCACGAACGTCGTCAGACCGGTCTGGAGGAAGCTGGACAGGGCGTCCACGTCCGTCGTCATCCGGGTCATGATGCGGCCGGCCATCTCGCGCTCGTAGTAGTCGAGCCCGAGCCGTTGCAGGTGGGCGTAGCTGCGCACGCGCAGCAGGTACAGCAGGCGCTCGCCGACCCGGGAGGTCACGACGGTCCCCGCCGCCGCCGACAGCCAGCCCAGGACCACCAGCGCCAGGCCGATCCCGCAGGCCAGCCACAGCCGGCTCGGGTCCCCGCCGACGACCCCGTCGTCCACGCCCAGCCGGACCAGGTTCGGCAGCGCGATCACCAGCGCCGAGTCGACCAGGAGCAGCCCGCCGACGCCGAGCATCACCCACCGCACCGGGCGCAGCAGGGTCCGCAGGCGGAAGCCCGGGTCGGGGGCGCGCGGGTCCTCGTCGGGCAGGGCGGGTTCCTCCAGCGCGGGCGGCAGGGCGTGCACGCGCGCCATCAGCTCCGGGGTCGGCGGGGTGCCGCCGACCAGCGCGGACGCGCCACCGCCGCCGCGCGGACCGACCTTCGCCGCACCGCTCGTGCCCACCGCGCGGTTCTGCGCGCGGACCGCCACCTCGTCCTCCTCGGACACCGGCCACAGGTCGGCGGTCACGCCGTCCGGGCCGGGCTCCAGCGCGGCCTCGGCCCGGGGGTCGACCTGCTCGATCACCTCGCCCGGACCGGCCAGCAGCTCCCGGTACAGCGGGCAGCGCCCGGTCAGCTCCGCGTGCGTGCCCACGTCGACCACCACGCCCGCGTCCAGCACGGCGATCCGGTCGGCCAGGGTGAGCGACGACCGGCGGTGCGCGATCAGGATCGTCGTGCGGCCGGCTGTCACCTCGGCCAGTGTCCGGTGGATCGCCGCCTCGGTCGTCGGGTCGACGGCCGAGGTCGCGTCGTCGAGCACCAGCACGCGCGGGTCCGACAACAGCGCTCGGGCCAGCGCCACCCGCTGCCGCTGCCCGCCGGACAGCGTCAGGCCGCGCTCGCCGACCACCGTGTCGTACCCGTTCGGCAGCGCGGAGATGAACCCG
Source organism: Actinosynnema sp. NPDC023587 (assembly GCF_040640215.1). Classification (NCBI taxonomy): domain Bacteria; kingdom Bacillati; phylum Actinomycetota; class Actinomycetes; order Pseudonocardiales; family Pseudonocardiaceae; genus Actinosynnema; species Actinosynnema sp. NPDC023587. Next base: position 157,386 of record NZ_JBFABG010000002.1, on the reverse strand, counting down.
TGCGCCTCGGCGGCCCGCGCCGCCGCCTCGACCTGCTCGTCGGACGCGTCCGGCAGGCTGTACGCGATGTTCGCCCGGATCGTGTCCGAGAACAGGAACGCCTCCTCGAACACCACCCCCACGGCCTGCCGCAACGACTCCAGCCGCAGCTCCCGCACGTCCGCGCCGCCCACCCGGATCGTGCCCGAGTGCACGTCGTAGAAGCGGGGCAGCAGCAGCGACACCGTCGACTTGCCCGACCCGGCGGTGCCCACGACGGCCAGCGTCTCGCCCGGCGCGATCTTCAGCGACACGTCGGACAGCACCGGTTCGCTGCGGGTGTACCCGAACGTCACCTGGTCCAGCTCCACCGCGACCGGCCCGGCCGGCACGTCCCCCCGGCCGTCCTCGACGTCCGGCTGCGAGTCGACGAGCTCGTACACCCGCTCCACGCCCGCGCGGGCGAGCTGCGCGGTCACCAGCAGGCTGGACAGCAGCCGGGTCGGGCCGACCAGGTTGGCCACGTAGGTCGCGAACGCCAGGAACGTGCCCAGCGTCACCTCGCCGCGCAGCGCCAGCCAGCCGCCCAGCGCCAGCACCGCGACCTGCCCCACGTACGGCAGCGCGGTCAGCGTCGCGGTCGGCCGGGCGGTCAGCCGGGCGGCCCGCATCCGCTCCGCGAACAGCACCTTCGCCCGCGACTCCAGCCGGGCGACCTCGCGCGCCTCCTGCCCGAAGCCCTTGACCACGCGGACGCCGGTCACCGTCTCCTCGACGTGCTGCGCCACGTCCGCCGCCCGCTGCTGCGCCGACCACGTCGCCGGGAACAGCGTCAGGCGGGTGCGCGCGGCGACCAGCGCCACGGCCGGCACCACGACCAGCGCGACCACCGTCAGCAGCGGCGACAGCCAGAACATCGCCACCAGGGCGGCCAGCGCGAACACCACCGTGCCGAACGCCAGCGGGGTCATCGACAGCAGGCTGTTGACGAGCTGGAGGTCGGTGATCGAGCGGGACACCACCTGGCCGGTGCGCAGCGCGTCCTGCCGGGGCCCGTCCAGCCGCTGCACCGCGCGGAACACCGCCTGGCGCAGGTCGTGCTGCACGTCGACGGCCAGCCGCCCGCCCAGGAACCGGCGGACGAACGCCGTCCCGAAGGTGAGCAGCTCCAGGCCGACCAGCACGGCGGCCAGCCACGCGAGCCGGTCCGTGCGGCCGGCCGTGGAGTCGTCCACGGCGACCTTGATCAGCAGCGGCGACACCGCCTGGAGACCCACGCCCACGACGGCGGCCAGCACCGACCACACCACCAGCGGGCGGTGCTCCCAGCACGCGGTGGCGAGTCGGCGGATCCAGCCTCGGGTGTGCGTCACGGAATCCACAGTAGGTCGGGGTACCGACAGGGTCGGACCCCGAGAACTGAGAGAACCGCCTCCCGATCTCAGGAGACGGCTCTCAGCCCAGCAGCTTCACTTGATCAGGTGATGTCCTTGCGCTGGGTGACGGCCCAGCCGCCGAGGAAGACCAGCGCCGTCCACAGCAGGAAGATCAACCCGCTCAGCCACCACTCGAACGCGCCCAGCGCGCCCGAGACCGCGCGCAGCACCGCTTCCAGGTCGTCCGGCACCACGCCGGCCGTGGACAGGAACAGCGACGACGCCACCGAGCCGGTCAGACCGTTCACCGAGCCGTTGGGCAGGAAGCCGATCAGCTCCGGGATGCCCTGGGTGCCGATCACGAGCTGGATGCCGTTCTCCAGGATCAGCATGTACAGCACCAGCACCACGGTGGTGCCGATCGGGCTGCCCGTCAGCGCGCCGACGCCGACGCCGAACATCGTCATCAGCACCGACGCCAGCACGCCCACGCCCGCCATGGCCAGCCAGCCGGCCGCGTCCGGCAGCGCGGACGCGTCCGAGGTGAAGGCGATGCCGATGGACACCGACGCCACGATCGCCAGGCCGTAGATCGCGCCCCAGGCCACGTACACGATGAGCTTGGCGCTCAGCGCCGACACGCGGTTCGGCGCGGTCAGGAACGTCGTGGTGATGGTCTTGCGGCTGATCTCGTTGGAGATCGCCAGGCCGCCGAAGATCATCGGGAAGATGGTCGCGATGTTGATGCTGCGGGCCATCCCGAACAGCGACACCTTCCACTGCGCGGGGTCGATGCCCAGCAGGTCGGTCAACTGCTCGGCGTCGCTGCTGCCGATCGTGTCCATGATGCTCTTGCCGAGGTACCCGGTGCCCAGCGCCCAGCCCAGGGCGATCAGCACGGTCGGGATCATCAGGCCCCACCACAGACCGGTGGTGGTCGTCTTGCGGAACTCCGCCTTGATCAGGTTGCCCAGCATCACGCACCGCCCCCGAGACCGCTCTGACCCTGGCCGGGCTGGTAGCCCGACGGCGGGTCCTGGTGACCCGGTGCCGGCTGCGGCCCGGGTTGTGGCGGGTAGCCGGGCGGCGGTTCCTGCTGTGCCGGCTGCGCCTGGTAGCCCGCCGGCGGTTCCTGGTGGCCGGGCTGCGGCTGGTAACCAGGGACCTGCGGGCCGGGCTGAGGCGGGTAGCCGGGCGCGGCGGCCTGGTAGCCGGGCTGCTGCGGCTGCTGGTACTGCTGCTGCTGGTACGGCTGCTGGAACTGCTGCTGCTGGTAGCCCGGCGGCGGCGCGTAGTAGCCGCTGCCCTGCGGGGGCTGCTGCTGCGCGTACTGGTTCGGGCCCGCTGCGGCGTACTGGCCGCTGGTGAGCTGGAAGAACAGCCGTTCGAGGTCGGCCTTCTCCTCCTGGATGCCGTAGATCGACACGCCCGCCTTCAGCGCGGTGTCGGCGACCTGCCGGGCCTCCACGCCCGCGACCGCGATCCGGCCGTCCGGTAGCTGCTCGATCGCCGTGATGCCGTCCTCGTGCAGCGCCGCGACCAGCGCGGCGGCGTCGGACGGCTGCACCAGCACGCGGGACCGCTGCTGCTCGCGCAGGTTGTCCAGCGGCCCGAAGTACATGGTCTGGCCGCGCGAGATGATCACCACCTGGTCCACCGTCTGCTCGACCTCGGCCAGCAGGTGGCTGGAGATCAGCACCGTCCGCCCGCTGCGCGCGTAGGACTGGAGGAACGTCCGCAGCCAGGCGATGCCCTCCGGGTCCAGGCCGTTGGCCGGTTCGTCCAGCACCAGCACCTGCGGGTCGCCGAGCAGCGCGGTGGCCAGTGCCAGCCGCTGCTTCATGCCCAGCGAGAACCCGCCCGCGTTGCGGTCGCCCGCCGCGCCCAGCCCGACCAGTTGCAGCACCTGGTCGGCGCGCGAGTCCGGCACGCCGATCGCCGCCGCGTACACCCGCAGGTGGTTGCGCGCCGAGCGCTTGGGGTGGAAGCCCTGCGCCTCCAGCACCGCGCCGACCACCCGACCCGGGTTGCCGAGCTGGTGGAACGGCCGGCCGTTGATCAGGCCGACGCCCGCGGTGGGCGTCACCAGGCCGAGCAACATGCGCAACGTCGTCGTCTTGCCCGCCCCGTTGGGACCGAGGAAGCCGGTCACGGAACCCGGTTCCACCGTGAAGCTGAGATTCTGCACCGCTGCGACCGGACCGAACTGCTTGGTCAAGTTCTGCACCACGATGCGGCCACTGCCGTCGTGCACGCGTCCCTCCCGAAGGCTCTTCGGGCGTCATCCTGCCCTAGGGAGGTCAGTCCGGAAGGGCGTGTCGCGGTTTCGACACCACAGCGGGTATCTCGGCGGTGGCGTCGGCGGGTGCGCCGGCCGACGCCTCGGCGTCCCGCAGCCGACCGAACGGCCCGCGCAGCGGACGCCGCCGCTCGCGGTGCGGGAGGCCCTCGCCGATGAGGTGCTGGTGCGCCATGGTCCACACCTGGCACGGCCACTTCTTGTGCCGCAGCACGCCGGGGCAGGCGCGGCACCGACCGTCGGATTCGGGCTGGTGCACGGTGAGCAGCAGCCGCCAGGTGTCCGCCAGGCGGTTGATCTCGGCGCGCGCGAGCGGCACCAGCGCCTCGGCCGCGCCCCGCTCGGCGACCTCTTCGAGCTGGGAGAGCCGGCGCAGCACGGCGGCGCGGAGGGTGTCGTCCACCGTCACATCCTGTCCGCGGCCTGGTCGAGCAGGCGGTGCAGCCTGCGGGTTTGCGTGACAGACATCACAGCCGACTCGCCGGGTGGCGAGACCAGCAGCACCCGGTCGTCCTCGACCAGCACGGTCATCGACCGGTCCCGTCCGAACGGGTCGTGGCAGTCGATCCAGCCCTGTGGTTCGGCCATGTGCGCTCCGATCGGAGTTCGGTGGCGGCGCGGTGGGCTCACCGCGGAGGCGGGCCCGCCGCCGCACGGCGCGGGCACCCCGTCCTGTCCATCGGCCGACCGGGCGTCGTGACTTACCCGTTACGCGGGTAATTCACTCGTTTGCTTGAGGGCGGGCACGGGCTGTGCTCCGGTGGGTGAAGATCTGCGCGCAGATGGGCGGGGCGGCTGGGCACGGCCGCCCGTTCCCCGCTAGCATTGGAGGCGCGGCCCGCTCCCAGTGACCCCCAGGCTGGTTGAGCGGGCCGCCTTTTCATGCCCGGACGTGCGAGAAAGGGCGTCCACCGGGATGGTGGACGCCCCTCCTTCGCGGGTGCTCAGACTTCGAGCGGGGTGTGGGTGAGGCCGTGCGCCTCGGCGACCGGCTGGTTGGTCAGCAGGCCGTCGTGCACGTTCAGGCCCAGCGCCAGCGCCTTGTCCGCGCGCAGCGCCGCCTGCCAGCCCTTGTCGGCCAACGCGACCGCGTAAGGCAGCGTCACGTTGGTCAGCGCGTACGTGGACGTGCGCGGCACAGCGCCGGGCATGTTCGCGACGCAGTAGAACACCGAGTCGTGCACCTGGTAGGTCGGGTCGGCGTGCGTGGTGGGCCGCGAGTCGGCGAAGCAGCCGCCCTGGTCGATGGCGATGTCCACCAGCACCGAACCGGGCTTCATTTGCGCCACCAACTCGTTGGAGACCAGCTTCGGGGCCTTCGCGCCCGGCACCAGCACCGCGCCGATGACCAGGTCGGCCTCGCGCACGGCCTGCTCGACCGAGTAGCGGTTGGACGTCACGGTGCGCAGCCGGCCCTGGTACAGGGCGTCGATGTGGCGCAGCCGGTCGACGTTGGTGTCCAGGATCTCGACGTCCGCGCCCAGTCCCACGGCGATGGCGGCGGCGTTCAGGCCCGCCACGCCACCGCCGATCACGACGACCCGCGCCGGGTGCACGCCGGGCACGCCACCGGGCAGCACGCCCCGGCCGCCGGACGGCTTCATCAGCGAGAACGCGCCGACCTGCGGTGCCAGCCGACCCGCGACCTCGGACATCGGGGCGAGCAGCGGCAGCGCGCCGTTCGCGGTCTGCACCGTCTCGTACGCGATCGCGGTGGTGCCGGAGTCGATCAGCGCTTGGGTCAGCGGCTGGTCGGCCGCCAGGTGCAGGTAGGTGAACAGGGTCTGGCCCTTGCGCAACAGCGGGTACTCCCGCGCGATCGGCTCCTTGACCTTGAGCACCAGGTCGCCCTCGGCCCACACGTCCTCGGCCGTGGCCAGGACCTTCGCGCCGGCGGCCAGGTACTCGTCGTCGGTGATGGCCGACCCGAGGCCCGCCCCCGTCTCGACGAACACGTCGTGGCCGCGCAGCGTCAGTTCGTGGGCTCCGGCCGGGGTCAGCGCGACGCGGTATTCGTGGTTCTTGATCTCGCGGGGTACTGAGATCCGCACGGAGGGCTCCTTCGGGCCGTTGTTAGTGCCAAAGGTCCGGTACCGCCATCCGGCTGTCATCGTGCCACTGGCACGAACGCGCACCCGCCGCGTTGTGCCGGCCGGACAACGGCGAACGGCCGCCGAACTCTCTGGACGCACGTTGACACCCGTGTCACCCACGACTTAGCGTGCTCGCGTTCGACCAACTGAACATCGGCCGCGGTGTCGCAGGTGACACCGGAACCCGGGCGGGAGAGCCTCCAGCGAGCCTGGAGCGCCGAAGGAGCAAGCACCCCGCACACTCTCAGGCAACGAGAACCGCTCGGGTGAGGCGACTCTGGAAAGCGTGCTCACGCGCGCACCCACGGTGCAAGCCGCAGCGCTGCGGCGAAGCTCTCAGGTCCCAGGACAGAGAGGGGGCCTGGCCCGCGCGCACCGAGGAGTTGACGTGACCTTTCCGGAAAACCTGCTGTACACGCCCGAGCACGAGTGGGTCGACTGGGCTCCGGGTACCCAGGAGCCCGTGGCGATCGGCATCACCTCCTACGCGGCCGAGTCCCTGGGCGACATCGTGTTCGTCCAGTTGCCGACCGTGGGCGAGCGCGTGAAGTCCGGCGACGTGTGCGGCGAGCTGGAGTCCACCAAGTCGGTGAGCGACCTGTACGCGCCGGTCAGCGGCCAGGTCGTGGAGGTCAACACGGCGGCGGCGGACGACCCGTCGCTGATCAACAACGACCCGTACGGCGAGGGGTGGCTGTTCAAGGTCTCGGTCGAGGACGCCACGGGCCTCCTCACCGCCGCGAAGTACGCGGAACTCACCGGGGACTGAGCGCCGTGGCGATCAGCGTCTTCGACCTGTTCTCCGTCGGCATCGGCCCGTCGAGCTCGCACACCGTCGGTCCGATGCGCGCCGCGACGATGTTCGCGGCGCGGCTCGGGCACCGCGCGACGTCGGTGGACCGCGTGCACGTCCAGCTCTTCGGCTCGCTGGGGGCGACCGGGCACGGGCACGGCAGCCCCAAGGCCGTGCTGCTGGGTTTGGAGGGGCACAAGCCGGAGGACGTCGACCCGGCCGCCGCCGACGTCCGGGTGGGGGAGATCCGCGCCACCGGGAGGCTGCTGCTGGGTGGGGTGCGCGAGATCCCGTTCACCGAGGACACCGACCTGGTGATGCACCGCCGCAAGTCCCTCCCGTTGCACCCCAACGGGATGAGCTTCACCGCCTACACCGGCGGGGAGGTGCTGGACGAGGCGGTGTACTACTCGGTCGGCGGCGGTTTCGTGGTGGACGAGACGGCCAGCGGGACCGACCGGATCAAGGCCGACGAGACGCCGATCGAGCACCCGTTCCTCAGCGGTGACGAACTGCTGGCGCGGGCCCGGGAGACCGGGCTGCCGATCAGCGGGCTCATGCTGGCCAACGAGCGGTCCTGGCGGTCCGAGGACGACGTGCGGCAGGGCCTGCTGCACATCTGGACCGTGATGCAGGAGTGCGTCGAGCGCGGCTGCGGCCAGACCGGCATCCTGCCGGGGGGGCTGAAGGTGCGGCGGCGCGCCGCCGAGATGCGCGAGCGGCTCGCGGCCGAGCACTTCGCCACGGACCCGCTGCGGGTGATGGACTGGGTCACCCTGTTCGCCCTGGCGGTGAACGAGGAGAACGCCGCCGGCGGCCGGGTGGTGACCGCGCCGACGAACGGCGCGGCCGGCATCGTGCCGGCGGTGCTGCACTACTACACGCGGTTCGTGCCGGGCGCGTCGGACGACGGCGTGGTCCGGTTCCTGCTGACGGCGGGCGCGATCGGCGTGCTGTTCAAGGAGAACGCGTCGATCTCGGGTGCCGAGGTCGGGTGCCAGGGCGAGGTCGGGTCGGCGTGCTCGATGGCGGCGGGCGGGCTGGCCGAGGTGCTCGGCGGGACCCCGGAGCAGGTGGAGAACGCCGCCGAGATCGCCATGGAGCACAACCTCGGGTTGACCTGCGACCCCATCGGCGGCCTGGTGCAGATCCCGTGCATCGAGCGCAACGCGCTGGCGTCGATCAAGGCGATCACCGCGGCGCGGATGGCGCTGCGGGGCGACGGGTCGCACTTCGTGTCGCTGGACAAGGTCATCAAGACCATGCGGGAGACCGGCAAGGACATGAAGGTGAAGTACAAGGAGACCGCGCGCGGCGGACTCGCGGTGAACGTCATCGAGTGCTGACGTCCCGCGCCGCACCGGCGGCCCGGCCCGCGCGGGTGCGTGGGCCGGGCCGGGCCGGGCCGCCGAGGGGTCTACGGCAGGGCGGCCTCGATCGCCTTCACGACCGACTCGTCCTCCGGTTCGGTGCGCGGCCGGAAGCGGGCCAGGACTTCGCCGTCCGGGGCGACCAGGAACTTCTCGAAGTTCCACTGCACGTCGCCGGCCTCGCCGTCGGCGTCCGGGCGCGCGGTCAGCGCGGCGTACACCGGGTGCCGGCCGTCGCCGTTCACGTCGACCTTCTCGAACAGCGGGAACGTCACGCCGTAGGTGGTCGAGCAGAAGGTGGCGATCTCCTCGGTCGAACCGGGTTCCTGGCCGCCGAACTGGTTGCACGGGAAGCCGACCACCGAGAAACCCCGCTCGCCGTACCGGGCCTGGAGCCGCTCCAGCCCCGCGTACTGCGGCGTCAGGCCGCACTTCGAGGCCACGTTCACGACCAGCAAAGCCTTGCCGCGCAACGAACCCAGGCTGCTCGACGTGCCGTCCAGGGTGTGCACGGCGATGTCGTGGATGCTCATGCCGCCAGCCTACGGTGCGCCCGCCGCGCGGCACGGCGGGATCGACACCACCTGGCCGGGTCCGGCTCTCAGGCCCGGTGGCCGCTCGGCTGGGTGGCGTCGCGGGGTCGGAAGACGGTGACGACCACGCGCAGCCCCAGCAGGACGCTGATCACCAGCAGGTTGTAGCCGAACACCTGGAACAGCGAGATGTCCGGGCCGACCAGCGGGCCGCCGTCCGCGCCCAGCAGCAGCACCGCCATCACCCCCGCGGTCGCGCCCAGCACGGTCAGCATGACCTGGTGCAGCAGGGTGACGACGAAGTGCCGGTCCCGCTCGTCGGCGAACAGCCGCAGGTTCATGCCCAGCCTGCCCTGCTCCAACGCGCTGGAGATGCGCTCCAGCCGGCGCGGCAGGCGCTTGACCATCGGCAGCATCGAGTACAGCTCCTCGGTCACCGTGCGCCGCAACGACTCCGGCGTCAGGCGCTCGCTGAACTGCTGCTCGGCGAACGCCCGCGATTCCGCGATGATGTCGAAGCCGGGCGACAGCGCGTCGAGCGTCCCCTCCACGGTGGCCAGCGCGCGGAACACCGCGGCGATCTCCGGCGGGATGCTCAGCCCGTAGCGGTAGACGAGGGCGAACAGGTCGCCGAACATCGCCGCGTCCGGGCGCATCCCGGCGTTCAGGTGCCGGGCCATGAACTGGCCGAGCGCGCGTTCCAACTGCTGCTCGTCGATCTCGTCGGGCCGGGTGACCAGTTCCAGCAGCGCGTCGCGCAGGCTCGCCGGGTCGCCGCGGTCGACGGCCAGCAGCAGCTTGCCCAGCGCGGAGCGGAGTTGGGCGTCGATCCGGCCCACCGAGCCGAAGTCGAGCATCCCCAGCCGGCCGTCGCCGAGCAGCATGATGTTGCCGGGGTGCGGGTCCGCGTGGAAGACGCCGTTGAGCAGCACCTGGCGCAGCAGCACGTCCAGCAGGGACCGGGCCAGCGCGCTCCGGTCGGCGGACTCCAGCGGCGCGGACCGGATCGGCCTGCCGTCGAGGCGCTCCATCACCAGGACCCGGGACGTGCAGTGGTCCTCGTACACCTGCGGCAGCACCACGTCCGCGTCGGCGGACGCGGCGCGGACGGCCGCGAGGTTGCGCGCCTCCACCCGGAAGTCGAGCTCTTCGCGCAGGGCCCCGGAGAAACCGGTCGCCAGGTCCTTGATGCCGATCGCCCTGCCCCAGCGGGTCCGCTCGTGCAGCGTCGAGGCCAGCCGGCCCACGATGTCCAGGTCGCCCTCGGCGACCCGCCGCACGCCGGGCCGCTGCACCTTCACGACGACCTCTTCGCCGGACTTCAGCCGCGCGCGGTGCACCTGCGCCACGGACGCCGCCGCGATCGGCGTCTCGTCGAACTCGGCGAACACCTCCTCGGGCGGACCGAGCTCGGCGACCAGCACCGCCCGCACGGACGCCCACGGCGCGGCGGGAACGTTGTCCTGCAACAGGGTCAGCTCGTCGATCACCTCCGCGGGCAGCAGGTCCGGCCTGGTGGACAGCACCTGGCCGAGCTTGACGAACGTGACGCCGCCCTCCTCCAGCGCCTGGCGCAGCGACCGGGCCACCCGGGTGTCGGTGCGCTCGCGCCCGCGCAGGTACGGGCCGAGGCCGTGGCGGAACGCGATGGCGCTGATCCGGGAGTACCGCCGGCCCCGGGCGATCCTGTTGCGCAGCAACCGCCACCACTCGGTGACCGGCGGGATCGTCCCGGTCGGCACGATGATCTCGGCCAGCGTGAGCAGCGAGATGACGACCAGCAGCGCGATGCCGATCTGGACGGTGCTGAGCGCGGTCGTCGTCTCCGGCTCGGGCATCCCGTTGAGCAGCCCCGCCGTGAGCGAGAGGCCCAGCAGGCACGCCAGCGCGGTGCGCACCAGCCCGACGCGCAGGCCGAGGATGCGGCGCGCGGCCAGCGAGATGCCCATGATCAGCGCCAGGAACGTCACCGGCACGCTGACCCAGTCCACCAGGAAATTGACGATGTCCACGTTTCCCCCCACCGTTGGGCCGGAGGATAGATCCACCTTCCTGAGAACGCCGACCCGGTGCGCGGACCTCGGACTCGACCCCGCTCACCCGGGTCCCCGTCCGGGGGCCACGACGTCGGCGGTGTCGTGGACCCCCGGCGGGACTCGTGGGTGCACGCCGTGGAGCGGGGACTCGGGGCGGTGCTCCGGCGTCGTGCCGGGCCCGGTGGTCACCCGGGCGTGGTGGGCTAGAAGTCGAACACCGGCCCGGTCTCGGCCAGCATCACGCACGGGTTCGCGAACTCGGCGGTGAACTCGCGGGTCTCGCCGCGCCACATGCCGGTCGCGACGACCTTCACCGGGTCGTACTGGAGCGTGCAGGCGACGCCTTCCTTGGCCAGCTCGGAGACCTGTCCGCCGACCGGGTGCAGCGCGGCGCACGACTCGGGTGCCCTGGGGTGCCTGCCGCCGACGGGCTCGCAGGTCAGGTTCATCACTTCGATCGCGTCGCCGTGCGTCTTGCTCAGCACGAACGAGGCTTGCGGGACGGAGGCGGTGGGAATCAACGCGGCGAGCGCCGCGATCAGGGGTAGTGCTGCCATGCCATCACAGTGGACCGCACGGCACCGGGTGCTCCAGCCAAGTCACCACATCGTGTGATCTCTTCAACGAATGAGGGGTTTGGTGCGCGCGGCCGAACGGCCGTGCCGCCCTCCGGACGCGACCGGGTTCGGACCTGCGGACCACGGTCTGTGACGTGAGTCACTCACTGGTCTCGCGTCGGCCGGCCGGGCACCAGGGTGGGTGGATGGGGAACTCCGGGGTGCGCCGGGTCGCGCTCGCCAGCTCGGCGGGGAACGCGGTCGAGTTGTACGACTTCCTGCTCTACGGCACCGCGTCCGCGCTCGTGTTCGACAAGCTCTTCTTCCCGTCCTTCGACCCGTGGGTCGGCACGCTGCTCTCGTTCGCGACGTTCGGCGCGGGTTTCCTGGCGCGCCCGCTGGGCGGGGTGGTGATCGGGCACTTCGGCGACCGGCTCGGCCGGCGCTCGATGCTGGTGCTGACGCTCACCGCGACCGGGGTCGCCACGGCGCTGATCGGGCTGCTGCCGACCTACGAGTCGATCGGCGTCGCCGCGCCGGTCCTGCTGGTGCTGCTCAGGGTCGTGCAGGGGTTCTTCCTCGGCGGTGAGCAGGGCGGCGCGACCCTGATGGCGGTCGAGCACGCCCCGCCGGGCCGGACGGCGTGGTACGGGAGCTGGACGTTCCTCGGCTCGCCGCTGGGTCTGCTGCTGGCCAACGGGGTGCTGGCCGCGTCCACGGCGGTGTCCGGCGACGGGTTCCTCACCTGGGGCTGGCGGGTGCCGTTCCTGTTCAGCCTCGTGCTGGTCGGCGTCGGGCTGTACGTGCGGCTGTCGGTGGAGGAGAGCCCGCAGTTCCGCGCGGCCAAGTCGGAGCGCGGCGCGGTGCGGATGCCGGTGGTCGAGGTGCTGCGCGACTCGTGGGGTCGGGTGCTGCTCGGCGCGGGCGTGAACCTCGGGTTCAACATGTTCATCTTCGTGATCGCGACGTTCGTGGTCTCCTACGGCACCAAGCAGTTGGGGTTGCCGCGGTCCACGCTGCTCAACGCCGGGTTGATCGGCGCGGCGGCGCAGGCGGTGGCCATCCTGGTGTTCGCCCGGCTGTCCGACCGGGTCGGGCGGCTGCCGGTGATGCTCGGCGGCGCGGTGTTCCTCGGGGTGTTCGCGTTCCCGCTGTTCTGGTTGCTGGAGACGCGGTCGCCGACTCTGGTCGTGGTGGCGCTGGTGATCGGGTTCTCCGGGTCGGCGGCGGTGTTCGGGCCGATGCCCGCCTACTACGCCGAGTTGTTCGGGACCCGGGTCCGGTACAGCGGGGTGTCGTTGAGCTACCAGCTCGGCGCGGTGCTGGGCGGCGGGCTCTCGCCGCTGATCGCGGTGTGGCTGCTGGAGCTGACGCCCACGCGGTCGTCCTGGCCGGTGTCGGTGTACCTGGTGCTGGGCGCGGTCGTGAGCGCGTTGTCGTTGCTGGCCATCGGCGAGACCCTCCGGCGTGCGCCGGAGGGTGCCCCGAACGCCTCGGCGGGCTAGCGGGCCGGGATTTCGTCCAGCACCGCTGGTGCGCCAGGCGATCACGCCCTCGTCGACCTGGGTGAAGGACGTCGGCTCTCGTGCACGATCGTGTGGAAACCCTTGCCCCGCAGGCTTTCCGTCACCCGATGACGATTCCGGACGCGTCCCCTCGTGTGGAAGGAGTCTTCCGCGAAGAGAGAGTCAATCGCCAAGGGGGACGGTGGTGCGCGTGGCGGCCGAGGTGAAGGCGGCCTCCACCACCGCCAGGGCGGCGACGACCCCCTGCGGGTCGACGGGCGTCCGGCCGGCGGCGATGGCCTGGTAGAAGGACTGGTACGCGCCGGGTTCGGTGGGCACGGGGGTGCCGGAGACCGTGCCCCAGGCCGCCGGGTCCTCGGTGCCCCAGATCGGCCCGCCGGGCGTCGTGCCGGCCTTGAGCTGGTCCTCCTGGGGGTCCATGCCGTGTTTCACGTAGGCGGCCCGGTCGCCCAGGACGCGGAACCGGGGGCCCTGGTCCTCGGCCAGGGCCGACATCCACAGGTGCGAGACGACGCCGCCGTCGTGGGTCAGGGCGATGAACGCGTCGTCGTGCGCCCGTGCGCGCTCGCGGAGCGTGCGCACCTCGGCGTAGACGGTCCGGGGGCGGCCGAACAGCACCAACGCCTGGTCGACGAGGTGCGTGCCCAGGTCGTGCACGATGCTGCCCAGGTCGGCCGGGTCGCCGGACTCCTTCCACGAGTCCTTGGGCCGGGGCCGCCAGCGCTCGAACCGCGACTCGAAGCGGTGCACGGCACCCAGCGAGCCGCCCGCCAGCAGCGCGCCGACGGTCCGGAAGTCGCCGTCCCAGCGGCGGTTCTGGAACGGGTGCAGCCGCCGGCCCCGGGCCTCGGCCAGGGCGGCGAGCTCCAAGGCCTCGGCGGGGGAGCCGGCGAGCGGTTTGTCCACCACGACGTCCAGGCCGTGCACGAGAGCCGAACGCGCGTGCGAAGCGTGGTACCGATTGGGTGTGGTTACGACGACCAGGTCGAAGTCCCCGGCCTGTCGCCAGACATCTTCCGGGTTGTCCAGGAGGCTGGTGCCGGGGTACCTCCGGCGTACTTCGGCCTGGCGGTCGGCGTTGCCCGTCACCACCGCCGACAAGGTCAAACCCGGTGTGGTGGCGATGAAGGGGGCGTGGAACGCGGCTCCGCCGAGCCCGTAGCCGATCAGTGCGGTGCGCATGTCGCGACCCTAGGCTTCCCACGACGTGGACGCCCTGTCCAGAGCCGTCACGCAGCGCTACCTTCAGCGGCATGAGTCTCCTGGTGGCGCGACGGCACGTGGACTACGTGCGCGTCACCAGCATGGCCTGTCGTCTCGGCTGATCGACCCCTCTGCGCGTCGTCCTCCTTCGTCGTGCCCGTAAAACCCTCCCAGCCCTTTGACAGGAGCACCGGCATGTCCTGGTCGTTCGAAACCAAGCAGGTCCACTCCGGAGCGTCACCCGACCCGACCACCGGTGCGCGGGCCACTCCGATCTACCAGACCACCTCGTACGTCTTCCGCGACACCGCGCACGGTGCGGCGCTGTTCAGCCTCGCGGAGCCGGGCAACATCTACACCCGGATCAACAACCCCACCCAGGACGTGCTGGAGCAGCGGATCACGGCGCTGGAGGGCGGCGTGGCGTCGGTGGCGTTCGCCTCCGGCTCGGCGGCCGAGACCGCGACCATCCTGAACCTCGCCCGCTCGGGCGACCACCTGGTGTCGAGCGCGTCGCTGTACGGCGGCACCTACAACCTGTTCCACTACACGTTGCCCAAGCTGGGCATCGAGGTGTCCTTCGTGGACGACCCGGACGACGTGGAGGCCTGGCGCGCGGCGGTGCGGCCCAACACGAAGCTGTTCTTCGCCGAGTCGCTGGCCAACCCGCGCAGCAACGTCCTCGACATCGAGGCGGTCGCGGCGGTCGCGCACGAGGCGGGCGTGCCGCTGGTGGTCGACAACACGGTGCCGACGCCCTACCTGCTCCGGCCGCTGGAGCACGGTGCGGACATCGTCGTGCACTCGGCCACGAAGTACCTCGGCGGCCACGGCACCGCGATCGCGGGCGTGGTGGTCGACGGCGGGAAGTTCGACTTCGGGGACACCGACAAGTTCCCCGACTTCAACGAGCCGGACCCCAGCTACCACGGGTTGCGGTACTGGCCCGCGCTGGGTCACGGGGCGTTCGCCGCGAAGCTGCGGGTGCAGGGCCTGCGGGACACCGGCGCGGCGATCGCCCCGTTGACCAGCTTCCTGATCCTCCAGGGGATCGAGACGCTGTCGCTGCGCATCGAGAAGCACGTGGCGAACGCGGTGGCGCTGGCCACGTGGTTGGAGTCCCGGGACGAGGTGGCGAAGGTCCACTACGCGGGGCTGGAGTCGTCGCAGTGGCACTCCCTGGCGCAGAAGTACCTGCCGCTGGGTGCCGGGGCCGTCGTCTCCTTCGAGCTGGTCGGCGGGGTCGACGCCGGGCGCGCGTTCGTGGACGGCGTCGAGCTGTTCTCGCAGTTGGTGAACATCGGGGACGTGCGGTCGCTGATCGTGCACCCGGCGTCCACCACGCACAGCCAGTTGACCCCCGCGGAGCAACTGGTCGCGGGCGTCACGCCCGGACTGGTGCGGCTGTCGGTGGGCATCGAGGGGGTGGCGGACCTCCAGGCCGACCTGGAGGCCGGTTTCCGGGCCGCCAAGGCCGTGAGGTGAGCGCTGGTCCGGTCTTCGGGGCGGGCTCGCGGTGACGTTCGGGTCCACTGCCGGGGAGACCCCTCCCGCCGCCGGCGGGTGGCGGGAGGGGGACCCGAACGGGCGACGGCAGTGGGTCGACGGGACGGTGCCCGGCCTCGGGCTGCCGGTGCGGATCGCCTACGAGACCTGGGGCGCGCTGGACGAGTCCCGGTCCAACGCCGTGCTGGTGCTGCACGCGTTGACCGGCGACAGCCACGCCGCCGGCGTCGCGGAGCCCGGTCACCCCACCGACGGGTGGTGGGACGGCCTGATCGGACCCGGGCGGGCGCTCGACCCCGGCCGGTGGTTCGTCGTGGTGCCCAACGTGCTGGGCGGGTGCCAGGGGACCACCGGTCCGCTGTCGCGCGCACCGGACGGGCGCGAGTGGGGCTCGCGGTTCCCCCGGATCTCGGTGCGGGACCAGGTGGCGGCCGAGGTGGTGCTGGCCGACGCGCTGGGCGTGTCCTCGTGGGCCGCCGTGATCGGCGGGTCCATGGGCGGGATGCGGGCGCTGGAGTGGGCCGTGACGGAACCCGCGCGCGTCCGGTCGCTGCTGGTGCTGGCCGCGCCCGCCGCGTCCACGGCCGAGCACATCGCGCTGGCCGCCCCGCAACTGGGAGCCATCCGGGCGGACCCGGTGACCGGCATGGGGATCGCCCGGCGGATCGCCCACCTGAGCTACCGGAGCGCGGTCGAGCTGGAGTCCCGCTTCGGCCGCGACGTGCAGGAGGACGGGCGCTACGCGGTCGAGTCCTACCTCGACCACCACGCGGAGAAGCTGACCCGGCGGTTCGACCCCTGGTCGTACGCCCGGTTGACCGAGGCGATGAACGGGCACGACGTCGGGGCCGGTCGCGGCGGCGTCCGGGCCGCCCTCCGGCGGGTGACCGCACGCAGCGTGGTGGCGGGCATCGATTCCGACCGGCTGTACCCGTTGGCCCAGCAGGAGGAGATCGCCGCCGGGCTGGGAGTGCCGCTGCGGGTGGTCCGGTCGGCGGCCGGCCACGACGGGTTCCTGCTGGAGGTCGCGCAGGTCGCCGAGCTGGTGGGCGAGCTGCTGGCGACGCTGTCCGTGGACAGCGGGGTCGGTGGTCCGGGGTGTTAGCCGGGGAGCACGAGAACGGACCCGCGGGCGGGTGCCCACGGGTCCGTTCGCACTACGGGTGTGCCTGTCGTGCGGGAGGGTGGAACTCTAGAAACCGGCGGTGATCCGGGTGAACTCCCAGTCGGGCTGGGGCACGCCGGAGCAGTTGCCGGACACCTGGCCGTCGCAGCCGCCCCGGTCGCGGTTGACCGCCCAGAACGAGAACCGGCCCAGGCCGTTGGACTTCGACCAGTCGCGGAGCTGGGTCCAGGTGGCCGTGCTGGTCATCTCGCGCTGGTCGGACAGGCCGTTCATGCCGGAGATGCCCGAGTGGTTGAACGCGACCGCGTCCGTCCACCCGAAGACCGCCTTCAGCTTGTCCTTCAGGGCCGTCGTGGCGTTGATCGTGTCCGTCTTGATGTCCGTGCTGCCGAAGTCGAACGGCATCAGGGTGTAGACGTCGATGTTCGACCCGATGGCCTGGCTGCGCTCGATGAGGCGGTTGCCCCACGAGTTCGGGCCGGTCTTCGTCGTCGGGATGGTGACGATGGTCTGGATGCCCGGGTTCGTCTGCTCGACGATCTTGAGGGCTTCCAGGATGCGGTCCTGCACGGCCGCGTTCTCGAACTCGTCGGTGTTCTCGATGTCGATGTCGATCGCCTTGAGCTGATAGGTGTCGATCACCTTCTGGTACGCACCCGCAAGCGCTTGCGGGGTGGAGCAGTTCGGGCCGAGCTTGTTGCCGCTCCAGCCGCCGAAGCTCGGGACGATGTCACCGCCGGCCGCGCGGATCTGGTTGATCGTGGTCTGGTCGATGCCGCCGGTCAGCGGGCGCTGACCGTCCCAGCTCGGGTTGCAGCCGTTCTGGGCCAGGACGAACGCCATGGTGAACCACTTGATGCCGGTGGCGTTCATGACCGTCTGGGGTGCGGGCGGGTTGCCCCAGCCCAGGTACAGGTACGGCGCGCCGCGCCCGCCGGCCGGGTCCGGGCTGCCGGGCTGGGTGGTGGCGGAGACCTGGTTGGACGCGGGCGAGGTGTTGCCCGCGGCGTCCCTGGCCTTGACCGTGAACTGGTACGCGGTCGCCGGGGTCAGGCCCGACACGGTTGCGCTCGTGCCGGGGACCGTCGTGGCGACCTTGCTGCCCTGGTAGACGTCGTACGCGGTGACACCGACGTTGTCGGTGGCCGCGGTCCAGGTCAGCGACACCGAGTTCTTCGTGGTGCCGCCGACGCCGAGGTTGGTCGGCGCGGCGGGCGGGGTGGTGTCGACGGGACCGCCGCCGCCGGTGCACGGGCCGCCGTTCACGGTGCAGTTCGCCGGCACGCCGGGACCGGTGCCGACGAAGCCGAAGGTGCGGGTCGCGTTCGCGGCGATCCCGCCGTTGTACTCCCGGTTGGTGGCCACGTAGTGGTTGCCGGTCTTGGTGATCAGCGCGTCCCAGTACGAGCCCATGGCGGTTCCCGCGGGCAGGTCGAACTCGACCTTCCACGTGGTGACCGACGCGGGACCGCCGTTGGTGACGGTGAACTTCCCCTCGAAGCCGCTGCCCCAGTCCTGGGGTTTGGCGAACGACGCGGTGAGTCCGGTCGCGGCCGTGGCGGCCGGTACGGACAACGCGAGGGATCCGATGGTCAGGGCGCTCGCCGCGAGCAGTGCGCCCAATCGTCGTTTCATAGGTACTCCTCGGCGGATTGGCAGGGTAATCGCGCCCACCGGGGAGACTGGTCTAGACCATAGCGCTTGTCAATGGCCTCTACTCGTCCAGTGCGGCTTCGATCCAGGGTGCTACCGCGAGATCCCGGACCTCGCACTCCAGGGCGAGCTTCACGGTCCAGCGCAGCGCCTGGAGCACGACCGTCGCCAACTCCTGCGGCTGCCCGTTGGCGAGGGCGATCTCGATCTGCTCGGCCGCCGCCTCCTGGTCGCCGTGGACCTCGGCCAGCAGCGTCCGGATCGCGGTCCGCACCGGCGGGTCGGCGTCGTCGATCGGGACCTCCTGGCCGTCCTCGTCGAAGACCTGCATCTTGACCGGGGTCGCGCCGCCGGAGCCGAGCGCGGACACCATGTCGCTGCACTCGGAGAACAGCAGCAGCACCAGTTCCCGGATCTCCTCGTTGCCCTCGGGCGAACCGCTGAGGTAGCCGGTGACCAGGTCGACCGCGACAGCGTCCTCCCCGACCTTGGCGGCGGCCAAGGCCTCACCGGCGACGGCGGTGAGCCGTGCCCAGCGATCCGGATCCTGCTGCGGGTGCATTCGGCCATCTTCCATCACGGAGTAGGGGCGCACAGCTCTGTCGTACTGCCTACCCGGTGATGTTCGGGTGCCGCAACGGCTTGCCCTGTGCACCGGGGAGTGCTACCCCGGTATGACACCCCATGGTGGCATGTGCGGCGCGACGTGGGGATTTAGCATCGGGGGGTGATCCGCCCCCTCCTCCAGGCCGTGCTCCTCCCCGATCGAGCGCGGATCTTCGACGGGTGGCGGTTCCGCCGGTTCGGCCTGGCCGCCGTGCTGCTCTACGGGCTGATCATCGCGATCGGCGCGTCGGCGGAGTACGTCCGGCACCAGGACCCGGCCGGCTGGTGGCCGCTGCTGTTCGCCGTCGTGTTCGGCAGCTTCGCGCTGATGCCGGTCTCGGTGCTCGGCGCGTGGCGGTGGGCCACGGTCGGCCTGGTCGTGATGCGGCTGGCCTTCGACCGCGAGCCGGCCGTGCTCGGCAGTTGGCAGTGGTGGTGGTACCTGCCGGTGGTGCTGGTCGTGGGGGTGCTCTGCGCCGGGCGGGTGGTGCTGTGGGTGGCGCTGCTCACCACCGCGTGCGTGTACCTCCTGTACGAGCTGCGCGGCCTCGGCGACGCCTGGGCCACCGGGGCGCTCCTGCTGCTGGCGCTGCTGCTCGGGTACGCGTTCGGGTCGCGGGGCCGGGCCGAGCGCCGCTACCACGAGGAGCGCGACGAGAAGGCGGCGCTGGTCGAACGGGCCCGGATCGCGCGGGAGATGCACGACGTGGTGGCGCACCACATGTCGCTGGTCGTGGTGCGGTGCGAGACCGCGCCCTACCGGATCGCCGGGCTGCCCGAGGAGGGCGTGCGGGAGTTCGCGGAGCTGGGGGACGCCGCGCGGGCGGCGATCGCGGACATGCAGGGGCTGCTGGGCGTGTTGCGGGCGGCGGACCAGCGGCCGGACCACGCCCCGCAACCCGGGTTGGCCGACATCCGGGAGCTGGTCCCGCGAGCGTCGGTGGTCGACGCGCCCGTGCCGCCCGCCGTCGGGCTGACCGCCTACCGGATCGTGCGGGAGGCGGTGACCAACGCCGCCCGCCACGCACCGGGGTCCGTCGTCTCGGTGGTGGTGTCGGTCGTCGGAGGGGACCTGGAGCTGTTCGTGCGCAACACCGCCGGCGGCCCGTCCACGGGTGGCGGCGGTGGGCACGGGCTGGTGGGGATGGCCGAACGCGTCGCGGTGCACGGTGGCACCCTGGACGCGTCGTCCACTGAGGATGGCGGCTTCGCGGTGCACGCCAGGATTCCGTTGGGGGAGCGTTGATCAGGGTTCTGGTGGCGGACGACCAGGAGATGGTCCGGGAGGGCTTCTCGGCGCTGCTGGACGCCCAGCCGGACATCGCGGTGGTGGGCGCGGCCGGTGACGGGGTCGCGGCGGTGGCCGGGGTGCGGCGGCTGCGGCCGGACGTGGTGCTGATGGACATCCGGATGCCGGAGATGGACGGGCTCGCCGCCACCCGGCTGCTGGCGGACGATCCGGTGAAGGTGCTGGTGCTGACCACGTTCGACCTCGACGACTACGTGTACGAGGCGCTGCGGGCCGGTGCCTCGGGGTTCCTGCTCAAGCACGCGCCCGCCCGCGAGCTGGTGGACGCCGTGCGGGTGGTGGCGCGCGGGGACGCGCTGCTCGCGCCGTCGGTGACCAGGCGGCTGATCGAGGACTTCGTGCGGGCGCGGCCCACGGCGGTGGTGAAGCCCGCGCGGCTCGCCGCGCTGACCGGGCGGGAGACCGAGGTGCTGGAGCTGGTCGCGACCGGGCTGTCGAACTCGGAGATCGCCGCCCGCCTGGTGCTGGCGGAGCAGACGGTGAAGACGCACGTGAGCCGGGTGCTGATGAAGCTCGCGGTGCGGGACCGGGCGCAGGCGGTCATCGCGGCCTACGAGTCGGGGCTCGTGGTACCGGGGTAGCCGGCGGGAGTGGCGACCCCGGGGTGAGGCTTCGCGGGGTGTCGTCCTCCTAGCGTCCCCGGCATGGGGAAGACGATCGCGGTGGTGGCCGCGTTGCTGGTGCTCGTGACGCCGGGCGGTGCGCCCGAACCGGTGCGGCGGGTCGAGGTGTTCGGGGACCTGGCGCACGCGCGGCACGTCGCCGTCGTCGTTCCCGGGTCCGATGTGGACGGTGCCCGGTTCGACCGCACGGTGGGGCGGATGGCCCGGTCGCTGTTCGACGCGGTCGGTCGGTCCGACGTCGCCGTGGTGGCCTGGCTGGGGTACCGGACGCCGTCCGGGGTCGGGGTCGACGCGGCGACCGGGCGGTTGGCCCGTGCCGGGGCCGAGTCGCTGGCGCGGTACGTGCGCGGGCTGCCGGGGCAGGTGCACCTGGTGTGCCACAGCTACGGCTCCGTGGTGTGCGCGCTGTCCGGCGTCGAAGTGGCGGACGTGGTCTTCCTCGGCAGTCCCGGGGTCCGGGTGTCCTCCGCCGCCGAGATCCGGGCGCGGGTGTGGGCCGCGCGCGGTGCCGACGACTGGACGCGGTGGGTGCTTGGGGTCCGCGTGGGGGACCTGGGGCACGGCGTCGACCCGACGTCCGCCGGGTTCGGGGCCGAGGTGTTCGACGCCGGCTCGGCCCGTCGGCACGACCAGTACTTCGACGCCGGCACGGAGTCGTTGCGGGTCGTGGCCCGCATCTCGGCGGGGGAGCGACCGTGACGCGCGACCCGGTGGTGGACGCCGCGCGCGCGTTGGCGATCTGCGGCGTGGTGCTGGGGCACTGGCTGGTCACGGCGGTGGTGGTGACCGGGTCCGGGCTGGTGGTGGACAGCCCCCTGCGGTGGGTGCCGGAGCTGTCGTGGGTGAGCTGGGTGTTGCAGACCCTCGGCCTGTTCTTCTTCGCCGGGGGTTTCGCGGCGGCGCGGTCGGGGACGCCGTGGGCGCACCGCGCCCGCCGGGTGGTGCGACCGGTGTGCGCGGTGCTCGGGGCGTGGGCGCTGGTGCTGTTCGGGATGTCGGCCCGGGGGTTGCCGCAGCAGACCGTGCTGACCGTGGGGTTCCTGGTGGTGACGCCGCTGTGGTTCCTGGTGGTGCACCTGGTGCTGACGGCGGTCACGCCGCTGCTGCGGCGGCTGGGCGGCTGGGGCGTGGTCGTTTCGGTCGCCCTGGTGGCCGTGGACGTGGACTGGGTGAACGTGGTGGCCGTGTGGTGGGCACCGTGGCAGGTGGGCGTCCTGGTCGCGCGCCACGGGCAGCGGCGCTGGTGGGGTGCGGCGCTGTTCGTGTCCGGTGCGGTGGCGTTCGGGTTGTTGCTGCACCACGGGTACCCGGCGAGCGCGGTGGGGGTGCCCGGTGCCGCCGAGTCGAACCTCTTCCCGCCGTCGCCGGTCGCGCTCGCGCTGGCGTTCGCGCAGATCGGGCTGGTGGTGCTGGTGCGGCCGGGGTTCCGGGCACCCGGGCTGAACGCCCGCGCCCTGCCGGTCTTCCTGGTGCACCAGAGCGCGCTGCTGGTGGTGACGCTGGTGGGTGCGGTGCTCGGGCCGCTACCCGGCCTGCACACCGTGCCCGACGACGGGCTCTGGGTGCTGGAGCGCCTCACCTGGCTGCCCGTGTTCGCCGCCGTCACGCTGGTCCTGCTTGGGTATCGCCGCCAGCAGGGCGACGGCGATCGTCGTGCCGTGCAGGGCGACCATCGCGGCGGTCGGTTCCAGCGCCAGCAGCGGCGGGACGCAGGCCGTGGCCGTGAGCAGCCAGGGCCGCCGGCCGTGGCAGGTGCCCGACCGCGCGGTGTGCAGCAGGTACCAGCCGAGCAGCAGGTGGATCAGGTTTTGCAGCGGGTCGACCTGCAACACCACGAGGGTGGCCGCCGTCCCGGCGAACCCGGTGGCGACGAAGCCGAGGACGCCCAGCACGCCGTAGCCGACGCCGAGGGTCGCGGCGAGGCGGGAGCGGTGGGTCTCCCGGGTGTGGCACCCGATCAGCGCGCCGGTGCGCTCGAACCGGTGGAACACCAGCAGGACCGGGAGCAGGAGGAGGACCAGGACACCGGGCCAGCGCGGCCGGGTCGTGAGCCAGCCGAACGCGACGGGCGCGTCCAGCAGGCCCAGCACCCCGATCACGGCGGCCAGCGCGGTCAGGTAGCCGAGGTAGACCGTCATCGGGGCGCGCCGCGCGTAGTCGACGACGTTCCACTGCCGGTTGCCCGCGAGCCACGCCGACACCCGGTCGCGCACCACCAGCACCGCGCAGACCTGGCCCAGCCCGAGCACCAGCAGGCAGATCGTGGGCGGGCTGAGGTTGGAGCCCGGCTCGCCCGGCAGGGTCATCACGGTGCGCGGGTAGCCGCCGAACGCGATCAGCGCCAGCAGGGCGGGCGCGGTGAGCAGCGCGAGCGCCCGGAGCACCCGGCGCGAGACCCGGGGCAGGGTGCCGTCGGCGAAGTAGAAGCCGAGCTGCTGGAGGAGCAGCGCGCCGAGCACCAGGTTCAGGTGGCCGCCGGTGCGCCAGGCGAACCCGATCCGCAGCGCGTCCACGACGATCAGCAGGCCGATCAGCGCGACCGGCGTGGCCAGCCGGGCGCGGCGGTGCAGCCAGGCCATCACGGGGGTCGCGGCGACCGCGACCAGGTACAGGCCGAGGAACCACAACGGGTGCGCGATCAGCCGGCCGAACACCTCGACGCGCGATTTCGGCACGTCCAGGAACTCCAGCGGCAGCGGCAGCACGAGCCACGCGAGGACGAAGGCCAGGACGGGCCGCAGCAGCCGGCTGATCCGACTGGCCAGATACCTCCCGTACCCGCCGCCGGACGCCTGAACGGCTTGCCAGCTAAACAGGTTGGCGGGCCCGCCGGCGAAGTAGAACAGGGGCGCGGTCTGCAACGCCCAGGTGAGCAGCCAGAGCCAGTTCGGGTTCATCCCGGACCAGTGCAGCACGGTCAGCAGTGACTGCCCGACCACGACCAGACCGAGGCTCGCCAGCCGCAGGAACGTCGCGAAGCGGTCCTCGCCGTCGGTGCTCCCGGTGCCGGGCAGCTCCGGCCCCGGCGTCGTCGCCCGGCGTCGCGGCAGCCGCGCGATGATCAGGAAGACCACCACCGCACTGCCGAAACCCCAGGCGAGGACCGGTTCGTGGCCCGGCGGTCCCCAGCGCTGCCGCCACGAGTTGAACTCCAGCCCGGCGGCGTAGAGCCGGGCGACGGCGTGGCACCGCGCGCCGCTGCCGCGCGGGTTGAGCTCGCACTGGAGGTGCATGTCGACGGCCAGCCGGAGGTCCAGCGCCTTGCGGGCCTGCGGCGGGAGCGGGTGGTCCTTCCGCTCGGCGTAGCGCAGCAGGTCGTAGCCGAGGTCGTGGGCCCGGCAGGCGGTGCCGAAGTCCCACTCGGTGTCACCGGCCGGGCCGGAGCACCCGCCGGTCGGGTCCACGGCGCGGGTCGTGCCGTCCGGCGCGACGACCAGGGCCGGTGCCCGGCCGGTCACCGCGCGGAAGTCGGCGGGGAAGGAGGTGAGGGGCGAGACGCCCGTCCTCGGCTGGGTCACCGCCTCGACCGCGCGGGCGGCGACCGCGACGTCCCCGGTGGGCGGCCCGTCGTCGGCGGCCCCGGCCGGGCGGGACGCGATCACCCCGCAGACGAACACGGCGAAGGCCACCACCAGCACCCGGAACCAGGCCGGCAGCCTGGTCAGCAGGCGGACACCCGGCCACCCGCTCATGACGCCGTCCACCTCTGCGTCGCTCATCGGCGGTTGAGGTTACGGATGGGCAACACGGTGCGCCAACCGATCAACCCCACCCCGCGCGGGGGTCCGCCCCTACTGCTCGGCGGGGGTTCTCCGGGGTGTGTTCGGGCAGGGGCCGGCATCGACCCACCGGACCTTCTTGCCGCGCTTCTCGCTGAAGTAGCCGCCCGGTTCGAGGCACTCGTACCCGCCGATCTCGCCGGTGTCGGGGTCGGACCACCGGTAGTAGCGCCTGCCCCGGTCCGACGGGACCCGGTCGCCGCTGTCGGCGTCGTCCTGCGGGACCCGGGGTGGTGCGGCGGACATGCCGGCCTCCTCACGTCGTGGTCGTCGACCGCACGGACTATGGGGTGCGCCGGCGCGGACCGCGCGCGGTGGTCGGCCGATCGGGTGGTCCGATCTCGCCCGAACGGGGGGTCAGCGCGGGCACCGGCTGGGGGTCGAGCGGTGGTTCTCCTCCACCGCGCCGCGCCGCAGGACGGCCGCGCGGTCCGTCCCGGCGAACACGGCCTTGCGGACGTTCGCCCCCGTCAGGTGGGCGTCGGTCAGGTTCGCGCCGGTGAGGTCCGCGCCGACGAGCTGGGCTCCCGCCAGCCGCGCCCCGGTCAGGTTGGCCCCGGTCAGGTCGGCGTCCGCGAGGTCCGCGCCGGTCAGGTCGGCCCCGGTCAGGTCCGCGTGGCTGAGGTCCGCGCCGCCCAGCCGGGCCTGGGCGAGGTTGGCCCGGGAGAGGTTCGCGCCGAACGGGTGCGGGTCGTCGGGTGGGTTGTCCACGTCGAGGCGGGCGTTGGCCAGCCGCGCCTCGCCGAGGTCCGCGCCGCGCAGGTCGGCGATCCGCAGCGAGGTGCCGGTGAGGTTCGCGCAGTGCAGCCCGGCGGCCGGGAGCTCGACGCCGTCCAGGCAGCTCCGGGCCAGGTCGATCGCGTGGCTCGCGCCGACCACCAGCGCGGTGTCCAGCGCGGCGACGACGTCGATCGGGCCGCGCTGGACGTCGGGCACGCACCCGCCGGGCTCGACCTCCCGGTGCCGCCGGACGTAGGCGGACAGCACGCGGCCGACGGTGGGCCGGTGCGCGGCCGAGTCCTGCGCGATCGTGCCGAGCGCGTAGATGCCGCCCAGCCGCACGTGCGGTTTGTCGTGGCCGGTCTGGTCGACCGCCTTGGTGAACCGCTCGGCGAGCTGCGCGGTCATCGTCGCGTCGACCTGGCGGCGGGTCTCGTGCAGCGACAGGCTGGTGAACACCAGCGCCACGACCGTGACCAGCGAGGTGACCAGTGCGCCGAGCTGGGCCCAGTTCCGGGCGCGGCGACGGGTGCGGCGGCAGTTCGGGCACCGGCGGCCGGCCGCCGGGTGGCCCGCGACGGCTCTTCTGATGATCACCACCACCGGATCGGCCGGCGGCGGCGCGGCCTTGAGCGCCCGGTCAGGCGGTGGCGAGCACGCCGGCGGTGGTGAGCGAGGCGAGGGCCATGCGGGTCAGCAGGGCCGCCATCTGGTCGCGGTCGAGGTGCGCGCTGTGCGGCGTGGAGTTGATCAGCCCGAACACGGCGTGCGCGGCGGCCCGCGCGGTGGGCTCGTCCGCCGCCACGGTTTCCCGGAGGGTGCTCACCCACACCTCGACGTACCGCCGCTGGAGCGCCCGCACGCGGCGGCGGTCCGGGTCGGTGAGGTTGGCCAGGTTGCGCATCTGCACGGTGATCAGCGCCGGGTCGTCCAGGGCGAAGTCGACGTGCCAGCGGACCAGGGCGTGCAGCGCGGCGGTCGGGTCCGGCGACTCGGACACCCGGGACAGACCGCCGGCCAGCAGGCGTTCGGAGATCGACGTCAGCATCTCGCCGAGCATGGCGTCCTTGCTGCGGAAGTGCCGGTAGAGCGCGGGGCCGGAGATCCCGACGGCCGCACCGATGTCGTCGATGCCCACCCCGTGGAAGCCGTGCCGGGCGAACAGCTCGGCCGCCGCGCCCAAGATCTGGTCCCGGCGGGATTGCTTCACTCCATCGGCTGACACGGCTTCATCCTAAACGGGCGTACCACCGGAAGTAAACGAGCGTTAACCGATCGGATGGCGGAAGATCACCGACCGGACACGACGTGCGGAGTTAACTGTTGACGCAGTCTTCTTATATAGCTGTACCAACTGGTAACACTAGTTGTGCTCCGCGTCACAACCCTGTGTGCTTCGCCACCCGGAGGCTCCTGATGCGCCCCATCCGAACCCTGCTCAGCGCAGCGCTCGCCGCGGCAGCGGCGCTGCTCACCGTCTCGGTGCCCGCCCAAGCCCAAGCGGGCGCGAATTACGTGGCCCTCGGCGATTCCTACTCGTCGGGTACCGGCAC
This sequence comes from Actinosynnema sp. NPDC023587, assembly GCF_040640215.1. NCBI lineage: Bacteria > Bacillati > Actinomycetota > Actinomycetes > Pseudonocardiales > Pseudonocardiaceae > Actinosynnema > Actinosynnema sp. NPDC023587. The sequence goes on along the minus strand of NZ_JBFABG010000002.1, from coordinate 130,746 downwards.
CGGCTCCTATTACGGGGACAGCGGCTCCTGCAAGCGCAGCCAGTACTCGTACCCGGCGCTGTGGGCCGCCTCGCACGCCCCTGCCAGCTTCAAGTTCGTCGCGTGCTCCGGGGCCAGGACCGGCGACGTGCTGGCCAACCAGATCAGCGCCCTGAGCGCGAGCACCACCCTGGCCACGATCTCGATCGGCGGGAACGACGCGGGTTTCACCGACGTCGTCTCGACCTGCACGTTCGGCTCCGACCAGTCCTGCACGACCCGCGTCGACCAGGCCAAGGCGTACGCCACCGGCACCCTGCCCGGCCTGCTGGACAACGTGTACGCGCAGATCCGCAACCGGGCCCCGTCCGCCAAGGTCGTCGTGCTCGGCTACCCGCGCCTGTACAAGGTGCCCGGTTCCTGCTCGGTGGGGCTGAGCGACGCCAAGCGCTCGGCGATCAACTCCGCCGCCGACACGCTGGCCTCGGTCGTCTCCGGTCGCGCCGCCGCGAAGTCCTTCACGTTCCGCGACCTGCGCGGCGCGTTCGGCGGTCACGAGATCTGCTCCGGCGACTGGTGGCTCAACAGCCTCTCCTGGCCGGTCGAGGAGTCCTACCACCCCAACCGCAACGGCCAGCGGCTCGGCTACCTGCCGCAGCTCAACGCCGTGACGGGCTGACGTCCGCCTCCGCACCGAGGGGGGCCGCCTCGTCTCGGCGGCCCCCCTCGCCCTGTCCGGTGCCGGTGGACGCGGGGGTTAACAGGCGATAACATCTCCTCAGGTTAACGACTGCTAACCGCGAGGAGCCCATGGACGCGCCCGTCCTGCGCAGTGCCGCCGACCGGACCGGCGAGGTCTTCCGGCGGTACACCGACGAGCACACCGCCCTCGTCCGCGACCTGCGCGCCAAGCTCGCCGCCGCCGCCGTGGGCGGACCGGAGAAGTCCCGGGCCCGCCACGTCGCACGCGGCAAGCTGCTGCCCCGCGACCGGGTGGACGCGCTGCTCGACCCCGGCTCGCCGTTCCTCGAACTGTCGCCGCTGGCCGCCCACGGGATGTACGGCGACGACGCGCCCGCCGCCGGCGTGATCACCGGCGTCGGCCGGGTGTCCGGCCGCGAGTGCGTGATCGTCGCCAACGACGCCACCGTCAAGGGCGGCACGTACTACCCGATGACGGTCAAGAAGCACCTGCGCGCGCAGGAGGTGGCCCTCCAGAACCGCCTCCCGTGCGTCTACCTGGTGGACTCCGGCGGCGCGTTCCTGCCCGAGCAGGACGAGGTCTTCCCGGATCGCGAGCACTTCGGCCGGATCTTCTACAACCAGGCCACCATGTCCGGGCAGGGCATCCCGCAGATCGCGGCGGTGCTCGGCTCGTGCACGGCCGGCGGCGCGTACGTCCCGGCGATGAGCGACGAGGCCGTGATCGTGCGGGGCCAGGGCACGATCTTCCTCGGCGGTCCGCCGCTGGTGAAGGCCGCGACCGGCGAGGTCGTCACGGCCGAGGAGCTGGGCGGCGGCGACCTGCACTCGCGCACGTCCGGCGTGACCGACCACCTCGCCGACGACGACGCGCACGCGCTGCGGATCGTCCGCTCGATCGTCGGCACGCTGGGCCCGCGCGCGGAGCGCCCGTGGCGGGTGGAGCCGGGCGTCGAGCCCGCGGTGAACCCGGACGAGCTCTACGGCGTGGTGCCCACCGACAGCCGCACCCCCTACGACGTGCGCGAGGTGATCGCGCGGGTCGTGGACGGCAGCCGGTTCCAGGAGTTCAAGAAGGAGTACGGCGGCACGCTGGTCACCGGGTTCGCCCGGATCCACGGCCACCCGGTCGGGATCGTCGCCAACAACGGCATCCTGTTCGGCGAGTCGGCCCAGAAGGGCGCGCACTTCATCCAGCTCTGCGACCAGCGCTCGGTGCCGCTGGTGTTCCTCCAGAACATCAGCGGGTTCATGGTCGGCCGCGAGTACGAGGCGGCCGGCATCGCCAAGCACGGGGCCAAGATGGTGACCGCCGTGGCGTGCGCGCGGGTGCCGAAGTTCACCGTGGTGATCGGCGGCTCGTTCGGCGCGGGCAACTACTCGATGTGCGGCCGGGCGTACTCGCCCCGGTTCCTGTGGATGTGGCCGAACGCCCGGATCTCGGTGATGGGCGGCGAGCAGGCCGCGTCGGTGCTGGCGACCGTGCGGCGCGACCAGCTCGGCGACTCGTGGTCGGCGGAGGACGAAGAGGCGTTCAAGGCCCCGATCCGACGGCAGTACGAGGACCAGGGCAACCCCTACTACTCCACGGCCCGGCTGTGGGACGACGGCGTGATCGACCCGAAGGACACCCGCACGGTGCTCGGGCTCGCGCTGTCCACGGCGGCCAACGCGCCGCTGTCCCCTGTCGGCTACGGCGTCTTCCGGATGTGAGGGGCATGTTCGACAGCGTTCTAGTGGCCAACCGGGGCGAGATCGCGGTGCGCGTGATCCGCGCCCTGCGGCGGTTCGGGATCAGGTCCGTCGCCGTGTACAGCGACGCCGACGCCGACGCGCTGCACGTGCGGCTGGCGGACGTCGCGGTGCGCATCGGTCCGGCGGCGGCCCGCGAGAGCTACCTCTCGATCGAGCGGATCGTCGACGCGGCGCGGGAGACCGGCGCGCAGGCGGTCCACCCCGGCTACGGCTTCCTGGCCGAGAACACCGACTTCGCCCGCGCCTGCGAGAAGGCCGGGCTGGTGTTCATCGGCCCGCCCGCCGAGGCGATCGACGCCATGGGCGACAAGATCCGGGCCAAGCTCACCGTCCGCGCGGCCGGCGTGCCGGTGGTGCCGGGCCGCACCGAGGCCGGCATGACCGACGACGACCTCGTCGGCGCGGCCGGCGAGATCGGGTTCCCGGTGCTGCTCAAGCCTTCCGCGGGCGGCGGCGGCAAGGGGATGCGCCTGGTGCGCGAGGAGTCGGCGTTGCGCGACGCGATCGAGTCGGCCCGCCGGGAGGCGCGCGGCTCGTTCGGCGACGACACGCTGCTCATCGAGCGGTTCGTCACCAACCCGCGGCACATCGAGATCCAGGTGCTGGCCGACGCGCACGGCACCGTCGTGCACCTCGGCGAGCGGGAGTGCAGCCTCCAGCGGCGGCACCAGAAGATCATCGAGGAGGCCCCGTCCCCGCTGCTGACCCCCGAGGTCCGCGCGGCCATGGGCCGGGCCGCGGTGGACGCCGCGAAGTCCGTCGGGTACGTCGGCGCGGGCACCGTCGAGTTCATCGTGGACGGCACGACCGGCGACTACTTCTTCATGGAGATGAACACCCGGCTCCAGGTCGAGCACCCGGTGACCGAGCTGGCGACCGGCGTCGACCTGGTGGAGTGGCAGCTCCGGGTCGCGGCCGGGGAACCGCTGGGCCTCGGGGACGTCGCGCCGGTGAAGTTCGCCGTGGAGGCCAGGGTCTACGCGGAGGACCCGGCGCGCGGGTTCCTGCCGACCGGTGGCACGGTCCTGGCGCTGCACGAACCGGACGACGTCCGGGTCGACTCGGCGCTGCGGGTCGGCCTCACCGTCGGCAGCGACTACGACCCGATGCTGGCCAAGGTGATCGCGCACGGCGACACCCGCGCGGAAGCGCTGCGGCGCTTGAACTCCGCGCTCGGCCGGATGGTGCTGCTCGGGGTCACCACGAACATCCCGTTCCTGCGCGCGCTGCTCGACGACGAGGACGTCCGGGCCGGGAACCTCGACACCGGCCTGGTCGAGCGCAAGCTGGAGTCGTTGACGCGCCACGAGGTCCCGGACGAGGTGTACGCCGCCGCCGCGCTGGAGCGGCAGCTCGCGCCGGGCGGTGACGACCCGTGGGAGCGGACCGGGGGGTGGCGGGTCGGCGAGCACGCCTGGACCACGTGGCGGTTCGACGACGTCGACGTGCGCGTGCGCGGTGACGAAGTCGTGGTGGGAGAAGGAGAACCGCTCCGGCTCACGGCGTCGGTCGAGGGCGGTGAGCTGGTCGTCGGCGCGCGCCGGTACGCCGTGGCGAGGTCCGGCAACGTGCTGTGGCTGGGCACGGGCGGTCGCACGTGGGCGTTGACCGAGACCGAGCGCTCCGGGCTGTCCGCGCACGAGGCCGCCGGCAGCGCCGGCCCGGTCACCAGCCCGATGCCCGGCACCGTGCTCGTCGTGCGCGCCGCAGCGGGCGACCACGTCACCGCGGGCCAGCCGCTGTTCGTCGTCGAGGCGATGAAGATGGAGCACACCGTCACCGCACCCGCGGCCGGCGTGCTCGCCGAAGTGAACGTCCGGGCGGGCCAACAGGTCGCGCTGGACGAACCCCTAGCCGTCGTCGTGCCCCACCAGGAGTGAGCGATGTTGGACTTCCGCCTCGACGAGGACTACGAGGCCCTGCGCAAGACCGTCGAGGAGTTCGCGCGCGAGGAGGTCGCGCCGGTCATCGGCGACTTCTACGAGCGCGAGGAGTTCCCGTACGAGATCGTCGCCAAGATGGGGCGGATGGGGCTGTTCGGCCTGCCGTTCCCCGAGGAGCACGGCGGCATGGGCGGTGACTACTTCGCGCTGTGCCTGGCGCTGGAGGAGCTGGCCCGGGTCGACTCCTCGGTGGCCATCACGCTCGAAGCGGGCGTGTCGCTGGGCGCGATGCCGGTGTACCGCTTCGGCAACGCCGAGCAGCGGGCGCGGTGGCTGCCGGCCCTGTGCGCCGGCGAGCGGCTCGGCGCGTTCGGCCTCACCGAGCCGGGCGGCGGGTCGGACGCGGGCGCGCTGCGCACCACGGCCCGGCTGGACGGCGACGAGTGGGTCATCAACGGCACCAAGGCGTTCATCACCAACTCGGGCACCGACATCACCGGGATGGTCACGGTCGCCGCGGTGACCGGCCGCAAGGACGACGGGCGGCCGGAGATCTCGGCGATCATCGTGCCGTCCGGCACGCCGGGGTTCTCGGTGTCCCGCAAGTACTCCAAGGTCGGCTGGAACGCCTCGGACACCCGGGAGCTGTCCTTCCAGGACTGCCGGGTGCCGGTCGGCAACCTGGTGGGCGAGCGGGGCCGGGGCTACGCGCAGTTCCTCCAGACGCTGGACGAGGGCCGGATCGCCATCGCGGCGCTCGGCGTCGGCCTGGCCCAGGGCTGCGTGGACGAGTGCCTGCGCTACGTCGGCGAGCGCGAGGCGTTCGGCCGCAAGATCGGCGAGTACCAGGCGATCCAGTTCAAGATCGCCGAGATGGAGGCCCGCACGCACACCGCGCGCCTGGCGTACTACCAGGCGGCGGCGAAGATGCTGCGCGGCGAGCAGTTCAAGCGGGAGGCGGCCATCGCCAAGCTGGTGTCGTCCGAGGCGGCGATGGACAACGCCCGCGAGGCCACCCAGATCTTCGGCGGCTACGGCTTCATGAACGAGTACCCGGTGGGCCGGTTCTACCGCGACGCCAAGATCCTGGAGATCGGCGAGGGCACCAGCGAGGTGCAGAAGATGCTGATCGCCCGGGAGCTGGGGCTCAAGTAGGTCCGCGTGCTCGCGGTGCCCGCCGCCCTGGCCTACTCGTCCCCGGTGCCGCCCAGGTCGCGTTCCGAGTCGCGTCCGGAGGTAATCCGAGAGCTTGTTCCCGGGTGGTCCTCGCGCGCATTGCGGCGCGCGGGGACCACCGCTCCGGTGGTGCCCGGGAGTGGTGCCCGGGAGTGGTTCCCCGGAAAAGCGGTCCGCGCCCGGTCAGCCGGGCCGCCGGGACTGGCCGTGGCGGCCCTCGCCGGCGAGGTAGCCGGACAGGCCGGCCTCGACCTCGCGCAGCGCCACCAGGCCGTGCTCCAGCTCGTTCGCCAGCGCCGCGTCCTCGTCCAGCCCGTCCTGCTCCAGCACCGAGAGCCGGTCCTCCCGCAGGCACGTCTGCGGGAACGCCGCCAGCTCCCGGGCCAGCTCCTCGGCCGCCGCGCGGGCCATGCCGGCCGGCACCACCCGGTTCGCCAGGCCGATCGCCAGCGCTTCCGCCGCGTCCACCGGCCGGCCGGTCAGGATCAGGTCCATCGCCCGGGACTGCCCGATCAGCCGGGGCAGCCGCACCGTCCCGCCGTCGACCAGCGGCACGCCCCACCGCCGGCAGAACACGCCGAACACCGCGTCTTCGCCGGCCACCCGCAGGTCGCACCACAGCGCCAGCTCCAGCCCGCCCGCCACGGCGTGCCCGGACACCGCCGCGATCACCGGCTTCGACAGGCGCAACCGGGTCGGCCCCATCGGGCCGGTCGGCGACCGCGGGTCGTTGCCGCGCTGCGTGCCCAGCGCCTTGAGGTCCGCGCCCGCGCAGAACGTGCCGCCCTCGCCGTGCAGCACGGCCACCGACAGCGAGTCGTCCTCGTCGAACTCGCGGAACACCTCGGTCAGCGTGTGCGCGGTCGGCCCGTCCACCGCGTTGCGCACCGCCGGCCGGTTCAGCAGGACCGTGCAGACCGGTCCGGACCGCTCCACCCGCACCGAGCTCACAGCTCCGGCAACCCCCGTCCGATGATCGCACCGAAGTCCGTGCCGCGCGGCAGCGTGCCGAACGCCGCGCCCCGGTCGCCGGCCAGCCGGGACGCGCAGAACGCGTCCGCGACCGCCGGGTGCCCGTACCGGACCAACAGGGAACCCTGCAACGCCAACGCCATCCGCTCCACCAGCCCGCGCGCCCGGACCTCCAGGTCGTCGAGGTCCGCCAGTGCGGTCCTCAGCGCCGCGACGGCCGCGTCCAGCCGCCGGTCGGCACCCTGTGCCGCGTCCAGCTCGGCGAAGAACCCGGCCACCGCGTCCGGCTCGCGGGCCAGCACCCGCAGCGCGTCCAGCGCGGCCACGTTGCCCGACCCCTCCCAGACGGACATCAGCGGCGACTCGCGGAACAGCCGGGGCATCCCGGACTCCTCGACGTACCCGTTGCCGCCCAGGCACTCCAGCGCCTCGGCGGCGTGCGCCGGGCCGCGCTTGCACACCCAGTACTTGGCCACCGCCAGGCCGAGCCGGCTGCGCGTGCCGGCCAGCCACAGCGCGACCGTCGTCGCCGCCTCGGACTCCACCGCGAGGTCCGCCAGCACGTTGCGCATCACCGGCTGGTCGATCAGGGCCCGCCCGAACGCCGTCCGGTGCGCGGCGTGGTGGGTCGCCTGGGTGAGGCCGTAGCGCATCCCGGACGCGCTGCCCAGCACGCAGTCCAGCCTGGTCGCGTTGACCATCTCGATGATCGTCCGCACGCCCCGGCCGGGTTCGCCGACCAGCCAGCCGACCGCGCCGTCGTACTCCACCTCGGCGGAGGCGTTGGACCTGTTGCCCAGCTTGTCCTTGAGGCGCTGGAGGAACAGCGCGTTGCGCGTCCCGTCCGGCAGCACGCGGGGCAGCGCGAAGCAGGACGGGCCCTCCGGCGTGACCGCGAGGGTGAGGAACAAATCGGACATCGGCGCGGAGGTGAACCACTTGTGGCCGGTCAGCAGGTAGTGGTCGCCCGCCTCCGTCGCGGTGGTGGTGTTCGCGCGGACGTCGGAACCGCCCTGCTTCTCGGTCATCGACATGCCCGCGATCAGGCCGCGCTTGCCCTCCGGCGGGCGCAGGCCGAAGTCGTAGGTGGTCGACGCCAGCAGCGGTTCGAACCTCTCGGCCAGTTCGGGTGCTCTGCGCAGCGCGGGCACGGCGGCGTAGGTCATCGAGATCGGACACCCGTGCCCCGCTTCGGCCTGGCTCCACACGTAGAACTTCGCCGCGCGGGCCACGTGCGCGCCCGGCCGCCCGTCCCGCCACGGGGTGGCGTGCAGGCCGTGCGCGACGGCGGTGGTCATCAGCCGGTGCCAGGCCGGGTGGAACTCGACCTCGTCCACCCGGTGTCCGTGGCGGTCGTGCGTGTGCAGCACCGGCGGGTGGGCGTTCGCCTGTCGTCCCAGGTGCTGGGCGTCCGCCGAACCCGCTTCGAGCCCGAGTTCGCGGAGCTCGGGCTCGGCCCACCCCGCGCCGCCGCGCCGCAGACCGTCCAGCAGCGCGGGGTCTTCGGCCACGTCGTGGCCCTCCAGCGGCGGTGCCTGGTTGGTCACCTGGTGCGTGGCGCGGGTCATAGCCGTCAGGGTACTACCGAGCGGTAACTTCGCGGTCGGTTCATAATTGGGGGTGCTGACGCCCCTTCGTCGGCCTAACGTCGATCCCGTGAGCGATCACAGGCAGGCGGTGGCCGCGCTGCGCGGCCAGTACGCGGCGATCCCGACGGGGCAACCCGTCCGGCTCGCCAAGCCGACGTCGAACCTGTTCCGGTTCCGCGCCGACCAACCCGGCGGCCTCGACGTGGCCCGCTTCGACCGCGTGCTCTCGGTCGACGCGTCCGCGCGCACCGCCCAGGTCCAGGGCATGACCACCTACGAGAACCTGGTGGACGCCACCCTCCCGCACGGCCTGATGCCACTGGTGGTGCCCCAGCTCAAGACCATCACGCTCGGGGGCGCGGTGGCCGGGCTGGGCATCGAGTCGAGCTCGTTCCGCAACGGACTGCCGCACGAGTCGGTGCGCGAACTGGAGGTGCTGACCGGCGACGGCGAGGTCGTCGTGGTGGGACCGTCCGACGACCTGTTCCGGGGTTTCCCGAACTCCTACGGGACGCTCGGGTACGCGCTGCGGGTGGAGATCGAGCTGGAGCGGGTCCAGCCGTACGTCCGGTTGCGGCACGTGCCGTTCGGGTCGGCGGCGGAACTGGCCGAGGTCGTGGAGGCGGTCTGCGCCGAGCGGTCCTACCAGGGCGAGCCGGTCGACTTCATCGACGGCACGGTGTTCTCCGGGCAGGAGCAGTACCTGACGCTGGCCGACTGGGCCGACAGCGCGCCGTACCGGTCCGACTACACCGGGCGCGGCATCTACTACCGGTCGATCCAGGCCCGGCGGACGGACTACCTGACCGTGCGGGACTACCTCTGGCGCTGGGACACCGACTGGTTCTGGTGCTCGCGGGCGTTCGGCGTGCAGAACCCCGTGGTGCGCAGCCTGGTGCCCAAGCGGTACCTCCGGTCGGACGTCTACCGCAGGATCGTGGCGTGGGACCGGCGGCGCGGGTTCAGCGCCAAGCTGAGCAAGGCCGTCCAGGAGCCGGTGATCCAGGACGTCGAGATCCCGGTCTCGAAGCTGGCCGGGTTCCTGGACTTCTTCCACCGCGAGATCGGCATCGAACCGGTCTGGCTGTGCCCGGTCCGGCTGCGCGACCGCGCGGGCTGGCCGCTGTACCCGATGGACCCGGACGTGCTCTACGTCAACGTCGGCTTCTGGTCCACCGTGGACCTGGGACCGGACGAGCCGATGGGCAGCCGCAACCGGCTGATCGAGGAAGAGGTGACCGGGCTCGGCGGCCACAAGTCGCTGTACTCGGATTCCTACTACGGGGAAGAGGAGTTCTGGGCGAACTACAACGGCGACACGTACCGCGACCTGAAGGAGCGGTACGACGCCGACGCCCGGCTCCCCGATTTGTACGCCAAGTGTGTTCTCCGCAGGTGAATGGAGGGTCCATGCGGTTGGCCGAGGTGTTCCAGCGGGCGGTCGGCGGCGACGCGTCCGTCGGGTTCAGCGCATACGACGGCAGCCGGGCGGGTTCGGCCGACGCGGACGTGCGCATCGAGGTGAGGTCGCCGGAAGCGCTGTCCTACCTGGCGTCCGCGCCGGGTGAGCTGGGGCTGGCGCGCGCGTACGTGACCGGGCACCTGGAGATCATCGGGGACGTGTACGGCGCGCTGGTGCACCTGTCCGAGATGTCGTTGCGGGAAGTGCCGTGGCTGGAGCGGATCGAGCTGTTGGGACAACTGGGGAGGCAGCGGCTCAACGCGAGGGTCGAGATCCCGCCGCAGGAGCGGAAGCTGCACGGCCTGCGCCACTCCAAGGCGCGGGACCGCGAGGCGATCGCGCACCACTACGACGTGTCGAACACGTTCTACGAGTGGCTGCTCGGGCCGTCCATGGCCTACACCTGCGCGGTGTACCCGACCGCGACGTCCACCCTGGAAGAGGCCCAGTTCGCCAAGCACGAGCTGGTCGCCCGCAAGCTCGGCCTGCGTCCCGGGATGCGGCTGCTGGACGTCGGGTGCGGCTGGGGCGGGATGGTCATGCACGCCGCGCGCGAGCACGGCGTGCGGGCGCTGGGCGTCACGCTGTCCCGGAACCAGGCGGAGTGGGCGCAGAAGGCCATCGTCGAGGCGGGCCTGTCGGACCTGGCCGAGGTGCGGTACCTGGACTACCGGGACGTCCGGGAGGACGGCTTCGACGCGGTCAGCTCGATCGGGCTCACCGAGCACATCGGCAAGGCCAAGCTGCCCGCGTACTTCCGGTCGCTGTACCGGAAGCTGCGCCCCGGTGGGCGGATGCTCAACCACTGCATCACCCGGCCGGACAACCGGCAGCGGGCGCGGACCGGCGGGTTCATCAACCGGTACGTGTTCCCGGACGGCGAGCTGGTGGGGCCGGGGCACCTCGTGTCGCTGATGCACGACACCGGGTTCGAGGTGCGGCACGAGGAGAACATCCGCGAGCACTACGCGCTGACCCTGGCGGCGTGGGGGCGGAACCTGGAGGCGCACTGGGACGACGCCGTGGACGAGGTCGGCCCGGGACGGGCGCGGGTGTGGCGGTTGTACCTGGCCGCGTCCCGGCTGGGCTTCGAGCGGAACAACATCCAGCTCCACCAGGTGCTGGGGGTGAAGCTGGACGGGGCGACGTCCGGGATGCCGTTGCGGCCGGACTGGCTGGGCTGAGGCGGTCGGCTTTCGTCGCCGAGGGGACCCGCAGGGCGTCGCCGTGCGGGTCCCCTCGGCGACGGGAGCCACTCCCGACCCATCAGGTCAGCTCGTCGGCGATCTGCCCGGCCTGGTTGGCCGGGATCGCGAACCCGATGCCGACGCTGCCCGCCGACCCGCTCTCCGATGCCGGCGAGTAGATCGCCGAGTTGATCCCGACCACCTCGCCGGCGGCGTTGATCAGCGGTCCGCCCGAGTTGCCCGGGTTGATCGACGCGTCGGTCTGGATGGCCTGGTAGCTCACCGGCGCGGACCGGCGCGTCTCGCCCGGCACGGTGACCTTCCGGTCCAGCGCGCTGACGATCCCGGACGTGACCGTGCCCCGCAAGCCCTCCGGCGAACCGATCGCCACGACCTGGTCGCCGATCGCCACGCCGTCCGAGTCGGCGAACACGGCCGGCGTCAAGCCGTCGACCCCCTGTGCCCGCACGACCGCCAGGTCACTCGTCGCGTCCGTGCCGAGGACCTCCGCGTCCACCGTCCGACCGTCGTCCAGCGTCACCGACACCTGCTGCGCGCCGGACACGACGTGGTTGTTCGTCAAGATCCGCCCGTCGGCCGACAGCACCACCCCGGAGCCGATGCCCTGCCCCTGCGCCGTGACGACGTTCACCTGCACCACGCTCGGCAGCACCTTCGCCGCGACCGCGCTGACGTCCAGCGCGGACCGGTCCGAGGTCTGCGAGGCCACCGGCGAGCCGACCGCGCCGACGGCCGCGTCGGGCGCGTTCAGCGCGCCGACCACGCCGCCGGTGACCCCGCCGAACAGCGCGGCGACCAGCGCCGCCGAGGTGACCACCGTGCTGGTCCGCCGCCAGAACGGCCTGGGCGTCGGCGGGACCGGAGGGAGCCCGAAAGCCTGCGGGCCGGAGTACTGCGGACCGTCGTGCGGTGATCCGCTCATCACGGGGGAGTTCTGCGTCATGACCCCAGGAAAGCCCCGCAGGCTATGAGCGGGCTGAGCGTGCGCCCAGGACTTGCCAAGAAAGTCGCGAACCTCCTCCGGGGGTGGTGCCGCGAGGGGGTGGGCGGACCGGGACTGGCGAAGTGTCCCGGTCCGCCCGGTTCGGTCACCTCTACGCGTGCTCCGGCGGGCTGATCAAGGACTCCGGAATGGCCGAGTCCTCGGTGCCCCACTTCTCCAGAATCCGCAGGTAGGTGCCATCCTTGACGAGTCGGTTCACGGCTGCCTGGAACGCGGGCGCGAGGGGCGAACCCTTCCGGAACGCGAATCCCACGTCCAGCCGCTTGAACTCGTTGAGGAACTTGAGGTTCGGTTGGTTCGCGGCGGCGTGGCGCAAACCGTTGATCGTGCTCATCACGACGTCGATGTGCCGCTGCTGGAGGCCGAGGTAGATCGCCGCGTTCTCGGCGAAGCTGAGCACCTCGTAGGCGGGCTTCCCGGCGTCCGGGCAGACGTGCTTCTCCTTCTCCAGGGTCGCCTCGAACGTGGTGCCCGCACCTGTGCCGATCCTGAGCCCGCACAGCTCCCGCAGGTCGTGCACCCCGGTCAGCCGGGTGTCGTCCGCGCGCACCGCGAAACCCTGGCCGTCGTTGATGTAGGTGACGAAGTCGATGGTCTTCTTCCGCGCCTCGGTGACGCCGAAGTTGCCCGTGCCGACCTGGTACTTGCCGCTGCCCAGCGCCGGGAGGATGACCTCGAACGCGGCCACCTCGCGCTCGATCCGCACGCCGAGCAGCCTGCCGACCGCCTCGGCCAGGTCGACGTCCTGGCCGAGGACCGTCCTGTTGTCCTCGGCGTAGAAGGACGACGGCGGCTGGCCGCCCACCGACGACCCGAACTTCACCACGCCCGCCGCGCGGACGTCCGCCGGCAGCAGGTTCGCGAGCGCCTCGTCCTCGGTGAGCCCGGACAGCACGTCCGCACCCGGCTGGACGCCGGTGCCCGCCGGGTTCGTGGCGTCCGCCGACGAGCACCCGGTCACCACGAGGGTGAGCAGGCTCAACAACATCAGCAGGTGTCTCGTGCGCATCTAGGCTTCCTCGGTCAGGTGCTTCTCGAAGGCGAGCGGCCCGACGGTGAGCGGATCCGCCCGCACGTCGAACAGCGCCGTGTACCCGGTGGCCAGGTAGAGACCCCGGGCTTCCGGTTGTCGCGGGCCGGTGGTCAGGTGGATCCGGCGGTAGCCGAGCTGCGCGGCGGCGCGCTCCAGCTCGGCGACCACCCGGCGGCCGAGACCGCGCCGCCGGTGGCCGGAGTGCGTCCAGATCCGCTTCAGCTCGGCGGTGTGCTCGTCGTACCGCTTGAACGCGCCGCCCGCGACGGCCGAGCCGTCCTCCAGCAGCAGCAGGAGCACGCCGTCCGGCGGGGCGAACAGCGCCGGGTCGTGGCGGGTCATCTCGTCCCGGCCCCGCTCGCCGTACCGGGACGCGTACTCCTCGGTCAGCTCCTCCTTCAGCGGCAGCGTCTCCGGGTCGTCCCAGCGCACCCGGCGGGCCTCGACGGTGTCGACGCTCATCCGTCCACCACGAGGGACTCCCGCCGGGGCTCCACGACCCGGGAGGCGCGTTCCCGGTCGCGCTTCGCGACCTCTTCGCGGACGATCGGGATCACGTACCGGCCGAAGTCGATGGTGTCGTCCACCATGTCGTAGCCGCGTGCCGACAGGATGTCCACGCCGAGGTCGTAGTAGTCCAGCAGCGCCTGCGCGACCGTTTCCGGCGTGCCGACCAGGGCGTTGGAGTTGCCCGCGCCGCCGGTCGCCGCCGCCGTGGGCGTCCACAGCGCGCGGTCGAACCGCTCGCCGCGCCCGGCGATCTCCAGCAGCCGCTGCGAACCGGTGTTCTCCGGGCTGGTCAGGGAGTGCCTGCGGGTCAACGACTTCCCGCCCGCCGTGCGCCGCTTGATCGCGTCCACCGTGCGGTGGGCCTTCTCCCAGGCCAGTTCCTCGGTCGCGCCGAGGATCGGCCGGAACGCCACCTGGATGCGCGGCACGTCGGTGCGGCCGGCCTCGCGCGCGGCCCGCCGCACCTCCTCGATCTGCGTGGCGGTGTCGGCCAGCGGCTCGCCCCACAGGCAGAAGATGTCCGCCTCCGCGCCACCGGCCCGGTACGCGGCCGGCGACGACCCGCCGAACGACACGTTCGGCCGTGGCCGCTGCACCGGGAACACGTCGCTGACGAAGTCGGCGAAGCGGTAGTGCTCGCCCTCGTGGTCGAACGGCTCGTGCGAGGTCCAGACCCGTTTGACGATCCCGATGTACTCGCGGGTGCGGGAGTAGCGCTGGTCCTTGGTCAGGTGGTCGCCCTCGCGCCGCTGCTCGTGGTCGGTGCCGCCGGTGATGAAGTGCACCGTCAGCCGACCGTCGCTGATCTGGTCGAGCGTGGCGAAGGTCTTCGCGGCGAACGTCGGGTAGGAGACGTTCGGCCGGTGCGCCAACAGGATCTGGAGCTTGTCCAGCTTGGTCGCGACGTAGGCGGCGACCTGCGCGGGCTCGGGCGAACCGGAGCCGTAGGCGAACAGGACCCGGTCCCAGCCGTGCTCTTCGTGCGCGCGGGCCAGGGTGAGCGCGTACTCCTTGTCGAAGGACGCGCCGGTGCGCGGGCGGGTCTCCGACCCGTCGTTGGTGCCGCCGATCCCCAGAAACTCAACAGGCACGTCGAGTACCTTCCACGTGGTGGTGCTTGCCCGAGGGGGAAATCCCGAAGAACGCCCGGGAAGAAGTTCCGGGCAGGTCAGGTGCTTGGTGCCGTGGCCCGGAACCGGAACCGGGCCCGGAGGCGGAGCGCCGACGCGCCCACGGCGTTGAGGGAGACGCGCGGGGTCGGCGGGCGGGTCAGCCCGAACAGGAAGAGGACCACACCCGACCGAAGTCGATGTGGCCGCGAATGACCAGCCGCACGGGTTCCACGACACCAGTGCAGCAGCGCCGGACGAGGTCGTCAACGACGGTTCGACCGGCGTCCAGATGACGGAATACCTTGACTTCCCGCGCGGTCGCGCGCCTACGATCGCGACGCGGCGTTGAGGGACGCGGCACCGTTCCGTGTTCCCTCTGCTCTGGAGACGTCGTGAGCGCTTCGACCGTCGTGTCACCGCCACAGGTCCGGAAAGCCGCCGAGATCGTGCCGTTGCGCCGTCCGTGGCGCTGGGTGTCGGCGGTGCTGGTCCTGTCGGCCCTGGCGCTGGTCCTGTGGTCGGTGGTGGTCAACGAGCAGTTCCAGTGGGACGTGGTCGCCCGGTACTTCACCACCGAGGCGGTGTTGCGCGGGCTGGGGCTCACCTTGTGGCTCACCGCGCTGACCGTCGTGCTGGGGTTCCTGGTCGGCGGCGTGCTGGCCGTCATGCGGCTGTCCGGCAACCCGGTGTTGGCGGGGGTGGGCTGGGGCTACGTCTGGCTGTTCCGCTCCGTGCCGCTGCTGGTGCAGTTGCTGTTCTGGTTCAACATCGGGGCGCTGTACCCGGTCCTGTCCGGCGCGACGCCGATCATCGGACCGGTCACGGCGGTGATCATCGGCCTGGTGCTGCACGAGGCCGCGTACGCGGCGGAGGTGGTGCGCGGCGGCATCCTGTCGGTGGACGCCGGGCAGGTCGAGGCGGCGCTGGCGCTGGGCATGCGGCGCGACCGGGTGCTGCGCCGGATCGTGCTGCCGCAGGCGATGCGGGCGATCATCCCCGCCGCCGGGAACATGCTCATCGGCACGCTGAAGGGCACGTCGATCGTGAGCGTGCTGGCCGTGCAGGACCTCCTGTACTCCGTCCAGCTCATCTACAACCGCAACTACCTGATCATCCCGCTGCTGCTGGTCGCCACCGTCTGGTACGTCATCGTCACCAGCCTGCTCAGCGTCGGTCAGCACTACGTGGAGCGGTACTACGCGCGAGGCGCGGGGAGGCTGTCGTGACGGTCGCCATCCAGGTCACCGATCTGCACAAGAGCTTCGGCGGCACGCCCGTGCTGCGCGGCGTGGACCTGTCCGTCGCGCGCGGTTCGGTGACGTGCGTGATCGGGCCGTCCGGGTCCGGCAAGAGCACGCTGCTGCGCTGCCTCAACCACCTGGAGAAACCCGACCGCGGGGAGATCGAGGTGGGCGGCGTGCTGGTCGGGTACCGGCGGCACGGGGGGAAGCTGCACGAGCTCAAGGAACGCGTCGTCGCCGGCCAGCGGGCGTCGATCGGCATGGTGTTCCAGGGCTTCCACCTCTTCGGGCACCTGACGGTGCTGCAAAACGTCGTCGAGGCACCGGTGGGCGTGCTGGGCCTGCCGCGCGCGGAGGCCGAGGAGCTGGCGCGGTCGCTGATCGCGCGGGTCGGCCTGGCCGGGCGCGAGGACGCCTACCCGCGCCGGCTGTCCGGCGGGCAGCAGCAGCGGGTGGCGATCGCGCGCGCGTTGGCCATGCGGCCCGAGGTGATGCTGTTCGACGAGCCCACCTCGGCGCTGGACCCCGAACTGGTGGGGGAGGTGCTGGAGGTGATGAAGGACCTCGCCGCCGACGGGATGACGATGGTCGTGGTGACCCACGAGATCGCGTTCGCGCGGTCCGTCGCGGACACCGTGGTGTTCCTGGACGAGGGGCTGGTGGTCGAGACCGGGCCGCCCGACGTCGTGATCGACGGTCCGCGCCACGCCCGCACCCGCGAGTTCCTGGCCCGCGTGCGATGAACGTCGTGGTGCTGGTGGGGGCGGGGCCCCGGGCGTCCGGCCTGATCGAGCGGATCGCCGCGAACGCGCCGGAACTGCTGGACGGGCCGGTGGAGGTGCACCTGGTCGACCCGTTCGCGGCCGGCTCGGGACGGGTCTGGCGGCACGAGCAGTCGCCGCTGCTGCGGATGAACTCGATGGCCGAGGACGTCACGATGTTCACCGACTCGTCCGTGGTGTGCGACGGTCCGGTGCGGCCGGGGCCGTCGCTCGCCGAGTGGGCCGCCGAGCTGTCCGCGGCGGACCCCGACGCCGGGGTGCGGGCCGGGTCGGCGGCGGTGGAGCCCACCTCGTTCCCGAGCCGGCGGGTGCAGGGCGCGTACCTGAAGTGGTTCCACCGCGAGGCGGTCGCCGCGCTGCCGCCCGGGAGCTCGGTGCACGTCCACCCGACGAAGGTGGTCCGGCTGACCGGGTCGCCGCAGGTGCGGCAGCGGGTGTGGCTGGCCGACCGGTCCGAGCCGCTGGTGGCCGACGTCGTGGTGCTCGCCCTGGGGCACCTGGACACCGAACCGTCGCCGGAACACCTCAAGATGGCCGACTACGCGGCCGAGCACGGCCTGGCGTACCTGCCGCCGGACTACACGGCCGACGCGGACCTGTCGTCGGTGCCGGCCGGTGCGGACGTCGTGGTGCGGGGCATGGGACTGGCGTTCGTGGACCTGGCCGTGCTGCTGGCCGAGGGGCGCGGCGGCGCGTTCGTCCGCATCGGCGACGAGCTGCACTACGCCGCGTCCGGCCGGGAACCCCGGCTGCACGTCGGGTCCCGGCGCGGCGTGCCCTACCACTCCAAGACCGGGTACCGGTTGCGGGGCGAGCCCCCGGGCGCGCCGACGTTCTTCCGGGCGGCCGAGCTGCTGGCCGGGGACGGCGTGGTCGACTTCCGGCGGGACGCGTGGCCGTTGATGGCCAAGGAGATCGCGCACGGGTACTACCGCGAGCTGTTCACCGGGCACCCGACGCGGGTGTCGGTGCCGTGGCCGGAGTTCGCCGCGCGGTTCGCCGCGCTGGACTGGTACGGCGCGGAGATGCGGGAGCTGGAGCGGTCCGCGTTGCCGCGGGAGTCGGACGTGCTCGACTTCGAGCGCCTGGACCGGCCCATCGACGGGGTGACCTTCGCGACGCCCGAGGGGTTCCAGCAGTTCCTGCGGGCGTACGTGGCGGCGGACGTCGAACGGCGGTCCTCCGCGGAGCACAGCGCCGACCTGGGCGCGTTCCTGGCGCTGCTGGGGGTCTACGGGCAGTTCGCGGTGCTCGCGGCGTCCGGGCGGCTGGTCGGCGACGACGGGTGGTGGCACGGGTTCTTCAGCTACTTCGCCAGCGGGCCGCCGCCGGACCGGTTGGAGGAGCTGCTGGCCCTGGCGCGGGCCGGCGTGGTGTCGTTCCTGGGCGCGGACACGTGGGTGGAGGCGGAAGACGGCGTGTTCCTGGCCGGCAGCGCCAGCGTCCCCGGGCACGTCGTGCGGGCGCGGGGGTTGATCGAGGCGCGCCTCCCGGTGCACTCGCTGGAACACACGGCGGACCCGTTGCTGCGGTCGCTGGTGGCGGCGGGGGACGTGTCCGACGTGCGCGGGCTGGTCGAGGTGGACGCGGAGGACAGCCGGATCGTGGACGCGTCCGGCGTCCCGCACCCCCGGCGGTTCGCGGTCGGGCCGTACACGACGAACAAGGCGTACGCGGCGTTCGCGCGCCCGAGGACGAACGCCCCGGCGTTCCGGCAGAACGACGAGGTGGCGCGGGCTCTGCTGCGCTTCCTGGCGGTGGCCGAGGTGGACGAGTCCGTGGCGTGAGGGCGTTCCGGGCCCGGTCTCGGGCGCTCCTGCTCCGCACCCGGTGCAGCGCCTCGGGAATCCCGGTCGGCGGCCGACCGGGACGGAGTTCCCCCGAGGCATCCCGGTCGGCAGTCATCCCGGTCGGCCGGTGCGGCACGACCGGGCCGTCCGCCGGGGCGTCGGCCCTACGTCACGGACGTGTACCGCCCCTGGAACCGGACCAGCGGCGGGTTCCCGGCGTTGTGCTGGATCTCCAGCGGTTCACCGACCAGTGCCACGTGGTCGCCGACGGCGATCCGCCGGGCCGTCCGGCAGCGCAGCCGCACCGGCGCGTCCAGCAGGTGCGGCACACCGTCCACATCGGACCGCCAGCGGGTGTCCGGGTGGCCCCAGCGGTCCGCCCCGGTCTTCGCGAACAGGTCGGAGAGACCGGTCTGGCCCGCGTGCAGCAGGTGCACGGCGAACAGCGGCGCGGTGCGCAGGACCGGCCACGCCGACGCGCCCTCGCCGATCCACACCACGATCAGCGGCGGGTGCAGGCTGGCCGAGGTGAACGAGCTCACCGTCACGCCCACCGGGCCCTCCGGACCGCTCGCGGTCACGATGCCCACGCCCTGCGGGAAGTCGCGCAGGGCGGCCCGCAGCTCGGTGCCCAGCCCGCTCATCGGCCGGCCCCGACCGGCGCGGCGAACCAGCCGGCCTCGGCCACGAAGATCCCGCGTCCCGGCACGGCCGCGCCGAGTTCCGCGAGCAGCGGCTTGAGGTGCGGCTCCACGGCCAAAGCGTGTTTTTCCGCCGCCGCGACCAGCGGCGGGACGGCGGTCGTGCCGCGCAGCCAGTCGGCCGGTGCCTGGTCGGGCACGGCTTTGAGCAGGCCGGTGCAGGTGGCCTTGTAGGTCGGCGAGGCGACCACGAGGACGTCGGCGGTGGCGAGGTCCTCCAGCGCCTCCCGCACGGCCGTGGAGCCCGGCCGGAACACCTCGGCCGCGTCGACCAGCGGACCGTCGGGCGCGACCTCCCGGCCCTGCCCGGTGAGGGGCCGGCGGACGGCCTCGCGCAAGGCCGGCACCGCGTTCAACGTTCGGGAGGCCGGGCGCGGATTGCCGACCAGGGCACCGACGACGAGTGGCTGGGTCATGCTCCCGAGCATCCCAACGTCGTCGGCGGCCCTCAAGGTCGTCCAACGGGCGGGACACCCCCACGGTGGTGCTAGAACTCGGCCGGCGGCCCCCGTTCGGGGACCGCCGGCCGCGAGGTCGGACGCCGGTCAGGCGACCGAGGACAGCACCGAGGCGATCCGGGTCGCGATCCGGTCGTTGTCTGTCGGGGCGAGGCTCAGCCAGCCGTCCTCGCGCACCACCAGGTACCGGCCGTGGGTGGTGTCGAACCACGTGATCAGCACGCCCGCCCTGGTCGCGCGGAACCCGCCGCCGGTGGTCACGCCGAACTGGCCGCCGGCCACCCGGCCGGTCGCGAGCTCGCTGATCGTGGCGGCGTCCTCCCGGGACAGGCCGGCCTTCTGGAGCGCCGCGCGCTCGTCCAGCCCGCTCCCGCCCCACGGGTCGTCGTCGTCCTCGTCGTCCTCCTGCGCCTGGTGCAGCGCGAGGGCGTCGTCGAGCGTCTCCAGCCGGACGGACAGCGCGCTGCCCGGTCCGGCCGCGCCGTGCGGCAGCACCTCGACGATGGACCGCGCCAACGCCGTCGGCCGGATCTCCAGCAGGCCGATCCGGTCGCTGTCGACGACCGCCAGCACCGCGCGCTGTCCGGTCGACGCGGCCACCGCCCGCACCGGGCGGTCCACGTGCGCCACCGCGTCCACCGCGACCTGGTGGTCGGCGAGCAGCCGCAGCAGGTCGACCAGCCGGGGATCGGGGTCGCCGTACTCGGCGAGCACCTCGGCCCGCAGCCGGGCGCGCTCCTCGCCGGTGGACCCGACGCTCGGCACGTCCAGCGGGTAGGGCAGCCGGCCCAGCGCCAGGTCGTGCCAGAGCACGTCCAGCTCGCGCGGGGTGAGCACGAACTGGGGCTCGATCACTGGTCGCCCCTCTTCTTCGGCTTGGTGCCGCCGATCACGGACGGGGGCAGGTGCTCGCCGGGCACCTCGAAGATGTCCTCGCCGCGGAGGTAGGCCGCGGACCGGTGCTCCTTGTCCTCCTGGCCCTGGCCGCCCGCGCCGGCACCGCCCATCGGCGCGCCCGCGCCACCCATCGGGGAACCGGCCGCGCCGGCCGCGCCTCCCGGGAAACCGCCGGGCACCGGCCCGCGCGGGCCGCCGGGAGCGCCGATCCCCGCCGCACCGCCCGCCGCGAGCTGACCCGCGCCACCGCCGCCGGACCCGGTCGGGCCGAAGCCGCCCGCGAAACCGCCCGCGCCACCGCCGCCGAAGCGGGGCGCACCACCGCCACCGCCCGCACCGCCACCGCCCGCACCGCCGCCCGCGCCACCGCCGCCGGGGATCGGCGGGGTGCCGGGGCTGCCGGCCGGGATGTACGGCGGGAGCTTGCCGCTGTTCGGGCCGAAACCGGTCTGCGGCTTGGGGACCACCGTGCCGGGAGGGGCCGGCCGGTACGGCGGGGGCTGCTGCTTGCCCGAGCCGCCGCCGGGGGGCGCGTACGCCGGCGGGACGTACCCGCCACCGGGCGGCTGGTGGCCACCGCCGGTCGGCGGGGTGTAGGAGGGCGGGGTGTACTTGTTCGCCACCGGCACCTGGGCCGCCGCCGCGGCGGCCGTCGTGCCCTCGGGGCGGTACGCCGCCGGCACCTGGGGCGCACTGCCGCCGTACCCACCGCCACCGCCGTACCCACCGCCACCGCCGTACCCACCGCCGCCGTACCCACCGCCGTAACCGCCACCGCCGCCCGCGCCGCCGGGCGGGGTGTAGCCGGCCGGGGCCGCCGCCGTGGGTGCCGCCGCCGACACCTGCGTCGTGCCGTCCGGGACCGCCGCGACCCGCGCGTCGCCCAGGGTGGGCGCGCCTGCCGTGAGCGCCGTCATGAGCTGCGGCTCCTCGACGCGACCGGTCACCGGGTTGAACGGCGCGGTGAACGTGGGGGTGTTCCGGTCGACCGAGCGGGACTCGTCCTCCATCGTGGTCATCACGGCCACGGCCTGCTCGTGCGCTGCGCGGGCCTGGTCGTTCGCGGCCCGCACGTCGGTCGCCGAGTTCACGAAGCCCTGGATGCCGCCGGCGGTGAACGCGCCGGTGGCCTGGTCCCAGCGGAACGCGATCGGCTCGGGCATGCTCGCCCGCGCGTTCTCCATGATGTGGCTCTGGTCGTCGACCCGCTTGCCCACCTCGACGGCGGTCACGGCGGTCTGGGTCACCCAGTCGGCGAGCAGCTTCACGGCGGCGCGCGCGCTGTCGGCCGCCTCGCCCGTCCAGCCCGCCTCGGTGGCCGCCACGCGCTCGGTGATCACCCGCGCGGA
Source organism: Actinosynnema sp. NPDC023587 (assembly GCF_040640215.1). Lineage (NCBI taxonomy): Bacteria > Bacillati > Actinomycetota > Actinomycetes > Pseudonocardiales > Pseudonocardiaceae > Actinosynnema > Actinosynnema sp. NPDC023587. The sequence goes on along the minus strand of NZ_JBFABG010000002.1, from coordinate 109,144 downwards.
CTCGGTCAGCTCGCTGCCGAACTGGCCCCACTCCGCGCCGATCTCGCCGGTCTGGCCGGGGTCGTTGTTGTCGTGCACCGCTTCGTAGAGCTCCTGGTGCGACCGCGACGCCCAGTTCTGGGTGTCGGTCAGGACGAGGTCGATCCTCAGGTCAGCCATCGCTCGCCTCTCAGTTGCCGCTCAGGCGGGTCAGTTCGGCGCGGTGTTCCTCGTCGACCGCCAGGAAGTTGCGGATCGCGCTCCGCACGGAGTCGTGCGTCTGCTGGAGGACGTCGCGGTAGGCGACCATCACCGAGACGAAGGACAGCTCGTCGCCCTCGGCGCGGCCCTCGAACTTCGCGGCCATCTTGTCGCCGACCGGGTTCGCGCCCAGCGGGGCGGGGCGCGCCAGCCGGCCCGCCCGCTCCAGCCACGAGTCGACCAGGTCGACCTGCTCCAGGAGCATCTTGCGCATCTCCTCGCCGACCACGGGGTCGAGCGTGACCCGCCCGGAGTTCACGGTCTCCCGCAACGCGAAGACCTGACCGTCCACCGTCGGCGTCGGGGCCACCCCGCCGACGCGGGTGACCTGGCGCGGCACGGCCTCTTCATTCCCTGGTTCGGCGATGTACATCGGATTCCCTCGCGGAGGCAGCCTGCTGGACTGAACACAGGTTCACCCTCTGCTCCAACGCCCGCCCAACGCGCGGCCAACGCCCGCGCCGGCCCGGCCGCGTCGGCGGACCGGGGGAAGTCGCCCACTATGGGAAACTCTCCGACTACAGGGCGACAACGCTGAAAGGTTTTCAGGATGCGGGTGAACCTGCTCGGCCCTGTTGAGCTCGTTTCCGCAGGTGGCACTGCCGTCCGGCTGGGTGCGGCGAAGCGCCGGGCGGTCCTCGCGGCGCTGGCGCTGGAACTCAACCGGGTGGTGTCCGGTGACCGGCTGCTCGCGCTGGTGTGGGACGGCTCACCGCCACCGCAGGCGAAGGCCGCCCTCCAGGGGCACATCGCGCAGTTGCGGAAGGTGCTGTGCGACGGCGTGGTGCTGATCACCCGCGCCCCCGGCTACGTGCTGACCGGTGACCGGGACGCGGTGGACGTGTTCCGGTTCGAAGACCTCGTCGCCGCCGCGCGCGACGCCGCCGACGTGACCGCCGTGGGCCTGCTGACCAGCGCCTTGGCGCTGTGGCGCGGCCCGCTGCTGGCGGACGTGCCGGGCGCGGGGGTGCGCGAGGCGGTGACCGCGAAGCTGGAGGAGCTGCGGCTGGTCGCGGTGCAGGAGCTGGCGACCCGGCTGTTCCGGCTCGACCGGGCCGCCGAAGCGGTGGCCTGGCTGCGCGACGCGGTGGCCGAGCACCCGTTGCGCGAGCCGCTGGTGGCCCGGTTGGTGCTGGCGCTGCACTGGACGGGGCGGCAGGCGGAAGCGCTGGAGCTGTACCACCGGGCCCGGGGGCGGTTGGTCGAGGAGCTGGGCGTCGATCCCGGCCCGGAGCTGCGCGACGCGTACCGGACGGTGCTGGCGGGCGACGCCGCGCCCAAACCGGTCGAGCGCGGTCCCGTGCCCGCGCAGCTACCCCGGGAGCACCGGGGGTTCGTCGGTCGGGAGCCGGAGTTGTCGGACCTGGCGGTGGGGTTGGCCGGTGACTCGGCGATCGGGCTCCTGGTGGGGCCGGCGGGGGTGGGCAAGACGGCGCTCGCCCTGCGCTGGGCGCACCGGGTGGCCGGGGATTTCCCGGACGGTCAGCTCTTCGTGAACCTCCGGGGTTTCGACGAGACCGAGCCGCTGGACCCGCGCACGGCGCTGGTCGGCTTCCTGCGGGCGCTGGGGTTGGCGGACTCGCAGATCGCGGTGGACCTGGAGGCGCAGGCCGCGCAGTTCCGGTCCCTGCTGGCCGGGCGGCGGGTGCTGGTGCTGCTGGACAACGCCCGCTCGGCGGAACAGGTCCGGCCGCTGCTGCCCGGTTCCACCGGGTGCCTGGTGCTGGTCACCAGCCGGCACCGCCTGGACGACCTCGTGGTGACCGAGGGCGCGTCCGCGCTGCACGTCCAGACCCTGCCGGCGGCGAGCGCGGAGAACCTGCTGGCGGCCGTGCTGGGCAGGCACCGGACCGACCAGGAGCCCGACGCCGTGGCGGAACTGGTCGAGCTGTGCGACCGGTTGCCGCTGGCGTTGCGGATCGCGGGCGCGCGGCTGGCGTCCCGGCCGCGCTGGACGATCCAGTCCCTGGTGGACGAGCTGCGCGACGAGCAGCACCGGCTGTCCGCGCTGGAGCTGCCCGAGGCGGGGCGCGGCGTGCACGCGGCGCTCGCGGTGAGCTACCGGGAACTGCCCGAGGGCGCGGCGCGGCTGTTGCGCAGGCTCGGGCTGCACCCCGGCACCGACCTGGACAGCTACACCGCCGCCGCGCTGCTGGACGTCAACGTCGTGAGCGCGCGCACCCACCTGCGGACGCTCGCCTACGCGAACCTGCTGCACGAGTCCACGCCCGACCGGTACTCCCGGCACGACCTGGTGCGGCTGTTCACCCACCACCTGGCGGCCTCCGAGTCCGAAGTGGACACGGCGGTGTCGACGGCCCGCCTGCTGGACTACTACCTGCACGTCGCCGACTCCGGCCGGGCGCACCTGTCCGACCACGTCCGGCCGTTCGGCCCGCGCGAGCACCGGCCCGCGAGCTTCCCGGAGCTGTCCTCGCACGCCGCCGCGCTGGACTGGTTCACGCTGGAGGAGGCGAACCTGGGGCTGGCGCTGGACATCGCGCTCGACAGCGGGCAGCGCGAGCGGACCTGGCAGCTCGCGCTGTGCCTGGACGCGTTCCACTTCCGGCGCGGCAACCGGTTGGACCGGTTGGCGCTGTGCCGCATCGGGTCGGCGGCGGCGCGGGACCTCGGCGACGCGCGCGCGGAGGCGACCTTCCTGCTGCGGCTGGGTTCCACGCTCGCCGAGCTCGGCCGGATCGACGAGGCCGTCGAGACCTGCACGCGGGCGGCGGAACTGGCGGGCGACGACCGGCACCTGGGCGTGGCGGCGCTGGCGAACCTCGGCTACTGCCTGATGGCGGACGACCAGCTCGACCGGGCGCAGGCGACCATCCTGGAGGCGCTGGAGATCGCGCGCGAGGTGGGCGACGAGCGGTCGCAGGCCGGCGTGCAGAACAACCTGGCGAACGTGCTGCTGCGCAAGCACCAGCCGGAGGAGGCGTTGCGGCACGCGGCCGAGGCGCTGAGCCTGATCTCGTCCGTCGCGCCCTCCAAGGCGCACACCGCGACGCTGCACACGGTGGGCACGGCGTCGTTGCAGCTCGGGCGGTTGGCCGAGGCGCTGGAGTCCTACCGGGCCGGGTTGGCGCTGGCCGAGCGGCTGGGGGACCGGTACCAGGAAGCGCTGTGCCACCGGGAGATCGGTGACGTGCTGGAGCGGTCGGAGGGCCTGGACGCGGCCGTGCCGCACTGGCTGGCCGCGCTCCACCTCTACCGCGACCTGCGCCTGGCCGACGCCGACGACGTGGCCCGCAAGCTCGACCCGAACGTCGTCGGCTGAACCGCCCGCCGGCTCCGGCCGGGGCTCGCCGCGCTCGCCGTCAGCCGACCGCGTCGGCGACCGAGCGCCCGGCCACGCGGCCGGAGAACAGGCAGCCGCCGAGGAAGGTCCCCTCCAGGGCGCGGTAGCCGTGCACGCCGCCACCGCCGAAGCCGGCCGCCTCGCCCGCCGCGTACACCCCGCCCAGCACCGTGCCGTCCTCCTTCAGCACCCGCCCGGACAGGTCGGTGTGCAGGCCGCCCAACGTCTTGCGCGTCAGCACCGACAGCCGGACCGCGATCAGCGGCCCCGCCTTCGGGTCCAGCAGCCGGTGCGGCTCGACCACCCGGATCAGCTTGTCGGTCAGGAACCGCCGGGCCGCGCGGATGGCGTTGACCTGCATGTCCTTGCCCAGCCCCGAGTCCACCTGCCGGTCGCGCTCGACGATGACCCGCTCCAGGGCCGCCGCGTCGATCAGGTCCGAGCCGGCCAGCGCGTTCATCCCGGCCGCCAGCTCCGCGACGCCGCGCGCCGAGATGAACTCGCTGGACCGCTTCGCGAACTCCTCCACGGGCGCGACCGCGCCGGGCAGGGCGCGCTGGAGCACCTGCTTGACGTGCTTGCCCGTCAGGTCCGGGTTCTGCTCGGACCCGGACAGGGCGAACTCCTTGCCGATGATCCGCTGGTTGAGCACGAACCACGAGTAGCCGTGCCCGGTCTTCACGACGTGCTCCAGCGACCCGAGCGCGTCGAAGCCGGGGAACAGCGGGGTCGGCAGGCGTCGGCCGGTCGCGTCCAGCCACAGCGACGACGGGCCCGGCAGGATGCGGATGCCGTGCCGGCTCCAGACCGGCGCGCAGTTCGCGATCCCCTCCGGGTAGTGCCACATGCGGTCCTCGTTGATGATCCCGCCGCCCGCGTCCCGCACGACCTGGAGCATCCGGCCGTCCACGTGGTCCGGCACGCCCGACAGCAGGTGCTCGGGCGGCGTCCCCATCCGGGCGGGCCAGTTGCGGCGCACCAGCTCGTGGTTGCCGCCGATGCCGCCGGAGGTGACGACCACCGCCTGCGCGCGCAGCTCGAAGTCCTCGGCCCGGACGCGGGAGCTCGGTTCGCCGCGCCGGGCGGCGCTGGGCTCCAGGACCTCGCCGCGCACGCCGTCGACCACACCGCCGGTCGTGGTCAGGCCCGTGACGCGGTGCCGGAAGCGGAGCCGGACCAGGCCGCTCGCCACGGCGGCGCGCACCCGGCGCTCGAACGGCTCCACGAGGCCCGGACCGGTGCCCCAGGTGACGTGGAACCGGGGCACCGAGTTGCCGTGCCCGTCGGCCAGGTAACCGCCGCGTTCGGCCCACTGCACGAACGGGAACCAGCGCACGCCCATGCCGTGCAGCCAGCGCCGCTTCTCGCCGGCGGCGAAGTCCACGTAGGCCTCGGCCCACCTGCGCGGCCAGTGGTCGGAGGCGCGGTCGAACGCGGCCGAGCCCAGCCAGTCCTGCAACGCCAGGTCCGCGGAGTCCTTGACCTTCAGCCGGCGCTGCTCCGGGCTGTCGACCAGGAACAGCCCGCCGAAGGACCAGAACGCCTGACCGCCCAGGGACGCCTCCGGCTCCTGGTCGAGCAGGATCACCCGGCGGCCGGCGTCGGCCAGCTCGGCGGTCGCGACGAGCCCCGCGAGGCCGCCACCGACGACGATCACATCCGCGTCCTGTGCCATCGGGCGAGTCTAGGTCCCGCCCTGACCGCCGACGAGACTCGAATAAGTTTCATTTCGCCCGCACGGCCCCCGCGCGCCGCCCGCCACGCCGGCGGTCCGCCGCCCGTCGGTTCACGGCACGCCGCACGGTGCCCGACTGCGGCTCGCGGCTCGCGCGCGGTCCGCGCCGGCCCTGCGGAACGGTTCTCCGAAGCCTTTTCGGGCCCTCTTCGGACCCTCTCCGCGCCCGCGCGGGTGGCGTCCAATACCGGGAGTCCGATCAATTTCCGGCGCACCGGAATCAGCGGCCACCGGTCAAGACCCGGCGCGCGCCCACCGGGAGCGGGCGGTGATCCGGGCCGGTGTCGGCAAAGTGAAACGGCCGCGCGCACGACGCGGTGATCACGACGTGCGCGCGGTCGATTCGGTACGGGCCGCCGGCCGTTCGGTGAGGGGGCCCCGCCCGGCCGACGGCGGCCGGGTCGCGCGGGCGCTCCGGAACGTCTCGGGGAGGGCCTGCCGCGCCCGTGGGGGGCGGGCGTCGGTGGTCCTGACGTCCGGGCGGCATCCGCACGCCGACCATCCCTACAACGGGCGATATAGCACAACTGTTCCCGGGGTGTCCAGGGTCACTACACAGAGTCGCCACGGAGCTCGGTCATCCGCCGTTCGGCGGCAGCCAGCCGGTCACGCGCCGCAGCCGCCTTCCGCTTGGCGCGCTCGACCCGCGTCGCGGCCTCCCGCTCGGCCTGCTGGGCCCGGCGCAGCTCGGTCCGCAGCGCCTCCGCGTGGTCCTCCCGCTCGATCAGCGCCGCCTCGGCCTCGCCGATCGCCGCGTCCGCCGTCTCCACCTCGGTGCGCGCGTGCGTGATGTCGTCCCTCGCTTCCGCCAGTTTCCGCTCCCGCCGCTGCTCGCGGCGGGGTGCGAGGTCGTCCCGCACCGGTGTGCCCGTCTCGGCCGGCGGTCCGAAGCCGGACTGGTCGACGGGCTTGACCAGACGCCCGGCCCTGATCCGCGCGGCCAGCACGGCGTCCGCCAAGGCGGCGGTCAGCGTGGACCGGACCTGCTGGACGGCGTCCGAGGCCAACGGGGTGCCGGCGTCGCGCGCCAGGTCCTCGGTCAGCTTCACCAGGGAGCCCAGCACGACCCGCCGCCGCGCCCCGAGCTCGCGCAGCGCACTGCCCCGCAACTCCTCCTGCGCGACCCGCAACTGATCACCCAGCGCGACCGCCTCGGCCAGTTCGACGGCACCGAACCGGGCCAGCCGGTTGAGCGCCCACGCCGACGAGGTCGGCTTGCGCAGCGCCGTGATCTCCTTGGCCAACGCCTTGTCGCCGCGATCCAGGGCGGCCCGCGCGTGGGCGTCCCGGGCCGCGACGAACCGCGCCGGCGCGAGCGCGTACAGCTCGTCGGCGATCCGGTCGATCGGTTCCGCGTCCACGATGCCCACCAGTGTGCTCGCCATCGTGTTGTTGTGCGATTTGTTACCCCGTCAAGGCGACGTCCAGGGTTTCACCGTTGACAGAGTTTGACATTCCGGCCGGTCGGCTCTTGACTGGGAGTGCCGCCCCGGCGTGTGACCGGCGCGGCACTTCGCGCACCGGTTCGCAATACCCCGTTCAGTCCAATGTGGACACCATTATTGGACTGTTCGTCCGATTGTCCGGGAAGACCCGGGGGGATGTGCTTGCGCTAATCTTTCCCCACGAAGGGTTTGCGCCGTGAACAACTCAGCAAGTCGGTGGAGACACCGCACCAGTGCGGCCCTGCTGGCCGCCGTACTGGGCACGACTGGGTTCGGCTTCGCCGCCGCTCCGGCCGTCGCGCAGGAAGCGCCGAACGCGCCCGCGTCCGCCGACGACAAGGGTCTGGACAAGCAGGACCGCGAACAGCTCGCCAAGGCCGAGAAGGCCGGCCAGGACAACGTCACGCTGCTGGTCGCCGCCGAGCCCGGCAAGCTGGACTCCGCCACCGACGACCTCAAGGCCCTCGGCGGCGTCGTCGAGTCGACCGAGCGGGACGTCGAGTACCTCAAGGTCTCCGTGCCGCGCGGCAACGCCGAGAAGGCCGCCAAGCTCGCCTCGGTGAACGCGATCGACGTCGACGGCCTGGTGGCGCTGGACAACCCGCGCCCGGACGGCGCGACCACGCCGCTGCCGCAGAAAGCGCCGGACGCGAAGACGCCCAAGAAGAACCCGTACATGCCGATCGAGGACACCAAGGCGGCGCAGTTCACCGATGCGCACCGCACCTGGGACGGGCGCGGCACGACCATCGCCATCCTGGACAGCGGCATCGACCTGGACCACCCCGCGCTGGCCACCACGACCACCGGTGAGCGCAAGATCGTGGACTGGTACAACGCCAACGCCACGAACTCCGGCGACGGCACCTGGGTCCAGGTGGCCGGCCGCTACAACGGCCCGTTCAGCAACGGCGGCGCGAACTTCAAGGCACCCGCGACCGGCGGCCCCTACAGCTTCGGCCTGTTCCGCGAGACCGCGGGCGACCTGGGCCTCGCGGCCAGCGAGACCGGCGGCGACATCAACCGCGACGGCGACCGCGTGGACGCGTTCGGCGTGCTCCAGGACGTCACCACCAAGGAAGTCCGGGTGGACGTCGACGGTGACGGCGACTTCACCGACGAGCGCGCCATGATCGACTACAAGTACAAGAAGGACGTCGGCCACTTCGGCACCGACAACCCCGGCACCCCGGTGATCGACACCGTGGCGTTCGTGGTGCAGACCGACCGCTCGATCTACGACAACGCCGGTCAGGCGTACGTCAACATCGGCATCACCGCCGCCGCGCACGGCACGCACGTCGCGGGCATCACCGCCGCGAACAAGCTGTTCGGCGGCAAGGCCACCGGCGCGGCCCCCGGCGCGAAGCTGATGGCGGTCAAGGTCTGCCTGTCGACCCCGTCGTGCACCTCGTCCGGCCTGATCGACGGCGTGCTCTACGCGGCCCGCAACGGCGCGGACGTCGTCAACATCTCGATCGGCGGTCTGCCGGCGCTCAACGACGGCAACAACGCCCGCTCGGAGCTCTACAACCGCACCATCGCCGAGTACAACATGCAGATCTTCATCTCGGCGGGCAACAGCGGCGCGGGCGCGAACACCGTCGGCGACCCCTCGGTGACGACGGACGCGATCAGCGTCGGCTCGTACATCACCAAGGAGACCTGGCTGTCCAACTACGGTTCGGTCACCGCGCAGAAGGAGAACCTGCACGGCTTCTCCTCGCGCGGCCCGCGCGAGGACGGCGGCTTCAAGCCGAACATCGTCGCGCCCGGCTCGGCGATCTCGACGGTGCCGCAGTGGCAGGTGCCCGGCCCGGTGGCCGGCACCTACGAGCTGCCCGTCGGCTACGCCATGTTCAACGGCACGTCGATGGCCTCCCCGCAGGCGACCGGTGCGGCGGCGCTGCTGGTCAGCGCGTTCAAGGCCGAGCACGCGGGCGAGCGGCCCACCGTGCTGGAGCTGCGCAACGCCATCCAGTCCGGTGCCAAGTGGGTCTCCTCGCTGAAGGCCTACGAGCAGGGCTCCGGCCTGTTCGACGTGCAGCGTTCCTGGCAGCAGCTCAACGCCCACCCGAACGTGCAGAACGTCGCCACCTCGGTCACCGTCAACACGGCGCTGTCGGCCCTGCTGCCGACCCCCAACACGGGCGTGGGCATCCACGACCGCGAGGGCGTGACCATCGGCAAGGAGTACGTGCGGACCTACACCCTGAACCGCACCACGGGCCCGAACCGCAACCAGCAGTTCCTCGTCAACTGGCAGGGCAACGACGGCACGTTCTCGTCCAAGTCCCTGGTCAGCCTGCCGCTGAACACGCCGGTCAAGTTCGACGTCAAGGTCAAGCCGACCAAGGCGGGCGTGCACTCGGCCGTGCTGAAGCTGGACAACCCGAGCACCCGGGGCATCGACGTGTTCACCCTGAACACGGTCTTCGCCGCCGAGGAGTTCGGCCCGGCGAACAAGTACGCGGTGGCCAAGACGACCAGCATCCCGCGCAACCAGTCGCAGAGCGTCTTCGTGAAGGTGCCGGTCGGCACCAGCGCGCTGAAGGTCGACCTGGCGGGCGGCGGCACCGAGGCAGGCAAGGGCCAGATCCGCTTCCTGCGCTTCGACCCGTACGGCGTGCCGGCGGACACCACGTCCTCCACCAACTGCTACAACCCCGACGCGGGCGCGGGCTGCGCCGGTGGCTCGCCCACCAGCCGCACGGTCGCCAACCCGGTGCCGGGCGTCTGGGAGATCGTGGTCGAGGCGCGACGCACCTCCGACGCGAACTCCGCGCCGTACACCCTGACGGCGTCGGTGCTGGGCACGTCGGTCAGCCCCGACCCCGACACCATCGAGTCCGTCCAGAGCGGTGTGGGCGTCAACCGCACCTACACGGTGAAGAACACCCTGGCGGCGTTCAACGGCCGGCTCGTCGGCAGCGCGCTGTCCAGCGCCAAGATCAGCCGCCCGGTCATCACCGATGGTGCCTCGCAGCTCTACGACGTGACCGTGCCCGCGGGCAGCACGTCGCTGCGGGCGACCATCGGCAAGCCGAGCGACATCTCGGCCGACCTGGACCTGTCCGTCTACAACTGCACCACGGGCACCTGCGTGCTGTTCGGGCAGACCGCCGACGGTGACTCCGAGGAGTCCTTCACGGTCACCAACCCGGCGGCGGGCGCGTGGCGCATCCAGGTCGACGGGTACGCCGTCCCGGCGGGCTCGACGGAGTACGACTACATCGACGTCTACGCGGCCCCGGGCCTGGGCACCGTGTCCGTGACGGACGCCGACGCCGACCGCACGGCCGGCGCGACGTGGACCGTCCCGGGCGTCGTGACCGCGACCGGCCAGGCCGGTCCCGGTCGGGTGCTGCTCGGCGAGCTGACCGTGCAGACCGGTGAGGGTGCCGTTGTCGGGCGCTCCACCGTGATCGTGCGGAACGTGGTCTGAGACCGCTGACCCACGCAGGGCCATCCCCGGTTCGCCGGGGGTGGCCCTGCTGCCGTTCCCGGCCGGGAACGGCAGCAGGGCGTGTCCTCGGAGCGGGGCGGCGCTCTACCGGGCCACGACCGCTCTGGAGGCGGGTCCTACGGCGTCGGGTCGGGTTGGCCGATGGGCTCGTCCACGTCCACCTGCCGCACGCTCTCCAGCGCCGTGACCCGCTCCACGTCACCCACCGGCACGGACACCCGGAGGTACCCGATCGACGCGTCGGTCGCCTCCACCGTCGCGCCGAGGTCGCGCAGCGCCGAAGCCGTCCGCTCGGTCGCGCCGGCTTCCGCGGAGATCACCAGCACGACGCTGGTCACCCCGTTGCGCCGTGCGTCGGCCAGCACGTCCTTGCCGTGCGGGCTGAGCTTCCCGGGCACGGGCACCTCCGTGGGTGGTGGTGGCGGCGCGGTGGCCGGTGTCGTGGTGGTCGTCGTGGGGCCGGGAGCCGGCGTGGTGGTCGAGACCGACGGGGTGGCCGCCGGTTCGTAGTCGATGATCGGCGCGGCGCACCCGGTCGCCAGCAAGCACAGCAGACCCACGGCCAGTCGTCTCATCCGCACCCCTCCAGGACCCGTCCTGCCACCAGGACGGATCAACCGCTCCGGTGGGTTGCCTCCGGCCCGCTGAACGCCTGCACCCGTTCCTCCCCGTCCAGGCTCTCCCCGAACACCCGGTTGTCCGACCCGGACGCCGGGCTGTCCCGGGTGACGCGGCGCTGCGGCGGCAGGTCGCGGACCCGCACCTGCGGCAACGCCTCCGGGTGCTGGGCCCGCACCCACCCGACCAGGTGCTCCCGCACGACGCACCGCAGGTCCCACAGCCGGCCGGCGTCGGTGGCGCTCACCAGGGCGCGAATCCGCACGAACGCCCCGACCGCGCCGGTCACCTGCACCACGCACACCCGCCCGTCCCACAGGTCCACGGTCTCCAGCGCGTGCCGCAGCTCCTGCCGCAGGTCCTCCACCGGCACGGTCCAGTCCACGTCCAGTTCCACCGTGCCGAGCAGCGCCGACTGCGTCCGCGTCCAGTTCTCGAACGGCGTCTTCAGGAAGTACGAGGTGGGCAGGATCAGCCGCCGGTCGTCCCACAGGTGCACGACCACGTAGGTCAGCGTGATGTCCTCGACCCGCCCCCACTGCTCCTCGACCACGACGACGTCGTCGAGCCGCAGCGCGTCGGAGAACGCGATCTGCACCCCGGCGAACACGTTGCCCAGCAGCGACTGCGCCGCCAGCGCCGCGATCGCACCGATCACACCGGCCGAGGCCAGCAGGCTCGTCCCGGCCGCCCGCGCGGCGGGGAAGGTCATCAGCACCGCCCCGGCGGCCAGCAACCCCACCACCACGACGGTGACCCGCCGCACCAGAGTGATCTGCGTGTGCACCCGCCGTGCGTGCCGGTTGTCCGACACGTCCACCCGGATTCGGGCCAGCGTCGCGTCCTCGGCCACCACCAGCAGCGCGCCCAGCAGCCACGCACCGGCCAGGATGAGCGCCACCCCGACCGCGTGCAGCGCCGCCGGCCGCCACTCGCCCCGTGCCACCACCCCCAGCGAGAACTGCACGGCCACCAGCACGGCCACGAGCAGCGCGGGTTTGTGCGCGTGGCGGGCCAGTCCGGCGAACAGGGCGGACTTCCGGCCGATCCGCCGCACCACCCGGTGCACGAGCGTCACGACCAGCAGCGCGACCAGGATCGACCCGGCGAACGTGAGTACAGCGACGAGCACAAACGCCTCCTCCTCGTGGGCACGTCCTCCCGCCGTACCCACGGGGCCGGCGGCCCACTCGGACAGGGGACCTTCGTCACGTCCGCGCGCCGACTCCGCACGGTGATCGGCGCTAGGCGGGTTCCGGCGTGCCGGGCGCGCGCGGCGAGGCGGGCAGAGTCGCCCGGATGCGGCTGCCCGGACCGCCGTCGACCACGGCGATCGTGCCGCCGTGCAGGTCGATGATCCAGCGGGCGATGTTCAGGCCCAGCCCGGTGCCGCCACCGCCCGCCCGCTCACCGCGCGTGAACCGCTCGAACACCCGCTCGCGGTCCTCCGGCGCGATGCCCGGACCGTCGTCGGACACCTCCAGCACCAGGTTCGTGCCGACCCGCGCGGTCAACCGCACCTCGCCGCCCGCCGGACCGTGCCGCGCGGCGTTGTCCAGCAGGTTGACCACCACCTGGTGCAGCCGGGCCCGGTCGGCCGTCGCGGTCGCGGTGGGCGGCTGGACGTCCACGGTGAACCGAACCCCTCGATCGGTCACCGAAGCCTCCGCCACCACCTCGTCCAACAGCGGCGCGACCGGGAACTCGGCCAGCGCCAGGCGGTGCGCCCCGGCGTCGATCCGGGACAGGTCCAGCAGTTCGGTCACCAGCCGGCCCAGGCGCTCGGTCTGCGCCAGCGCGGTGCGCATGGTCTTCGAGTCCGGCCGGGTGACCCCGTCGACCACGTTCTCCAGCACGTTCTGCAACGCGGTGATCGGCGTGCGCAACTCGTGCGACACGTTCGCGATCAGCTCCCGCCGCTGCCGGTCGGCGGCGGCCAGGTCCGCCGCCATCTGGTTGAACGCGCCGGCGAGCTCGCCCACCTCGTCCCGCGCGGTGGCCCGCACCCGCCGGCTGTAGTCGCCGCGCCGCATCGCGCGGGCGGCGGCCGTCATCTCGCGCAACGGCCTGGTCAGGCCGTGCGCGAGCACCTGCGACGTGATCAGCGCGGCGGTCAGCGCGCCGATCGTGGTGCCGACCGGCAACCACCCGATCCACGACCAGAAGTAGGCCAGGCCCGCCGCGCCCGAGGACACCAGCAGGATGCCGAGCTTGAGCTTGATCGAGCGGACCGGGTCGAGCGGGCGGGGCAGCAGCTCGACCGCCGCGCTGAGCGCCGACCGCACGCTCACCGGGGTACCTCCAGCGCGTAGCCGACCCCGTGGACGGTGCGGATCAGGTCCGTGCCGAGCTTGCGCCGCAGAGCCTTGATGTGGCTGTCCACCGTCCGCGTGCCGGTGCCGTCCGGCCACCCCCACACCGCGCTGAGCAGGCGTTCCCGCGACTGCACCGCGCGCGGCCGTTCGGCCAGGTGCACCAGGAGCTCGAACTCGGTCGGCGTGAGGTGGGCCTCCTCGCCGGCGCGCAGCACCCGCCGTTCCGCCAGGTCGATCTCCACGTCCGCCACGGAGATCCGGGTCGGGGGCGCGGCCGAGCGCTCCACCCGGCGCAGCAGGGCGTGCACCCGCGCGGCGAGCTCCCGGATGGAGAACGGCTTGGTCAGGTAGTCGTCCGCGCCGACCGCCAGCCCCACCAGCATGTCGTTCTCGTCACCCCGCGCGGTCAGCATGAGCACCGGCACCGGCCGGGTGGCCTGGATGCGGCGGCACACCTCCAGCCCGTCGAACCCGGGCAGCATCACGTCCAGGACGACGAGGTCCACGTCACCGGCCTTGGCCACGGCGGACGGCCCGTCGTGCGCCAGGTCGACGTCGAACCCCTCGGCCCGCAGCCGCGCGGCGACGGACGAAGCGATGGTCAGGTCGTCCTCGACCACCAGAACCCGGCGAGTCATGGCGTCGACTCTAGGTGCGCCCGGTGGAGACGGGTGGTGAGAGTTGTGAACGTCCTGTGGAGGCGGCTCCGGGCCTCCCGCACGCTCGGGGACCGGCCGACCGCTTAGGGTTGCGGGGTGGCGGAGGCGGTCCTGGAAGCGGTGCTGGAGCGGATCACGTTCGCCAACGAGGAGACCGGCTACACCGTCGCCCGCGTCGACACCGGGCGCGGCAACGACCTGGTCACCGTGGTGGGCGCGCTGCTGGGCGCTCAGCCCGGCGAGTCGATCCGGATGCGCGGCCGGTGGGGGTCGCACCCGCAGTACGGCAAGCAGTTCCACGTGGACGACTACACGACCGTGCTGCCCGCGACGATCCAGGGCATCCGCCGCTACCTCGGCTCGGGGTTGATCAAGGGCATCGGGCCGGTGCTGGCGGACCGGATCGTCACGCACTTCGGGGTCGACGCGCTGGACGTCATCGAGCGGCAGCCGGAGCGGCTGGTCGAGGTGCCGAAACTCGGTCCCAAGCGGACGAAGCTGATCGCCGCCGCGTGGGAGGAGCAGAAGGCCATCAAGGAGGTCATGGTCTTCCTGCAAGGGGTCGGCGTCTCGACGTCGCTGGCCGTGCGGATCTTCAAGCAGTACGTCGACAAGTCCATCGACGTCGTCCGCACCGAGCCCTACCGGCTGGCCACCGACGTGTGGGGGATCGGGTTCCGGACCGCCGACACCATCGCCAAGGCGGTGGGCATCCCGCACGACAGCCCGCAGCGGATCAAGGCCGGCTTGCAGTTCACGCTGTCCGAGGCGACCGGCAGCGGTGACTGCTTCCTGCCGGAGAACCAGCTCATCGGCGAGGCGATCAAGATCCTCCAGGTCGACGCCGGGCTGGTCATCGACTGCCTGGCGGAACTGGTGGCGGAAGAGGGCGTGGTGCGGGAGGTGCTGCCGGACGGCGAGCCGGCCGTCTACCTGATCCCGTTCCACCGCGCGGAGATCTCACTGGCCGGCCAGTTGCTGCGGCTGCTGCGGACCGGTGAGGAGCGGATGCCCGCGTTCGACGGGGTGGACTGGGAGCGCGCCTTCGCCTGGCTGGGCGCGTCGTTGGAGGAGAAGCAGCGGGACGCGGTCAAGCTGGCGCTGACCCGCAAGGTCGCGGTGCTGACCGGCGGGCCGGGGTGCGGCAAGAGCTTCACGGTGCGGTCCGTCGTGCGGCTGGCCGTGGCGAAGGGGGCCAGGGTGGTGCTGGCCGCGCCGACCGGCCGGGCCGCGAAGCGGTTGGCCGAGCTGACCGGCCACGAGGCGCGCACCGTGCACCGGCTGCTGGAGCTGCGGCCCGGCGGGGACGCCGCGTACGACCGGGACCGGCCGCTGGACGCGGACCTGGTCGTGGTGGACGAGGCGTCGATGCTGGACCTGTTGCTGGCCAACAAGTTGGTCAAGGCGGTGCCGCCCGGGGCGCACCTGCTGCTGGTGGGTGACGTCGACCAGTTGCCCTCGGTGGGCGCGGGGGAGGTGCTGCGGGACGTGCTGGTCGAGGACAGCCCGGTACCCCGCGTGCGGCTGACGCACATCTTCCGGCAGGCGCAGCAGTCCGGTGTGGTGACCAACGCGCACCGGATCAACGCCGGTGACTTCCCGCTGGTGCAGGGGTTGGCCGACTTCTTCCTGTTCCCGGCCGACGAGGCGGAAGACGCGGCGGCGCTGACGGTGGACGTGGTCGCGCAACGCATCCCGCGCAAGTTCGGCCTGGACCCGCGCCGGGACATCCAAGTGCTCGCGCCGATGCACCGGGGACCGGCCGGTGCGGGCGCGTTGAACGTGGTGTTGCAGGAAGCGCTGACCCCGGCGGTGAAGGACCTGCCGGAGCGGCGATTCGGTGGGCGGGTGTTCCGGGTCGGGGACAAGGTCACGCAGATCCGGAACAACTACGACAAGGGCGTGAACGGGGTCTTCAACGGCACGTTGGGCGTGGTCACAGCCATCGACGTGGTGGAGCAGAAGTTGACCGTGCGGACGGACGAGGACGAGGACGTGGGCTATGAGTTCGGCGAACTGGACGAACTGACCCACGCTTACGCCATGACGATTCATCGCTCACAGGGCAGTGAGTACCCGTGCGTCGTCATTCCAATCACCACGAGCGCGTGGATGATGTTGCAGCGGAATCTGCTGTACACGGCGGTGACGCGGGCGAAGAAGTTGGTCGTGCTGGTGGGGTCGCGCAAGGCCATCGGCCAGGCCGTCCGCACGGTGGGGGCGGGGCGACGGCACACCGCTCTGGACTACCGGCTCCGTCAGGCGTGAACCGCGCGGTCGGCGCGCGCGAGCTCGGCGGCGTCGCCGAACGCGGTGTGGAAGCGGGCGATCTCGGAGCCCTCCAGGCTGATCATGGTGTGCTCGCCGAGCCAGAGTTCGAGGCGACCGTCGGTGACGGCGATCGAGCAGACGGCCGGGCGGTGGGCGTCGTCGGAGCAGCGCACCAGCCACTCGCGCGGCGGGTGGCACTGATCGTGGTCGGCGTCGCGGGCGATCGTGGACATGGTTGTCCCCTTTCGGGTGGTCGGGAGTCCACCGGGGCGAGGGGCGCTCCGGTGGTTGCTAGCCTGGCCCTAGGCAGAGTTACTTTGCAACTGCTGTAAAGCAATTGCCCACGATCGGATGACGCGGATGCCCTTGACCCCCACGGTGCGGCTGAAGTTCCTGTCGATCTACATGCGCGAGGCCCGGCTCAAGGCGGGGGTGGAGGCGAAAGAGGTCGCGAAACTGCTCGGGCGGGACACCACCCGCGTCACCAAGATGGAGCGCGGCAGGGAAGGGTTGACGCCCGGCGACACCAAGATGCTGCTGGACCGGTACGACGTGCACTCCGAGGAGCAGAAGGCGGAGATCGTCGAACTCGCCCGGACGCGCAGCCAGCGCGGCCGTTGGCTGGGACACCGCGCGACCGTGCCGATGGAGCAGCGCCCCTACTACGACTTCGAGGTCGACTCGACCCTCATCCGCAACTACGGCATGGAGATGGTGCCCGGCTTGTTGCAGACCGAGGCGTACATGCGGGCGGCTTTGGAGCGGCACTTCCGGATCGACGCGACGAGTGTCGAAGATATCGTGGCCACGCGCTTGGAGCGTCAAGAGGTTCTGTTCCGCCGCGTGCCGGTCACGGCGGCGTTCGTGATCAGCGAGAGCTGCCTCCGCAGGGTTTACGGCGGTAACGCGATCATGCACGAGCAGGCGCTCCACCTGGCTGAGCTGACCCGGCGGCGGAATGTGCGGGTCCAGGTGCTGCCGTTCGGGGGCCAGGTGAGCGGGGGGACCCCGTTCAGCTTCACCATGCTGAGCATCCCCGCACCGACCGCAGCCGCTTCCGACCTGGACATGGTCTACGTGGAGAACCTGCACGACGCCGACTACCTCGACGGCAAGCAGGAGGTCGACGACTACGCAGACCTCTGGAGCAGTCTCACCGCAGACGCCCTGGGAGTGGAACAATCGAGGAGGTTCATCCTGGGGATCGCCCAGGACTTCGCCTGACCTGAAGAGGTGGCCCCTGTCATGGCATCAAACTTCTCGACGGCGACCTTCAAGACCTCCAGCCACACGCAGGACAACGGGACCTGCGTTGAGGTGGCGACGGTGCCCGGTTTCTTCGCGGTGCGGGATACGAAGCACCGGGCCGGTGGTCACCTCACCGTCTCGTCTCGGGCGTTCCGCAGCTTCCTCGCCGGTCTCCGGATGATCTGACGGCGAACGTCCTCGGGCTGGAACAATCGGGACAGTTCGTCCAGCGCGTTGCCAGGCAGTGCGCCTTACCTGAAGGGTGGCCCTTGCCATGATCCCCGACTTCTCCAGCGCCCGGTTCAAGACCTCCAGCTACACCGATGGCAACGGGACCTGCGTCGAGGTGGCGACGGTGCCCGGCTCCTGCGCGGTGCGGGATACCAAGCACCGGGCCGGTGGTCACCTCACCGTCTCGTCCCGGGCGTTCCGCAGCTTCCTCGCCCGCCTGCGCTGAGCGGGACGGCTCGCGGACGGGCAACCCGTCCGCGAGCCGTGAGCACATCCCCTGCGGCTACTTCATCGGGAACGCGATGTCGCAGACGTCGTCGTCCGGCCCCTGCGAGCCCCAGTCCGTGAAGTACACCTCGCGCGGCGAGCCGGCAGGGGCCTTGCCGTTCGACTCCAGCCACGTCGCCACGGTGTCGTACGCGGCCAGGATCTGGGGGTACTCCACCTCGCGCTTCTTCAGCCGCACGTACGCCTCGCGGTGCGCCGGCTCGACCCTCGCCGCCACCCCGGCGGGCGGCGTGTCGACGGCGATCGGCAGGGCCACCTCGACCGGGCCGTCGCTGTCCTCGGTGACCTCGCCGTGGTAGATCACGAGTCCGGGTCCCGCGATGCCGCCGAACTCGGCGGTCGCGGCGAGGAGCCGGTCCATCGCTTCGCGGATCCAGTCCGTCAGGGCCGGCTGCAACACGTGGCGCTGCTCCGCCAGCACGACCTGCTCCGGTACGTCCCGCTGCTTGACCTCGTACATCTCCGGCAATCCCTTTCCTCTGGACATCAGTACGCGGAGGTAGGCCGTCAGGTGCCGTTGCACGGCGAATCGCTGTTCCACCTCGCCCCAGTACGCGTCGAGCAGCTCCGCCCGTCCGCCCGCCGGGGTCGCGGCGATCCGGCTGACCACCGCCAACGGCATGTCGATCCGGCGCAGCAGCCCGACCAGGCGCGCGTGCGCCAACTGGTCTTCGCGGTACCGGCGGTAGCCGTTGGCCGGGTCGACCTCGGCCGGCACGACCAGCCCCAACCGCTCGTACAGCCGCAGCGCCTTCAGCGACAGCCGGGTGCGGCGGGAGAACTCCCCGATGCCCAGCAACCGGTCCACCCGCACCTCCTCCACCTGGACGACCTTGGTGCGTGCCCCAGGGGCAGGGTCAAGCGGTCGCACCGCACGCCTCTCGCCGCCCGCGCACGAGAACGGCACACGTCACCCGGAAGTGTCACAGGAGAGGTGGTGGTTCGCCTGCCCGGACCCCGTCGCGCACTCCCGGTGACCGCCGGGCCGGCATCCGTATCGGTTCCGTACGGATGATCGGTGCAACGGGTGGTACCCGGGTCAGGGCCGTGCGGTCCAACCTGCGCCCAGGAGCACCAGGTATGGCCGGTCGGAGGGTGTGCAGGGCCCCTGTTTTGGCCCATTCTCCTGCTCATCCCTGCATAGGAGGAGAACAACCGTGAAGTCGACCAGACGTTCACTGGTGACGCTGGCTGTAGCCGGTGTCACCGCCGCCGCTGTGATCAACGGCGGCGTTCCCGGCACCGCGGGCCCCGCACCCGAGGTGGCCGCGGTCCAGGCCGGGCCGACGTACGTCTACAAGGTGCACGCCCCGCTCGGCAAGGCCGCGCAAGACCTGCTCGCCCGCGGCTTCGACGTCCTGGAGCAGCGCGAGGGCGACCACCTGTTCGTCCTCGGCGACCAGGCCACCGGCCAGAAGCTGACCGGTGACGGGTTCACCAGCGTCGTCGACGAGGTGCTCCCCGCCCCGCAGTGGACCCCGCCGTCGCGCAAGTCGCAGCAGTTGGACGCGGCGGCGCTGGAGGAGACCTACTACGGCGGCTACCGCACGGTGAACGCGCAGTTCGCGCACCTGGACGCGGTGGCCTCGCAGTACCCGAACCTGACGCAGACCGTCGACTACGGCGACTCGTGGAAGAAGACGCAGGGCGCGGGCGGTTACGACCTGCGGGCCATCTGCATCACGAAGAAGAACGCCGGCGACTGCGCGCTGAGCACGTCCGCGCCCAAGCCCCGGTTCTTCGTGATGGGTCAGCTCCACGCCCGCGAGCTCACCACCGGTGACGTCTCGTACCGCTGGATCGACCACCTGACCCAGAGCTACGGCACCGACCCCGAGGTCACCGCGCTGCTCGACTCCACCGAGGTGTGGGTCGTGCCGATCGCCAACCCCGACGGCGTGAACATCGTGCAGCAGGGCGGCAACTCGCCGCGCTACCAGCGCAAGAACGCCAACACCACGAACGGCGCGAGCTGCTCGGGCACGTCGGGGTCGCACGTCGGCATCGACCTGAACCGCAACACCAGCTCGCACTGGGGCGGCGAGGGCACGTCCTCCCAGCCGTGCGCCGAGACCTACAAGGGCCCGTCGGCCAACTCCGAGGTCGAGACGCGCGCGCTCCAGGCGCTGTGGCGCAACCTGTACAAGGACCGCCGTGGCACCGGCACGACCGACGCCGCGCCGGCCGACACGACCGGTGTCGTGATCTCCATGCACAGCTACTCCAACCTCGTGCTGTTCCCGTGGGGCTGGACGACGCAGTACAAGACCGGCAACGACGCCCCGCTGCGCTCGATGGCGCGGGAGATGGCCTCGATCGCGGGCGGCTGGCAGTACGGCCAGCCCGGCGAGGTGCTCTACAACGCCGCCGGCGCGACCGACGACTGGGTGTACGACGACCTGGGCGTCGCGTCGTTCGTGTGGGAGGTCGGACCCGGGTCGGGCGCGTGCAGCGGGTTCTTCCCGGCGTACTCCTGCCAGGCGTCGACCTTCTGGCCGAAGGTCAAGCCGATGCTGATGTACTCGGCGAAGAAGGCCGCCAACCCGTACGGCGGTGGCGGCACGCCCGGCTCGTGCGCGAAGGCGACCAACGACGGCGACGTCAACATCCCGGACGCCGGTGCCGCGATCACCAGCAACATCAACATCTCCGGCTGCACGGGCAACGCCTCGGCGACCACCCAGGTCGAGGTGCACGTCAAGCACACCTACCGCGGTGACCTGGTCCTCGACCTGGTCGCACCGGACGGTACGGCGTACCGGCTGAAGTCGGCGAACAGCGACTCGGTCGACAACATCGACACCACGTACACCGTCAACGCCTCCACCGAGGTGCGCAACGGGGCGTGGAAGCTGAAGGCGCAGGACCTGTACTCGTCCGACACCGGCTACATCGACTCGTGGAGCCTGACCCTGTAACCAGGTCCCCCTGTCGTTCTCGACGAAACGGCCCCGCGGGCGTGATGCCCGCGGGGCCGTTCCACGTCACAACCGGGGGTCGGGGCGACCGTGGCCACCGCCCCGGTCCGGCGGTGTGGGGCGAGTGGCGAGTGGGGAGTGGTGAGGCTGGAGCGGTGGCCGCTTGACCGGCCCTGCGTCGGTACGAGGTGCCCCGCCTTGGGCTCACCGCCACCCCAGCGGCCGTCCCGCCAGTGGCCCCGCCGCCGTGGACCAGGTGCCGGTACCGGTTCCGGTTCCGTGAAAGCCGAACGGGCCCCTGCGGGGGAGACGCCCGCAGGGGCCCGTTCGGTGTTACCGGTGGTGCAGGTGGTGCTGTGGAACAGGTGGTGCTGTGGGCCTACTTCAGGCCGTTGCCCATCGCAGCGGCGAGCTCGCCGTTGGTGGTGTCACCGTCGAGCGACCAGAAGAACGCGCCGCCCAGACCCTGCTGCTTGGTCCACTGCATCTTGCCGTTGATCGTGGCCGGGGTGTCGTAGCTCCACCACTGGTTGCCGCAGTGGGCGTACGCCGTGCCCGCGACCGTGCCGTTCGACGGGCACTTGGTCTTGAGGATCTTGTAGTCCTCGATGCCCTTCTCGTACGTGCCGGGCGCACCGTCGGTCGCCGTGCCGCCCGGGGCGGCCTGCGTGACGCCGGTCCAGCCACGACCGTAGAAGCCGATGCCGAGCAGCAGCTTGGACGCCGGGACGCCCTTGCTCTTCAGCTTCTGGATCGCGTCGTCGGTGGTGAAGCCCTGCTGCGGGATGCCCGCGTACGAGGTCAGCGGGGAGTGCGGGGCCGTCGGACCCTGCGCCGCCCAGGCACCGAAGAAGTCGTAGGTCATGACGTTGTACCAGTCGAGGTACTGCGCCGCGCCGCCGTAGTCGGCGAGGTCGAGCTTGCCACCGCTGCTGGCGTCCGCCGTGATGGCCGCGGTCACCAGGTTGTTGGCACCGAAGCGCGTCCGGAGGGCCTGGGACACGTTCTTGAAGGCCGCGAAGCCGCTGCTGTCGCAGGACAGACCACAGGCGTTCGGGTACTCCCAGTCGATGTCGATGCCGTCGAACACGTCCGCCCAGCGCGGGTCCTCGACCAGCTTGTAGCAGGACTCGGCGAACGCGGCCGGGTTCTGCGAGGCCTGGCCGAAGCCGCCGGACCAGGTCCAACCGCCGAAGGACCACAGGATCTTGATGTGCGGGTACATCTTCTTCAGCTTGCGGAGCTGGTTGAAGTTACCGCGCAGCGAACCGGCGTCCCACGAGTCCGACGTGCCGTCGACGCTGGTGTCCGCGCCGTAGAACTTGTCGTAGTCCGCGTAGGTGTCGTCGTTCGCGGTGCACTTGCCGCCGGTCACGTTGCCGAACGCGTAGTTGATGTGCGTCAGCTTCGCGGCGGAACCGGAGGTGTGGATGTTCTTGACGTGGTAGTTGCGGCCGTAGACGCCCCACTGCACGAAGTAGCCCAGGTTCTTGTAACCGGGGGGCGGCGTGGAGGTGGTGGTCGTCGTGGGCGTGGTCGTCGTGGTGGAGGTCGACGTCGACGTCGTCGGGTCCGTGGTCGTCGTGGTGGTCGTCGTGGTCGTGGTCGTCGTCGTGCCGCCCCCGGCGTCACAGGACGCGCCGTTGAGCTTGCAGTTGGCCGGCCCCGAGAACGCGCCCGAGTAGACGATGTTGAAGCCGAAGCTCACCGAGCCGCCGACACCGATGTTGCCGTTCCAGGTGTTCTTGACGGTCACGTGCTGGCCGCTGGCCGTGTAGCCGGCGTCCCACAGGGAACCGACCTTGTGACCGGCGGGGAGATCGAACTCGACGGTCCAGCTTGAGATGCCGGCCGAGCCCGCGTTGCGGATCGTGTACTTGCCCTCGTAGCCGGAGCCCCAGTCCGAGCCCTTGGTGAAGGTGGCGGACAGGCCGCCCGCGCCGCTCGCGGCGGGAACCAGGACCAGACCGAGGACCATCGTGGCGACAGCCACGAGCAGCGCTGTGAGATGCCAGCGGATCTTGGACATCGTGCTCCTCGTCAGGGAAAGGAGTGCAGGGTTGAGAAGAACATGTGGTTCAGACCACTTGACGGTCAAGGTCTAGACCATTGTGTCACTCGAATGGAGTAGCGTTTCGGCGTGTGAAAGCGTTTCCACGAGGGGGCGACCACTAGGGGTGCGCACCGCCGTAAGTCGACGTCGGCGTCCGCCCGGGGGTGGGTGCGGCCTCCTTCCGAGGGTGCTGCGGCAGTCCTTCCCGGGGAGGATGCCCGCTGATAGCGGTCCTGACCAGACTCGGTTGCCTGGGAAGTCGACCGGGAGGGGAGCGCTGATGCGCAAGAGGGGGATCGCCGTGGCCGCCGTGGCGGGGCTGGCGGCACTGGGGATGGGCGGTGCGGCGGTCGCGGAACCCGCCGCCGCCGGGGGCGGGATCGACCGGCGGGCCGTGCAGCGGGCGGTAGACCGGATGGCCGGCGCGGGCGGCGCGGCGGGCGTGCAGGTGCGGGTCGTGGACGGCCGGCAGCAGTTCACCGCGCGCGCGGGCGTGGCCGAGTGGGGGACCACCCGGCCGGTGCCCGTCGACGGGCGGTTCCGGGTGGGCAGCATCACCAAGACCTTCGTCTCGACGGTGGTCCTGCAACTGGTCGGCGAAGGCCGGGTGGGGCTGGACGAGCCGGTCGGCGGGTACCTGCCGGGCCTGCTGCCGGACGGTGACCGGATCACCGTGCGGATGCTCTTACAGCACACCAGCGGGCTGTTCGACTACACCACCGCGCTGCCGCTGGACCCGGCCGGCTTCGAAACGATCCGCTTCAAGAGGTGGACACCGCAGGAAATCGTCTCGATCGCGACGTCCAAACCGCTGAACTTCGCGCCGGGCACGTCCTTCGGCTACTCGAACTCCAACTACGCGGTGGCCGGTCTGCTGATCGAAGAAATCACCGGAAAGCCGTACGGGGACGCGGTCTCGCAGCGCATCCTGCGCCCGCTCGGACTGCGCGACACGTCGGTGCCGGGCCACCGCCACGCCATCCCCGGCCCGCACGCCCACGGCTACTACGCCGTGGCCGGCGAGGTCGTGGACGTGACCCGGCTGAACCCCTCGGTCGCCTACGGCTCCGGCGACATCATCTCCAGCACGGCGGACCTGGACCGGTTCGTCGACGCCCTGCTGGACGGCCGGCTGCTCAAGCCGGCGCAGCGGGCCGAGCTGACCCGGACCCTGCCCTTCAGCCAGGGCTACGGGCTGGGGTTCATGCGGACCGAACTCCCGTGCGGGGTGACCGTGTACGGCCACAGCGGCGGGATTCCGGGCTACTCCAGCTTCACGGGCAGCACCGAGGACACCGGGACCCGGTTGCAGGGCTCTTTCACGCACTCGCCCGTCGGCGGTGACGGGGAGGGCATGGACGAGCTGCTCGACGAGGTGTTCTGCTGATCCGGAGGGGCTCCCCGGCACGTCGGGGAGCCCCGTCAGCGGTTCAGGAACAGGTCGAGTTGCGTCACGACGAACGCGTGGTCGTCGGCCTGGGGCAGGCCGGAGACGCCGACCGTGCCGACCAGCCCGACACCCGTCACGACCACCGGGAACGCGCCGCCGTGCGCCGCGTACCGGTCCAGGTCCAGCCGGGAGTCGGCCTCGAACGTGCTGCCGCGCGCCCGGAACGTCTCGCCGACCCGGAACGAGCTGCGGCCGTACCGGTCGACCACCCGGCTCTTGCGGTCCAGCCACTCGTCGTTGTCGGCGGACGTGCCGGCCAGCGCGACGTGGAACAGGCGCTGCTGCCCGCGCCGCACGGACACCGCGATCGGCAGCCCCTGCACGCTCGCCGCGTCGACCAGGAAGAGGCCCAGGGCCAGGGCGTCCTCGTTGGTGAACGAGCGGAAGACCAGCCTGGCCTCCTGCTCGGCCAGTTCGTCCAGCAGGCTCACAGCGCCACCACCTCTCCGGGTTCGGGCGGGCGTGGACGCCGCCCCGACCAGCAGACGGTAGAACCCCGCGTGCGCGGCGGGTGCACGGGCACCGCGTCGAGACCGGCCCCGGGCCTGCCAGAAGTCGACGAATCGCTGGGCCGCCCCTGCTGTCGCCACGGCCGGCGCAGCCCCAGCCGTGTTATTGAAACGCTATTTCCTAATCTCCGCCCGTGCCATCATCCGGTAGTGCCGAACTTGCGCTTCCTGCGTGGTTACAACGACGCGGTGGTGCTGGGCCTGGCCAGGTCCGGTGCCGTCACCAGGGGCGACCTCGCCGAGCGCAGCGGGCTGACACCCCAGGCGGTGTCCAAGGTGGTCGCGCGGCTGGTCGCGGACGGCCTGCTGGTCGAGTCCGGCACCCGCAACGTCGGCGTCGGCAAGCCGCGCACCCTGGTCGAACTCGTCGCGGACAGCAGGCTCGCGGTCGGCGCGCAGGTCGAGCGGGATGAGCTGCGGGTCGTGCTCACCGACCTGGCGGGCGACGTGCTGGACCGCGTCGTCGCGCCGCTGCCCGCCGACTTCGACCCGGAGACGTTCGTCCGCGAGCTGGCCCGGCTGGTGGACCCGCTGCGCGGCGAGCGGCTGCTCGGCGTGGGCATCGGGTTCGTCGGACCGCTGGACCACCGCACCGGCGTGGTGCACGACGCGACCGCGTTGTCCCGGTGGCACGACGTGCCGCTCAGGGAGCTCGCCGAACAACGCCTCGGCCTGCCGGTCGTGGTCGACAAGGACACCAACGCGGCGATCGTGGCCGAGTCGTGGCGGCGCGGCGAGGAGCTGCGCAACGCCGTCCTGGTGCTGGTCGGCACCGGTATCGGCGTCGGTCTGCTGCTCGACGGGCGGGTCCACCGGGGCGCGCGGACCAACGCCGGCGAGTTCGGGCACACCACCATCCAGCTCGACGGGCCGCGCTGCGCGTGCGGGCGGACCGGGTGCGTGGAAGCGGTCCACGACCTCGCCGCGCGGGCCGGGGACCTGGCCGCCGCGACGTCCGTCGTGGGCCTGGCGGTGGCCGACCTGGTCCAGCTCCTGGACGTGGACCACGTCGTGCTGGCCGGTCGGGCGGTGCTCGCCGCACCGGAGGAGTACCTGGCCGGCGTGCGGGCCCGACTCCCCACCGCGGCGTGGTTGCCGGTCGACGTCGGCATCACCCCGTTGGCCGATGACGTGGTCGCCGCGGGGGCGGCGATGCTCGTGCTGAGCGAGTTCTACGGGCGTCCCCGGTAGCCGATTAGGGACAGTGCTGCTCAGGGGCACACGTGCGGGTGATTCACTATCCGGCATGTATGCGCTCCGCCACGCCGTCGGGACGGACCCCGGCCTGCGCCGTGAGGCGAACGAGGACTCGGTGTACTTCAGCGAGCGCCTGTACGCAGTAGCCGACGGCATGGGCGGTCACGCGTACGGGGAGGTGGCCAGTTCCATCGCGGTGGCGGTGCTGGCCGAGCTGGACGTGGACGCCGACGACCCGCTGACCGCGCTCGCCGGTGCGGCCCGGGAGATCGCGATCCGGCTGACCGACCTGGCCGAGGAGAACTTCGACATGCGCGGCATGGGCACCACGCTCACCGCGCTGCTGTGGGACGGCGAGCGGTTCGCGGTCGGGCACATCGGGGACTCCCGGTGCTACCTGGTCCGCGACGGCGAGCTCACCCAGCTCACCCGCGACCACACCATGGTCCAGGCCCTGGTGGACGACGGCCGGATGGCCGCCGAGCAGGCCGCCGAGCACCCCGGCCGGTCGATGCTGATGCGGGCGCTCCAGGCGGGCAGCTCGCACGACGCCGACCTGTTCTTCCACGAGGTCCAGGCGGGCGACCGGTACCTGCTCTGCTCGGACGGCCTGTCCGACGTGGTGGCCGCCGCCGAGATCGGCGTGCTGCTCGGTGCCGACCCGGACGGGGACGTGGTCGTGCGGGCGCTCATCGACGCGGCCAACGCGGGCGGCGGGCCGGACAACATCACCTGCGTGGTCGTGGACGTGGTGCCGGCCGGCACGCCGTCGTAGTGCGCAGGGCGGCGTAGCGGCCGGGCGCGGGCGTGCGCGCCCGCCGCGCTGCCCATCCGGCCACCGGCCACCATCGGCAGGGCCGCGCGCTGCCGAATACCGCGGCCCACGTCGGCCTGCGGACTTTCCGCGTCGGGTGTGCTGTTGTGTCCGGTGTGGAGCTGCGCACGTGGGTCACGGACATGCGGGTCGATTCGGTCGTGCCGATGGGCACCCAAGCCCTCCCGCCGGACGGGGCGACGTCCCTGGTGCTGTGCTCGGTGACCCAGGAGGCTTTCGTGGTGGGGCCGCGCACGCGCGGGACGTACTTCGAGACCATCCCGGCGCACCGGCTGAAGGTGCGGCTCAGGCCGGGGCGCGCGCAGACCCTCCTGGGGGTGGCGGCGCACGAGTTGGTGGACGCGGTCGTGCCGTTGAAGGACCTCTGGGGTTCGGTGGAGGGTTTCGAGGGCCTGCGGAAGACGTTGGCGGACCGGTCGGCGGAGGCCGACCCGGAGCGGGACGCGGTGGTCGCGGAGGCCGTGCGGACCCTGCCGGAGCTGGGGGTGGCGGCGACCGCGAAGGCGCTGCACGTGAGCGAACGGCACCTGCGCACGCTGTTCCGGGACGCGGTGGGGTTGTCGCCCAAGCAGTTCGCGCGGATCGAGCGGGTGCGCCGGGTCGTCGCCTCGGGAGCGACCGGTTCGTGGGCGCGGCTGGCACATGAACTCGGGTACTACGACCAGTCGCACCTGAGCACGGACTTCCGGGCGGCGATGGGCATCGCCCCGGGGGCGTTCGCGGCCGGCCGGTACCCGGACGCCACCCCCTGCCACGACATGTCCACCGTTCCCGCCGCCGGTGGGAGCGCGGTCGACGCCACCGGGCACCCCGGGTCGGCTCGTCCACGCGCCCGGCGGTGACGACGGTCCGGTCGTCGTGCCGCGCGTGGCGCGGGTCGGTCGTCCGGACGCACGCCCGCAGGTGTGCGCGCACCGCACCCCCCGGCCATCGCGCCGTCAGAGCTCCCGCGCCAGGAACAGCGCGACCTCGCCCTCCGACACGGTCCCCCGGTACAGCGTCGTGTCCAACCCGCACAACGCGAACCCCATCCGCCGGTACGCCCGCACCGCCGGCACGTTCACGTTCGACGTCTCCAACCAAGCCGTCCGCGCTCCCCGCGCACGTCCCCACCCGACTGCGAGCTCCATCAACGCCCGCCCCACCCCGCGCCCCCGGTACCCCGGGTCGACCGTGAGCTGCCGGATCACCAGCCGCGCGTGCCACTCGGCGAACTCCACCTGGACGAACCCCCGCACCGCCGGGTCCACCGCGACGAACCCCTCCACCGGCGGCGGATCGTCCTCGTCCGGGGGGAACACCTTGGTCAGCGGCGGGACCACCGGGACCTCGGCCAGCGCGCAGCCGAGCGGGCCCGTCGTCACCTCGAGCACCGCGTCGGTGGTGAAGCTGTCGTCCAGGTCGAGCACGTCGTCCGCCGTCAGCGGCCGGTATCGGAGGTCCACCGCCCGAGTCAACCGCACGCGGCGGCGCGGTCCAGCAGCAACGTGCGCTCGCGCTCGTTGCGCGTCATCGAGGCCGCCCGCTCGAACTCCGCCCTCGCCTCGGCGGTGCGCCCCACCTTGGCCAGCAGGTCGCCGCGCACGCTGGGCAGCAGGTGGTAGTCCTTGAGCGCCGGCTCGTCGACCAGCTCGTCCACCAGTTCCAGCGCCGTCGCCGGGCCGAACGCCATGCCGATCGCCACCGCGTGGTTGAGCGCCACGATCGGTGACGGCGTGACCAGCGCCAACGCCTCGTACAGCCCGGCGATCCGGGTCCAGTCGGTGTCCCCGGGGGTGCGCGCCCGCGCGTGGCACGCCGCGATCCGGGCCTGGATCGAGTACGGGCCGCGCCCCGCCTTCTCCAGGGCGGCCAGGCCGCGCCGGATCAGCAACTGGTCCCACAGCGCCCGGTTCTGGGCCATCAACAGCACGGGCTCGCCGTTCGGACCGGTGCGGGCGCGGGCGCGGGAGGCCTGGATCTCCAGCAGCGCCACCAGGCCGTGGACCTCGGGCTCCCGGGGCATCAGGCGGACCAGCACGCGGGCCAGGCGCAGGGCGTCCGCGCACAGGGCGGGGCGCATCCAGTCGTCGCCCGCGGTGGCGGAGTAGCCCTCGTTGAAGATCAGGTAGATGACGCCGAGGACGCTGGACAGGCGCGCCTCCCGCTCGTTCTCCGCCGGCACCTCGAACGGCACGTTCGCCTTGGCCAGGGTCTTCTTGGCCCGGACGATCCGTTGCGCGACGGTCGACTCGGCCACCAGGAACGCGCGGGCGATCTCGTCGGTGGTCAGGCCGCCCAGCAGGCGCAGGGTCAGCGCCACCCGGGCCTCGGTGGAGAGCACCGGGTGGCACGCGGTGAACACCAGCCGGAGCAGGTCGTCGTTGATGTCGCCGACGCCTTGGCCCGCGTCCGGGGCGTGGTCGGACTCCTGGTCGCGGCCGATCTCCACCAGCTTGCGCTGGTAGTTCTGCCTGCGCCGGATCTGGTCCACCGCCCGGTTCTTTGCGGCGGCCATCAGCCACGCGCCCGGGTTGCGCGGGATGCCGGTCTCCGGCCACTGTTCGAGCGCGCTGACCAGGGCGTCCTGGGCGAGTTCCTCGGCCAGGCCCACGTCCCGCACCATCCGGGCGAGACCCGCGATCAACCGTGCCGACTCGATCCGCCAGACCGCCTCGACAGCACGACGCGCATCGGGAGCTGTCATGACCCGAAATCAGATCAGCTCCCGATGCGCCTCGGCAAGCGGGGTTCTACGCCTCGCGCGCGGTGGCCTGCGCCCGCAGTTCCTCTTCGCGCGCGATCACGTCGGGCGCGACGTCGCCGAAGTCCTCCGGGGAGAACACCTGGCGGATCTCGATCTGCGACTGCTCGCCGGTCGGGTTCGGCACCCGCTTCACCCACTCGACGGCCTCTTCCAAGGACTTCAGCTCCAGCAGCCAGAAACCCGCGATCAGCTCCTTGGTCTCGGTGAAAGGACCGTCCACCACGGACCGCTGGTCGCCGTCGAAGAAGACCCGCGCGCCCTTCGAGCTGGGGTGCAGACCTTCACCGGCGAGCAGCACGCCGGCGTTGACGAGCTCCTCGTTGAACGCGCCCATGGCGCGGAGCTCCTCCTCGCTGGGCATGGCACCGGCTTCGCTGTCCTTCGTGGCCTTGACGATCACCATGAAACGCATCTCGGCAGTCCCTTTCGGAGTGTGTGGTTTCTATTCTGACGTGCGCCGGCGCGGGTCAGCGGCGGAACGTCCGCCCCAACGCGTACGAGCCGGGCCCGACGACCGCGATCAGCAGGAACGCCCAGCAGTAGACGGCGGCCAGTTCGCCCGCGTTGTGCAGCGGCAGCAAGCCGGTCGGCTGGTGGACGACGAAGTAGGCGAAGGCCATCGCGCCGGAGCAGAGGGCCGCCGCGGTCCGGGTGACGATCCCGCAGGCCACCAGCACCGAGCCGACCAGTTCGAGGGCGCTGCCCCACCAGCCGGGGAACGAGCCGACCGGCACGGCCGTGCCCTGGCCGTCGATCCCGCCGAGCAACCCGAACCCCTGGAGGCCGTGGCAGGCGAACAGGAAGGAGACCACGATCCGGAAGGCGGCCAGCATCAGGTCGTTGCGCCGGGTGGTGGGGGCCGGGGCGGTGGGGGCGGTGGTGGTCATCTCTGGGGTCCCTTCGCTGTCGTCTTGCCTACGCGACGAACGGGCACCCCGCCGGATCGACACGGTCCTCGAACTTTGTCGAAGTTTTTTGTTCCCGCAGGTCACAGGCTCGGGTGAGGTGTTGCCGGTGGACGCGGCGGGTCGTGCCGGCGGCCGGCCCCGGCACCTCCGGACCCGGCGGTGATCGGCGGTTCGCGGCGGATATTCCCGTCCGGTCCGGTGGATCGCGCGCCTTCCCACGGACTGGTCGCCCCTCCGGCCGGGCCCGGCGCTGCCGCAGAATCCGGATGAGGTCGAAGGGAGCTGGGACATGGGAGCTGGTCCGCACCTCGCCATCGCGCTGGAAGCCACCGGGTGGCACCCCGCCGCGCCGCGCGACCCCGCGCGGTTCACGCCGGGGTACTGGGTCGACCTGGTGCGGGAGGCCGAGCGCGGCCTGATCGACTTCGTCACCTTCGAGGACGACCTCGGGCCGGTCGGACGGCTGGACACCGTGCTGGTCGCGTCCCGCGTCGCGCCGCTGACCACGCACATCGGCCTGGTGCCGAGCGTGGTCTCCACGCTGACCGAGCCGTTCCACCTGTCCAAGGCGATCGCCACCCTGGA
Source organism: Actinosynnema sp. NPDC023587 (assembly GCF_040640215.1). Classification (NCBI taxonomy): domain Bacteria; kingdom Bacillati; phylum Actinomycetota; class Actinomycetes; order Pseudonocardiales; family Pseudonocardiaceae; genus Actinosynnema; species Actinosynnema sp. NPDC023587. The sequence continues at coordinate 78,123 of NZ_JBFABG010000002.1, read as the reverse complement.
CTACGTGAGCAACGGCCGGGCGGGCGTGCGGGTGCGCGGCAGCGCCGCCGCCGACCACGCCCGGCACTTCGGCCGGCGGACGTTCCCGGACGTGCTGGACGACGCGGCGCGGTCGGACCTGCTGGACGAGACCGCCGACTACATCGAGGTGCTGCGGCGGCTGTGGGATTCCTGGGAGGACGACGCGGAGATCCGCGACGTCGCCACCGGCCGGTTCATCGACCGCGACAAGCTGCACTACGCCGACTTCACCGGCAGGTGGTTCAGCGTGAAGGGCCCGTCCACCACACCACGCCCGCCGCAGGGGCAGCCGCCGGTTTCCGTGCTGTCGCACATTTCCCCGGTCCACGAGCTGGCGCGACGGTCGTCGGACCTGGTCTTCACCACGCCGCACAGCACCGACGAGCTCCGGGCGATCGACGCGGAGGTGCGCGGCCTGAAGCACTTCGCGGACGTGGTGGTGTTCTTCGACGCCGAGCGCAAGGCGCGGGCCGAGGACGCCGGCGGGATCGACTCCGACGCGTTCGTGTTCGCGGGAAACGCCGGCGAACTCGCCGACCTGCTGCTGGAGTGGCACGAGGCCGGTGCGTCCGGCTTCCGGCTGCGGCCCGCCCACCTGCCCGACGACCTGACGGTGATCACGTCGGAGCTGGTGCCCGAGCTCCAGCGGCGCGGCGCGTTCCGGACCGCGTACGGGACGACGACGTTGCGCGGCCACCTCGGACTTCCCCGGCCCGCCAACCGCTACGCCGCCCGAGAGGACGCGAGATGAAGCAGATCCACCTGGCCGCGCACTTCCCCGGCGTGAACAACACGACGGTGTGGAGCGATCCGCGAGCGGGCAGCCACATCGACTTCTCCTCGTTCACGCACTTCGCGCGGACCGCCGAGCGGGCCAAGTTCGACTTCTTCTTCCTGGCCGAGGGCCTGCGGCTGCGCGAGCAGAGCGGACTGATCTACGACCTGGACGTGGTGGGCCGGCCGGACACGTTCACGGTGCTCGCCGGTCTGGCGGCGGTGACCACGCACCTGGGGCTGGCGGGCACCATCAACTCCACGTTCAACGAGCCGTTCGAGGTGGCGCGGCAGTTCACCTCGCTGGACCACCTGTCCGGCGGGCGGGCCGCGTGGAACGTGGTGACCTCGTGGGACGCGTTCACCGGCGAGAACTTCCGGCGCGGCGGCTTCCTGGCCGAGGACGAGCGCTACGAGCGGGCGAAGAAGTTCCTCGACGCGGCCACCACGCTCTTCGACGCGTGGCGCGAGGACGGCGCTTTCGCCTACCGGGACGAGTTCTTCGACATCTCCGGCCGCTTCGACCTGCCGCGCTCGCCGCAGGGCAGGCCGGTGATCCTCCAGGCCGGCGACTCCGACGAGGGCCGGGAGTTCGCCGCCGCCAAGGCGGACGCCATCTTCAGCCGGTACGCGACCCTGGCCGAGGGCAAGGCCTTCTACGCCGACGTCAAGGACCGGTTGGCCAAGTACGGGCGCACGCCGGATCAGCTCAAGGTGCTGCCCGCCGCGACCTTCGTGCTGGGGGACAGCGATTCCGAGGCGCGGGAGCTCGCGCACGAGGTGCGTCGGCAGCAGGTGAGCGGGCAGACCGCGATCAAGTTCCTGGAGCAGGTGTGGAACCGGGACCTGTCGGAGCACGACCCGGACGGGCCGCTGCCCGAGGTCGACCCGCTGGTGGGGGAGCACACCGTCGCGCGCGGTCGGGCCGGTGTGCGGGGTCACGGCGACCCCGTGGCGAAGGCGCGGGAGTGGCGCGGGCTGGCGGCGGCGAAGAACCTGTCGATCCGCGACCTGGTCATCGAGCAGACCGCGCGGCAGACGTTCATCGGGTCACCGGACACCGTGGCGACGCAGATCGACGACCTGGTGCAGGCGGACGCCAGCGACGGGTTCATCCTGGTGCCGCACGTGACCCCGGGCGGGTTCGACGCGTTCGCCGACACCGTCGTGCCGCTGTTGCAGGAGCGCGGGGTGTTCCGGACCGACTACACCGGGCCGACCCTCCGCGACCACCTGGGCTTGCGGTGAACTTCCCGCGACACCCCTCTCCCCCTCACTGGTCCCAGTCGCCGATCACCGGGGGCGCGCTCGCCCCGGACGCGCCGAACACCTCGTCGGGGTCGGGCTCCAGCAGGTAGGACGCCCGCTGGTGCTCGACGTCCTCCTCTCGCGGGGCCCCGCCGACGCCACCGACGCCACCGACACCACCCACACCGGCCGGACCACCCGGTCCGCGCGCACCGGCCGTGCCGCCCGTCCGCGCGACCTGCGCGCCCGGACCACCGGGCGTCCCGACTCCCGAGCCGCCGCCGGGCGTGCCGCCCCCGGACGCGCCACCCGGCCTGCCCAGACCGGTGCCGGCACCGCCGGGTCCGCCGATCCGAGGCACGCCGCCCCCACGTCCAGCCGTCCCACCGGCCCGGCCGGACCCACCGCCGGGTACCGCACCCACACCGGAAAAGCCCCCACCCGGCACGCCTCCGCCCGGAACGCCACCGCCCGCCGGGCTGCCGGGGCGGTTGCCGGGTACCGGCTCCGGGGCCTGTCCGGCGCTTCCGGGCTGGGTCACCCCGCCGCCCGGCGCGTGCCCGGCCGGATTCCCCGGCGGCGCACCGGGTGGCGCACCGGGTAACGCGGTGGGCGTCGAGGTGGAGGTCTCGGTGGTGCCGGAAACCTCGGGTACCGCCCGCCGCGACGAGGTCTCCCGAGGATCGCCCGGCGATTCCGGCGTCGAGCGCGCCTCCCCCTGCGGCACCGGGGGGAGCGGCGCGAAAGCGGGCTGCGCGGCGGCCGTCTGCGCCACGGTGCGGTCGTAGGTCTCCACCACCCGTGCCGCTTCCCGGTGGTCCTTCTGCTGCTGCTCGAACACCTCCCGGTCGGCGGTCGCCTGCCGGACGAGTTCCACGGGGTCGGTGATCCGCAACAACCGCTCGTTGGCCGCCCGCACGTCGAAGGGCTGCGCGGGTGGCGGCGGCACGCTGTTCTTGGCGTCGGACAACGCCCGCGACTGCTGGGTGAACAGCGTGCCCGCCAACTGGGCGGACACCCCCGCCTCCCCGGCGCGGTTGCCCAGGTCGGCCAGCGCCTGCCGGGCACCGTCCCCGGCGGTGCCGACCCAGTCCGCCTCGCTGGCGGTGATCGCCTGGGCGATGGACCGGGTGAAGCCGGTGAGCGCGTTGCCGAGGCTGTTCCACGCGGCGGCCATCTCGCCCACCACACCGGGGTCCACCTCGGTGTGCACGCTCTGGTAGAGCTCCTCGTGCGGGATCGCCGGGTAGTAGGCACCCGGCTCCGGCGGCGCGCTCCTGGTGAGCACCCCCTCCTTGAGCTGAACGGCCTGGTGGTCCAGCAGGTCGTCCACCCGGCCCGGGTGCAGGAGCTCGGTGAGGTAGCGGGCGAACGGCCCTCCCACGCCCTGCTCCCGGGCCACCTGGTCCAGCAGTTCCCGGTCGGTCCGGGCAGCGGTGTGCCGGTCCAACCCGTAGCGCTCGTACGGGTCGTGCGGCTGCCTCGAAGCCCCCTGCTCCATCTCCCAGCCCCCTCGTGCCTGTCGGTTACGGCAGTCTCGGTTCGACCACTTCGGCCACCCGGTTGGCGATGGGGCAGGGTTCCCGCCCGCTGCTGGTCGCGTTGACCACGACGTCGACCCGCGAGCGGTCGGTGACCCCGAGGTAGATGCCGCAGCTCCCGGTGGCGTCGAGCAGCTCCTTGGCGGGCCGGCCGCCCACGGAGGTCTCCTTGATCTCGCCGCCGTTGGCCTGCACGCCGGTGAGCCCGACGTTGGTCCGCACGGCGAGGATGACGGTGGCGGTCTCCGGGGAGTACCGGCAGGTGGTGGCGGAGCCGAGTGTGCGCGGTTCGGGGTCCTGGCGCAGCCGGCCGAGCACGCGTTCGGCCTCCTCGCGGGTGATCAGGGCGCACGGGTCGGTCTCCTCCAGCGTCGCGCCCGTGTTCGTGGTGCTCGACGGGGGTGCGCCGGCGGTGCTCGACGCGCTGCGGGTCGGTCCGGCCGAGGTGCTCGACGCGCGTCTGGCGTGCCCGGCGGTCGACGTGCTGCACGCGCCGACGGCGAGCAGGACGGTGGTCAGGCAGGCCAGGCAGAGTCGAGAGTTCACGCGTGCTCCCGGTCGATCAAGCGCCGGCGGTCGGGCCGCCGGCGGAGTTCAGGTCGTGCGCGCTGCCGTCGTCGGTGGACCGGTAGACGCCCATCGACCGCCGGACGTCGTCCGCCAACTGGTTGAGGTCCTGCTGGAGCTTCCGCACGGCGGGGAAGAACCCCTGGGCGGGGTCGCTCGCGATGGTCGCGAGGAACGGTCGGTAGACCTTCGCGGCGGGCGTCGTGCCGAGCGGTGGCTCCTGGCTGAGCACCGCGCTGTCGGCGAGCGTCTGCTCCAGCGCGGCCAGCATCGTGGAGATCGCGGCCAGCAGCGCCGCACCGCCCTCCCGGCTGATGGTGAAGCCCGCGGCCGTCGCGGCCCGGAAGCCCTGGACGGCTCCGGACATGTCGTCGATCCCCTGGAAGAAACCGCCTACCGCCATGGTGACCTCCCGGTCGGGGGGACGGCCGGCCCGGTGCCGGCCAAGCGGGACAGGTGCCGGACGAGCGCGGGCCGGTCGGCCGGGGCGTAGGTGACCGACTGCGCGCCACCGCCGTCGACGCCCGGCAGGACCGCGTACCCGCCGAGGTCGGTGTCCAGGAAGCTGAGCGCGCCCCGGTCCGCCCCGTCCGCCGTCACCACGAAGTAGCCCGCACCGACCCTGGGCCGGCGGAGGATGTCCTCCACCGCCGCCCGCGCCGAGCGGGCGGCCGGTCGGCGGGTGCCGGTGAAGCGGAAGTCGGCGAAGTCCTCGTCCTGGTCGCGCGCGGGTGGCACCGCGTTCGCCAGGGTCACCGGCGAGCCCGGACCCGGCCGGACGGCGGGCAGCAGGTCGACCAGCGCCGGCACCACGGCGTCCGGGTGCCGCCGGTGGAAGGTGATGGACGTGTCGCCGCCCACGGCGAGCAGCCCGGACCGGTCGTCCGCCACGGCCAGCGCCACCGGCCGGTCCTCGCCCGACGTGCCCACCAGGGCCACGGCCACCCGGCCGCCGGCCAGCAGGCGCAGCGACTCCACCAGCTCGGGGGCGAACTCGCCCTCGCGGACCAGACCCCGGGCCGCCAGACCGCGGTGCGCCTCCACCACCACGGTCAGCCGCTCCCGGCGGGTCGGACCGTGGTGGCCGACGTCGAACGGGAACACCCGCACGTCCAAGCGCAACGCCTCGCCGAGCGCGTCGAGTTCGGCGTACGTGCACACCATTCCCGTCGACACCCGATATCCCCGCCTTCCCCCGCCGCTGCCGGATATGATGGCAGGAAATCCGCGAGGTGAGGCCCGATGATTGCGGAGGGGCACTCCGCTCACCCATTGGCTGGGCGGAATTCCTTCCAACGGGGGACGAATTCCGCTTTATTCCCGTCACTTGGTGGAATTGCTCGTACACCGAAGTGCGCACCACTCGGCCGGGCTGCACCGAGGTCGGGCCGTCGACCGGAGTGCTGAACCACGATCACGACCTGGCAGGCGCTCCGGTGACCCGCACCCGGGTTCGCCGCGGGAACACCACTCCGTATCGAGACGCTCGATCGGATGTCACCGGGAGTACGGCGACCCGATATCGGGTCGCGACCGGAATGCGCACCCCCGGCGCTGGAACGCCCGAGTGGAATACCGGGTGGCGTGCCCCGGTATTCCCCCGGTGGAACTAGGAGTAGTAACCGATCAAGGGAACACCGGCCTCGTCGTGGAGCGCCGGGCCCTCGGTCGGCACGTCCGGGAAACCGCCACCGGGCTTGAGCCCGTCGAGCTGTTCGGCCGACAGCGCGAACACCACGCGCCCGAGCCCGGACCGCGCCAGCGCCCCCGCGCACATCCCGCACGGCTGGCAACTGGTGTACATGGTGGTCCCGGCGGCGACCTCGGGCGGCAGCTCGCGCGCCGCCCACCGGGCCAGCTTCAACTCGGGGTGGGCCGTGATGTCCCGGTCGGTCAGGCTGCTGTTGCGCTCCTCGGCCAGCACCGCGCCGTCCGGCCCGACCAGGAGGGAGCCGAACGGCGGGTTGCCGCCCGCGCGGGCCTCGGCGGCCAAGGCGATGGCGCGCCGCAAGTGCTCTTCGTTCACCGGAATTCCTTTCGCACGGTGGCGAGCGCGTGCCACGCCACCTCGGGTTCGAGCGTCTCGGCGGGATCGCCGACGAACGGGTCCAGCACCACCGCGTGCGCGCCCTGCTCCCTCAGCAGCACCAGGTCGCCGATCACCTGTTCGACGTCGCCCTCGCCCATCCGCCGTTCGGTCAACGGCCGCTCGGTGATCCGCAGGAGGATGCGCGGGGCCAAGGCGGGCAGCGGTTTCCCCTCTTCCTCGGAAATCCTCGCCAAGCGCGACAACGCTTCCCGCCACGCGGAACGCGTCAATCGCAGGCTGTGCCAGGCATCCCCGTGCCGCACGGCCCGCCGCAACGCACCGTCGCTGTGCCCGCCGACCCAGATCGGTATCCGCCCGGAACCGTAGTCGGCCTCGTCCCGCCACGCCTCCCGAAGCGCCACGACGAGCTCGTCGGTCAGCTTCCCGCGCTGCCGGAAGGGCACGCCGAGCGCCGCGAATTCCTGTTCCGCCCACCCGACGCCGACGCCGAGCACGAGCCGCCCGCCGCTGAGCTGGTGCAGGTTCGCGGCCATCCGCGCGACCAGCAGCGGGTGCCGGTACGGCGCGATCAGCACGGTGGTGCCCAACGAGATCCGCCCGGTCACGCCGGCGAGCCAGGACAGCGTCGTGAACGGCTCGTAGAACGGCGCGGGGTACTGCTCGGCGACATCGGGCGTCACCGCCACGTGGTCGGAGACCATCAGCAGGTCGAACCCCAGCCCCTCCACGGTCCGCGCCCAGTCGCGCAGCGCCGCCGGGGACGTGCCGGGTCCGAAGTTGGGGACGTTCACACCGATCAACACGCCCCAAGGTTATGTCGCGGTGGGGGAACGGTGAAGGGACTCCTCACGGCATCGGCCCGTGCCCGCCGTGGATTCCACGGTAGTTTGGCCGGATGACCGAGACGCTCGACGCCACCGACTGGGCGATCCTGGCCGAGCTGCAACGGGACGGCCGGGTCGCGCTCACCGAGCTGGGCCGGCGGGTCAACCTCAGCGCATCGGCCACCACGGAACGCGTGAAGCGCCTGGAGCAGAACGGTGTCATCACCGGCTACCGCGCGACCGTCGACCTGGACAAGGTCGGCTACGGCGTGCTCGCCGTGGTGCGCCTGAAGTACCCCGGCAACCGGCACGAGCCGCTGCGCGTGCTGCTGGCCGAACGGCCGGAGATCCTGGAGTGCCTGCGCACCACGGGCGAGGACTGCTACACGCTGAAGGTGGCCGCCGGCTCGATGGCGCACCTGGAGCAGGTGGTCAACGAGCTGACGTCGTTCGGCACCACCACCACGAACATCGTCTACAGCCAGACGCTGCCCTACCGCGGGGTCGGCGACCCGCCGCCCGCCTGAGTCACGGCCACGGCACGGCGGGCACGCACCTCGACCGGTCGGGCGGGACCTGGCCCCCGTACACGACCTCCCCGTCGGGCCGGGTGTAGCACTGCCGCTCGACGTCCGCGCCGGTGCCGAGCTCCCGGCCGGCCGCGTCGTACCCGCGGACCTCGCCCCGGGAGCCGTCGTGCGGGAGTTCCCACTGCGGCGGGAACACGATCCGGGCCAGGTAGGTGCCGTCGCGCAGGGTCGCGTCGACCGTCCGGCCGGCGTAGCCGAACGTCACCCTGACCACGTTGGAGCCGACCCGGCCGGTCACCGCGCGCCAGCCCGACCGGCCCCGGTCCCCGTCCTCGGCGTCGGGCACGTCCCCGCCGCTCGCGCCGGCCAGGTGGTCCACCGAGAAGGGGCCCGGCAGCCAGTCGAGCGCGGGCACGCCCCGGCGGCCGGAGTCGTAGGGCAGGCGCGGGCCGTCCACGGTGCAGCCGAGCACCTGGTCGGCGGTGTACAGCACCGCGTACTTCCCGCCCGCGTCCTCGACGTACTGGTGGAGCTTCGCCGTCGGCGGGATGCCCGCCGACCGGGCGCACCCCTCCTCGATCGCCTCGACGCGCTGCGGGGGCAGGTCCGACAGGCCCGCCGCCGGTGTGCTCCCGGCCGGCCCGCCGGGGTCGTGCACCCGCCACGGCACGAGCAGCGACAACCCGACGACCAGGGTCGCCACGCTCGCGGCGGCGACGAGCGGCGCGGCGCGCACCGACGACGGCCCGGTGGTCGCGCGGTCCAGCTCGGCCCGGATCTCGGCGTGGCGGCCGGGCGGCAGGTCGCGGGCGGGGGGCGGGGTGGTGTTCATCGGTCCTCCACGGCGAGCTGGGTCAACGGGGCGACCTCGGGACGTGCGCCGAGCAGCACCGCCAGCCGGGCCTTGGCCCTGCTGACCCGGGCCCGCACGCTGCTCTCGGCGATGCCGAGCGCGCCGGCGGCGTCGGCGTAGGACACGCCCGACCACACGCACAGCGCCAGCGCTTCCCGCTCGCCGCGCGGCAACCGGTCGACCGCCGCCAGCAGGTCGGCCATCCGCCGCTGGTCGTCCACCCGGGCGGCCACCGCGTCGGCGTGGTCGGGAACGGGCTGCTCGGCGGGCACCCGGCCGACCAGCCGCAGCCTGCGGGCGACCGTGCGCCGCTCGCCGCGCACCACGTTGGTGGCCACCGCGAGCAGCCACGGCAGCGCGGATTCGCGTTCCAGCCGGAACCGGCCCCGCTTGCGCCACGCCAGCAGGAACGTGGCCTGGAGGTGGTCCTCGGCGGCGGACCACGACGCGGTGAGCCGGAAGCAGTGGTTGTACACCGCCTTGGCGTGCCGGTCGAACAGCACGCCGAACGCGGCACCGCTGCCCGCTGCCGCGCGGGTCCACAGCGCGCGGTCGTCCTCGGTCGTCATGCCTGTACGTGCCCGCCTGGGAGACCGGTGTTGCCTCGCGGTCCGCGATGCCCCGCCGCGCACCGGGGCACCGCCCGGAACGGGTGGGCCCGGTGACGGACCCACCCGTGGTCAGTACCCGATCGTGAACCGCGCCCGGCGGTGCCGGGGCCGTTCGACCTCGTCCAGCAGGGCCACCGCGAAGTCCTCCAGCGAGACCGCCGAGTTGCCCTCGTCGTCCACGACCAGATCGTCCCGCCCGAGCCGGTACCCACCGGTCCGCACGCCCGGTTCCAACAGCACCGGCGGGCTCAGGTACGTCCAGTCCACTTCGGACTCGGTCCGGACGACCTCCCACTGCGCCGTGCACGCCAGCGAGATCGGCAGCAGCGCGGCCGGGAAGTCCGGCGCGTCCTGCACCAGCACCCCGTCCGGCCGGACCAGGCTGCTCGCGCCGCCGACCAGCAGCAGCCGCGCCCCGGTCGGCCGCACGCCGTCCAGCAGCGCCCGCGCGGTGGCCGCCAGCTCGTGCTCCCGCCCGTCGACCGGCCGGGTCGCGCTGATCACGGCGTCCTGGCCGGTGCTGAGCCGGGTCACGTCGGCGACGTCGCCCGCGTCGCCGACCCGGCACCCCTCCCGGACCGATCGCGAGACCGCGACGACCTCATGCCCGCGTCGTGACGCCTCCGCCACGACCCGGCTGCCGACGCCACCGCCCGCCCCGAACACGGTGATCCGCATGTCCACTTCCTCCCTTGGTCTGCGCCACGACCAGCGCGGCGAGCACGATCACGGCACCGCACACCTGCGCCACCGTCAGCTCCTGGCCGAGCGCCACCCACCCGACCGCCGTCGCGACCACCGGGCTGAGCAGGCCGAGGAACGTCACCTCGGTGGCCGCCAACAGCTTCAGGCCGCGGAACCACAGGCTGTAGGACAGCGCCGCGCCGATGACCGCCAGGTACGCGTACCCGGCCAGGTTCGTCGCGGTCAGCGCCGGTGGCGGACCTTCGACGAGGAACGTGACCGGCAGGAGCAGCAGCCCGCCCGCGACGAGCTGCCAGCCGGTGGTGGCCAGCAGCGGGGCCGGCGACACCCACCGCTTGCCCAGCACGATCCCGGACGCCATCACCACCGCGCCGCCGAGCGCCGCCGCCACGCCCAGCCAGTCGAGCTGGGCACCGGCCCGCAGCACGAGCAGGCTCACCCCGGCCATCCCGGCGACGGCCGCGAGCCCGACCCGCAGCGTGATCCGCTGCCCGAGCAGCCCGGCCGAGAGCCCGGCGACGATCAGCGGCTGGACCGCGCCGACCGTCGCGGCCACCCCGCCCGGCAGCCGGTAGGCGGCCAGGAACAGCAGCGGCAGGAACGCACCGATGTTCAGCGCGCCCAGCACGAGCGACCGCCACCACCAGTCGCCGCGGGGCAGTCGCCGGACGACGACGAGCAGCAGGAGCCCGGCGGGCAGCGAGCGCAGCAGGCTCGCCAGCAGCGGGCGGTCGGGTGGCAGGTACTCGGTGGTGACCAGGTAGGTCGTGCCCCAGATGGCCGGGGCCAGCGCGGTGACGAGGCGATTGCTTAGCACTAAGTCAAATTAGCTCATCGCTAAGCTATATGGGCAGTGATGTGCCTCACCGCTAAGGTATGCGGGCATGGGAGACCACGTGGACCTCGTGCTCGACCAATGGCGCGTGCAGCGCCCTGACCTGGACGTGTCGCCGATGGCGGTGATCGGCCGGCTGTCCCGGCTGAACCGGGTGGTCGAGGGGGAGTTGCGCGCCACCTTCGCCCGGCACGGCCTGGACCGGCCGTCGTTCGACGTGCTCGCGACCCTGCGCCGCAGCGCCCCGCCGCACCGGCTCACCCCGACCGAGCTGATGAGGTCGTCGATGATCACGTCCGGCGCGGTCACCCAGCGCCTGGACCGCCTCGAAGCGCGCGGCCTGGTGACCCGCGAACCGAGCCCGGTCGACGGCCGGGGCGTCGTGGTGGCGCTGACCGACGAGGGCCGCGCCCTGGTGGACGAGACCCTGCCCGACCACCTGGCCACCGAGGACCGCATCCTGGCCGCGCTCGACCCGGCCGAGCGGGAGCGCCTGGCGGCGACGCTCAAGACCGTCCTGGAGTCCCTCGCCGACTGACCCCGACCGGGGTCCGCCGCCGTCCTAGCCGGCGGACCGGGTGTGGCGCAGCCACAGCAGGCCGAGCACCGGCAGCACGAGCGGCACGAAGCCGTAGCCGATGCCGAAGCCCGACCACACGGTGGCTTCCGGGAACCACGACGGCACGAGCAGGCTCACCGCGCCGACCACCAGCACACCGGTCAGCTCCACCGCGCACGCCAGGAACGCCACCCGCCGCGACCCCCGGCTGCCCACCGCGAGCGTCACCGTCGCCAGCACGTAGACCACGGCGGCCAGGGCGGACAGCAGGTACGCCACCGGGGCCTCGCCGAAGCGCGTGGCGATCTGCACGGCCGACCGCGCCGTCGCGGCGATCGCGAAGATCCCGTAGACGGCGATCAGCAACCGCCCGGGGCCGGACCTGGTGGCGTTGGGAGTGGCGTCCGGGCGGGGCGTGGGGTCCGGGTGCGTGGGGTCCGGGGGAGTGGTGTCAGGCATGGCCCTGCCACACCTGGTAGAGCCGCAGGAGCATCACCGGCACGCTCAGGCACCCGACCGCCAACACCGACGCGCCCCACCGGGACCGCTCGGCGATCGACCAGAACGCGGCCAGCGCCAGCACCAGCACCGGTCCGAGCAGGTAGCCGACGAACGTGACGCCGGAGATCTCCCGGTCCAGCCCGACCAGCTCGACGATCCCGATCACGGCCTGCACCACGAGCCCGAGCTCCAGCAGCACCACGCCGAACGCGAGGCCGAGCGTGAGGCCCGTGTCCAGCGTCAACGGCTTGTTCAACACCACCAGCAGCAACGACCACGCGGCGCTGAAGAGCGCCAGCACGGACAGGTACACGGCCAACGTCTCGATCATCGAACCAGGTCCTCCAACGACATCTCGCCGAGGACACTAGCCGCCCTCCGCCCGCCGACCGCCGGTGGCCGAGCGCACGGGTGGGCGGGAACGAAGGGGCCGGACGAACCCCCGGAACCGCCTGGTCCGGTCCCGATGTCGTGGAGCGCTCGCGCGGGGGCGCTCCACGTCGGTCTCACGGGCAGTCCACGTACTCCACGGCCAGCGGCGGCACGCCGAACTTCGCCTCGGCGCGCAGGCACCGGCCGTTGGGCGGGTTCGAGGTCACGTAGTGGTTCACCACCTTGCCGAACACCGGGCAGCCGGGCCTGATCCAGCCGGGCGCGATCTGCGAGCACAGGGCGGTCAGGGCGGGTTCGCCGCCGGTGGCCGCCACGTCGTGGATGCGTTGGGTGGTGTCCCGGTCGAAGGTGTGGTCGATCCGTTCGCCCGCCGGCGCGATGACGAGCACCGCTGCCGACACCAGGGCCGCCAGGCTGTTCATGGCCACCGATGGTCCCGGCTCCGGGCCCGGCGCGCTCACCGAGCGGCCACCTGGCCGTCGAGGTCGGTTCACTCGACAGTGGCCACTTTCGTGCGATCCTCGCTGCGTGATCAGTACCGCTGATCACGCACAGTCAGACCCTCTGGCGCGCGCTGTCTCCCTGCGACGCCGCAATCGAGGAGAGGACACCCAACCGTGCGAAAGTTTTCCTGGCGCGTGACCGGCTTACTCGCGGCCGTCGTCACCGTCATCGCCACCCTGCTCGTGCCCACCGCCGCCGTCGGCGGCACGCCGATCACCGCCGCCGTCGGCGGCACGCCGATCACCGCCGCAGTCGGCGGCACGCCGATCACGGTCGCCGAGGCGATCGGTCGGCAGAGCGGCGCGTCCGCCACCGTGCGCGGCTACGTCGTCGGCCAGCCGACCGCCACCTCCACCGTCGTCGGGTCGGACTTCCCGTCCGACCACGCGCTCGCCCTGGCCGACGACCCCGGGCAGACCGGGACCGCGCGGGTGCTCTACGTGCAGATCACCTCGGCGTTCCGCGCCGCGTGGGGCCTGCGCACCAACCCGGGCCTGCTCGGCACGCGGATCGACGTGACCGGTCCGCTGACGGCCTACTTCGCGCACCCCGGCCTCACCTCGCCCACCGCGTTCGCCCCGGTGGGCGCGACCCCCACGCCGACGACCGGACCCACGACCGGACCCACGACCGGCGCTCCCGCCGACGACTACTACCGTGCCGCCGTCGGCAAGTCCGGGCCGGCGCTCAAGACGTCGCTGAACCAGATCATCCGCACCAACACCAAGCTGTCCTACGACCAGGTGTGGAACGCGCTGAAGTCGACCGACGAGGACCCGGGCAACCCCGCCAACGTCGTCCTGCTCTACAGCGGGCGCTCGCAGAGCAAGTCCACCAACGGCGGCAACGGCAACGACTGGAACCGGGAGCACGTCTGGGCCAAGTCGCACGGCGACTTCGGCACCGCCACGGGCCCCGGCACCGACCTGCACCACCTGCGGCCCGAGGACGTGTCGGTCAACGCGAACCGGGGCAACAAGGACTTCGACCTGGGCGGCTCGCCCGCGACCGAAGCGCCCGGCAACTTCACCGACTCCGACTCGTGGGAGCCGCGCGACGCCGTCAAGGGTGACGTGGCGCGGATGCTGTTCTACATGGCCGTGCGCTACGAAGGCGGCGACGGCTACGTGAACCTGGAGCTGAACAACAACGTCAGCAACGGTTCCGCGCCCTACATGGGCCGGTTGTCGGTGCTGCTGCGGTGGCACGCCCAGGACCTGCCGGACGCGTTCGAGAAGCGTCGCAACCAGGTGATCTTCGCCGGTTTCCAGCACAACCGGAACCCGTTCATCGACCACCCGGAGTGGGCCGCGTCGATCTGGAACTGACCGGGTTCCCGGCGGCCGAGGGCCAGCGCGGCTACATCGGGTGGTCGTGACCCGCGTATCGAGACGGACACGGGTGGTCGAGACCCACGGAGAGTGTCGTTCGTGTGCGGTGCCCTGACGTGAACACCGGGCGCGGCACGTGCCGGACAGCCGGACGGGCGGGCGCGTCCTCGGGTCGTTGCTACACGGGGCAGGTGTGTTACGGGCGCGGCACCTGCCCCGTGTACGGCCGGAAGGGGACCACGTCCCCCGTACTCCCCTCCCGACTCCCCTGGCAACAACGGAAGGACACAACCCTCCAGGAGGAGGTGCGGTAACGCTATGCCACTTCTCACCGGATCGCACCTACTACGATTGAGTGAATTACCAGGTGAGGTGTACTCGACTACCCTCAGAGAGTGATCGGTATCCGGCGGTCGAACACGAGGTCGCGAGCGGACCGCAGACCCATCGCGATCGCGCCGCTGAGCACCGCGCCGTCCCCGAGCTCGCCGGTCGCGATGCGCGGCGCGAGCGGGGTCATCCGGGCCAGCGCCTCGGCCATCGGCTCCCGCAGCAGCGCGGTGTTCCCGCCGATGCCGCCGCCCAGCACGACCAGCTCCGGGTCGATCACCGCCGCCACCGACGCCACCACGAACGCCAGCCGCTCGGCCTCGTCGCGCACCGCCCGCAACGCCCGCTCGTCACCGGACCCGGCCAGCGCGAACACCTCCCGGGCCGACTTCGCCGAGCTGATCCCGTGCCGCCTCGCCAGCGCCACCACCGATTCCGCCGCCGCGGCGGCCTCCAGCCGGCCCCGGCCGTGGTCGTCCACTTCGGACGGAGCGCCCCACGGCAGGTAGCCGATCTCGCCCGCCGCGCCGTGCGCGCCCCGGAACAGCCGGCCGTCCACCACGATGCCCATGCCGATGCCCGTGCCGACCATGACGCACACGAAGACGTCGACGTGCCGCGCCGCGCCGTACGCCCGCTCGCCGACCGCCGCCAGGTTCGCGTCGTTCTCCACCAGCAGGTCGGGGCCGAGCTGGGCCTCCAGGTCGTCCAGCAACCCCCGGCGCTCCCACCCCGGCAGGTTCGGCGCGTGGGTCAGCGCCCGTCCGCGCGGGTCCGGCACGCCGGGCGTGCCGACGACCTTCACCACCAGGTCGGCCAGGGACAGGCCGGCGTCGGACACGGTCCGCTCGGCGAGCTCCCGCACGGTGCGCACCAGCGCGCCCGCCGACCGGCACCGGTTGCGCTCGTCCACCCGCGCGACCACCGCCCCGGCCAGGTCGGCCACCGCGATCCGGATCCGCTGCCGGCCTATGTCGATGCCGAGCACGTGCCCGGCCGCCGGGTTCGGCTCGTAGACCACCGCCGACCGGCCCGGTCCGGACGTGGTGCGGCCGATCGGGCGCACCAGCCCGTGCTGCTCCAGGTCGAGCAACGCCTGGCCCACGGTCGGTTTGGACAGTCCCGTGTCCTTGGCGACCTGCGGCCGGGTGGCCGGGCCGCCACGCCGCAGCCGGTCGAGCACGGCGCGTTGGTTCAGCACGCGCATCCCTGCGGGGGTACCCACCTGGGGCGACTTCCGGACCGTCACAGCGAGCGAGTCTAGATCGGCCGGTCCGGGGACCGGACAGGCTTGCGGACAAGCTGTCCGACCGGACTTGACAACGATGTCAACGGGTGGATTCGCTGGCGGTGGGTCGGCCGGCTGAGACGGGGAGCGTGCGCGATGAGGCACCTGCGGGGTTTCGGTGTCGCTCTGACGACCGCTGCGGTGGTCCTGGGCGGCGTGTCAGGCTGGTCGTCCACGACCGCCGCACCAGGGGGGCCAACCATGAGCGAGACGCTGTTCGCGACGTCGTTCGAGGACGGGCAACCCCAGCCGACGTGGACGAGCGCGGTCGAGACCGACGCGGCCGGGAACCCCAGGGCCTCCGGTGTCGACGGCTCCGACCAGGTCGGCCTGCCGGGCGACGTCACCGACCGGGTGGTGGACGTGGCGGCCCACGCCGAGCACGCGGAAGCCGGTGAGGTGGCGGAGAACCTGGTCGACGGCAGCACCGCGTCGAAGTGGCTGGCGTTCACCCCGACCGGCTGGGTGCGGTTCACCTTCGCCGAACCGGTGGCGGTCCGCCGGTACGCGCTGACCTCGGCCGACGACGCGCCCGAGCGCGACCCGGGGGACTGGGTGCTGAGCGGGTCGGCCGACGGCACCACGTGGACCGCGATCGACGCCCGCGCCGGAGAGGTGTTCGCGGCCCGGCACCAGGTCAAGACCTACGAGACGGCCGACACCGGCGAATTCCGGCACTACCGGATCGACATCGGCGCGAACGCGGGCGGCGTGCCCCTGCTCCAACTGGCCGAGGTCCAGTTCTCCGACGGCTCCACGACCCCGCCCGCGCGGAACATGCGCACGGTTGCGGGCAAGGGGGCCACCGGCGGGTACAACGCCAAGGCGCGTGCGGGCTTCACCGGCGTGAAAGCGTTGCGGTACCAGGGAACGCACCTCGCCACCGGACGCGGCTACTCGTACAACAAGGTGTTCGAGGTCGACATCCCGGTGACGGCCACGACCGAGCTGTCCTACCTCGTGTTCCCGTCGTTCGTCACCGACGACCTGACCTACCCGAGCACGTTCGTCGCGGTGGACCTGGCCTTCTCCGACGGCACCTACCTGAGCGACCTGGGCGCGCGCGACCAGCACGGGTTCGAGCTGTCGCCGCGCGGACAGGGCGCGGCGAAGTCGTTGTACACCAACCAGTGGAACCGGGTCACCGCCACCGTCGGCGAGGTCGCCGCCGGCAAGGTGGTCGAGCGGGTCCTCGTGGCGTACGACAACCCGACCGGGCCGGCGACGTTCAACGGCTGGGTCGACGACATCGCGGTCACCTCCGCGCGCCCGGTGGCCGACCGGGCGCGGCCGAGCGACCACGTGCTGACCACTCGCGGCACGAACTCCAGCGGTGGTTTCTCGCGGGGCAACAACTTCCCGGCCACGGCCGTGCCGCACGGGTTCAACTTCTGGTCGCCCATGACGAACGCGGGTTCGATCAGTTGGCTCTACGAGTACGCGAAGGCCAACGACCGGGACAACCTGCCGACGCTCCAGGCGTTCACCGCGAGCCACGAGCCCAGCCCGTGGATGGGGGACCGGCAGACGTTCCAGGTGATGCCGTCCACCGGCACGCCCACCGCCGACCGCGCGCGGCGCGCGTTGCCGTTCCGCCACGAGAACGAGACGGCGCGGGCGCACTACTACGGCGTGGAGTTCGAGAACGGGATGCGCGCCGAGATCGCGCCCACCGACCACGCCGCCGTGTTCCGCTTCACGTTCATCGGCGACAGCTCGAACCTGGTGTTCGACAACGTCAACAACAGCGGTGGCCTCACCCTCGACCCGGCGGCCGGGGTGGTGAGCGGGTTCTCCGACGTGAAGAGCGGGTTGTCGACCGGTGCGACCCGGATGTTCGTGTACGGCGTGGTGGACCGGCCGGTCCAGGCCGGCGGCCGGTTGACCGGCGCGGGCCGGGACGACGTCGCGGGCTACCTGCGGTTCGACACGTCCGCCGAGAAGACCGTGACCCTGCGGATCGCCACCTCCCTGCTCGGCGTGGACCAGGCGCGGCGCAACCTGGAACTCGAAGTGTCCACTTCGGACACCTTCGACACCGTGCGCGACCGCGCCCAGGACGCGTGGGACGAGGTGTTGCGCACCGTCGAGGTCGAAGGCGCTTCCGAGGACCAGTCGACCACGGTGTACTCCAACCTGTACCGGCTCTACCTGTACCCGAACTCGGGTCACGAGAACACCGGCACGGCCGACGCGCCGGTGTACCGGTACGCCTCGCCCGTGCGGCCGGCGGCGGCGTCCACGCCCACCCGGACCGGCGCGGAGGTCGTGAACGGCAAGATCTACGTCAACAACGGGTTCTGGGACACCTACCGCACCACCTGGCCCGCCTACAGCTTCTTCACGCCGAAGAAGGCCGGCGAGCTCGCCGACGGGTTCGTCCAGCAGTACCGGGACGGCGGTTGGATCTCCCGCTGGTCCTCGCCGGGCTACGCCAACCTGATGACCGGCACCAGTTCGGACGTGGCCTTCGCGGACGCGTTCGTCAAGGGGGTCACGGACTTCGACGTCGAGGCCGCGTTCGACGCGGCGGTGAAGAACGCGACCGTCGCGCCACCGGGCGCGGGGGTGGGTCGCAAGGGTCTGGACACCTCGATCTTCACCGGCTACACGTCCACCGCGACCGGCGAGGGCATGTCGTGGGCGATCGAGGGCTACGTCAACGACCACGGCATCTCCACGATGGCCAAGGCGCTGCACGAGCGGACCGGCGAAGCGGAGTACCTGGCCCAGCACGAGTACTTCGCGAACCGGGCGCAGAACTACGTCCACCTGTTCGACCCCGGTGCCGGGTTCTTCCAGGGGCGCGGGCCGGACGGCGCGTGGCGCGTCCCGGCCGACCGGTACGACCCGCGCGAGTGGGGCTACGACTACACCGAGACCAACGGCTGGAACATGGCGTTCTCCGTGCCGCACGACGGGCAGGGCCTGGCGAACCTCTACGGGGGCCGGGACGGTCTGGCGAAGAAGCTGGACGACTTCTTCGCCCTCCCGGAGACCGCGAAGTTCCCCGGCTCGTACGGCGGGGTCATCCACGAGATGACCGAGGCGCGGGACGTGCGGATGGGCCAGTTGGGACACAGCAACCAGGTCTCGCACCACATCGCCTACATGTACGACTACGCCGGGCAGCCGTGGAAGACGCAGGAGAAGGTCCGCGAGATCCTGTCCCGGCTGTACCTGGGCAGCGAGATCGGCCAGGGCTACCCCGGTGACGAGGACAACGGCGAGCAGTCGGCGTGGTACCTGTTCAGCGCCCTGGGCTTCTACCCGTTGCAGATGGGCGACGCGCGGTACGCGATCGGCTCGCCGCTGTTCACCAAGGTCACGGTGAACCTCGAAAACGGCCGCAAGCTCGTGATCAACGCGCCCGGGAACAGCGCGCGCAACATCTACGTGCAGTCGCTGAAGGTCAACGGGAAGAAGTGGGACAAGGCGTACCTGCCGCACGCCGCCCTCGCGCAGGGCGGGACGCTGGACTTCGAGATGGGCCCCGCGCCGTCGACGTGGGCCACCGGGGCGGACGCCGTGCCGCCCTCGCCCACCACCGGCACCGAGCCGCCGAAGCCGCTGCGGGACGTCACGTCGTCCGCGACGGTGACCGGCTCGGGCGCGGTGACCGCGTTGCTGGACAACACCTCCCGGACGGCGGGCAGCGTTTCCTGGCTCCAGGTCACCCCGGAGGACCGGCGGGAGAAGGCCGAGTTCTACACGCTGACCTCCGGCAAGGGGGCCGGCGACCCGACGTCGTGGGTGCTCAAGGGCTCGTACGACGGCGCGGTCTGGTCCACTGTGGACGAACGTGCCGGGCAGGTCTTCCCGCACCGGCAGCAGACCCGGGCGTTCAAGATCCCCCGAGCCGGGCACTACCGGCACTACCGGCTGGAGTTCCCGGCGTCGGCGACGCTGGCCGAAGTCGAGCTGCTCGCCGCACCGTTCGCCACCTGCACGACGACCATCACCGGCGAACACCGGGGGCCGTTGCAGGTGCGCGGGGTGACGTGCGTGGACGGCGGCACGGTCACCGGCCCCGTGGTGGTGGGCGCGGGCGCGTCGCTGCACGTCTTCGGCGGCACGCTCCGGGGTCCGCTGTCGGCGACCGGCGCGGCGGCCGTGGTGCTGGTCGACAGCGAGGTCGGCGGTGCGGTCACGATCACCGGCACGACCGGCGAACTGGCCATCGAGCACACGACCGTCGCCGGCCCGGTGAACCTGGTGGGCAACCGGGGCGGCACGGTCGTCGCCGCGAACACCGTGGGCGGACCGCTCTTGTGCGCGACGAGCGAACCGCCTCCGGCCGACAACGGGTGGACCAACGACGTGCGCGGCCCGAAGTCCGGCCAGTGCGCGGACCTGTGACTCCCCGCCGGCGGTAGCGCCCGCTCAGACCTCGCGGCCGGTCAGCCCCAGCAGCCGGTCGAGCAGCGGCGCGTCGTCGGGCACCGGGACCTCCGGGCCGAACAGCCCCATCTCCCGGCCCACCGGCGCGCTGCCGACCAGGTCCGCGTGCACGAACGAGAGCACCTCGTCGTCCCAGGTCGGCGTGCGGCCGAGGGCCGTCGCGAGGTCCCAGCCGTGCACCAGGACCTCGCCCACGACCATCCCGCCGATCATCCCGGCGGGCATCTCGTTCGGCGAGCCGAGCACCGTCGTGCCCTGCCACGCCTCGGGCGCGCCCCACGCGGCGGCAATCCGCTCCCACTGGGCGCGCAGCCGTGGCCGCCAGTCGGTCAGGTCGACGTCGGACTCCGCGCCCTCCGGCGTCACGTTCTCCTTGCGCGCGGCGGCTTCCAGGGACGGGCCCCAGAACAGCAGGTGGCGGATCAGGCCGCGCACGTCGAACTCGGCGCACGGGGTCGGCGCGTCGAGTTG
The DNA here is from genome assembly GCF_040640215.1 of Actinosynnema sp. NPDC023587. Taxonomy (NCBI): domain Bacteria; kingdom Bacillati; phylum Actinomycetota; class Actinomycetes; order Pseudonocardiales; family Pseudonocardiaceae; genus Actinosynnema; species Actinosynnema sp. NPDC023587. The sequence continues at coordinate 57,786 of NZ_JBFABG010000002.1, read as the reverse complement.
GTCGGGCGTGATGCCGTCGACGATCTCCAGGACGGGGGCGGCGGCGAGCCCCGCCAGTCGTTCGGTGTTCATGCGCGGCACGCTACGAGCGGGAGCGGTCGGTGTATTGAACAAACGCGACATACCCTGGTCGGCGTGCGCGACGAGCGGGAACTGGACTGGCGCGAGCACCAGCGCCACGAGTTCCCGCTGCCGTCGCCGGACCTCGCGCCCTACGTCGCGCGGTACTGGATCGTGCACTGGTCCTACGACCGGCCCTACCGGCAGTTGATCGTGCCGTACCCGAACGTGCACCTGGCGTTCCGGGGCGGGCGGGCCACGGTGAGCGGGGTGTCGAGCCGGCACGTGTTCCAGGAGCTCGACGGCGACGGGCGGGTGTTCGGGGTGGCGTTCCGGCCGGGGGTGTTCCGGGCGTTCCTGGGTGCCCCGGTGCGGTCCATCACGGACCGGACGGTGCCGTCGATGTTCCCGGACGTGCCCGAGCCCAGCGTGCCGGCGGTGGAAGAGGTGCTGCGGTCGTGCCTGCCGGAGCCCGACCCGGCGGCCGTGCTCGCCGCGGGCGTGGTCGACCGGATCGTGGCCCGGCCGGAGATCACCAGGGTCTCCGCGCTGGCCGAGGAGACCGGTCGCGGCCCCCGGCAGTTGCAGCGGCTGTTCGCCGAGCACGTCGGCATCGGCCCGAAGTGGGTGATCCGGCGCTACCGGCTGCACGAGGTGACCCAGCGGATGGCCGCCGGCGCGCGGGTCGACTGGGCCGCGCTCGCCGCCGACCTCGGGTACGCCGACCAGGCGCACTTCGTCCGCGACTTCACCGCGATGTTCGGCGAGACCCCGACCGGCTACGCGGCCCGCTATCACCAGGAGATCTCGCGGCAGCGCTCGGCGGACGCGCCCGGCTCGACCTGAAGCGTGGCGTGCTCGATGTGGTACCGCTCGGCGAGCAGCGTCTGGGCGGCTTCGAGCACCCGGGCCGGGTCGGCGTCCGGGCAGGTGGTGAGGTGCGCCGAGGCGACCTCCATGCCCGAGGTGAGCGTCCAGACGTGCAGGTCGTGCGCCTCCTCGACACCCGGGAGCCGGCTCAGCTCGGCCTGCATCGCGTCGACGTCGAGGCGCTCCGGGGCGTGCTGGAAGAGGATTCGCAGCGCGCCGGAGGCGAGCTTCCAGGTCCGGGGGAGCACCCACAGGCCGATCGCGACACCCATGATCGGGTCGGCGTAGCGCCAGCCGAACACCAGCGTGACCGCGCCGCTGATCAGCACGCCGACCGAGCCGATGAGGTCGGCCAGCACCTCCAGGTACGCCCCGCGCACGTTGATGCTCTCCTTGGCACCCTCGCGCAGCGTGAAGAACGAGATGATGTTCGCGACCAGCCCGGCCGCCGCCGCGAGCACTACCGGCAGGCCCGGGACCTCCGGCGGGTCGCCGAACCGGCCGACCGCCTCGAACACCACGTAGCCCGCGACGCCGAACAGCAGCACCGCGTTGGCCAGGGCGGCGAGCACCTCGGCGCGGTAGAGCCCGAACGTGCGACTTCCCTTGAAGGAAGCGCGGCGAGCCAGGACGATGGCGGTGAGGGCCATGCCGACGCCGAGGACGTCGGTGAGCATGTGAGCGGCGTCGGAGATGAGCGCAAGCGATTGCGTGGCGAAGCCCACGGCGAACTCGACCACCATGAAGGCCGCCCCGAGACCGAAGGCGACCCACAACCGGCCGAGGTGCTTCGCGCTCCCCGATGACACTCCGTGGCCGTGTCCGTGACCCATAGACGGAACATATAGTCACATGCGCATGAGTGCAACAGGGCGATCAGGTGGGGTTGGCCACCCGTTCGATCAGGCGGGCGAGACGCGGCGGAACCCGGCGGGCAGCCCTCGCCGCAGCCGTCTCCCGTTCCACGGCGCGGAAGACCTGGTCCGCCACCTCGTCCGGTCCGAGCCCGCGCGACCGGACCTTCTTCCGCAAGGAAGTCTGCTCCTCGTCACCCGCGAACCGGGTGACCGCGCCGGCGGTGTCCACGACGCCGGGGCAGATCGAGCTGACCCTGATGCCGTGCGGTTTCAGCTCGGCCGCCAGGCTCTGCGCGAGCATCAGCACCGCGGCCCTGGTGGTCGAGTACGCGGGCAGACCCGAGGTGCGGAAGCGCCCGGCGGCGGCGGAGGCGGTGACCACCAGGTGCCCGCCCTGCGCGCGCTCGACCAGGTAGGGCGCGAAGGCCCGCCACAGGCGCACGACACCCCAGAGGTCGGCGTTCAAGACCTCGCGCCAGTCCTCCTCCGAGGTGCTCGGGGAAGATCCGGCCGGACCCGCACCCGCGTCGGCCACCACCACATCGGGCACCCCGTGGCGCTCTTCGACGAGCCGGGCGACCTCCCGGGCGGCGGCACTGTCCGTGACATCGAGCGCGTAGGCGTGCCCGCCGGTCTCGTCCGCCGTGCGTCGGGCAGCGGCGAGGTCGACGTCCAACGCCACGACCAAGGCACCCTCGCGCGCGAACCTCACCGCGGTGGCCCGCCCGATCCCGCCACCCGCACCCGTGACGACGACCACTCGCCGTCGTCGCCGCCCGTCGATGAAGTCCTCGATGAGCCGGCTCACCTGGGCGGGGTGCGTGCGAGGTGCCCAGTGGCCGGCGACCAGGGGGGTGCGGGTGAGGTCGGAGACCCAGGGCTCGGCGGCCTCCAGGTGCCGTCGGGAGACGTAGGGGTCGTCCGCGAGGGCGATCTGGTGGACCGGCACGGAGACGCGCCGGGCGACGGCCCCCCGGCCGATGTTCGCCCGGTACAGCTCCAGCCCGTTGACCAGTTCCCGGTGGTGCGCACCCAGGCGGCGTCGCACCTCGGGGACGCGCCACAGCAGTTCGGGGAGGGCCGGGAGCAGGAACCCGGCGATGTACCAGGACTTCCGGACCAGGTTCAGGACGGCCAGGGGGTGCCACCGGTGCCGGGCCACCCAGTCGCGGACGTGCCCCAGGTCGGGCCCGGACAAGGAGGTGAACGACAGGAAGGAGGACGGCTCCTCGGCGACGGCCCCCCACCCGATGACCGAGCCCCAGTCGTGCCCCACCAGGTGGACCGGCTGCCGGAACTGCCGGACCACCACCATCAGGTCCCGGACGACCCGGGCGATCCGAAACCCCTCCCGCGCCGGGGGCCGCCCGGACCCACCGGCCCCCGGGAGATCCACCCGAACCACCCAGAACCGCTCCCGCAGCCGGGCGGCCACCCCGTCCCACACCCGGAGCGAATCGGGGAACCCGTGCAGCAACACCACCGCCGTGGCCCCCTCGACCCCCTCCTCGACCACCCGAAGACGCAGGTCGGCACACTCGACGAACCGCTCACGAGCAGGAGCCATGCCTCGGAGGGTAGGGGGTGCGAAGCCGTCCTGACAGCCCTGCTAAGCTTCCTCCCGTAGCTACGGCCCCCGTAGCTCAGGGGATAGAGCACCGCCCTCCGGAGGCGGGTGCGCAGGTTCGAATCCTGCCGGGGGCACAACCGAACAGCCTGGCCGTCGAGAACTCGAAGGCCCTCCATGAAACCCGCGCCGTGACGTCAGTCAGGACGCGGGTTTCAGCTTTTGGTCCTGCTGGTGACTGTTTTGGACGGCGCAACGCGCAGGGAGCGCGGCGGCATCGACTTGCTGCCGAGTGGCGCTCTGCGCGTGCGTGTGTATGCCGGTCTGGACGTGATCACCAAGCGCCGCCATTACCTCGTAGAGGTCGTCCCGGCGGGCCCGGACGCCGAGCGCCTGGCCGAGGAGGTCCGGGTCCGCTTCCTCCGCGAGATCGACGAACGCTTCCACCCCCCCCGCACCAACGCCACCGTCGGCTTCGTGGTCGCCGTCCACATCACCGCAGCGCGCCTGGAACGCACCACCCGCGAGACCTACGACGGCTACGCCCTCAAACACATCTACCCGATCATCGGCCACTTCAAGGCCGAGTCGTTGGCAGTCGACGTCCTCGACTCCTACTACGAGGAGCTGGAGCGCTGCCGCGAACACTGCTCTGGCGGCCCGGAAATCGACCACCGCACCCCCGGCGAGCACACCTGCGACCGCCGCTGCCGCCGCCACGTCTGCAAGCCGTTGACCGCGTGGACCGTCCGCAAAATCCACTTCATCCTCACCGGTGCCGTAGATCTGCCGGGCCGCCGGCCGGGCGGCAGTTTGTGCTGGTGGTTGACGATCAGGGTGCCGCCCTCGGGGTGGGACCAGCGTTTGCGGCCTCCCTCGGTGGTCTGGGGCAGGGGGCAGGTCGGCGTCGTCGCGGGAGAGGTAGGGGCCAAGGCGGCGATCCCCGCTTCCTCGGCGAACTTTTCCACGCAGACCAGGGACGCCTCGGCCAGCTCGGGCGCGTTGAGCGCGACCACGCACCGGTCCAGGGGAATGGAGCCGAGGCGGGCGGAGCGCCGCAGCGCGGCCAGGTCGTGGCACCACTGGCGGGCCGCCACGACCCCTCGGCTCGAACGAACGACCCCCGCAATCCCGCCCGGTTCGGCCGTGACATCGTCGAGCAGGTCGGCGGCGGTAATGGCCGCCGGGTGCCGCACCGGGCGACGCACGTAGGTCTCGCTGCCCAGTCGAAGACCTGGCGAGGCCGGTACCGGGGACGGACTGTCGGGAGGGCGACGACGCCGTACTCCGTGCCGTCAGCCGCACGGGGTGTGGTGACCGGCATGCAGGCGATGTCGGCTCAAACGGTCTTGCCGGTCGGGAGTTCGTCGAAGCCCTAGGCGGTGCACAGGGCGTCAACGACGACCAGGCCCGGCCCCCGGAGGGGTCTTCGAGCGACGCGCCCGCCCAGCGACGTAGCGCGAACAGCGACGGCCCGTCGTCGGCCAGGTCGAGCGTCGAGAGCGATGCCGTCCCGCCGTCCTCCGGTTCGACCGTCGTCATGCAATGCGCGTCCTTCCTGCTGAAGACGTCCGTGCGCAGCCCAGGACCCAGGACCCGTGCCGCCCGGCACCACGGACCGCCTCCGCCCCGGTGTCCGCGCTCCGGCCGGGCAGGCTCGCGCCGTCGCGTCCGCTGGCGTGGCCACGACACCCCCGGCGGCTGCTGTGGACGCCCGTCGACCTGTCCTGTCCGCAGGCGGCTCGACCACGCCTGCACGACGGGCGGGGCCGGCGTCTCGTGTCACCACCCCTTCGCATCCGCGCGGTGGCCCGCGCTCCGCGCTCCTCGTGTCCGTGCCGTGCGGTGTCGTGACGGCGTGCGGGGTGATCTCTGCTGGTGAGAGAGCTGCGTCATCCGGTCGAGTAAATCTGTGCCAGCCGAAGTAGACATTCGGATGCGGCTGTGTGTAGTGTTGTCCTCGTTGACAGAGAAGAGCGGTGACACGGGAGATGACGAACTGCCCGTGGGATCGACAGCAGGACGGTCGGACGTGCTGGGGCCAATCGGTGAACGGGGCTCCTCGGCGGTGGACCATGGGTCGATCGGCGACAGACCGGAGGAACGATCCCGGTGCCGACGACCGGATGAAGTAGTGAAGCAGTTCGAGTCGTAAAGCAGTTGCGATGTGCAGTGCAGTAACGCAAGTGCAGTAACGCAAGTGCAGTAACGCAAGTGCAGTGCGGTCAGGTCTGTCGGAGCCGAGCAGTGGACGGGGCTCTTGGCAGGTGGCCGGGATGGTCGGTGAAGTGATTCCGGCATGTGCATCAGGACCGGTGCCGACCGTCACGTGAGAACGCAAGTCGCAGTGATCAGAGGAGAAGGGAAGGGTTGCACACCATCGGATCGCCCGGTCTCGGCTGGACTCGGCCGGACGGGTACCGCGGTTCCATCTGAACGAGAGGTGGTCTTCGGTCAAGCACACGCGATCCCCGCAACACCCGCTGCTAGTACGGGTTGCGCGGACAGAGGAAGCCGGTCTCACGGCCAGCTAGGTGGAAGTGGAATCCAACAACCCCGGGGCCCCGGCGCTTACTGCGCCGGGGCCCCTCGTGACGCGCAGGCGCGATGACCCCGGAAGAGACCCGCAGACCACGGATTCCGCCGACGAGGACGAGCCGTTGGCCGAACGCACGCCGGCCGGTCGTCGCTTTCGGGTGCCCGACGCGACTTCCCGTCGCCGGGTCCGACAGACCGACGACCACGCGGTCACCGCTCGGCGGACCGCACGGGTGCGGGTGGTCCGCACGGTGCCCGAACCCTGACTGTGCCCGAAACCCCGAAACCCGGTGGGCAATGTCCGCCTGTCCGGGCGCTTGTCGGCGGTGTCGGGTTTCGGTCCCAGGGGAGAGGGGGTCCGGAGCTGTCGAGGTGCCCTGGCTGACACGGTCACTGCCGCAGGCCACGGGCCACGCCGGAACCCGCGCGCCCCTCGGCAGCGGGTGATCGACTTCGACTGCCGCTGTCACGCACGGACCGCTGCTGCGCCGCGGTCACCCGAATCGGGGAGGACCCGGGTCGCGGGCCGTGCCGCACAACCCCGACCGGCGGCCCGGCGGGTGTCGGCGCGCAGGGGACGGGTTCGTGACAACCGCCCTCGACGTGCCGCGCCGACACCCGTCGATCAGAATCACCGCGCCGCCCACAAGTCACGGAGCAGCATCGACCCTGCTGGACATCGTCTGCCGCACGCCTGCCACCGGAAGGCCCGTCGTGAAACACGCCGCACGGCTGCGGAGTGGGCAGTCATGCGGCCGATGTCAACGACGGGCGGAAACGAGGGGCTTCAGCAGCCTGCCGAACTCCATTGCGACTCGGCACCGACCCACACGGTCGAACCGCTGCCTGTGGACGTCCGATAGCGGTTGGAGCCCTCGACCGCCGACCAGTAGAAGCACTGGCCCCAGGTCCATGTTCCCACCGAACTGCCGCCCGAGGCCGCGTTCCACAGGATGAGGGAATCCGCTGTCACTGTGCGGTAGCCGGCGAGGATGCCCGGATCACCGTTCGGTGTGGAGGTCGCCTGTACCGCCGCCCCACCGCCGAACACCAGGAGGAGGACGGCCCCGCCGGTCGCGATCGTCCTGCTGAGGACCTTACGCATGTTCCCCGCTTTCCGTTCGACGTAGAATGGTGTGTCTCTCGGGCAGGTTCCCGGTTCCTGCGCCTTGTGTGTTTTCCCGTTCCGAGGCTATAAGTGCTGCGAGGTGAATTCACTGCTCCACTACGGACATGCCTTTCCGACTTTGGGGTGAGGAAGCCGCTACAGTCCGGAGTCGCAGCCGGCGCGAAAAACGCGACGACAGCGAATACCGTAGATTGCTCACCTCGCCGGTCGAAGTCCTGCCCGCCGAGGTCGCACGACGGATGTGCCGACTGGCAGGCTTCGCTGATCAAGTAGTCGGCGTTCCTGACCAGGGTTACCGAATGTGATCAGGTAAGCCTGCCAGTCTCCACCCCCGGTACAGCCCGGCTCGCGCCGTTCCGCTACAGCCACGTCGATCTGTGGGGCTGCCGGTACTCGTTCCTGTCGCCCACGGTCTGGCCGGCGGGTTGCGGCCTCTTGCGACCCGGACGCGGTCGAAGAGGACGGCAAGTGATCTGGATCAGAACTTGGAGCCGCCGTGGCGCTCGAACACGGCACGGATCGCCGAGAAGATCTCCTTGTCGTGGGCCTGGACCGCCTGCGCCTCCCACTCACGCAGGACCTGTTCCCGCCACGCGGTGTCCTCGCCGGCGGCCTGGAGTCGCTCGCGGCGCGCGTTCGCCACCAGCTCGGCGATGCCGGCGGCGAACTCGGCGATGAGCCGTCCTGTTCGGACTCCACGCTCCAAGCCTGCGCCGCTATGCCGAGGCTGTCCGGATTCCCCGGCACAGCAGGGAAATCGGCACGTGTGTTGTTACTGTTCAGGCACTGCCGCCGCGCTCGCTTCCGAGCCTGGCGGCAGGCTCACCGGGCGGTAGGGATCTGCCACCCGGAGTTCCAGCCCGGGAACTTCGTGGTGAAGACCGCGCTGTCGAGTTCGAGGGTGCGGGCGGCCGGGGGCGAACAGTGCCCTGTAGTCGGCATCGGGTGAATCCAGCGTCCACTTGCGTCTGCGACCGTCCACGACCAGCAGCAGTCCCCAGCGCGCCGGGGTGCTGCCTGCGAGCTCGGCCAGGCGCGCCGACGCTCAGCCGCACGCAGGTATTCATGGCCGATCCTGCTGAACCCGGCGACGGTCATCGGAAAGCTCGGAGTTCCCGAAGGGCCACCAGAAGCACCTCACGCGCGCCATCAGGACGCCTTGCCCCGCAACGCCGCACCAGTGCACAGCACGCCGTCGACCCGCTGGATGAACTTCAGCGGCGAGCCACCGAAATGCGCGCGGATGCGGTCGTTGACCGCACGGATCTCGTGGCCTGGCAGGAAATCCCGGCCGCCGACCGAGCCGCACCCGCAGGACCGTTGCAGGAACGGCTGTGCTTCGGGGAGTTCGCAGCAGCCGATCGGGTTCTGCGAGCCGTTGACCACCGGGTCGGGCCGACCGAGGTAGGCCGCGCGCACCGGAGTCCTCGCTCAGGACGTGGCCTTCCAGGGCGGCACGGGGGCCGCTGGGGGTGTCGTGGACGGTGGTGCCGGGGATCTCGGCGACGGCGCGCACCGTCCCTTCGCCGACGATGACGGCGAAACGCCGGCGGACTGCCTTGTCCTGGACATCTTCCATACGCCCCGGCCCGCCTCCCACGCTTCCTCTTCGGTCATGCGCGGGAAGTAGCCGACGAACTCCTTCGACAGAGGGTCGCCTGGCACTGTCTCGTAGCTACCGGGCTTGAGCCGGACCGCCGCCGGTTCGAGGTTCAGTTCGGGGAAGAACTTCGGTCTCGGGGCGCTGCATGTACTCCATCGCCGCGATGAACTTCGGGTCGCCGAAACGCCGCTGCATCTCCTCGGGCGTCACGTCCTCGATACGGGTCTGGATCCACCACACGTTGCCGAACGGGTCGCGCACGCGCCCGACCAGGTCGCCGAAGGCCAGATGGGTGACCTCCGAGATGGAGACGCCTCCCGCGCCGACCGCCTGGCAGTGCACGGCGTGGGCGTCTTCGACGTACAGCCGGAGGAACGCGGGCGTCGCCGGCCAACTCGGGTCGCCGTCGAAGAGCATCACGATCGCGTCGCCGATGCGGACCTCCGCGTGTCCGATCACCCCGCGGGCGTCGGCCACCCGGCCCAGTTCCTCGGCTCCGAACGCCTTGCAGAGGTAGTCGATGACCGCGGCCGTGTCGCGGGAGATGATCCACGGCGTGACGGTCGTGTAGCCATCGGGGATCGCCTTGACGGACATATCGGGTGGCTCCTCTAGTTGCGGGAAATGTGCCGCCGACACTACTGCCGTGCAGGTCAGGTTCTGACCCACACGGCCCGAGGTTTCTGGGCTACAACGTCACATCCTCCTGCCCAACCCTCCGCGCTTACGAGGCCGCGCACGCTCGCCCTCAACCGCTCCTGAAGACACCCGAGCAGCGATTGCCCGGTCAACCGGCGGCCGATCGTGGCCAGGAACCGGTGCCGCTCCGCCGGAAGCACCGACATCTCCAGGGTGTCCGCGCCCAAGCCCCGCAGGAACTCCAGCTTGCCCACCACCGCGGGCGAGGCTTCCACCGGCCCGGTGGACAACCACCGCAACCGGATCATCTTCAACTTCGGATCCACCACCAGCAGTCCGTCCAGTGCGGCACACCGGTCGTCGGTGAACTCGTGCGCCAGCCGGTCGAAGGTCTCCCGCAGGGCCTCCGCGCGGACATGAGCGACCCGCTTCGCGATCGTCACCGGGCCGGGCCGGACGAGGGAGGCACCTGGCATGACCTACACGCTGGACGTGTACCTGTACCGGGACGACAACCGCGCCGACACCCCGTTCACGGCGGGCTCGGACGCCGAGCTGGACGAGCTGCTGGAGTTCGCGCTCACCACCGACCAGTCGCACCCCACGCAGATCATCGCCCACGAACGCCCTCGCGTCGGACCGTTGCAGCGACCCGACCACCTGATCAAGATCGCCCTGAACGTCCCCCAGCGGGTCGGCGCGATCCTGTACCTCGGCCCCGACGCCTGGACGTCCTCTCCCGTCGACCCGGATCGCACCGCCGTCTGGGTGACCAGGGCTGACACCCCCTCGACGACGCCCCCGACCTGTTCGTCGACCGCGTCACCGAGCGGACCTTCCACGCCGACGCCGTACTGCCCTTCAACCGGGTACGCGAGGCGCTGCACGAGTTCCGCCGGACCGGCGAACGACCCACCTGCGTGGACTGGCAGCCCGCACCCGACCAGGTCTACTGACACGGCGCGCCTCCTGATCCGAGGCCCGGCCCTCCACGGCGCACCCCAAGCGACGCCTCAGTTCCATGGTCACCCGCCTGGGTGGTTCTCGAATCACGGAGTCGATCATCGGCGCGTGGTTTCGCGTGACGCCGCTCGTGACGCGAAGCGGAGCCAAACCCAGGTGCGTACGGGGCGGAAGCGATCTGGGGCATGGCCGTGGTTCCAGGTAAAGGCCGATGTAGTCGGCGGCAGTCGCCCACAAGGCAACCGTGACGAATTGCCTGTACGAGTACTACACGGACGGAACGTGGCGTCGGAAGGCTTGTGACACGGAGCCCGGCATCTACCCCGGTGGCGGTAGCGGCAACCGCTCCGCGGCCAACCGTCCGTGCGACTCCACCGGCCAAGCCATCTCGTGGCGCAATCGAGTTGATGTTGACGTGGACGACGAGTGGGACAGCTCAGAGGTGTTTGAGCGACAGGCTACTGTGAACTGCTTGGTCACCGGACCCGATCAGTAGCGAGGCAGTCCAGTGGACAGCAATGAAGCTCGGCCAGGGCTGGTACAGGGTTCCCGCGGCGTCGCGGGGACCCTGTACGCCGCGCTCTACGGTGAGTTGACTCCGCGTCCCGACCGGGCTCCGGACACCGATCGCGACCCTTACATCCAGTTCCACGACCGGGCGCAGGCGATGGGCTGGCTCGACGGTCTATGGGGCATGAACGACGCCGGACTTGAGCATCCCCTTGCTGCGCAAGGGTCTTCGCTGGTCGCCTGGTTCCAAGTAGGCGTTGATTCGGTGCCCAGCGACCGGCCGTTGCCGGTACAGCCGTTCCTCCGTTGCGCCGGTGATGTCACAGCGCGGCTCGGCACGTTGCGACTCCAGACGGTACAAGTACTGTTGCCGGCGCAGAGCCTGGATATCACGGAACGCCCCCAGCAATCCCGGATGCCGTCGCTGTCCACGGCCGCCTGGTTTAACGACGTGCGATCCGCAACGTCTGTGCACGTCACCGTGGACAGTGGTCAGGATCCGATTTTTCCCGTAGTGGCGCAACGGATACACCGTTGGCTGGGTCAACTGGACCAGAGTGTCTTCCGATGCGATTCCCTGGCCGAGCGGGATCCCCTGCCGCCACCCCTGCCCGACACAGTCTGGCTCGGCCCGCCGCGTCACCGCGTGACTTTTCAAGGCACCCTGACCGAGTGGTCATTGGATGCGATTGGCTGGCTCGGCGGTTTCGTCGCAGACCTGGCAGCCAGGGAGGGTGCGGGGGTTCCGCTACTGCTCACCGTGGGTCGTTCAACGCCTTCGCGGTGAGGATCGACGTATGGCCGTTTTGGCCCATCGGTTTGCAGGGCACCGTGAAGCCGACACCTCGCGCCAGTCCCGCCTGGCGGATCACCGACGCGAGCGTGTCGCGCTTCATCGTGCCGCGCATTGGCGTGATGACTGCGGGCCGCCAGGGTGGCGGTAGGCACCGTGGCTGCCCCGTGCGGGTGTGTTCGACGCCGGATGGTTCAGAACTCGGGTGATCTTGTGGGCAGGAGCCTCGAAAGGGCTGGGCTCACATGGCCAGCGTCAGAGTCGTAGCCCTCAAAAACAAGATCAATTTACTGTTTATGCTGGTAGAGCGCTCGGTGCAACGGGTAGTCGCACCGCCCTCCGGAAGTGGGTGCGCAGGTTCGAACCCTGTCGGGGCACAACCGGATGACCTGGCCGTCGAAAACTCGAAGGCCCTCCGTGAAACCCGCGCCGTGACGTCAGTCAGGACGCGGGTTTCAGCTTTTGGTCCTCCCGGTGGAGGTCCGGGTCAGCGGTGCAGGGTGACGATGGAGATGGTGGACGAGCCGGAGTTGGCGACCAGGATGTAGCGGTTGCCGGGGCCGGGGGCGGACCAGTGGGGGTCGGTGCCGACGGGCACTTCGCCGAGGACCTTGTTGGTGCGGGTGTCGAAGGTGCTCACCGAGTTGGAGCCGGAGTTGACGACGTAGGCGATCCGGCCGCCGGCGGCGAGGGTGATGCCCCTGGGGGTGCGGCCGACGGCGATGGTCGCGGTGACGGTGCGGGTGCGCACGTCGATGACGGAGATCGTGCCGCCGAGGGCGTTGCTGACGTAGGCGGTCCGTCCGTCGGGGGTGATCAGGACACCGCGCGGCTCGTCGCCGACCGGGATGGTGGCGATCTTGGTGTGGGTGGCGGTGTCGACGACGGAGAGGGTGTCGGAGTCGGAGTCGGCCACGTAGGCGTGTCGGCCGCCGTGGGTGAAGGCGATGCCGCGTGGTGCTGTGCCTACCGGGATGGTGTGGGTGACGGTCCGGGTGCGGGTGTCGATCACGCTGACCGCGTTGGACGCGGTGCTGCTGATCCAGACTTCGCTGCCGTCCGGCTTGAGGGCACCCAGGCGGGGTGCGGTGCCGACGGGGATGGTCTTGACGACGGTCCGCGTGGTCGTGTCGATCACGCTGACTTCGTTGGAGTCGCGGTTGGAGACGTAGACGAATCGACCGGTGCGGTCGAACACGACGCCGTAGGGGAACTTGCCGACGGAAATCCTGGTGACCTCGGTGCGGCGGCGGGGGTCGATCACCGAGACGTCGTCGGAACCGCCGTTGGCGACGTAGGCCAGCTCGTAGTCGGGGGTGAACGCGACCATGCGGGTGTTGGGCCCGGTGGGGATGGTGCCGATCACGGTCGGTTGCCCCTTCGAGGCACCGGCGTCGGCGTCGGTGGTCGCGGTGGCCGTGGCGGTGGCCGGTGTCGCGAGGAGCAGCAGTGCGGTGGCGAGCGGAAGCAGACGACGCATCGGGGTCCCTCCTACGTGGTGGGTCGGGACTGGCGCAGGCGGTCACGGGCCAGGGCGTAGACGCCCGCGCCGAGGATGAGCGCGAGCGGCAGCACGTAATCGCCGTCGCGTTCGACGAATTGGAATATTTCCTGCCCGGCGAGTGGTCGGAGCAGTTCGGTGAACAGTTTCCAGGCGAGGACGAACCACAGCAGCGGTGCGGCGGCCCGGACCAGTACGGCTATCCCGAGCAGGATTTCGAACCAACCAAAAATGGTCATCAGGTGGGCGGCGTCGACGGTGCCGCGATCGAGCCCGAAGAAGGCGAAGTACTGGTAGAAGTAGGTTTTGTTCTCGACGACGGCGAATCCGCCGTGGCCGATCAGGAGGAGGGCGAGCCCGCCCCGGGCGGCCCAGTGGGCGGCGACGTGGGCGCGGTCGGAGACGGCGGTCGGGGCGTCGGCGCGGGTGAACCAGCGGCGCGGTGACCACCCGCCGCCGCCGACCAGGATCAGCAGCGCCAGAGGCATCCCGTAGTTGCCGCCGCGCTCCAGGAACTCCCACCAGCCCTCGCCGACGGCGGGCCGCAGCAGGGCGGTGAACACGCCCCACACGGTGGCGTGCAGCAGCACGATCCGCAGTGGGAAGAACAACACGACCAACCCGACGGTGATGTCCACGGCACCGGTGACGTACATCAGGTAGTCGACCGCGGCGTCGGGGGAGATGCCGAACAGGTCGTAGTAGGGCAGCCACGCCCGCGACCGGCTCAGGCCGGCCCAGCCGTGGCCGAGGTATTCGATCGCGACGCCGACGCGCAGCAGCCAGTACAGCTTCGTGGTGACCGGTGCCTGCCCCCATTTCTGCCGGAGCGTTCCGCCGTCACCCGTCCTGGTGATCTGATTTGTCACGGTTCCCCCATTCCGAGGGGTGGCATGTTCGATGCGATCGAACGTACACAGCGACCTCGGTGGCAGAATGGGCACAACGCAGTAACTTCGGAAGTCATTCGGAACGGGTGTGCCGCCATGCTAATGAAAAAATGTCCGCGGTGGTATTCGGTCGGTGTCGGGAAAGCGCGCTCGCGGGGTGCGGGCGTATTCGCACGCCGTCCGGCGGGGATGTCCCGGCGGTCCGCGCGGGGGTGCGGGTGTGGTGGGGTTTCCGCAGTTGCGTCGGGCTCGGGGCCTCCCAGGTGTCGCCGGGTCGTTGACTCATGTAAGCACCTCAGCGAGGATTGCCTCAATGGAAAATGACATCACGCTTCGTAGCCGGGCAGCGGTGCACCACGCGTTGGCCGACCCGGTCCGGTTGGGGATCGTCGACCTGCTGGCGGTCGGCGACCGGTCGCCCGGCGAGTTGGCGCGGCGGTTCGACCTCACGTCCAATCTGTTGGCACACCACCTGAAGGTGCTCCGGGAGGTCGGTCTGGTGACCCGTTCGCAGTCCTACGCGGACGGCCGCCGCGCGTACGTCCGACTGCTCCCCGCCGTGCTCGACGGCCTCCGCCCCACCCCGTCGGTCACCGCGCCCAGGGTGGTGTTCGTCTGCACCCGCAACGCCGCGCGCTCACCGTTGGCCGCCGCTGCCTGGAGCGCGCGCAGCCGCATCCCGGCCACCTCGGCGGGCACCCACCCCGGGCCGCGCCTCAACCCGCGCGCGGTCGCCGCCGCCCACCGGCACGGCCTGGCGCTCGGACGTGACGGCACCGCCCACGTCGGCGACGTGATCGAACCCGAGGACCTCGTGGTGGCGGTGTGCGACAAGGCCTACGAAGAGGTGGGGCCGTCGGACCGGTGGGTGCACTGGTCGGTGCCCGACCCGGGTCCGGTGGACACCGACGAGGTCTTCGAGGTCGTGCTGTCCCTGCTCACCGAGCGCGTGGACCGGCTGGCGACGATCGCGGAGGCGTCGTGAACCGGGTCGGCCTGGCCACGATCGCCCGCGAGTGGGGCAGCCTGGGGTGCGTCGGGTTCGGCGGCCCGCCCGCGCACATCGCGCTGCTCCGCGACCTGTGCGTGCGCCGGAAGAAGTGGTTGGGCGAGAAGGACTTCGAGGACGACATCGCGGTCACCAACCTGCTGCCCGGTCCGGCGTCCACCCAGTTGGCGATCCTGTGCGCCTGGCGGCTGCGCGGCACGAGCGGCGCGCTGGTGGGCGGCTTCTGCTTCATCGTCCCGGGACTGGTGCTGATCCTGGCCCTGGCGGCGCTCTTCCTGTCCGCACAGCCACCGCTCTGGGTACTGGGGGCGGCGGTCGGCGCGGGGGCGGCCGTCCCCGCCGTGGCGGCGCACGCGGCGTGGGGCCTGATCCCCGGCAGTTGGAAACGGGCGGGGGCCGGGACTTCCGCACGGGCGCGGTGGTGCGCCTACGTCCTGGTCGGTGCCGTGGCCGCCGCGATCACCGGGCCGTGGCTGGTGGTCGTGCTGGTCGTGGCCGGGTTGGTCGAGGTCGCGGTGCGGGTGCCCTCGGGTCGTGCGCCGGCGGTGCTGCCGGTGATCGCGTTGCCGGCGGCGGTCGGTGGGCTGCCCGCCGTGGCGTGGGTCGCGGCCAAGGTCGGCGCGTTGTCCTACGGCGGCGGGTTCGTGATCATCCCGATGATGCGTCACGACGCCGTGACCACGTACGGCTGGATGACCGACGCGCAGTTCCTCGACGCCGTGGCGCTGGGCCAGGTCACCCCGGGCCCGGTGGTGCAGACCGTGGCCGTGGTCGGCTACGCGGCGGCCGGTCTGTGGGGCGGGCTGCTGGCGGCGTTCGTCGCGTTCGCGCCTTCGTTCGTGATGATCATCTTCGGTGGCCCGCGCCTGGAACGCCTGCGGGACAACGAGAAGGCCCAGGCGTTCCTCACCGGGGCCGGGGCCGCGGCCATCGGCGCGATCGCCGGCACCGTCTTCCCGCTCACCGCCGCCCTGCACACGCCGTGGCAGTACGGTCTGCTGGCCGCTGCCGCGCTGTGGCTGCTCGCCCTGCGCCGAGGCGTGGTCACCGCCCTCGTCGGCGCGGGCGTGATCGGAGCACTCGTCACCCTCGCCGGCTGACCGCACCACCGGACGGAGGCAGCGTGGACCACGACTGCCCCTGTTGCGCCCCAACCGGACCACCACTCGGCGGCTGGGGTGCACACCGACGAACACTGGACGGATTGGTGTCCGGGGTCGGGTCCGGCAAAGGCGGACGACCAACCCCGAGGCGACCTCGTCCACCGCGTGCGGGCGGCGACCGGCGCACGGTATGCGAGTGTGCCGTGGTCAACAGGCCGAGGTCCACGGCGTCGCGACTCACGCAGGCGGCGGGGAACCGGGAGTGCGTGACGAGGTGGTGATCAGCCAACGGGCCCCGCGCCACCCGCTCCACGACATGTACAGCCCTGCTGCGAGCGCGGTGATCACCAGCCCCGACCACCACTTTTCTTCCTCGTGTTCCGCCGTCGTCGGGCCCAACGCTCTCGTGGGATCGACCAGCAGTTCGAACCGCCCGCCCACCTCGGCCTGTGGAGACGGGCTGAAATAGGTCGTCGGGTACCCGCCCGCGCACTCCAGGTCGTGCTCGGTCGCCGGTGTCGAGGTGTCCCCCGTCGCCGCGGCGAATCCGGCCAGAGCGAGCACCGTGCACTCCACCGCGATGGCGTTGTCGAGAGTCACCCGTGCCCTGGTCGCGGAGATCGGGGCCAGAACCATGGCCATCAACACGGCACTTCCCAGCATCACCGCCGTGACTTCGTGGCGCTCGTCGCTGATCGTCGATCGCAGTCCCGCAACAGCGAGCCCAGCGCCTGCCAGGACGATCAAGCTGCCCAGGACCAGGATGGTCCAGCGCCACCAACCCCATCCGCCCAGGGCGTACAGCAGCACCGAACCGACCACCACGCCGACGATGGCCAGGGGCAGCACCACCGTCAGGAGCACGATCCGCAACACCTTGAAGGCCGGGAACCGCCCTGCCGTCGCCATGGACATCATGATTGCGCAACTGCGGGGGCAGGGGAACAACGTGGGGAGGACTTCCCCGGTCAGTTGTCGTCGAGTTCGCCCAGGGAGACGAGACGCCCTCCGGAGAACCTCCTCGACGACGTCGCGACCGGCTAGTCGTCCGGGGTTGGAATCGTTTGCTGTCAAGCGAACTGCCGGTACGCGGTGGACAGGGGCAGGTCGGCCGCAGTGCTCGCCACGGTCATCCAATCCCGGGAGCCTGCGTCACAAGCCCATCTGCCGGGCCGAATCTCTTGGGCAGCGCGTCGGTATCGGGCTCGTCGACGCCGGCAAGCGCGGATTCGATCCTGTCCTGTCGAACCCCGGATCGTCTCTTCTGCCCTGACGCCGTCCTTCGTGTCACCATGCCGAAGTCCCGAGGGAGGAGTGGAGTCGTTCAGGGTCGCGGTGTGGGGCCGCAACGCTTCAGGGGTGGATGCGGCCCGGGGCGAGGAGCAGTGGTCGAAGGTCGTCCTGGGGTGCGACGCGCCTTAACCCCGGCGACCGGGGACAAGCCATCCATCGTCACGTCGCCGTCTGACACCGCATCGTGGGCGGATCGTGCACAACGCCACCTACCCGTGTACCGGATCAATCGACACCACGTCCACAAGCTGTGCACTACTCCGCAACCGGCCTCATCAGCGGCGACCGCCGCCGGCCGTCTGTGCCACTCCGGCGAAGACACCACCCTCCGCTCACTGGTGCACCATTCTCGTGTCGGTGATCTTCTGGATCACTGATGCACCCGAGGTGCCGCCGGGTCACCGCCGGCACTGGACCAGTGCCGACCGCGCCCGCCGTAACCTGGTCGCCCACCGCGTCGCGCTCGGCAACAAGCTGCGTGCCCACCTGCAACGCGCCTTTCCCCGGTGCGGTCGGATTGTTCCGCGAGTTCCGCGACCTCGACAGTTCGATCAGCCTCGCGTTGGCGGCGAAGTCGCAAACGGCGTCGCGCAGTTGTTCGTCGACCGCCCAGCGGAAGTTGACGGCCTGGCCTACGGCCTCGCCAAACACGAAGCGCTCCAACGCCTGCTCAACCGAGATCAGCGATGGCGGCTTGACGCAGGGCTGCTCATGCCACGCCGCCGAGACCGCCTCGCCAGGGAAACCGGACCTCTCCGGGCGCACGTCGGGAAACCCTGGGCGCGTGGTCTGTCTTCACCCCAGGGTCACGCGCACGGTCAGTCCACCCTCAGCTCGAGGTTCGGCCACCACCTTCCCGCCGTGTGCGGCCACCACGGAGGCCACGATCGACAGCCCGAGGCCGACACCGCGGTCCGAACTCGTGCGCTGACCGCTCAGCCGTAGGAACGGCTCGAACAGCGAGTCGATCGCGTCCCGGGGCACGACCGGGCCGGTGTTGGCGATCTCCAACGAGACCTCGCCGCCGACCCGTACCCAGACCTGACCGCCCGGCTTGTTGTGCCGCAACGCGTTCTGCACCAGGTTCACCACCAGTTGCTCCAGCAGCACGCTGTCGCCGACCACCGTGAGAGGGCTCGATTCGAAGTGGAACGCGATCTCGGCGGACTCGTGGGCGGTCAGCACCTCCGTAGTGAGTTCGTCCAAGCGGACGGGCTCGGTGGACGACAGCCCGCGATCACTGCGCGCCAGGACGAGCAGGCCCTCGATCAGCCGTTCGCTGCGGGCGTTCATCTCCATCAACCGACGCCCCAGCCGGACGGTGTCCGGGCTCACGTCGTTCCCGGAGAGCGCGACCTCGATCAGCGTGTGCTGAACCGCCAACGGGGTTCGCAGTTCGTGCGAGGCGTTGGCCACGAACCGCCGCTGGCTGTCGAACGCGTCGGCCAGCCGGTCGAGCATGTCGTCGAACGTGTCCGCCAGGTCGGTCAGCTCGTCGCGTCGCCCGCCCATCGCGAGCCGTTGACGGCTCAGGTCGTCCGCGCCGAGCCGGCGGGCGGCGGTCGCGATCTCGCGCACGGGCCGCAGCATCCGGCCGGCCACGATCCGTCCGAACAGGACCGCCAAGGCGGTCGCGAGCACCAGCGCGGCGGCCGACTGCCCGAGCATCGTGTTCAGGGCGGTCTTGCGGAAGTCCTCCAGTTGGGGGAGGACCTGGAACCGCACGCCGGACTCCAGCGCGGTGACCTCATACCGGCTGTTCACGAACGTCGTGGTCTCCGGCAGGTTGGCAACGACCAGGAAGTAGGTCAGGCTCAACAGGATCAGGCCGCTGAGCAGGAACAGCCCGCCGACCAGGACGCTCAGCCTGGTCCGTACCGACCAGTTCCGCCCGGTCACGAGCCGATCCGGTAGCCGACGCCGGGAACGGTCTCGATCAGCGGCGGAGCCCCCAGCTTGCGGCGCAGCGTCATCATCGTCACGCGGACCACGTTGGTGAACGGGTCGGTGTGCGCGTCCCACGCCTTCTCCAGCAGGTGCTCTGCGCTGACCACCGTTCCGGCAGCGCGCATGAGCACCTCCAGGACCGCGAACTCCTTGCGGGACAACGAGATGTACCGGCCGCTTCGGGAGACCTGGTGCCGCGGCCGGTCCAGTTCGAGGTCCGCTGCGCGCAACACCGGCGACAGGGGAGCGTTCACCCGCCGCGCCAGGGCCTGCACCCGCGCGACCAGCTCGGCGAACGCGAACGGCTTGGTCAGGTAGTCGTCGGCCCCGATGCCCAACCCGTGCACCCGGTCGGTGATGTCACCCGCCGCCGTCAGCATCAGCACGCGGGCACCACCTCGTGCCACCACCGCGCGGCACACGTCGTCGCCGTGCACCCCGGGCAGGTCGCGGTCGAGCACGACCACGTCGTACTCGTGCACCGCGATCGACTCCATCGCCCGGTCCCCGTCCAGGCACACGTCGACCGCCATGGACTGCCGTCGGAGACCCTCGGCAATTGCCTCGGCCATCAACTCTTCGTCCTCGACCACCAGTACCCGCACGTGGCACCCAATCCGGTTTCCGGCTGTCGTCCACGGGTCGGCGCGCACTGCGCGCCGACCCGTGGAGCTGACCTTTCGACGTTATTCTACCGCTCAGCCGCGCGTCTGGAAGTCGACGCTCGTCACGGTCGATCCGGAGCAGTTTCCGTACACGAACCACGCCGCGGGTCGCGGTTGGATCCAGTCGCCGGTGGACGAGGTCCCATTGGCGCAGTAGGTGATGGTGCGCAGCTCACCCGAGTAGCCGGTGCACCACCCCTCCCATCGCCAGCCGAGGTAGGCGGTGATGGTGCAGTCCCAGCTCGCCTCAGGAGCCGCAGCCTGCGCAGCCGGTCTGGCCTGCGCTTCGGCGTTCGGCGAGGCGGACGCCGGAGCTGCGGTGAGCATCGCGGAACCGGCCAGTACGGCCGCCACCGACGCGAATTTTCCGGCCCGCAGGACGGCCTGTTTCATCGACATGATTTCACTCCTCAGTGCGTGCAGAGTTGCCAAAGGGATTCGACGGCGAATGGGGAAATGCGGTGCAGAAATACTCTGCGCCGTTACGGCGAGAATAGAGCCGTTAATTCCCCCGCCGTGCGTCTCCGACTCTGCCGGCCAGGCAAGCCGATGAGAAGCTGTGGAAAGGATTCCTTCCAGCTGCGGGTGCGCCGGTCACTCCGACGAAAGAGCTTCGGTCGGCGTTTGCCGCGATGCCCGGACCGCGGGCCAAGCCCCCGCCAGCGCACCGGTCAGGACCGCCACGACGGGCCCGCCGAGCAGGACGTACCAGGGCACCACGGCGGGCCACCCCTGACTGGCGGCGTAGCCCGCGGTCACCCCCGCGCCGAGCACCGTGCCAAGCACACCGCCCAACCCGCCCAGGACCACCGACTCGGCGAGGAACTGGCCCCGGATCTGCCGTCGGGTCGCGCCCAGCGCGCGGCGCAGGCCGATCTCGCGCCGCCGCTCCAGCACCGACACGACCATCGTGTTGGCCACGCCGACTCCGCCGACGAGCAGCGCGACCGCCGCCAGCCCCAGGTACAGCGCCGAGTAGGCCTGCTCGGTGAGCGCTTGGGCGGCCAGTGCGTCCGACGGCCTCGCGACCAGGACCTCCGCCGGCGAGGCCGGGTTGATGGTCCTGGCCAGCACGCCCCGAACCTGGTCCACCGCGTGGTTGTCGGCCCGCACGTACACCGTGTTCGGGTGACCGTCGAAATCGAGGTAGTCCTGCGCCGCGGTCCAGCCGACCAGGGCTGACTGATCGAGGAACGGGTGCAGCGGCAGGGGATCCAGGACACCGACGACGGTGAACCACCGGCCGCCGATCCACACCGGCGGGCCCGATTCCCCGTCCGTCACCGCGACGCCGAGCCGGGCCGCCGCAGCCGCCCCCAGCACCACGACCGGGTACCGCTCGGTGGCGCCGTTGAGGAACACCCCTTGGCGCACCGAACCGCGCAGCACCTCCAACAGGTCCAACCGGGCCGCGCGCACGCCCAGTCCACCGCTCTCCTCCTGCGGAACCAGGTCGCTGCGCCGAATCGTCGCCCTGGTGTTGCCCGTCGCGCTCGCGGACTGGACCGGAGCGATCCGCCGAACCCGATCGGCGGCGTCCACCGGCAGCTTCGCCGGTTCCCGTCCCCCCACACCGGCACCACCGGACTCGGCCCTGAGCAGGTTGGGGCCCAGCTCGGCGAACTGCTCCCGCAACGCGCCCTGGTTTGACGCCGGCACCCCGACGACCGCCACCAGCGCGGCGATCCCGATGGCCACCCCCACCGCGGCGAGCACGGTGCGCAGCGGTCGGGAACGGATGCCGGTGAGGCCCAGCCGGACGACGTCCCCAGGACTGAGCCGGACCCGGCCGGGCAGTGCGCCGCTCATCGCGCCACCCCCGGCCCGGCCGGCACGTCGGCCCGCACCACCCCGTCGCGCATCTCGATCCGGCGGTCGGCCCGATCGGCCACGGCCGGGTCGTGCGTGATGATCACCAGGGTCGCACCCTCGGTCTCGGTGAGCCCCAGTAACAGGTCGAGCACCTGGTCACCGGTGTGGGTGTCCAGGTTCCCGGTCGGCTCGTCGGCGAGGATGATGGCCGGCCGGTTCACCAGGGCACGCGCGATCGCCACCCGCTGCCGCTCACCGCCGGACAGCTCGCCCGGCAGGTGGTCCACCCGGTCCGCGAGGCCGACCTTGCGCAGCGCTTCCAAAGCCGTGGCGCGGCGGTGGCGCTGCGGAACCCCGGCGTAGCAGGACGCGGTCAGCACGTTGTCCGCCGCCGTCATCCCGGCGAGCAGGTGGAAGCGCTGGAACACGAAGCCGATCCAGGCCGACCGCACCGCGGCGAGCCGCCGGTCCGGCAGTCCGGCGACATCGTGCCCGTTGAGCTCCACCCGGCCGGAAGACGGCCTGTCCAGGGTCCCCATCAGGTTCATCAGGCTGGACTTGCCCGAACCGGAAGGGCCGACGACGGCGAGCACCTGTCCGGCAAGCACCGTCAGCGACACGTCCCGCACGGCCGCGACCTCGCCCGGGTAGACCTTGGTCACCTCCACCAAGGCGATCGCCGGAACGTTGTGCGCGGCGGTCATGACGCGGCCACCACGGTCATCCCCTCGGCGACACCGGCACCGGTCACCTCGACCCTCCCGTCGGCGAAGATCCCCAACTCGACGGGCTCCAGCCGGCGTTGCCCACCTTCCAGCACCTCGACCGCGTAGCCGCCCTCGCGCAGGGCGAGCAGGGCCTGCACCGGAACGGCCAGCACCCCGGCCCGCCGGGCGGTCTCGAACCGGATGGCGACGGCGGTCGATCCCGCCGGGTCGACCGCGGCCTGGTCGTCGATCGTCACGGCGACCGGGATGACTTGATCGCCGTCCTGGGCCTTGTCCTGCTGCGCCGGCACCGCCGGGTCGATGGTCGCCACGGTGCCCGTGGCGGTGCGTCCCCCGCCCAGCACGATCTCGACCTTCATGCCCACCGCCAGGTGACCGCGCAGGTCGACGGGCAGCCTGACGGCGACCACCCGATCGGTGCCGCTGACCCGCATCAGCTCACCGGTAGCCGACCCGCCGAGCGTGGCGGTGATCGACAGGACCTGCTGCGGGGCGGGTGCGACCACGACGTCGCCGAGCCCGACGCGGCCGGTCTGCTCGACCTCCCGATCCCGCTGCCAGCGGCGCACCGCCGCCTCCGTGCCCGCGGAGAACACCTCGTCCACCGTCCCGGGCTGGTAGCCGAGGTCCCGCAGGTTCTCCTCGACCACCTGGACGTCCGGCCCGGCGGGCACCCCGGGTCCGATCTCGCGGTACATCGGGACGGTACCCAGGAACAGCGGCACCTCCACCGCGTCCGTCGCGTACACCGGTCGGCCCCGCTCGACCAGGGTTCCCGGCTGCGGCAACCAGGTGATCGTGCCCGGTTTCCGGCCGGTGAGGACGCTTTCCCCGGCGTGGGTGACCGAGGCGTCCACCTTCTCCGAGGTGACCAGGTCGGTCCGGACCACCTCGGCGGTCTTCGGCTTCGGCGACTGCGGCGACTGCGCCGCATCCGACCGCTGCTGGACCTGGGTGAACCAGACGAACGCACCGGCCACCACCACCGTCGCGACGGTGGCCCCGGCGACGGCCCGCCGTCTTCGGCGTCGCCGCATGACCGCAGGGCCTCCCGTGGTCGGTTCCGTCACCGACCACCGCCCGGACCGCCGGGCGTCTCGCGGACCTGCTCGTCGCACTCGGCCAGCGCCTGCTTCGCCTGGGGGGTGTCGGGCATGCTCAGCGAGATGTCCTCCGGGGTGGGGTCGGACACCTGGACACCCTTGTCCCGCAGGCACTGGGCCAGGATGATTTGGTGTTGAACCCGCTCCGGGGACGCCGTCTGGGCGGTCCCGTCGGTCGGTGCCAACTGCTTGCACTTCTCGTGCGCCTCCTCGTTCCGGCGCTGTTGCGCCGCCGGGGGCGGCGTGACCTTGGTCTGGTCCCCGTGGCCGTCCCCAAGCCGGAACGACGGGAAGGACCCCCCGTTGTCCCTCATGCACTGGATGTACTTCTCCGGCCCCTCACCGTTTGCCGGCGTCTGGGTCACCGACCCCCCGGCCGAGGCGACATCGCGCTCCGGCTCACCGCCGCCGCAGGCGGTCAACACCGAGCACACCCCCGCCACCAGCGCCATTCCCCATGCCCGTCGTGACATGAACCCTCCCTTTTCTGTGGATCCCAGGTTCATTTTTAGCAGTGCGCGAATCTTGGCGTCGTAAGCGAAAGTCCTTATGTCGCGCTTATTCAGCGAGGCCGGCGGCCCCCGACAGGGATGCCCGGAACGCCTCGGTCGCCAGTGCGACGAGTTCGTCGGACGGCAGTTCCGGGTCGAGCGCGGGGGCCGCCGTGGGACGCGCTGTGTTCCGGCAGCCCTCACGTCATCTAGGCCTACCGGATCGGCGCGCAGGTACAGGTCGTTGCCGCCGGCGCGTTGCGGGTCGATGCACTTGCGGCAGAAGTGGATGTCGTGGTCCACGGGGACGGCCGCATGGTGGTGACGGTGCCAAGTGTCCACGGCGAGGGCGCATTCGAGTTGCCCATCATCCGGTGGGAATCGCGACCAGGGGAATTGCCGGCTGGGATGTACCCGGGTGGACATGTTCGGTCATCCATTCTGCTGAACAAGGCTACGCATCTAGCTTCATCCACAATGGACTCGTTGACGACATCTCGATCTTCTTAGGATCCGCGGGACCGGCACGTGTGCCGACGGACGGTGTGGGGCCGGTGCCGGCGGCGGTCATGAGAGGGGGAAAATCCGCAGGTCGTTGATTTGCCCCGTTCCACCGATGCGTCGCGCGCAGTGTGATGGGCGAGTGGACTTCAGCAGTGTCCAGCGGCGATCGTGGTCATGAGGTGTCCGCGCCAAACCCAACGGCATGATCCGCTGCCGGCTGGACCGGTCGGACGCGGCAGGCATGTCACATGTTCCGGTCGACTGAGCCGACCTGGGCACCTGGTTCGAGCCTCGGAGCACCCACTTCCTGGACACGCTGCGTCAAGCGGTCGCAGGGAATCGTGATGTCGGGGTAGCCGCCGAGCTGTTGGTCTCGATGTGGCGGTTGGTGTTCGCGGACGTCGATCTGGAATCGGCAAGGCGTGAGCCGGTGTCCCTTGCGCGGCAGGGTCCTGCGGCGGATCAGTCGACGGGCGGCAGTTTGTCGGCCGCGACTGCGGCCAGGGTCGTGGCTTGCGTGCACAACTGGTCCAGCAGGAGCGGGCCGCCGACTTCGAGGTGGAGCATCTCGGACTTGGGCGTTCCGTTGTCGTCGAACGTCCGGTACGCCACGCGCGCCAGGCAGGTGACCTCACCCTGCTCGTCGGGCGTGACGAACACCGTGTGGCGGCCGATCTGCTGCGGGCGGTCCTCCGCCGGGTCCAGCGGTGGGTGCTGGTCGAACCGCAGGCGGACCCACGTGTCGCCGTTCGTGGCTTCCCATTCGCACTCCCAGTTCCCGAAGCCCGCTTCGCGGTGCTGCGCGTCGACTCCGCCCAGGGCCGCGAAATCCGGTGTGCCGAGCAGTCGGCACGCGTCGACGTTGACGAGGGTGTCCTCGGACGGGGTGCGGCGGTTCTGCAACGCACCCCGGTTGAGCGCCCCGGCCGCCTGCCGGGCCGCCACGTCCGCCACGTCGCAGAGGTCTTGCCGGCCGGTGTCGGAACGGTGGGTGGGGCTGGCACCGACCACCACCCGGCTCCGATCGGGCAGCACCATCAGGTGGTCGCAGAACCCGTCCGGCGCGGTCGAGAACACGACTGTCACCGCGCCCAGCTCCTCGGTGCGCCCCGTCGACGCGTCCGGCAGCGGACCGGGGTTCAGCAGGGTGGCCGTGACCAGCAGTTCTCCCGCCTTCGGTGGCTCGATGCGGACGTCGCAGCGGTCGAAGTTGCCGTAGTGGCGCTCGATCGACGTCGTGCCGAACCGCCGCAACGCGGGCAAGGCCGGCTCGATGAGCGCGCACGGGTCCGCCGTGCGCGGATCGCCGACCACCGGCAGCGCGGCACCCGCTTTCTCCGGCAGCGCCCCGGACGACGGGAGCCCGGCCGTCACCAGTGCCAGCACGATGAACAGCGCGCCCACCAGAACGGGGTGACGGGTGGCGCGCCGGGGTGGCAGGTACCCGGTTCCCGGAGGGTGGCCACCGTCGGGCGAGGACACCCATCCCACGGTTTCGGTCTTCTTCGCCACCACGGGGACCTGTTGGTAGGTGGTCTCGTCAATGCCCGCCGTGTGGCGCACGACGTTCTGGTGGAACCAGTCCGAGACGATCACCGACAGCACGCCGCTCGACCGGGCCAGAGCCACCCTGGCGGGTTCGGAGTCGACCAGGCGGAACGTCAGGTTGACCGCGTCGCCGGTCACCCCCTGGTCGTCGTGGGCGACCTCCCCGGCGTGCACCGCCATCCGCAGCCGGACCCGCTCCCCGGCCCGGTGGTCTCGGTTGTGCTCGCGGACAGCCGCCGCGAGCGCACCCGGCAGCGAGTCGACGAACAGCGCCTTGGGGATCGAGGCCGGTGCCAGGATCAGCACGCCGTCGCCGCGATCCTCGCGCCGGCATTCCGCCCACGGCAGTCGGGCCCGATCGAACGCCCGGTGCAGCGCCCGGTACAGCCCCTTCCGCACCTTGAGCTGGTCCGGCGTAGTGCGTGCGCCGTCCCCGAACCCTTCGACGTCGACCACGACGACCGTGTAGTGGATGGCACGCGGCGGCGGTTGCATCCGTTCCTCTCCTGACAGTATGCGGAGCGCTGCGGCTCGGATCGCGGGCAAGTTTCGCAGAATCGTTTCCTGCGGAGTCGTTCCCGGTAGGGATGTCGGGGTGAATTCCGGTGCGATTCCAACCCCTGCGGAAAGTTGCGCGTACCGCGAATCGGTTGCGGAACCCCGCGCGGTCCCACCGGAACGGCGATGGGGATCAGTCCGCACAGCCCGGCGCACTGCGACCTCGGCGAGGGGTGGCCCAGTCGGATAGCAGTGCGTCGTCAAACACGACTTCGAGACTCGACATCCGGCGCATAGAGCCGGTGCGGACCGCGTGAACGGTCGGCGGGGCCTTGTGAGTGCCTGTCACGACCGTTCGGTCACCACCAGGACCGGTGTCCACCGAATCGGTGAAAGACGCGACACCAACGGATGCGCCCGCCACACGAGTCACCTCAGGTGCGGTAGCTGTGGAGGGAAGGCGCACCTTCCGGATGTCCGCGCCGTGCGGGCACCGTTCCGGTGCGCACGTCGAGACACGAGGAATGAGGGACACCCGCATGGCCGACGGTTCCGAGAACCAGCGCTACAACCCGGTGACCTACGTCGCGGTCGGCGATCGCGACACCGTCCTCTACAGCTTCGACCCCTTCACCGGTTCGGTGGTCAAGACCGGTGTTCCGGCGTTCCCCAACGGGTACGACGCACTGGGGCACGACTGGACGAGCGGAAAGCTCTACGGGGTGAGCGGTGTGTCCTCCGGGGAGGACACGACCCTGGTCGTCATCGACCCGGCCAAGTCCGAGCTCACCACCCGGACGGTGTCCGGCATCGGTGGCACCACCTGGGTCCTGGGCGCGGTCGCCAACGACGGTCAGTCGTTGGTGCTCGGAAGTGCCGACGGCACCGCCAAGGGCGCGGTGGTGGACCTGCGGAACTTCACGGCCCAGCGGACGAAACCGGCGGGCGACGGCGGCTGGTACGACTGGGCCTACCACCCGGCCGACGGCCGGCTCTACGCCGCCGACGGCGACACCGGCGACCTGCTCTACGCGGACCCGGACCACGACCCGCAGAAGACCGTGCTCGCGCGGGCGGTGTTCCCGAAGGCGCAGGGCGGCCGGCGGCCCACCTACTCCGCGGCGTTCTTCCAGCAGGGCGGCTGGTTCCACACCTTCGACACCGCCGGGAACGTCTACCGCCTCGACCTGAGCGCGTCCACCGCGCAGAAGCCCGTCACGGAACAGGACGTCAAGCCCGCCAAGCAGGTGGGTAACGTCCCGATCCAGGTGGAGGGGCTGGCGGTCAAGGACGCGGCGGGCGACGTGATCAAGGCGGGACCCCCGGCCTACCAGGCGCTCACCATCACGCAGAAGTTCAGGGGGACGTGGGGAACGGCACCCGAGGTCTACTACAGCTTCGGGCTGACCATCACCGCCACCGTGCCGGGCAAGAAGCCCACGCCGGTCGCGGTCGACCGGTGGCGCATCCTGTTCGACACCTTCCCCCACTTCACCAAGGTCATCGTCAGCGGTGCCGACCCGTCCACCCACGGCAAGCAGATCGTGGTGGACTCCCAACCGGGGCAGAAGCTCGCACCGGGGGAATCCCGGAACGTCGACCTGCAAGTGGTGCTCACCGCGCCCCTGCCGGTGCCCCCGGAGCCCCGCCTGGACAACCTCGAAGCCCGGAACCTCAAGCCGTCCACGTCCGAACCCGGCGAGTAGCCCCGGCCGGGCAGCGGCGGGACCGGCCGGAGGTCGGCGACGATCCGCACCTGATCCCGGGCGGTTCCGAGTGCTGTCGAACATCAGGAGTGGACCGATGCCCGGCGATGCCGTCGCCGGGCATCGGTGTGCGCGTGCCGGGCGACGCGGGCCCGGAGTGGTCTGGTCCGGCCCGGGGTTGACATGAAACCAAAAGGTTTCCTATTCTGCTCCCGTGGAGCTGGAACTGGTTTTCAAGGCGTTGGCGGATCCGACGCGCCGGGAGCTGCTCGACGAGTTGTTCCGGCGGGACGGGCAGTCGCTCCACGCGCTGGCGGGCCGGTTCGCGATGACCAGGGTGGCCGTGGCCAAGCACCTCCGCCTGCTCCAGGAGGCGGGCCTGGTCGTGTCGGACCGGCGGGGCCGGGAGAAGTTGCACTTCCTCAACCCCGTGCCGATCCGCCTCGTCCACGACCGCTGGGTCGGCAAGTACACCGAGACGTGGGCCGCCGGCCTCGTCGACCTGAAACGAGATCTGGAGGCACGCGTGGAGAAGGTTTTCGAGATCTTCATCCGCACCACGCCGCAACGGCTGTGGGAGGCGATCACCGATCCCGGGACCCGGGCGCGGTTCCAGTTCGGCGCGCGCGTGGAGTCGGACTGGACCGCGGGCTCCGCCTACCGGGTCACCCACGAGGGGGCCGGGGGGTTGATCGAGGGCGAGAACATCGAGGTCGACCCGCCCCGGCGACTCGTGCAGACCTACCACGCCGTCTGGGACGACGACATCGCCGCCCAGGGCACCAGTCGCGTGACCTGGGAGATCGAGCAGGTCGGCGATAGCTGCCGACTCCTCGTGCGGCACGACCAGCTCGCCGCCGACGCCGACGAGCACCTCTACGGCGGCTGGCCGATGATCCTGTCCGGGCTCAAGACCTGGCTGGAGACCGGCACCGAGCTCACCACCCCCGGATCACTCGTGTACGGAGGCGAACCAGCGTGACCGCACGACCCACCACGCCCGCGAGGGTCATCACCGGCATCCGGACCGTCAGCGTCCCCGTCACCGACCAGGACCGGGCGCTGGGGTTCTACGTCGACACGCTCGGCTTCACCGTGCTGCGCGACGGGCCGATCCCGACCGGGCGGTGGATCGAGCTCGCGCCCGGCAACGACGACGTGGTCGTCACGCTGGACCTCGTCACGGCGGACGTCACGCGCGGCACGATCACGATCCGGTTCACCACCGACGACGCGGCGGCGGCGCACGCCGCCCTCACCGACGCCGGCGTCGACACCGACGACGTCCTCATCTGGCCGGGCGTGCCGCCGATGTTCGCCTTCCGCGACCCCGACGGCAACGCCTTCTCCATCACCGAGACCTGACCCCCATTGGACCGGGGCCGGTCACGTGGCGGGGTCGGTCAAGGCGCGGAGCAGCGCGGTCGCCGCCGCGTCCCAGGTCCGGCCGTCTTCGACCAGGCGCACCCGCAGGTCCTGCGCGCGGGTGAACGCGGCCTTCGGGTCGAACAGCGCGTTCTGGATGGCACGCGCCCACGCCTCGGCGTCCTCGTCGTCGTCGTGGGTGACCGGCACGACGACCTGGTTCGCGACCTCCTCGTCGAACTCGCGGAGCAGGGTGCCCAGGCCGCTCTCCCCGCTGATCAGGGCCGGCACGCCCATCGCGATGGCCTCCGCGCCGACCAGGCCGAACCCCTCGGACCGGGACGGCATCAGGGCGAGGTTGGCGGTGCGCAGGTCGATGGCGAGCTCGGCCGGGTCGATCGAGTAGGGCCGGACGACGATGTTGCCGGACTTGGAGCCCGACCACTCGATCATCTTCGTCCGCAGCGATTCGCAGGTGTCCTGGTCCGCGCCGCGCACGACCAGCTCGACGGGACCGGCCGTCGGGCCGCGGTAGCGCACCGCCTTGGCGAACGCCGCCGCCGCCAGGTCGAGGCCCTTGAGCGACTCGTCCTCCGCCCGGCCGAACAGCAGGACCCGCAACCGCTTGCCCGCCGGGGGCTCGGTGACCACGTCCTGCTCGGTGTCGAAGCCGGGGTCGAACCGCTCGACCGTGGAGCCCCGCGCGGCCAGTTCCTTGAGGTAGCGGTCGTACAGGCGGGGGCCGACGGCGACGGCGTGGGCGGCGCTCCGGGCCAGGTCGATCTCGATCCGGCTCCGCTTGGCGGCGCGGTCACCCGCGTCGTCCTCGCGGTCGGTCTTGTACCACTCGATCTCCTCGGCGGACATGTGCAGCACGTGCACCTGCTCGGCCGCCGGGTGGTGGTCGTCGGCCCCGAAGTGGTCGGCGGCCAGCGCGTGGGCCGCCGGGCCGGTGATGCGGCCGTGACCGATGATCAGTCGCGGCCGGATTCCCTCCGGCAGCACGGGTTTGCGGGTCAGCACGTCCAGGTCCGACGTCCCCGGCGAGCGCTTCGCCTGGACCAGGGTGACGCCCGCGCCGGCGGCGTCCGCGTACTCCTCGCCGGTGAACGCGGGCACCAGGCAGTAGACGCCCGCGCCGGCTTTGGCCAGCGCCCGGCACATGCGCCGGTTGAACGTGCTCAGCCCGCCCTTCCCGGAGGACCACTCCGTCGCCACGACGAGGACGTCGGTGCGGCCGGTCTCGGCCGGAACCCGCTGCTGGTGTTGGGGGAGCACCGGTGCACCGTACTGCGGGCGCACCGCGTCGTCGGGCAGGCCGGTCACCGCGCGCGGCAGGACGGGCACGACGAACGACGGGTTCGCCTCGCCCATCGTCGCGATCCGGTGGTCCCACTCGTGGAGCAGCCGCGCCTTGACCGCACCGGCCGTCAGCGGGCCGTTCTCCACGCCCAGGTACACGTCGAGCAGGGTGCGGGCCCGTTCCAGGTCGCCGTTCTGGAGGGCGACCAGTGCCGCGAGCCACGCCTTGCCCTCCCGCCGCTCGGTGGACCGGGACAGCCGAGGGCTGTTCGGGATGCCACCGGGGAAGGAGGTGAGCGCCTCCTGGGCCTCGCCCGGCTTGTCCAGGGCGAGCGACCCGACGGCCTCGTAGACGGCGAAGTGGAGGTACTTCGGGGCCTTCCGGCGTCCGCTCCGCGCCAGCGACACCACCTCCGGCCACCGGTCGCGGCGCATGGCCAGGAGGATCTTGGCCAGCGTGGCCTGGTTGCCCATGCCCCTCAGGCCGGAGAGCCAGTGGTCGAGCCCGTCGAGCTCCTTGTCCGTCGGCTCGGCGGCGGCGTAGGCGAGCGCCGCCTCGGCCAGCCGGAACCCGTCCGAGGGCTTGACCTGCTCGAACCCGGTGTGCAGCTCCTTGATCGCCTGCGGGACGCGCCCGAGGGCGGTCAGGCACATGGCGATCGCCGCGTACACCGCGAACCGGTTCTCGGTGATCTTCCCGCCGCGGTCGAGCGCCTCGCGGCCCACGTCGAGCGCCGCCGAGACGCCCTGGGCGGCCCGCACGAGCTTGATCCGCAGAATCCACGGGTGGAACGAATCCAGCGCCTCCGTGGACCTCTCGGCGTGGCCGACGGCCTTGGCGAGATCGCCCGGCGCGTCCCGCTGCTGGAGCAGCCTGGCCTGGTGGGAGTGGACCCTCGGGTTGTCCGCGTGCGCGAAGTAGGCGTCGAGGAGCGAGATCCGGGCGCTCAGCTCGTCGGTGGACTCGGGGACGACGAAGAGGTACTCCTGCCCGTAGCGCACCTCGACGTCGAAGTGCGCCTTGGCCACGACGGCGGCCAGCTCGGTGTCCGCCTTCGCCTGCGTGTAGTGGAACTGGACGCCGCTGAGCGCGACCGCCACCCGGGCTTCCCGCGCGCCGACGAAGCTGTCCGGGGTGGTGATCGCCTTGGCGAACCAGCTCCCCGCGCGCCGGTGCGCCGCGCGCCAGGCGTCGTCGTCCGCGGAGAGCTTGAGCAGGTGGACCTCTCGGACCAGCGGGTAGACCTGGTAGAGGGTCTTGGTGGTGGAGTGCCCGGCCGGCCGGGACGACCGGCCGAGGGAGCGGACCAGGTAGCGGTTGCGCAGCTCGTCCAGGACGACCTTGTGGTCCGCCGTGCCGATCACGGCCTGCACCAGGCCGGGCTCTGCCCAGTCGGCGAGCACCGTCAGGTCGCGTAACGCCTCGCGGGCCCACGGCGGCAGCCGGTCCATGGCCTTGTTGAGGAGCATCTCCTCGATGTACCGCACCAGTTCCATGCTCGGCGGGGCCTGCGGTCGCACCTCGGCGGGGCCGAGCAGCTCCTCCAGCGACTGGTGCCGCAGCAGGTGGCCGAGCAGCGTCAGCACGCGCGGGTTGCGGCCGAGGCGGGTCACCACCTCGCTGCGGCGCTCCTCGGGGAAGGCGGCGTCCGCCTCGGTGCCGCCGATCGCCGCGAGCACCATCCGGATCGCGTCGTCCTCCTGCGGCACCGGCAGTTCGGCGCTCGTGAACCGGTGCGCCCACGCCGGGCTGACGACCCGGTTGGACACCAGCCACAGGCTGCCCGGCCCGGCGTCGCCCCGGGCCAACCGGTCGACCAGGTGGACGAAGAGGCTCTGCGGGCGGCCGGAGGCGTCCAGGAGGCGCTGGAACTCGTCCACCACGACCATCGCGCCCTTGCGCAGCAGCGCCCGGATGGCCGGAAACAGCGCTTCCGCCCGCTGCACCGCGGCGCGCAGCGCGTAGTCCTCCAGCTCTTCGCACTCTTCCTTGAGCAGGCCCAGCAGGTGGGATTCGAGATCGACCGGGGAGGACGGCACCTCGATCGACAGGGCGATGCCCTTCGCGCCCCAGACGCGCTTCATCAGGGGCCGCACGACGTGGAAGGACTTCCCGGCACCGGAGACCCCGCTGAGGATGACGACCGTCTGCTCGGAGGTCTTCCACGCCGACCACAGGGAGGTCGCGGCCTGCTGCCGTTCAGCGCCGTCGAGCGTCTTGATCGGGGCCATCCACGCATGATGCCACAGCAGATCAGCGCTGGTGGTGCCGCGAACGCGCCCTGTTCGCGGCCGTGTCGGCGCAGGGGTGCGGGGCCGGTCGGGGTGCCCGGTCCCGGCGGGTGCCGCGGTGCCCACCGTCCTGTGAGGACTTACGCCCGGATCGGTGTCCGGGCCGGTCTTCGTGCCGGTGCTGTAGGGCGCGGGGGGTGCGTCAGGGGCGGGTCTGCCCGTCCAGGTAGGTGACGACCAGGCAGCCCGCGACGGCGGTCAGCGAGACGATCGACCAGCGGCCGAGGAGGGGCACGATCGGCACCGTGCCGAGCAGGGCGAGGCCGAGGATGGCCCTCGTCCGGCGGCGCTGGGCGACCACGCTCGGGCGCGCGGCGCGCGGGACCTGCTCGCGGACGACGGGTCGCGGCCTGGCCGGTGGCCGTTCCGGCACCAGGAGCTGGTGCAGGGGGAGGCCGTGCCGACCGCCCGTGCCGCCGGGACCGCCCGGCCGCGCGGCCGGGGGACCTGGCACCGGGCGTTCCTCCACCTCGACACTCACCGGGTGTTCCTCCAAGCGGTTTTCTGGTCTTCGCCGGGGTCCGGGGAGAGGGGACGGGCTGCCCGTGGTCGCCAACCGCAACGGGAGACCGCATTCGCATTCCGCTCATCGTCCGGACGACGGATGCTATTCAGCATGACCGATGCGAAGTCGGGAAGTCGTCTTCCCGGTGGCCTATTGCGCCGAGCGGCTCTCGGTTAGCGCCGAGCGGCCCAGGCCCACGCCGTGCCGCCGATCGAGTGAGCCGGATGTGCGCGGAAGTGGGCGGACGCATACCTCGGGTTCCCCGCTGCCGGGCGAATCTGGTATGACCGGGGCGTCATTCACTCGATGTAGTGAATGGAGGGGCTTGTCCAGGCGTCTGCTTTCCCGGGAATTGCAGATTTCCGGCACGGTGGGGCGTGGAGAGTGGGGGAGTGCACCCGGACTGGTCGGATGTGCGGGTATCGGACCGCTCGTCGCGCGGATGTCGGCGTTCGTCGAGTGGCGGTGTCCCGGAGTGGGACGGCGGTACCGTTAGTCGGCCCTCAGAGCGCGATTCGCACGGCGCTGACCTGCGCTTTCGCGTGGCGGGAGGGATGGGTGAGATGCATCACCACAATCCGGCCGAACTGCGCCGTCGGGGTGTGCCAAGCGTTATGGATGCACTGCTGGAGAAGCCCGACCCTGGGCGACTGGGGCATTGTCGCAGCGACACCGGCCGGCGAGAGCGCGGGCGACAGTACTTCGAGGACTGGCGGCGGGCGTCCGACCGGTGGGGAATGCGGTGGTCGCGTGCCGGAGAACGGACGCCCCGGTGCCGAACTTGGTACCGGGACGTCCGGATTTCCGCTATCGGGCCGCGTCGACCAGGTGGTCCACCTCGCGCCGCACCGTGGCCGGGTCGTTGAAGAAAGCGGTGTGGCCGATTCCGGACCAGACGAGGTGCCTGGCACCCCGTATCTGGCGCACCAGGCCGTCACCCCACACCCGGGGTGTGGCCGGGTCGTGCTCGCCGCTCACCACGAGGACGTTCTCGGCGTTGCGGACGTCGAGCCGCGACCACGGGTTCGCCGGGCGGATCGGCCAGCCCGTGCAGCCCGCCTGGATGTCCCAGCCCTCGACGTACCCTCGGGTGACCGGAGCGAGCAGGCGCGCTTCCCGCTGCCGCGCCGCCAGGTCGGCGAAAGTCCTGACGTCGCTGGGGAAGTCGTGGCACCCGATCACCCGGTACGCGGCGTCCGACCCCACCCGGCTGAAGATCGCCGCGTCGGGGTCCGGCACCATGACGTCCCGCAGGATCTCCGAGAGCTTGGGCCAATCGCCCGTCAGGTACAGCGCCGTGTAGACGCCGTAGCCGATCTGCTCCGCCGTGATGCCCTCCGGGACGCCCTCGGCCGGGATGCCGTGCAGGTCCGCTCGGGCGAGCAGGGCCCGGTACTCGGCCTTGACGTCCCGGCCGCGCAGGGCGCAG
This sequence comes from Actinosynnema sp. NPDC023587, assembly GCF_040640215.1. Lineage (NCBI taxonomy): Bacteria > Bacillati > Actinomycetota > Actinomycetes > Pseudonocardiales > Pseudonocardiaceae > Actinosynnema > Actinosynnema sp. NPDC023587. Next base: position 22,566 of record NZ_JBFABG010000002.1, on the reverse strand, counting down.
GACGACGTGGTGGCACACCACCGCGCGAACTCGTCGAAGACGTCCTCGGTGCTGCGCGCCTCGTCGGACGCCAGGCGGCGCGCGCCGACCGTGTGGTCCATCGCACCGTCCAGCACGGCCGCGCGCACCCGTGAGGGGAACAGTTGCGCGTAGGTCGCGCCGAGCAGGGTGCCGTAGGACAACCCCAGCCAGTTCACCTTGTCCGCCCGCAGCGCGGCGCGGACCACGTCGAAGTCCTTGGCGGCGCTGATGGTGTCCACGTGGTCGATCAGCGGACCGGTCGCCCGGCGGCACGACTCGGCCACCTCGCGGTTGTACGCGACCAAGGCCCGGAACTGCCCCGGGGTCTTCGGGTGGTGGGTGACCTCCGGGTCGTACGGCGGCTTGGGGCAGGTGATCGCCGGCCGGCTCTCGCCCACGCCCCGGGGGTCCACGCCGACGATGTCGAAGCGCTCGCGCAGGCTCGCCGGGAACACCTCTCGCGGCGCGTCGCGGACCAGGGGCACGGCGGGTCCGCCGGGACCGCCGGGGTTGACGAACAGCACGCCGATCCGCCGGGCCGGGTCGGCGGCCGACAGCCTGGACACGGCCAGGGAGATCCGCTCGCCGTTCGGCCTCGCCCAGTTCAGCGGCACGTCCACGGTGGTGCACTCGGCACCGTGCCCGCCGCACGCCTGCCAGGACGGCGCGGGGGCCGCCCGCGCGGTCGTGGGCACCGCCAACGTGACGGCCACCCCCATGGCGGTGGCCAGGGCCATCGCTCGTCTCATGTCATCCCCCTCGGGGTCGGGTGGGCCGATCATGGAGGGGCCGCGAGTAGCCGGGCGTCGGTCGGCGGGATGACGCCCGGTCATCCCGCCGACCGACCCGGACATCCCCCCGGAAAGTTGGTCGGGCGCGCGGACCGAGGGTCACGGAAAGTGTCCGAGAATTAACCAGGGGCATTTCGGCCAGCTCTAGGTAGGAACTCCGTGAACACTGGGTAGAACTATCCGTAGTGCCTTGGCGTACCCGCTCCCACCTGCGCGTTCAAGGAATATTGCGACTATTCAGGACAACCTCTTGGTGCTTTGCCGAAACTGATCGTACGGTTTGTCCGGAGTCGGTCGCGAGAGCGTGCCGCCTTGTTCACCCTGCGAAGTGAGGAATTCGGCAACCCATGAGGAAAACAACTCTGAAGGCGATCGCCTGCACGATCGCCGCCTCGGGAGTGGTCGCGTACTCCGCGACACCGGCCGCGTCCGCCCCGGCGGCCCAGCCCCCGGCCACCATCGTCAACGCGGGCTCGGCGGACGCCGTGCCCGGTCGCTACATCGTCGTGTTCAAGGGCCAGGGGCAGGGCGCGCAGTCGGTGAGCGCGGCGGCCTCGTCCCTGACCCGCCAGTACGGCGGGCAGATCCGGCACACCTACGGCGCGGTGCTCGACGGGTACTCCACCGCCATGTCCGCCGAGGCGGCGGCCCGGCTCGCCCGCGACCCGAAGGTCCAGTACGTCCAGCAGGTCACCCGGATGGTCGCGACCGACACCCAGAACAACCCCCCGAACTGGGGCGACGACCGGATCGACCAGCGGGACCTGCCGCTGGACAACGCCTACACCTACCCGACCAACCCCGGTCAGGGCGCGCGGGTGTACGTGATGGACTCCGGGATCAACGCGAACCACGCGGATTTCGCCGGGCGCATCGCCGCGGGCTATGACGCGGTCGACAACGACTCCACCCCGCAGGACTGCCACGGCCACGGCACGCACGTCGCCGGCACGGCGGCGGGCACCTCCTACGGGGTGGCCAAGAAGGCGACCGTGGTGGCGGTGCGCGTGCTGGACTGCTCGGGCAGCGCCACCGACGACGACCTGATCGCCGGCATGAACTGGGTCAAGAACAACGCGGTCAAGCCCGCCGTCGTCAACTACAGCATCGGCTGCCGGCAGCGGTGCACCAACCAGACCATCGACAACGCGGTGAAGTCGGTGATCGACAGCGGCGTGCAGTGGGTGCAGGCGGCCGGCAACTCGACCGACGACGCGTGCTACTACAGCCCGCAGCGGCTGTCCGACGCGGTGACGGTCGGCAACAGCACCAAGTCCGACGCCCGCCGCAGCGACAGCAACTACGGCTCGTGCCTGGACATCTGGGCCCCGGGCGACAACATCGTGTCGGCCTCGCACAGCAGCAACTCCGGCAGCGCCACCATGTCCGGCACGTCCATGGCCTCCCCGCACGTCGCGGGCGCGGCTGCGGTGTACCTGGCGCAGAACACCTCGGCCACCCCGGCGCAGGTGCGCAACGCCCTGGTCACCAACGGCACCACCGGAAAGCTGTCCGGCATCAACACCGGTTCGCCGAACGTGCTGCTGTACACCGGTTTCCTCAACGGCAACCCGCAGCCCGGCGACGTCGCGGTCGCCAACCCCGGCAACCGCACCGCCACCGTCGGCCAGGCGTTCAGCCTGGACAACAGCGCGAGCGGCGGCACCCAGCCGTACACGTGGAGCGCGACCGGCCTGCCGGCCGGCCTGTCCATCGACTCGGCCACCGGCCGCGTCTCCGGCACCCCGACCGCCGCCGGCACCGCGAACGTCGTGGTGAAGGCGACGGACAAGGCGGGCAAGTCGGGCTCGGCGACGTTCACCATCACCGTGTCGACGACCGGCGGGGGCTGCGCGCCCGTCACCAACGGCACGGACTACGTGATCTACGACCGCTACACCACGCAGAGCCCCGTCACGGTCTCCGGCTGTTCGGGCCGGGCGTCGGCCACCGCGACCGTCGCGGTGAACGTCGTGCACACCTACGTCGGTGACCTGGTCGTGTCCCTGATCGCGCCCGACGGCAGCGTCTACGTGCTGCACAACCGGGCCGGCGGTAGCGCGGACAACATCAACCGCAGCTACACCGTCAACCTGTCGAACGAGACGCGCAACGGCACCTGGCGGCTGCGCGTGCAGGACGTCGAGGTCAACGACACCGGGAAGATCGACTCCTGGACGCTGACGGTCTGATGCCCGCCGCGCCCGGCGGAGTCCCCCTCCGCCGGGCGCTCACGGCAGGACCACCGCGCCCGCCCGCCCACCGGCAGGCGGGCTTTTCCCGGCAGGAGCCCCCGGGTCACGAATATCCTTTGTGGACTTCCGCCGACCTCGGCGGTGGTCACGCGGCGACCGGTTCCCCGGCGGGTTCGCGGCCACGCATCACGAACAGCGCCAGGACTGCGGCGGCCAGCACTCCGGCCGCGCCGGCCACGAAGGCAGTGGACATGGCATCGGTGAACGCGGTGCGCGCGGAGTCGGTCAGGGTCGGCGTGCCGAAGGTGAGCGCGTCGCCGATGGACCGGCGCGCCGCCTCGGGGGCGGTGGCGGGCATGGCGTTCGTGTAGTTCGCCGCCACGAGGCTGCCCAGGACCGCCACGCCCAGCGCCGCGCCCAACTGCTGGATGGTGTCGTTGAGCGCCGACCCCACGCCCGCCTGCTCCGGCGGGACCGCGCCCATCAGGGCGGCGATCGCGGCGGGCATCGCCAGACCGCCGCCCGCGCCGAGCAGGGCCAGCGCGGTCACCAGCGTCGGCACGCCGGCGGTCGTGGTCAGGCCGGCCAGCAGCACGAAGCCGGCGGCCATCGCGACCAGGCCGACCACGGCCAGCGCCCGGTTGCCCACGCGGGTGCCGAGGGCCGCGCCCAGCGAGTTGGAGATCAGCGACGCGACGGCCATCGGGATGAACGCCAGCCCGGCCTCGGTGGGCGTGTAGCCGAGGACGAACTGGAGGTACTGGGTCAGCACCAGCAGCAGGCCGCCGTTGCCGATCTGGACCAGGGTCAGCGCGAGGCTGCCGCCGCTGAAGTCGCGGTCGCGGAACAGGGCCAGCGGGACCATCGGCGAGTCGGTGCGCAGCTCCCACCAGACGAAGCCGGTCAGCGCCACCACCGTCACGGCCAGCGCGAGGAGCGTGTTCGCGTGCGGGAACCCGTGGTGGGGCAGCTCGATGATCATCCACACCAGCGCGGTCATGCCGATCGCGGACAGGATCGCGCCCAGCGGGTCCGACTTCTGCCACGGGCCGCGCGACTCGGGCATGAGCACGACGGCGGCGACGATCGCGATCACGGCGACCGGGACGTTGACGAGGAACACCGCGGCCCACGAGAACGACGCGATCAGCGCGCCGCCGAGCACCGGTCCGCCGACCATGCCGAGCACCGCCACCGCGCTCCACGCGGCCATCGCCTTGCGGCGCTCCCGCTCGTCGAACACGGTGATCAGGATGGACAGCGTGCTGGGCATGACCAGCGCGCCGCCGACGCCCATGACCACGCGGGCGGCGATGAGCTCACCGGGGCTGGTCACGAAGGTGGCGAACAGCGACGCGGCTCCGAAGAGGGCCAGGCCGATGATCATGACCTTCCGCCGGCCGAAGCGGTCGGCGAGGCTGCCCGAGGTCAGCAGGAGGCCGGCGAACACGAGCATGTAGCTGTCGAGGACCCACTGGACGTCCTGGGCGCTCGCCTTCAGGTCGGCGGTCAGCGGCGGGACCGCCACGGTCAGCACCATGTTGTCGACCACCAGCACCAACGTGCTCAGGCACAGCACGACCAGGATCAGCCATCGGCGCGGGTCGCGGTTGTCGGTCACGGGTTCCCCCAGTCTGCGTACAGCGTTCCGTTTCTGCGAACAACGTACGCATGACGGAACGATGTGCGCAAATGCGCATCTCGTGCGCTAGAGTCGCGAGATGACGACCGACGAGCTCCCCTCGGTGTGGACCCGGCAGCGCCGGTCCGGGGGCCGGCCCGCGCTGAACCGGGCGCAGATCGTCGCCGAGGCGGTGGCGCTGCTGGACGCGGAGGGCGTCGACGCGCTGACCATGCGCCGCCTGGGCAGCCGGCTCGGCGCGGGCGCGACCTCGCTCTACCGGCACGTGGCCAACCGCGACGAGCTGATCGAGCTGGTCGTGGACGAGGTCTACGGCGAGATCGAGGTCCGCACCACCGGCGACGACTGGCGGGAGGCGATCACGGCGTGCGCGCGCAGCGTCCGCGAGATGATCCTGCGCCACCCGTGGATCGCGTCGTTGCTCGGTCAGGCCGGCCTGTCCTACCTGGGCCCCAACGTCATGCGCCTGAACGAGGGCATGATGGTGATGCTCGACGTGGCGGGCTTCCCGCTCGAAGACGCCGGCCCCGCGATCAGCACGGTCCTCGCCTACGTGATCGGCGTGGGCGTCAACGAAGCCGCGTGGCTGACCATGCTGGCCCGCAGCGACCAGAGCGAGCGGGACTGGCAACGCCGACTGGACCCGACCCTGGCCCGCGCCGTCGAGGAGTACCCCCACCTGCGCGCCCAGTACGCCGACACCACCGACGCGCACCCGGCCGACCTGCGCGAGCACAACTTCGCCTACGGCCTGGACCGCGTCCTGGACGGCCTGGCCCCCCGCCGTCGCGGCTGACCGGCCGGAACGGCGGGGCCGATCCAGGTCGCCTGGTCGACGACCTCCTCCGTCACGTTCACCGGGGGCAGCAGGCGGGTTACTCAGCCGTCGCGCCCGCCCAGTTCGAGGATCAGGCCGTGGTGCAGGGCGTACGACTGGACGGCCGCCCGTCCCGCCGCCGGAATCGCGCACCCCGAGGTGCTCACGCACGGTCACCGTGGGGGCGCTCTTCCGGTTCACCGGGGTGGCGGATGCGCGACGGCCGGAGGGCGGGGTGTGATCCTCGGTGGGGCCGGCCGTGATCGCCGCTCCCGGGCGGCACGGGTGGGTGGTGATCGACGTGGGGCCGGACCTGGTGCCCGCCGCGCTCGGCGCGGTGCTGATGACCGGTCTCGTCGTGTTCGCGCTGGCCTGCCGGTGGTCGGCCGGTGAACCGGTGCGTTCCTCCCACGCCCGCCGGGTCGCCCGGTGGCGACGCGCCGCGCCCTGGGTGTTCGGGGTGTCGGCGGTGGCGGTCGTGCTCGACGTCGGGTGGGTGCTGCTGACGGCGTGACCGCCGCCGGGTCACGCCCGGCGGCGGGGGAGCGGTGTCCACAGCGGACAGTCAGCACGGCACACCGGCACTCCCGGCCACCACGACGCCGACCACCACGCCACCGACCGCCCGATCACCGCCTGCCGATCACCGCCTGCCTGACCACCGGCCGTCGGTCACCGCCTGAACGCCGGTCGTCCGGTCACCTCGCCGTTTCCGGCTCGGCCAGCGAGCTCGCGGAGGTGAACAGCATCCACAGCAGCGCGCCCACCACCAGGCCGCTGATCACGAACACCGGGAACACCAGGTTGAACACGGCGGTGCCCTGCGGAGCGGGGACCGACGCGTCGGAGACCACGTGCACGGCGGCCATGCCGGTGAAGTGCATGCCGGTCACCGCCACGCCCATCACGAGCCCGGCCACCACGCTCGCCGTCGTCGTCTTCACGACGAGGGTGAACCAGAAGGCCGCCGTGGCCGCCGCGATCGCGATCACCACGGACAGCGCGACCAGCGACTGGTTGTAGTTGATCTCACCCTTGAAGCGGATCGCGGACATGCCCAGGTAGTGCATCCCGGCGACGCCGATCCCGGCCAGCACGCCCGCGATGATCAGCCGCATCCTGGTGAACTTGACCAGCGTGACCAGCGACAGGCCGATGCCCACCACGACCACGGCGACCACCGCAGACAGCGCGGTCAGCGGGGCCGAGTACTTGATCGTCGCACCGGGGATGTCGAAGCCGAGCATGGCGATGAAGTGCATCAGCCAGATGGCGATGCCGCCGATGGCGAACGCGCCGAGCACGGTCCACAGGACCTTGGCCCCGCGACCGGGTTCACGTCGGGCCTTGGCCATGCAGGACAGGCCGATCAGCGAACCGATGACGGACACCGCGTAGGCGAGCACGAGCGTCCACGCGCCGGAGGAGAAGTGCTGCATCGAGTCGTGGTTCACGGAGGTACCGATCTTTGGGTGTGCGGAGTGTGCGGGGGCGCGGAGAGAGCCCCTGCTTGCCGACCCACTCTGATCGTTCGAGGCGGTCATTACCAGAGCTGCCGGCGCACTCCGGGCATATTTTGTGCAACACCCTCACGCATTGTGAGCGGCACGGCACGGCGTGGTGGTATTTCCTCGCGTGGGACCGCTACCAGGGCTTCGGCGCTGGTCGGAGCCTTGGCGGCGGTCGACCGTGGGCACCGTCGCGCGCCGACCCGATATTTCCTTAGTTGTTCGGGCCGGCCGTCGCCGGCGGTGTGCGGCAATCCCGGAAATCACTTCACCGGAAGTGCGCGACGACTTCCGCCGGCGTGCCCGGCGCGCCGAAGTGGTCGCCGGAACCGGCGTCCGCGCCGGCCGACCGCCACCACGACGCCTGCGCCGGCGTGCGCACGCCGTCCACCACGACGGTCACGCCGGACGCCCGGACCGCCGACACCAGCGCCGCCACGTACTCCGCGCGGTGGTCCACGAGCCCCGCCGCCACCCGCACGCCGCGCACCGGCAGCTCGTCCAGCGCGGCCAGGTCGACCGGGCCCAGCCCGAACTCGTGCAACGCCGTCCGCACGCCCATGTCGGCCAGCACGGTCAGGTTGTCCACGGCCTCGGCCGCCGACAGCACGCGCACCGGCATCCCGACCGTCAACCGGTCGGCCGGCAACCCGGTCTCCTCCAGCACCCGCACCACCCGCGACACCAGGTCCGCGTCCCCGGACTGCACCGCCGACAACCCGACCACCAGCGGTGCCTCGACGCCGGCGTGCCGCCACCACCGCGCCTGGCCGCTCGACACCCGGAGCAGCCACTCGCCCAGCGGCAGCACCAGGCCGGTCTGCTCGGCCAGCTCCACGCACGCGTCGTGCGCCAGCGGCGGTTCGTGGTCCCAGTGCAGCAGCGCTTCCACGCCCGCGATCCCGCCGGTGAACCCGACCACCGGCCGGTACCGCACGCCGATCTCGCCCTGCTCCCACGCGCCGGGCATGCCGACCGCCAGCGCCTGGGTGCGCCGGTCCGCCTCGTCCTGGTCCCGGTGGAACAGCTCCCACTGGCCGCGCCGGCCGGACTTGGCCCGGCGCAGCGCCTGGTCGGCGGCGCGCAGCAGCTCGGCGGGCTCCGAGTCGCGGGCCGGTCGCCGGACCACGCCGATGCTCACCGACGCGGCCAGGCCGTGCCCGTCCACGAACGTCGGCTCGGCCAGCTCCTCGTTGATCGCGGAGACGATCCGCGCGATGTCCGGTGTCGTGGCGGTGTTCTCCACCAGGACGCCGAACTCGTCGCCGTCGAACCGGGCCACCATCGCCTTCTCGCCCGCCAGCACGGACTTGAGCCGCTGCGCGACGTGCACCAGCAGGCGGTCGCCCGCGCGGTTGCCGAGGCTGTTGCAGACCATGCGGAAGGCGTCCAGGTCGAGGTGGAACAGCGTGATGCCGTGCACCGGGTCGGCCCGCCGCAACGCGCTCTCCAGGTAGGTGCTGAAGTACTGCCGGTTGGGCAGGCCGGTCAGCACGTCGTGCAGCGCCTGGCGGTTCAGCTCGCCCTGCAACAGCATCAGCTCGGTGCCGTCCTCGACCACGGTCACGAAGTGCGCCGGCTCCTCGGCGGCGTCGCGCAGCAGCGAGGTGGTCAGCGTGATCCGGGCGACGTCGCCGTCGCTGCGCAGCAGCCGGTGCGACTGCCGGATCCGGTCCTGGCCGCCCGCCAGCAGCGAGGCCATGGCCTCGCGCAGGGTGGTCACCGAGTCGGCGTGCACCAGGTCGAACAGGGTCAGCTCGGTGAGCTCGGCGGCCGAGTGGCCGAGGATCTCGGTGATCGCGGCGTTCGCCCGCACCACGCGGCCCGCCAGGTCGACGATCAGCACCCCGCTGGTCGAGGACGTGACCACCTCGTCGAAGCGCGCCTCGCTCTCCCGGAGCCGCCACTTGGCGTCCCGGACGGCCTTGAGCAGGGTGAGCTGCATGCTCTCCTGCTGCTCGAACACCGTCCGGCGGTTCGCGGCCAGGAACCCGGAGGCCAGCGCGCCGAGACCGATCGCGACCCGCTCGGCGTGCTCGGCCACGGGCTGGAACTCGGGCAGCCCGAACAGGCCGCGCCCGAGCACGTCGGTGGTGCAGCGCAAACCCGCCTCGCCGACGTAACCCATGCCCACGAGTCGGTCGCCGAGCTGTTCGAGCCGCTCGGGCACGAACGGGACCGCGCTCAGCGCGGCGCAGATCTCGGCGAGCTGGGTGCGCAATTCGGCGTCGAGCTGTTCCCGGGTGTGCGGAACCACGATCGCCCCGCTCATCAGGTAAGCCCACTTGCGCGCGAGCGAGTGCCGACCCCGGTCGGGGTCGGGTGGGGACGGCGTGGCGTCCGGCGTGCGGTCTGCGTCAGGCATTTCCCGTGCTCTGCTGTGATTCCAGGTTGCGCGGCAGTTTACCTACTTCGAGTCCCGGCACGCTCGACCAGAGGAGTGAACTAAAGTCCTACGATCGATTGATCCGACTCGGAGCGTTACGTTAGGCGACAATCTTTTCCGCAATTTTCGGGTTTGCTTCCCCCGTTCCGGGGGTCCGGAGTTCAGCGGTGGACCTTGCCCACTCCCGCATAGAGCAACATGTTCATGTCCGGCACGTCGGAGATGTCCGCCGGGCCGCCGGGCCGCCATTCCGCGCACCCCACCAGACCGGGCTCGACCAGGTCGAACCCGTCGAACAGGGCGAGCACCTCGGCGTGCCGGCGGACCGTCATCCGGTCCCGGCTGCCGCTGTCCTTGATCATCTGAGCCGCCGTGTGCATGGGCTGCCCGACGTGGTCGGCGCTGACGTGGCTGGCCGCCAGGTAGCTGCCGTCCGGCAGCGCGTCCCGGTAGCGGGCCACCAGCGCGCCCGGCTCCCACTCGTCCGGTATCCAGTGCAGCATCAGCAGCATCAGCACGCCGACGGGCTGGGTGAAGTCGAGCAGCCGTCGGACCTGCGCGCTCCCCAGGACGCCCTCGACGTCGCGCATGTCAGCCCGCACGATCGCCGCCCGGTCGTTGTCGGCCAGCATCAGCTCGCTGTGCGCCACCGCGATCGGGTCCCGGTCGACGTAGACCACCCGGCACCGCGGGTCGACCTGCTGGGCGACCTCGTGCACGTTCGACACGGTCGGGATGCCGGAGCCGATGTCCAGGAACTGCCGGATGCCCCGGTCGGTCATGAACCGCACCGCCCGGCCGAGGAAGGCCCGGTTGACCCGAGCCCCGGCCCGCAGGCCGGGCATCATCCGGTCGATCTTCAGCGCTATCTCGCGGTCCACGGCGAAGTTGTGCGCGCCGCCCAGCATGAAGTCGTAGGCGCGGGCGATGCTCGGCACGGAAACGTCCACGCTGTGCGGAACCCAGTCCGATCGGACCACCGCGCACACCCTCTCCACCGCTCGGGAGTGCCCCAGTTTAGCGATGTCCCACGCGGTGTTCAGTGGTTCATCGGCATGATGCCCTATCACCCGGAAGGGTACTGCCGGGTTACGCTGAATGTCGCCTACTGTGGGCTTCTCTTCCCCGCTTCCCACCGAGGAGTGATTATGTCCGTCCCGGTGGCACCCGGTCGGCTGCCTTTACTCGGTCACACCGTGTCACTATTGCGAGGGCGCGCCGACTTCACCGAGGCGTTGCGCGAGCACGGTGAAATCGTGGAGGTCGACCTCGGCCCGGTGCCCACGTATTTTGTGACGAGTGCTCGGTTCACCCATCAGGTATTGGTCACCGACGGCGCGAAATTCCGAAAAGGGCTCCTGTTCGAGCGCTTCCGCCCGTACCTGGGCAACGGACTGGCGCTCTCCGAGGGGTCGTTCCACCGCCGGCAGCGCCGGATGATGCAGCCCGCGTTCACCCGCGACCGCATCGCCCAGTACGCGGAGGCGATGGTCCGCGCCGCCACCGACCTCGTCGACACCTGGCGGCCCGGCGAACCCCGGGTCGTGGAGAACGACATGCAGGCGCTCGCGGTCACCGTCGTCGGCGAGACGCTGTTCTCCACCGAGATCGGGCAGCGGGCCATCGCGGAGATCCGCCGCTCGGTGTTCGACGTGCTGCGGAACGGCGCGGTGCGCGCCCTGTCGCCGGCGTTCGTGGCCAGGCTGCCGATCCCGGTCAACCGGAAGTTCGACCAGGCCGCCGAGCGGATGCGGGCCATCGTGCTGGAGGTCATCGAGAGCTGGCGCGCCGAGGGCGCGGACCACGGCGACCTGCTGTCCACGCTCCTGCTCGCGCACGACGAGGAGTCCGGCGAGGGCATGAGCGACCAGCAGGTCTACGACGAGGTGATCACCCTGCTCACGGCGGGGATCGAGACGTCGGCGGTCGCGCTCGGCTGGCTGTTCCACGAGCTCGCCCAGCACCCCGAGGTGGAACGCCGGGTGCACGCCGAGGTGGACGAGGTGCTGGCCGGCCGCCCGGTCGCGTTCGGCGACCTGCCCCGGCTCGGCTACCTCTACCAGGTCGTCAACGAGGTGCTGCGGAAGTACCCGATCTGGATTTTGATGCGCAAGGCGGTCGAACCGGTCGACCTGGCCGGGACGGTGCTGCCGGCCGGCGCGGAGGTCATTGTCAGCCCGCACCTCGTGCACCACGACCCCGCGCACCACCCGGACCCGGAGCGCTTCGACCCCGACCGGTGGGCCGGCGACCGGGCGGCCACCCTGCCCCGGGGCGCGTTCGTGCCCTTCGGCGGTGGTGCCCGCCAGTGCATCGGGAACGTGTTCGCGCAGACCGAGATCGTCATCGCGCTGGCCACCGTGGCGGCCCGCTGGCGGCTGGTCCAGGTGCCCGGCACGCGGGCGCGGGCCAAGTTCACCACGGCCGCCTACCCGGTCGACCTGCTCATGACCCCCGTGCCGCGCACCTGACCCACCGCCCCCGAGGGGGCCCGGAACCAGCTCCGCGAAAGCCTCGTGCCCCCCGGCGATCCGCACGGGGGGCACGAGCGCGTTCCGGGTCCGGCTACGGCAGGGGGGCCGCGCCGCGCTCGGTGATCAACTGCTTCATGTACTGGCCCTCGCTCGACTGCGACTTCAGCATGTTGTCGGCGAGCGTGCGGACCACCGGGACGCCGGCGTGCCTGGCCGCGTACTCGGCCATCGGCGCGCCGCCCTGGTGGTGCCGGAGCATGAGCTGGAGGAAGTACACGTCGAGGTCGGTGCCGGACAGCGAGCGCAGCTTGGCCAGCTCCTCCGACGTGGCCATGCCCGGCATCAGGCCGGCCCGCCCCGCGTCCGAGGACGACGAGTGGTCGTGCGAGGACGACGTCATCCACTTCATGTGGGTGCCGTCGGTCGACTGCTCGGGCGCTCCCCAGAGGGTGAGCCAGCCCTTCATCCGGCCGACCTGTTCGAGCTGCGTCGACTCGATGTCGAAGGCGAGCTGGCGGATCGCCGGGTTCGTCGACTTGTCCCGCGCGGTGTTCGCCATGGTGATGCCCTGGAGGTGGTGCACCGCCATGTCCTGCGCGAAGCCGATGTCCACCGAGTCCTTGCCCGGCGTGCCGGCGGAGTCCGAGCCGGGCAGCTTGATCAGCAGCCCGACCGCCGCGCCGAGCAGCAGGACCGCGACCACCGCCACCGCGAGCACGACGGCCCTGGTGGCGGTGGTACCGCTGCGCGGCTGCCGCCCGGTGTCCTCCGACGTCAAGATCAGCTACTCGGCTGGGTGACCGGCGGCGCGGCGTCCGTCGCCGGCGGCGTGCCACCGGTCTCGGCCTGGTCCTCGACGCCACCGTCCATCGGGACGGCGTCCGCGCCCGGCGCGTCGGTCACGAACGGCGGCGGGTTGTCGACGTCGAACGTGGTCGAGTCGCAGGCCGCACCGATCTCCGGGTACGTGTACTGGTTGCGCCGCAGCGACTGGATGAACTGGTCGATGCGCTCGTCGTCCGCGTTCTCCACCTTGAGCTGGTGGCCCCACGCCTGCAACGAGATCGGCTTGTCCAGCCCCGGGTACGGCGAGATCATCGTGTACTGCTGGCCTTCGGCCTTCTTCGTCAGCTTGTCCAGCGGCTCACCGCTGATCTGGTCCGGGTTGTACGCGATCCAGACCGCGCCGTGCTCCAGCGAGTGCACCATGTTCTCGGTGCGCACGGCCTTCGGGTACGCGATGCCGGTGCAGTTCGCCCACGCGCCGTCGTGCGGACCACCGAAGGGCGGTGACTGGTCGTAGCCCACGCGCTGGGTCGGCTGCACGTGCTTGCCGGCCTTGTACTCCTTCTTGACCACGCCCTGGATCTGGTCCGAGGGGTCCTTGTTCTCCTCGGACGGGTTCCACTTGGCCAGGGCGGCCTCGCGCTGGTTCTTGTCGGAGATCTGCGAGTACGCGTACCCGAACACGGTTACCGCCAGCGCCAATACGGCGATCACCGCGACGATCGTGCCCCACGGCTTCGGCTTGTTCGCCACCACCGAGGACCGCGCCGCCGCCACGCTCGAACGCGTGGCCTTCGTCTTCTTGCCGCTGGTCATGTCCGCCTCAGGTCAGTCGTCATACGCCCATGCCGCGGGCCAGTGTAGGGAACCGGTGTCGGATCACCGTCAACTGCCGGTCACCACGGGTGGTCCTTAACAGTTGCCCCGGTCCGCCCGCCTCCCACTCCCCGGGACGGTATCCCGGTCGAGACCAGCGGGAACACTTCCCTAGACTTAACGGGTGACTCCCGCTGCGCTCGCTGATCTGGTCCGTGCGACGGCCGTGGACGTGTTGTCCACCCGCGGCCTCGACCCCGCCGCCCTGCCCGCGACGGTGACCATCGAGCGACCCCGCAACCCCGAGCACGGCGACTACGCCACCAACCTGGCCCTCCAGGTCGCCAAGAAGCTCGGCGTCGTGCCCCGCGACCTGGCCGGCTGGCTGGCCGACGCGCTGACCGGCACCGCCGCCATCTCCTCGGTGGACGTGGCGGGCCCCGGCTTCCTCAACCTGCGGCTCGCTGCCGACGCGCAGGGCGACGTCGTCCGCGAGGTGCTCGCGCTGGGCGCGGCCTACGGCACCGGGGACCGGCTGGCGGGCGTCAAGATCAACCTGGAGTTCGTCTCCGCGAACCCGACCGGCCCGATCCACCTCGGCGGCACCCGCTGGGCGGCGGTCGGCGACGCGCTCGGCCGGGTCCTCGCGGCCTCCGGCGGCGACGTGACCAGGGAGTACTACTTCAACGACGCGGGCGCGCAGATCGACCGGTTCGTCCGGTCGCTGATCGCCGCCGCGCAGGGCGAGCCCGCCCCCGAGGACGGCTACGCCGGCGCCTACCTCGGCGACATCGCCGCCGAGGTGCTCAAGCGGGAGCCCGGCGCGCTGACCGCCGAGGACAGCCACGAGGTGTTCCGCCGGATCGGCGTGAACCTCATGTTCGAGGAGATCAAGCGGGACCTGCACGACTTCGGCACCGACTTCGACGTGTACTTCCACGAGAACTCGCTGCACGAGTCCGGTGCCGTGGCCAAGGCCATCGACCAGCTCAAGGAGTCCGGCGGCCTGTACTTCGAGGACGGCGCGTGGTGGCTGCGGTCCACCGAGTACGGCGACGACAAGGACCGGGTGGTCGTCAAGAGCGACGGCGACCCGGCCTACATCGCGGGCGACATCGCGTACTTCCTGGACAAGCGCGCGCGCGGCTTCGACCTGTGCATCTACATGCTCGGCGCGGACCACCACGGCTACGTCGGCCGGCTCAAGGCCGCCGCGGCGGCCGTCGGCGACGACCCGGCGACGGTCGAGGTGCTGATCGGCCAGCTCGTGAACCTGGTCAGCGACGGCAAGCCGGTCCGGATGAGCAAGCGCGCGGGCACCGTGATCACCATGCAGGACCTGGTGGAGGCGGTCGGCGTGGACGCCGCCCGGTACGCGATGACCCGCTCGTCGGCCGACTCGTCCCTGGACGTCGACCTGGACCTGCTGCGCAAGCGCAGCAACGAGAACCCCGTGTTCTACGTCCAGTACGCGCACGCGCGGATCTGCTCGGTGCTGCGCAACGCCGCCGACCTCGGGATGACGCCGAACGACTCGTTCGAACTGCTCCGGCACGACCGCGAGGGCGACCTGATCCGCACCGCCGGCGAGTTCCCGCGCGTCGTGGCCACGGCCGCCGAGCTGCGGGAACCGCACCGCGTCGCCCGGTACCTGGAAGAGCTCGCGGGCGCTCTGCACCGCTTCTACGACACCCTGGAGTGCCGAGTGCTGCCGCGCGGCGACGACGACCCGACCGACGTCCAGGGCGCGCGCCTGCAACTCTGCGTCGCCGCCCGCCACGTGTTCGCCAACGGCCTGCGGCTGCTCGGCGTGACCGCCCCGGAGCGGATGTGATGCGCGCCCACCCGGCCGGTCCCCGGCACGCCGACGTCCTGATCCCGTCGAACACGGCGGGCAACCGCCCGGTCACCCCGGGCGAACTCGACCAGCTCCACCCGAACGTGTGGCCGCGCAACGCCGCCCGCACCGACGCCGGCGCGGTCGAGCTGGCCGGCGTGGACGTGCGGGCGCTCGCCGAGCGGTACGGCACCCCGCTGTTCGTGATGGACGAGGGCGACTTCCGGTCCCGCTGCCGCGAGCACGCCGAGGCGTTCGGCGACCCGACGCGCGTGCACTACGCGTCCAAGGCGTTCCTGTCCGTCGCGGTGGCCCGGTGGGTCGCCGAGGAGGGCCTGAGCATCGACGTCGCCAGCGGCGGCGAGCTCGCGATCGCCCTGCGCGCGGACTTCCCGCCGGAGCGGATCGCGCTGCACGGCAACAACAAGTCCCTCGTCGAGCTGACGACCGCCGTCGAAGCGGGCGTCGGTGCCGTGGTGCTCGACTCGTTCCACGAGATCGCCCGGCTGGACCAGGTCGCCCGCGACCGGGGTCGCGTGCAGCCGGTGATGATCCGGGTGACCGTCGGCGTCGAGGCGCACACCCACGAGTTCATCGCGACCGCGCACGAAGACCAGAAGTTCGGCTTCTCGCTGTCCTCCGGCGACGCCGCCGAGGCGGCCCGCCGGGTGCTCAAGGCCGAGGGCCTGGAGCTGATCGGCCTGCACAGCCACATCGGCTCGCAGATCTTCGACGCCAGCGGCTTCGAGGTCGCCGCCCGCCGGGTGATCGGCCTGCTCGCGGAGCTGCGCGACGAGCACGGCGCGGGCGTCCTGGAGCACGTGGCCACCGTCGACCTCGGCGGCGGCCTCGGCATCGCCTACACGGCGGACGACGACCCGCCGCCGCCCGCCGAGCTGGCCCGGCAGCTCCGCACCATCGTGTCCAAGGAGTCCGAGCACGCCGGCCTGCCCGCGCCGAAGATCGCGGTCGAGCCCGGCCGGGCGATCGTCGGACCCGGCACGGTCACCGTGTACGAGGTCGGCACCATCAAGGACGTCCAGCTCGACGCCGGCGCGATCCGCCGGTACGTGAGCGTCGACGGCGGCATGAGCGACAACATCCGCACCGCCCTGTACGACGCCGTGTACGACTGCAAGCTGGTGTCCCGCAAGGCCGAAGAGGACTCGAAGGCCGTGCTGTGCCGGGTCGTCGGCAAGCACTGCGAGTCCGGTGACGTGGTCGTGCGGGACTGCTGGCTGCCCGACGACCTCGCGCCCGGCGACCTGATCGCGGTCGCCGCGACCGGTGCCTACTGCTACTCCATGGCCAGCGGCTACAACCGGCTGCCCCGCCCCGCGCTCGCCGCGGTCGCGGACGGCCAGTCCCGGTTGCTGCTGCGCCGGGAGACCGAGGAAGACCTGTTTCGCCTGGAGGTATGACGTGCCTGGCCGTAAACCGATCACCGTGGCGTTGCTCGGCTGCGGCACGGTCGGCACCGAGGTGGTCCGGCTGCTGACCGACCAGGCGGCGGACCTGACCGCGCGGGTCGGCGCGCCCGTGGAGCTGACCGGCATCGCGGTGCGCAAGCCGAACAAGCACCGCGAGGTGCCCGCCGAGCTGCTCACCACCGACGTCGACGCGCTCGTCGAGTCCGACGTGGACGTCGTGGTGGAGGTCGTGGGCGGGATCGAGCCCGCGCGGACGTGGCTGCTCAAGGCGCTCAAGGCGGGCAAGTCCGTCGTGACCGCCAACAAGGCGCTGCTCGCCGAGCACTCCGGCGAGCTGTTCGAGGCCGCCGACGCCTCCGGCGCGGACCTGTACTTCGAGGCGGCGGTGGCGGGCGCGATCCCGCTGCTGCGCCCGCTGCGCGAGTCCCTGGCCGGCGACCGCATCACCCGGGTGATGGGCATCGTCAACGGCACCACCAACTTCATCCTCTCGGGGATGGACTCCACCGGGGCGGGCTACTCCGAGACGCTGGAGGAGGCCACCCGCCTCGGGTACGCCGAGGCCGACCCGACCGCCGACGTCGACGGGTTCGACGCCGCGTCGAAGGCTGCGATCCTCGCGTCGCTGGCCTTCCACAGCCGGGTGACGGCGGCGGACGTGCACCGCGAGGGCATCGCCTCGGTCAGCGCCGCCGACATCGCCGCCGCGAAGGGGCTGGGCCGGACGGTGAAGCTGCTCGCCATCTGCGAGCGGGTGACCGAGAACGCGACCGAGGGCATCTCGGTCCGCGTGCACCCGGCGATGATCCCCCGGTCCCACCCGCTCGCGGGCGTGAACGGCGCGTTCAACGCGGTGTTCGTGGAAGCCGACGCGGCGGGCGAGATGATGTTCTACGGCAAGGGCGCGGGCGGCGCGCCGACGGCCAGCGCGGTGCTCGGCGACCTCGTCGCCGTCGCCCGCAACCGGGTGGTCAGCGGGCGCGGCCCGCGCGAGTCGGCGTACGCCGCGCTGCCCGTCCGGCCGATGGGCCAGACGCCCACGAAGTACCACATCAGCCTCGACGTGGCCGACCGGCCAGGTGTGCTGTCGCAGGTCGCGGCGGTGTTCGCGGAACACGACGTGAGCATCGCGGCGGTCCGGCAGGAGGGACGGGTGGACGACGCCAGCCTGGTGATCGTCACCCACGCCGCGACGGACGCGGCACTGCGGTCGACCGTGGACAAAATCGGCGGACTGCCCGTGGTTCGGGAAGTGGTCAGCGTGATGCGGGTGGAAGGCGAAGAGTCATGACGATCCAAGCGGGCGTGCGCCCGGGGTGGCCGGGCATCATCCACGCCTACGCGGACCGGATCCAGCTCCCGGCGGGGGCCAGGGTCATCACCCTGCACGAGGGCGGCACGCCGCTGGTGGCCTCGGACCACCTGTCCGACGTGACCGGCTGCCAGGTGTACGTGAAGGTCGAGGGCGCGAACCCGACCGGCTCGTTCAAGGACCGCGGCATGACCGTGGCCATGACGCACGCCCTGGCCAGCGGCATCAAGGCGGTCATCTGCGCGTCGACCGGCAACACCTCGGCGTCCGCCGCCGCCTACGCGGCCAAGGCCGGGCTCACCGCCGCCGTGCTGGTGCCGCGCGGCAAGATCGCCCTGGGCAAGCTCGCCCAGGCGGTCTCGCACGGCGCGCGCATCCTCCAGATCGACGGCAACTTCGACGACTGCCTCGAACTGGCCGCCAAGACCTCCGCCGAGTACCCGATCACCCTGGTCAACTCGGTGAACCCGGTCCGGTTGATCGGCCAGAAGACCGCCGCGTGGGAGATCTGCGACGTGCTCGGCCGCGCGCCGGACGTGCACTGCCTGCCGGTCGGCAACGCCGGCAACATCACCGCCTACTGGCGCGGCTACTCCGACTACGCGGCGGACGGCGTCATCGCCGGCACGCCCCGCATGTTCGGCTTCCAGGCGGCCGGCTCCGCGCCGCTCGTGCTCGGCGAGCCGGTCGCGAACCCGGAGACCATCGCCACCGCCATCCGGGTGGGCAGCCCGGCGTCCTGGACCGGCGCGGTCACCGCCAGGGACGAGTCCGGCGGGCTGTTCGAGGCGGTCACCGACGAGAAGATCCTGGAGGCCTACCGGCTGCTCGCGTCCCGCGACGGCATCTTCGTCGAGCCGGCGTCCGCGACCAGCGTCGCGGGCCTGCTCGCGACCGCCGCCGACGGCCGCCTGCCGAAGGGCTCCCTGGTCGTCTGCACGGTCACCGGCCACGGCCTCAAGGACCCGGACACGGCGCTGCGCGACGTGCCCGAGGTCGAGCCGGTCCCGGTCGACCCCGGCGCGGTCGCCACCGCGCTGGAGCTGACGTGACCGGCGTCCGGGTCACCGTTCCGGCGTCCACGGCCAACCTGGGCTCCGGTTTCGACGCGCTCGGCCTCGCCCTGGGCCTGCACGACGAGGTCGAGTTCCGCCTCAGGGAGTCCGGCCTGGCCATCGAGGTGACCGGCCAGGGCTCCACCGGCGTGCCCGACGACGAGACCCACCTGGTGGTCCGCGCGTTCCGCGCCGCCGCCGACCGCCTCGCCCTCGACGTGCCCGGCCTGCACCTCCGGTGCCGGAACGCGATCCCGCACGCCCGCGGCCTGGGCTCGTCCTCGGCGGCCGTCGTCGCGGGGATCGCGGCGGCGTACGCGCTGGCCGGCCACGGGGTGGACGCGACGGCGCTGCAACTCGCCGCCGAGTTCGAGGGCCACGCCGACAACGCCGCCGCCGCGATGTTCGGCGGCGTGGCCGTCGCCTGGACCGAGGGGGACCGCTACCGCGCGGTGCGCCTGGACCCGCACCCCGCGCTGGCCCCCGTCGTGCTGGTCCCGGACCAGGAATCCGCGACCCGCACCACCCGGGGCCTGCTGCCCCCGACCGTGCCGCACGTGGACGCCGCCTTCGCCGCCGGCCGGTCGGCCCTGGCCGTCCACGCCCTCACCGCCGACCCGTCGCTGCTCCTCACCGCCCTGGACGACCGGCTGCACGAGCCGTACCGGGAATCCGCCTGGCCGAGGACGTACGCGCTGGTCAGGGCACTTCGGGAAGCCGGAGTCGCCGCCGCGGTGTCCGGTGCCGGGCCGACCGTGCTGGCGCTCCCCGAGGACGGCAAGATCCCCGAGGACGTCGACGTGGACGGGTTCACCCCGCACCACGTCCCGGTCGACGTCGCGGGAGTGCGCGTTGCGCCACTCGGTTGAGCGGTGCGACGCGCCGGGCCCCGGTTGTTGCACCTGGCCGGACCGGCGTCTACCCTCGGGGCCATCAGTCACCGCGCGCACGGACGCCGGTGTGGTGCCCGGACATTCGCTCCGGATCGCATTCCTCCAGTGACTTGGCCCTGTGCCGTATGGACGGGGTTGGCGCTGGAAGGCACCCGCTCGCCGTGTGACCGAGAACGTCTCGTGCCGGTGGACTCCGTATCTGTGCGCGTTCTTCACGCGGACGAGGTCCTCCGAGACGCAGGCGAACTGCCGGTCCGCATTCCGTCGGACGGCAGGTCCGCTGGTCCGCGTAGGAGGCGCGGTCCGGTCAGGAAGGACATGTGTGAGCAACACTGATGTGCTGAGCAGCGAAGCTCCTGCTGCTCCCAACGCCGCTGCCGGTTCCGGTGCCGAGGAGAACGCTCTGTCAACCCCTTCGAACGGCAGCGCCGCGCCGCGCAAGCGCGCGGGCCTCTCCGGCATGGTGCTCGCCGAACTTCGTGAACTCGCAGGTCAGCTCGGTATCTCCGGCACCGCCGGTCTCCGCAAGGGTGACCTCATCGCGGCCATCAAGGAGCGCCAGGGCGGCACCTCCGGTCGGGGCAGTGCCGCGACGCCGCCGAAGACCGAGAAGAAGGCGGCCCCCGCAGCCGCCACCGAGAAGCCCGTGGTCGAGAAGCCGGCCGCCGCCGCGCCCGCCCCCGTGGTCGAGAAGCCCGTGGAGAAGCCGACGCAGCAGCAGCTCGACGTGTCGGACCGCCCCGCGCAGTCCGACGACGAGGGCAACCGCCGGGGCAACCGCCGCCGCCGGTCCGCGAACCGCCCGTCGGGCAACCCGGACACGGCCCAGCCGACCGCCGCGACCCCCACCGCCGACGCCCCGCCGGCCCAGCCGCAACAGCAGGAGCGCTCCCAGCAGGACCGAGGTGACCAGCGCGAACAGCGCCAGGACCGAGGCGACCGCAGCGAGCGCAACGACCGCGGGGACCGCAGCGAACGCGGCAACCGCAACCGCGACGGCCGTGAGGGCCGGGACGGTCGGGACGGCCGGGAAGGTCGTGACGGCCGCAACCGGGACCGCGATCGGGACCGGGACCGGGACCGGGACCGCGATCGCGGTGACCGCGACCGGCAGAACGTGCAGAACATCCAGGACGACGGCGACGACGAGGAAGGCGGCCGTCGCGGCCGTCGCTTCCGCGATCGCCGCCGCCGGGGCGGCCGTGGTGACGGCGCGGGCCCCAGCACCGACACCGAGGTGCGCGACGACGACGTCCTGCTCCCCGTGGCGGGCATCCTGGACGTGCTGGAGAACTACGCGTTCGTCCGGACGTCCGGCTACCTGGCGGGCCCGAACGACGTCTACGTGTCGCTGTCGCTGGTCCGCAAGTACGGCCTGCGCAGGGGCGACGCGCTCATCGGTGCCGTCCGCCAGCCGCGCGACGGCGAGCAGCAGCGCCAGAAGTTCAACCCGCTCGTCCGCGTGGACAAGATCAACGGGTTGGACCCGGAGGAGTTGAAGAACCGCCCCGACTTCACCAAGCTGACGCCGCTCTACCCGAACGAGCGCCTGCGCCTGGAGACCGAGCCGCACATCCTGACGACCCGCGTCATCGACCTGGTGATGCCGATCGGCAAGGGCCAGCGCGCGCTCGTCGTGTCCCCGCCGAAGGCCGGCAAGACGTCGGTCCTCCAGTCGATCGCGAACGCGATCACGAAGAACAACCCGGAGTGCCACCTGATGGTGGTCCTGGTGGACGAGCGGCCCGAAGAGGTCACCGACATGCAGCGCTCGGTGAAGGGCGAGGTCATCGCCTCGACCTTCGACCGGCCGCCGTCGGACCACACGACGATCTCCGAGCTGGCCATCGAGCGGGCGAAGCGCCTGGTCGAGATGGGTCACGACGTGGTCGTCCTGCTGGACTCGATCACCCGCCTGGGCCGCGCGTACAACCTGGCGGCCCCGGCCAGCGGCCGAATCCTGTCGGGTGGTGTCGACTCGACGGCCCTGTACCCGCCGAAGCGCTTCCTCGGCGCGGCCCGCAACATCGAAGGCGGCGGCAGCCTGACCGTCATCGCCACGGCCCTCGTGGAAACGGGCTCGGCGGGCGACAGCGTGATCTTCGAGGAGTTCAAGGGCACCGGCAACGCGGAGCTCAAGCTCGACCGCAAGATCGCGGACAAGCGCACCTTCCCGGCGGTGGACGTCGACTCGTCCGGTACCCGCAAGGAAGACCTGCTCCTGTCGCCGGACGAGCTGGCGGTCATGCACAAGCTGCGCCGGGTCCTGCACGCCCTGGACAGCCAGCAGGCGATCGACCTCCTGCTGGACCGCCTTCGCAAGAGCCGCACCAACATCGAGTTCCTGATGCAGGTGGCGAAGACGACGCCAGGCGGGGACAACGACTGAGTCAAGTCACCAGACGGCCCGCCCGACCACCCGGTCAGGCGGGCCGTTCTGTGCGCGAAGCGCACTTTCACCACTCACACACCGCGTCGTGTCGTCCCCGTATGGCCCGCGCGCCAGCGAACCGCGCGTGGTGGGGGGGTGGGCGCACCCCCCGCGCGGGGCGGGGCCCCCCCACCCGCAACGGAGGTCACCCCGCGGGAAAACAAGGACCACC